>NZ_JBJNOA010000003.1:0-695981 GCF_052166845.1 Serratia sp. CY71090 | reverse complement strand
CAGTACATCAGGAACCGCAGGCTGGATCTGTGCGCGCAGGCGCTGCGCAGCGCCGCCGGGCAAGAAAAGCTGGCCGGAGTCGGCCTCGACTGGGGCTTCGCCGATCACAGCCATTTCTCGACCGCTTTCAAGCAGCGTTTCGGCATGTCGCCGAGCGAGTACCGTCGGCAGTATCAGTAAGTCAGGGCGCGGGCCAGGCCCGCGCCGCTTCACTCAATAGCGGATGCAGACCGATTTCGACTCGGTGTAAGCGTCCAGCCAATCCGGGCCGAAATCACGGCCGCTGCCCGACTGTTTGAACCCGCCGAACGGCATGTTCGGGTCGATCAGCGTATGGGTGTTGACCCACACGGTGCCGGCCTGAATGCGCGGCGTCAGCGCCATCGCCTGCTGCAGGCTGGTGGTCCACAGGCTGGCGGTCAGCCCGAAGTCGGTGTCGTTAGCCTTGCTCAGCGCTTCTTCGGCGCTCGCCACCCGGATCAGGTTGACCACCGGGCCGAACACTTCCTCGCGCGTCAGGTTCAGCCTATCGTCCGGGTTGATCACCAGGGTCGGCGGAATGTAGAAGCCGTTGGCGTCCGGCCCGGCCGCGCCGCCGATAAGCTCGGCGTTTTTCGCCCGGGCGTCGTCCAGGTAGGCCGCCACCTTGTTGCGGTGCGCGAGCGATACCAGCGGGTTGATTTGCGCGCCGGTATCCATCCCCGGCCCGACCGACAGCGATTTCACCGCCTGTTCGAATCCGGCCACCAACCGATCATAAATCGGCGCTTCGATATAGATTCGCGAGCTGGCGGCGCACACCTGCCCCTGGTTGAGGAAGCTGCCGAGCATCAGGCCTTCGATCACCTGCTGTGGATCGGCATCTTTCAGCACGATGGCCGGGTTTTTGCCGCCCAGCTCCAGCGTCACGCGGGTCAGGCGATCCGCCGCCGCGCGCGCGATGCTTTTGCCCACCGGCGTGGAGCCGGTAAAGCTGACTTTGGCGATCAGCGGATGTTCGGTCAGCGCCTTGCCGCACACGGTGCCGCGGCCGGTGACCACGTTGAACGCGCCCGGCGGCACGCCGGCTTCGCTCGCCAGTTCGGCCATGCGCAGCAGGGTGAGCGGGGTGGTTTCCGACGGCTTGATGACGATGGAGCAGCCCGCGGCCAGCGCCGGCATCACTTTCCACATGCCGATCATCAGCGGGAAGTTCCAGGGCACGATGCCGGCGACCACGCCGATCGGCTCTTTGCGGGTATAAACCTGATATTTGGCGCCCGGTGGCATCGGAATGGAGACATCCAGCGTCTGGCCGGTGATTTTGGTCGCCAGCCCGGCGGTGTAGCGCATCCAGTTCAGGGTGCTGCCGACTTCGAAGGCGCGGGCGATGTTGATGGATTTGCCCTGCTCAAGGGTTTCGAGCTGCGCCAACTCTTCGGCGTGCTGCTCCACCAGATCGGCGAAGCGCAGCAGGATGCGCTCGCGCTCTACCGGCAGGCGCTGCGCCCAGACGCCTTCGCTGAAGGCTTTGTGGGCGGACTGCACCGCCAGCGCGACGTCGTGTTCATTGGCGTCGGCGGTGGTGGCGATCTGCTGCCCATTGGCGGGGTTGTACACCGCCAGGCGGCCTTCCGCGGCGGACGCGCGCCACTGGCCGTCGATATACAGCCCATGCTGACGATCGAGAAAACGCGACACGCTATCCAGCACGGCTACGGTATTGTCAGACATACATCCTCCGATCAGGCTCATCAGGTTATCGTTAACCCTGAGAGTCTAGATCAGCGGGAAAGCGGCGGCTTTGGTCTGCCTGACATTCGGTTTGTCCTGCGTGTCATTTTGCCGTGACGGGAGAGTAAACCGCGGCCGGCGGGCGCCGGCCGGGAGGGATCACGAGCTCAGGGTCGCCAGACGGGTGGCGAAACCGAGGAACAGCAGGCCGATCAGGCCGTTGCCGAGCTTCGCCAGGCCTTTCTTGTGGTTGAAGAAATGCGCCAGCATCGCGCCGGAGAAGATCAGCGTGCTCATGTAGATAAAGCTGACGGCTTCGAGGATCAGCGCCAGAATGGTGAACGACAGCCCGGTGTGCGCGTAGTTGAAGTCGATGAACTGCACGAAGAACGACACGTAAAACAGAATGGCTTTCGGGTTGGTCAGGCTCAGCGTCAGCGACTTGCGCAGAATGCTGTGGCCGCCTTCAATTTGCTGCTGTTGCGCCTGCGCCTTCTGCACGAAGGTGGCGTAGAGGATTTTTGCGCCGAGGAACAGCAGGTAAATCGCGCCGAGAAAACGCACCAGGGTAAACAGGAACGGCGTGGTGCGGATCAGCGACGCCACGCCGATATAGGCGCAGAAGATCAGGATCGCATCGCCGATAAACACGCCCAGCGCCGCGGTGTAGCCGGCGCGCACGCCGCGCGATATGCCGGTTTTCAGCACGTACAGCGTATTCGGCCCCGGCAGAATGATGATGAAGACCACCCCGGCCAAATAGGTCCATAAATTCAGGACGCCAAAACTCTCTAACACAATAACCTCTCCATGCGCGCAACTAACAGGCAAAAACACTGGCCACGCCCGTGACCGGCCGCGATCCTAACGCCGTGCAAGCGGGTTGGCAACGTAATAAACTTCATGTTGTTGGTTAAAAATTGTCGAAACATTGTTGAAAACGTCGGCGTCGAATTAAAAAGCAAGAGTCGGCGTGTTTCGCCAACGGCCCGTCACTATGCTGGTTAACATCGAAACCGCAGTGAGGAACGGATGATGAAAAACGTAATCGACAGCGCCGATCCGCGCTGGCTGGCGATCGTCAGCCGCGACAAGCACGCCGACGGCCGCTTTATCTACGCGGTGAAAACCACCGGCGTGTATTGCTCGCCTTCCTGCCCGTCACGCCAGCCGAATCGGCAAAACGTGGAGCTGTTCGACGATGCGGAACAGGCGGAGGCGGCGGGTTATCGGCCCTGCAAACGCTGCCGCCAGGGGCTGACGCCGTTGACGGAGCAGCATGCGCGGCAGATAGCCGAGGCCTGCCGCTATATCGAACGGGCGGAGAAAGCGCCGTCGCTGCAGACGCTGGCGCGCCACGTCGGGTTGAGCCAATACCATTTCCACCGGCTGTTCAAAGCGATCACCGGCCTGACGCCGAAAGGCTACGCCGACGCGCAGCGCAGCCAGCGGTTGCGCTGCGGTCTTAAGCAGCAGGAGACGGTGACCGACGCGATCTTCGACGCCGGCTATGGCGCCAACGGCCGCTTTTACCAGCAAGCCAACGCCGCGCTGGGCATGACGCCGAAAGCCTACCGGGCGGGCGGCAAAGGCATGCGCATCCATTTTGCTGTTGGGCGCTGTTCGCTGGGTGAGATCCTGGCGGCGCAGAGCGAGGTGGGTATTTGCGCCATTCTGCTGGGGGACGATGCGCAGCAGCTGGTGCAGGATCTGCAGGATAAATTCCCCAACGCCGAGCTGATCGGCGGTGACGCGCAGTATGAAGCGCTGATGGCGCAGGTGGTGGGCCTGATCGAAGCGCCGGAGAGCGGGCTGGCGCTGCCGCTGGATATTCGCGGCACTGCGTTTCAACAGCGGGTCTGGCGGGCGCTGCAGGCGATACCGGTCGGCGAAACCGTCAGCTATGCCGATATCGCCCGGCGCATCGGCGCGCCGAAGGCGGTGCGCGCGGTGGCCGGCGCCTGCGCCGCCAACGTGCTGGCGGTGGCAATCCCCTGTCACCGGGTGGTGCGCAACGACGGCGCCTTGTCCGGTTATCGCTGGGGCGTCGAGCGCAAGAAAGCCTTGCTGGAAAAGGAGGCGCAGCGATGAGCGGCGCGCTGGCGGCGCGGTTGGCCGAATTGGACTGGGCGGCGATCGAACGCGAACTTGATGCGCAAGGGGGGGCGCGCCTGCCGGGCGTGCTCAGCGCCGAGCTGTGCCGGCAATTGGCGGCGCTTTATCCGCATGGCGAACATTTTCGCAGCCGCATCGTCATGGCGCGGCACGGTTTTGGCCGCGGCGAGTACCAGTATTTTGCGTATCCGTTACCGCCCCCGGTGGCCGAAGTGCGCGGCCTGCTGTACGCGCGGTTGGCGCCGTTGGCCAATCGCTGGAACGCCATGCTGGGTCTGGCGGCGCGCTATCCCGCCGAACACGAGGCCTACCTGACTGAATGCCATCAGGCCGGCCAGCGGCGGCCAACGCCGCTGCTGTTGCGTTACACGGAGGGGGATTACAACTGCCTGCATCAGGATCTGTACGGCGAACGGGTGTTTCCGCTGCAGGTGGCGTTCCTGCTTTCCGCCCCCGGGCAGGACTTCACCGGCGGCGAGTTTGTGCTGACCGAGCAGCGGCCGCGGATGCAGAGCCGGCCGGAGGTGGTGCCCTTGCAGCAGGGTGACGCGGTGGTGTTCGCGGTGCACCATCGGCCGGTGGCCGGGGCGAGAGGCTACTATCGGGTCAATCTGCGCCACGGCGTCAGCCGGATACGCACCGGCCAACGCCACACGCTAGGGGTGATCTTTCACGACGCGTTATAGCTTGCGCGCCAGCAGGGTGGCGAAGCGCAGCGAGATGCGGTTGCCGGCGGCGTCGGTCTTGTGCAGTTGGCCGACGTCCTCGTTGTATTTGAGGATCTGCCAGTCGCGATAATAGAGCTTCAGCTCGCCCGGCTTGAAGGTGAACGGGAAAGGCAGCGGGCAGGGATAATCTTCGGTATCCATCGCCGCCACGATCAGATTATGGCCGCCGGGCACGGTGCTGTCCTGCATGTTTTGCACGATATGCGGGATCTGCTGGCGCTCGAGAAACATCAACACCACGGTGGACAGGATGAAGTCGTACTCGCCGCTGAAGCGGTGAGTATTGAGATCCTGCACCCCGGCGCTCAGGCGGGTCAGCTGCTCGGCGTCGATGATCTGATTGAGGCGAGCTATCGACGGCGCGTGCTTGTCCCAGGCGGTGACGTCGAAACCTTTCAGATTGAGATAGAGCGAATTGCGGCCGCCGCCGCAGCCCAGATCCAGCGCCTTGCCCGGTGCGATGCGCGCCGCCGCCTCGATCACTTCGGAGTGGGTGCGCGTCAGTTCGTATTTCTTGTGGTAGTAATCTTCCGGCGTGCAGTAGAACGCCAGCCGGCAGGTCATGTCGTCCGAGAAGGAAACGATGCGATGCCACTGCTGCGGCGTGATAAACGGCGGCTGGCTTTCGGGGCTAAACTGCCAGGTCTCGGTGGTGGCGCCGTCTTCGGTCATCATGGCGAACGTCAGGTTGCCGCTCAGCACGGTGAGCTTCGCCCAGGTGCCGTTCTGGGTGTTGTGGCGCTGGCGAAAGGCTTCCGGCAGTGTGTCGCTGTTCCATTCCGGCAGGGTTTTATAGCAAAGCAGCTGCTGCTCCATAGGGGGCTCCTCTGGCTGGGCAAACAAAGTGATTTATATGATGCATATAAAATACATCTTTATCGATCGTTTGAACATAGCGGCCTGACGGAAAGGCGCGACGATATCTTTATACTGGATTGTGTGCGGCGGCTGGGCTAATTTCAGTGCTGTTCATGTCATCACGTTCAGGGAAAAGATGCCGATATCTCGTTTATTCCACCCGATGCCCTTCCGTTGGCTGAGCCTGGCCGCGCTGCTGGCGCTGGCGGGCTGTACCAGCAAAACCACCACCACGGCGCCGGCGGCGCGCCCCGCCGACGTCAAAGCCCGACTGATGACGCTGATCCCGGCCAACGCCGGCGATCGTCAGGGCTGGGCCACCGATATTACCGCCGCCTTCGCCGCGCAGGGCATTGAACCGAGCGATGAGAACCTGTGTTCGGTGCTGGCGGTGACCGAACAAGAGTCGACATTCCAGGCTAACCCGCAGGTGCCGGGGCTGCCGAAGATCGCCTGGAAAGAGATCGACCGCCGTGCCGATCAGATGCACATCCCGAACTTTTTGGTGCATACCGCGTTGAAGATCTCGTCGTCGAACGGCCAGAGCTACAGTGAGCGTCTGGATAAGGTGCGCACGGAGAAGGATCTGAGCGATATCTTCGATGACATGATCGACCGCGTGCCGATGGGACAGAAGCTGTTCGGCCATTTGAACCCGGTACATACCGGCGGCCCGATGCAGGTGAGCATCGCCTTCGCCGAGGCGCACGCCAAAGGGTATCCTTATCCGGTCGACGGCTCGATTCGCCGCGAAGTTTTCAGCCGGCGCGGCGGCATGTACTTCGGCATTATGCATTTGCTGGGGTACCCGGCCGATTACAGCCGGCCGATTTACCGCTTTGCCGACTTCAACGCCGGCTGGTACGCCAGCCGCAACGCGGCGTTCCAAAACGCGGTCAGTCGGGCGAGCGCCATTCCGCTGGCGCTGGACGGCGATCTGATCGACTTCAGCAGCGACAAGCCCGGCTCGACCGAGCTGGCGGTGCGTACGCTCGGCAAGCGCCTGAACATGAGCGACAGCGCCATTCGCCGGGCGCTTGAGAAAGGCGATACGGCTGACTTTGCCGATACCGACCTGTATAAGAAGGTCTTTGCGTTGGCGGGCGGCAAGCTGCCGCGTGAGATGCTGCCGGGTATTCAGCTGGAAAGCCCGAAAATCACCCGCAAGCTGACCACCGCCTGGTTCGCCAAGCGGGTGGATGAACGCCGGCAGCGCTGCATGGCGCGCGCCGGCGGGTAACGGTATGAAAAACGCCGCCGGAGGCCTGAACCACCGGCGGCGCGATCATCGCGCCTCAGGCGCTGCGGCGCGGGTTGGTCAGGCCGAAGTTAAAGCTGTTGCAGCGGTTACAGAACTCTTTCATCACCGGCGGCGTGTCCATCATCGGCACTTTCACCTCGATAAACGCCAGCCGATCCTGCCGTGAGGCGTGTTCCAGGGCCATTTCCAGCTGTTGTGTGGTTTCCACCGCCACGCTGAACGGCTGCGCCTGGGTATTCAATACCGCCGGCAGTTTGGCGTAGTCCCACGGGCTGATGTCGTTGTAGGACGAGTTTTCGCCGAGGATATAGCGTTCGATAGTGTAACCGTCGTTGTTGATCAGGAAGATGATCGGCTTTTGTTCGCAGCGCAGCAGAGTGGACACTTCCTGCGCGGTAAGCTGGAAGGAGCCGTCGCCGATGAACAGCAGGTGACGGCGCTCAGGGGCCGCCATCAGGGTGCCGAGCAGCGCCGGCAGGGTATAACCGATCGAGCCCCAAATCGGTTGGTTGACCACCTTGACGCCGCCCGGCATGCGCATGCCGCCGATGGCCGCGCCCGAGGTGCCGTTTTCCACCACCACCACATCCTCCGCCTGGATGAAGCGTTGGATCCGCTGCCACAGATAGGCCTGGTCGATAGGCGCGTCGCTCGGCGTCGCCAGCTTGTCACGCGGATCGGCCAGCGGTGATAAAAGCTGCGCCGGCGCGTCTTCGCTCAGATCCAGCAGCGCCTGCAGCAGAGCCGCCGTCGCTACCGCCGGGTAGGACGTATTGTCCAGCTTCATCGAGAACGGCTGAATATCCACCTGAGCGGCGGCGGGAATTTGTTGCGAGAAATAGCCGGTGGTGGAGTCCACCAGACGCACGCCGAAACTCAGCACGCAATCTGAGTGGGCCATGCGTTCATACAATTCGGGGCGCGACAGGTTGCCGCTGTAGCCGCCCATCCAGCCGGCGGTATTTTCCGGGATAATGCATTTGGCGGTTGGCATGTTGGTCAGCGGTATGGCGAAGCGGTGAGCGACATCGATAACCAACTGCTGCAACTGGTAGCGATCCACCATTTGATCGACCAACATGATTGGGCGCTGCGCGCGCTTTATTTTGGTTAACAGCGCCATTGCCGCCAATTGCACATTGTATTTATCGCTCGCCGGCAATTGCGGCGCTGCTGCGGCTTCGGCGACTTCAATTTCGATATCGCAAATATCAGACGGCAGCTGTAAATACACCGGTTTCTTCTCTATCCAGGCGCGAGAAATAACGCGTGGAATTTCCTGCGCGGCATTTTCCGGCGTGATAAGAGCCTGAGCGACGGTGAATTGTTTAAAGCAGTTCATGACGTTGTCGAAATTGCCGTCGCCCAGGGTATGGTGCAATAGCTGATGATTCTTCATCGCGTGCAGCGGCGGCGTGCCGGCGATGCAGACCACCGGCGAAGATTCGGCATAGGCGCCGGCGATGCCGGACAGCGCGGCCAGATCGCCGACGCCGTAGGTGACGATCAGCGCGCCGGCGCCTTTCATCCGTGCGTAGCCGTCGGCGGCGTAGGAGGCGTTCAATTCATTGCAGTTGCCGACGAACGCCAGCCGTTCGTCGCTTTCCAACAGCTCCAGCAGGCTGAGGTTATAGTCGCCGGGCACGCCGTAAATACGATCGACGTTCAGGGCGTGAAGCTGTTGCAGAATGAATGACCCGATAGTTATTTTCATTGATTGCTCCGGATTATTTATCTTTATTTTGTCAGGCGAAAATCAGCAAAAATAAATTGCTGGCGATGTTGTGTCGTTAGCATTAACAGTTATTTAAAGTGCCGGCTTGTTCAAGATAGGGGGAGCGGCCGAGGAAGAGGCGGTTTGTATTCGGCGCTTTACGCGATGGGTTTTTCCATAAATAGTGTGGCTATTGTGCATTAGGGCGGGGCGGTATTTTTCGTTGACGGCATATCGGCAGAAAAACGGCGGCGCATTGGTATTTATCATGATGCAGGGTGAATCATCCGGTACTTTTGAAGCCGTGTTAAATCCCATTGAGCGGTGCAACGCTTTTTGCCTGAGAAAGAAAAGCACAACTTCATGTAAAGGTGCATTTTGGTGATCCGCCGCACGCTTATTTAAAGAAACCTTCCAGTAACCAATTAAAAACAAAAAATTAACAATGAGGTTTTTTTATTCGGTCATGGTTGTCAGTTTTGCTTTACAGATGCCGCAATGCGCGCCGCGTCGGGCCGGTGTAAAAATGGGCCGTCACGGGCGCTAATATAACGTGGCGGTTATCACATTCTGTGGGAAGTGATACGTAAACTTTTCTCTACGTGCGCACGGATGGCGTATACCTACCAGAGGGGCTCATGTCCCAGCGGTGCTGGCCTGAGAGGGGGGCATGTGATGAAAGGCTATCGACATATTCTGGTGTTGATTCATGATGAGCGTGATGGGTTGCCGTTGCTGCGTCAAACGGCGGCGATGGTGCGCGGTAAGCCAATCGCCCTCACCGTCGGCCATCTTAACGCCGACTACGCGGAGCTGGAGTACGGCAGCGATGCGTTAATCAAGGATCGCCAGGCGCAGGAAGTGATCGCCGCCAAAGCGATGCTGAGCCGGTTGGTGAGCGCCGTCGATGTGCCGGTCGCGGTCAAGGAGATTGTCACCATTCGGCGCTTTAAGGACGTGAGCGATTTTATTCACCAGGCCGGCATCGATCTGGTGGTGGTCGGGCACCAAAACCGCCTGTTCGGCCTCTATTCCTCGTATTCCCTGGAGTTTGTGAACCGTCTCGATGTCGATGTGTTGGTCAAGCATCTTGCTCGCGAGTAGCGTGCGACAAAGCGGATTTTTCCCACGGTTTTGCCGCCCGAAAGGCAATAGCATGCGGATACCGGTACGGTTTGTCCTGAATTATTGGGCATTTTCCGGTGCTAAACTTAACCAAAGCACAACGGGCGTTGGATAAATTAGATACGGCTTGATCTTGCCTGGGCTATCGGTAAAAATCTGCGGCCGTATTTTTACAGGAGCTTTACGATGTTTCTAAAACGGACCCTTTTGGCGTGTTCTCTGGCGTTGATATTTCCTGCACTGCCTTCTTATGCTGAGGTTGGTACAGAAAGTGGCAATGCCGCACAGGCTGAAAAACCGGGTTTATGGCAGCGTTTTACCGATAACGTGGCGGAGACCTGGAACAACTCGCCTAACCACGATCTCTATATCCCGGCCATCACCTGGCACAACCGTTGGACTTATGATGATGAGCATATCGATAAGTACAACGAACGCCCGTGGGGCGCCGGTTACGGCATCTCCCGCTACGACAGCGACGGTGACTGGCACGGCATCTACATCATGGCGTTTAAGGATTCCTTCAACAAATGGGAGCCGATCGGCGGCTACGCCTACGAGAAGATCTGGCGCCCGCTGGATGATAAGGATTTCCGCCTGGGGCTGGGCTTCACCGCCAGCGTCACCGCGCGCGATAACTGGAATTACATCCCTATCCCGGCGCCGCTGCCGCTGGCCTCTATCGGCTATCAGCGGCTGACGTTCCAGGCGACCTACATTCCCGGCACCTATAACAACGGCAACGTGTTCTTCGCCTGGCTGCGCTGGCAGTTCTAAACTTCCTGAATTCCGAAAAACGGCGCGGCGGCGAGATAAAAGGAACTTGTCGCTGCAGGCGGCGTCGGAGAGGTATCCCGGCGCGCTGCGCCGATTGCATGCCGTTATGACAGGAGTTTCACCACTATGATCACCAAACATCGTTTATTGCTGGCTTTGGCGCTGTCCGCGACCCTGGCCAGCGGCGCCACCCAGGCCGCCGGGCTGATGGATTCCCTCAGCAGCGCGGCGGGCGAACTGAGCAAGTCGGGCGGCGACAGCAGCGGCGGCATGTCGCTCTCCTCGTTGACCGGCCTGCTGAACGGCGGCGACAAGGCGTTGAGCTCCAGCAGCATGACCAATGCCGCCGGTATCCTGCAGTACTGCGTGAAAAACAACGTGCTGTCGGCTAACGGTGCCGAAGGGGTGAAAGATCAGCTGCTCAGCAAGCTGGGCATCACCAGCACCGAAAACGCCAAGAGCCAGGATTATCAGCAGGGCCTGGGCGGCTTGCTGCAGACCGGCGAAGGCAAGAGCCTGGATCTCAACAGCCTGGGCACCTCGCAGATCACCGAGAAGGTGAAGCAAAAAGCCTGCGATCTGGTGCTGAAACAGGGCAAATCCTTTATTTCATGATCTAAGAACGGCGGAGCGCTCCGCCGTTCGTTTTTGTATAAGCTGGAAAAATGAAAAAAACGTTGATGCTTTCCCTGCTGGCAGGGATGACGATGTTGCAGGGGTGTTCCGTGAAATCTAACGAGGCGCCGCCACCGCCGCAGGTGAAACCGATCGGCATGGCGAACCCGGCCGACGTGTACTGCACCCAAATCGGCGGCAAGCTGAACGCCAAAGAGAATGCGGTAGGCCAGTATTCCACCTGTACCTTGCCGAGTGGGCAGGAAATTGAAAGCTGGGAACTGTTCCGCCGCGATCATCCGGTGAAAAAGTAACCCTATGCGGCGCCGGCTCTGCTGCCCGGCGCCCGCTCAGAATTGGCGATCGCCTATCGGCTGCAGCTGCAGGCTGCCGTCCTTCCGCAGCGTCAGCGGCATGCGCCAATCACGCTGTTTATCCAGGTTGAACGGCCGGGAGCGGAACATGCAGCCGGTCTTGATATTCTTGATTTTCAACACGTGTTCCGCGTTCGTATTGATTTTCACCTCGAAGCTGCCGGCGGGCGGAATAAAGACTTCCGCCAGCTGTTGCGGCGCCGCTGGCGTTTCCAGCTTGACCAGCACCGCGAAATCGTTGCCCTGATTATCCAACGTCAGCCGATGCAGGCCGGATGCGGGCAGCCGCGTTGGCTGATGCAGATAACCCGCTGAGGCGGGCCACGGCTGCCCGGCATTGTCATGCAGCGGCCCGCCGCACTGTTCGCGCGCCTCCCGCAGCGGCATTTCGCGCTTGATGGCGCGATTGTAATCGGCGGGGGCGGCGAGACTGAACTCGTCGTCATATTGGTGGGCGCGCAGATAGCGCTTGGCGCCGAGCACCCCAACGGCGACCAGCATGAAGAACAAAAATATCCTCAGGCGATTTTTGAAAATCAGCCCGAACAGCTTCCCGGGGAGTTGAAACAGCCACCTTGCGATCGTCAATAACATCGTTTTCCCTTAGCGTCCAAGCCGTTACGTCTGCGGTAACTTCGCTTGCCTCAGTATAGCCAACATCCCGCAGGCGAAAATCCTGCCCGGCGATTTTTCTTCCGCCCTGCATTGTACGTTTGTGTTTGTTTGTGTACATTCATGATCACTTTAGCGTCACCGGATTGACATGATGTCCAAACTGTTACCGAATGAGCGTCACCAGGCCATTCTTGACACGCTCCGCCAACAGGGGCGGGTGCTGGCCCTGGAGATGGCGCAGCGGCTGAACACCACCGAAGCGACCATCCGCCGCGATCTGCGCCAGCTGGCGGCGCAGAACCTGTGCAAACGCATCTATGGCGGCGCGTTGGCGCCGACGCCGGCCGAGGGGCCCGTTGCGGCGCGCATTGCGCTCAGCGGTGACGAGAAGCTGGCGCTGGCGCAGACCGCGCTGGGGGTGATCGGTGAAGAACAGCTGATCTTCCTCGACGCCGGCAGCACCCACCTGTATCTGGCGGATCTGTTGCCGCGCGACCGGCGTTTGACGGTGGTGACCAATGCATTGAGCATCGCCGGCAAAATGCTGGAGCGGCCGGGGATCCGCACCATCCTGATCGGCGGCGAGTTGGATGCGCAGGTCGGCGGCTGCGTGGACGCCAAGGCCGCGGAAGAGATCGACGGTTTCCATTTCGATTTGGTGTTTACCGGCATCTGCGCCTACGACCCGGCCGGCGGCTTCTCCGCGCTGAGCTACCAGGACGCCACCTTCAAAAAGCGGCTGTTGACGCGCGCCGGCAGCGTGGCGGTGCTGTGCACCCGCGACAAGCTCAATACCTACGCCCCTTACCCCTTCCTGCCCGCCGGGCGGGTGGATCATCTGGTGACGGCGCGCGGCGCGCACCCGCAGCTTGAGCTGCAGGTGGCGCAGGGCGGCGGCCAGGTTTGGCACAGCGATTTACCGACCGGAGAATGATGATGAAAATAGCCCATGTTGCTCTGTGGACCCGTGACATCGACGCGCAGCTGGCATTTTGGCAGCGTTATTTCAATGGTGCCGCGGGGGAGGAGTATGTCAGCCGCAACCGGCCGGGGTTCGTTTCCCGCTTCGTCAGCCTGGCGGCCGGGCCGTCGCTGGAGATCATGCGCGTGCCGACGTTGCTGTCGGCGCAGGAGCAGGAGGAGCGGGTCGGTTGGGCGCACATCGCGCTGTCGCTGGGGGATGAGCGGCAGGTCGATCGGTTGGCGCAGCGCGCGCAGCAGGAGGGCATTTTGCTGTCCGCGCCGCGCTGGACCGGCGACGGCTTCTACGAGGCCGTCATTCGCGATCCAGACGGCAACGCGATCGAAATCACCGCCTGATCACTCTTCTTCAATGCTGGCGAACTGCTCGCCCAGATAGTCGAGCAGCAGCCGCACCGCCGGCAGCAGGCCGCGGCGCGACGGGTAAACCGCATGCACCACGCCGCCCTGCGGCTGCCAGCCCGGCAACAGTTGCACCAGCTCGCCGCGCAGCATGTCGTCGCGCATCATCATCGCCGGCAGTTGTACGATGCCGGCGCCGGCGATGGCGGCGGTGCGCAGCATCAGCATGTCGTCGGTGACCAGCCGCGGCGTGTGTTCCCACTCCACCCGTTCACCCTGTGGGCCGGTCAGCCGCCATTGGTGCTGACCGCGCGCCGGGCCGAGATCGAGCGTCGGGTATTTACGCAGGTCTTCCGGCGTGTGCGCCGGCCCGAGGGTGCGCACCAGCGCCGGGCTGGCGGCGACGCACCAGGTGCGCTGCGCCAGGATTTTCAGCACCAGATCGCTGTCCTCCAGCGGCGGCGGCCGCACGCGGATCGCCAGATCCAACCCTTCCCCCACCACGTCCACCCGGCGGTTGGTGGCCTCCAGATGCACCGTCACCTTGGGATAATCGGCCATAAAGGCCGCCACCATGCTGCCGACGCGGGTGTGCAGGATCGCCACCGGGCAGGACATGCGCACCGTGCCGCAGGGCTCGGCGCGCGTCTGCTCGATCGCCTGCTGCGCCGCTTCCGCTTCCACCAGCATTGCCTTGCAGTGCGCGTAATAAGTTTGGCCGACCTCGGTCACCGAGAAGCGCCGCGTCGAGCGCTGGATCAGGCGCACGCCCAGCCGCTCCTCCAGCAGCGCCACGCGGCGGCTGAGCTTGGATTTGGGAATGCCCAGCGCCCGGCCGGCGGGGGCGAATCCCTGGTGATCGACCACGCTGGCGAAGAAAAACAGATCGTTCAGATCGGTCAGCATCGCATTCCTTATCGTTCTATCAGTAGAACGCTGAGTGTACATCTTGCCCACTACTGCAGCAAACCCCGGCGGATTAAACTTCTGACATCAACTTAAGGCCGTGAGGTCTGAAACGGGAGTTCAAGATGAAAAAAATCCTCGGTATTCACAACAGCCCGGAAGCACACTGGGTCGGTAACGGTTTCCTGGTGAATTCGCTGTTCTCTTATAACGATTTGGGGGCGGAAATGAGCCCGTTCTTGCTGCTGGATCACGCGGCGCCGACCAAATTCCGTTCCGCCTCCGGCACCCGTGGCGTGGGGCAGCACCCGCATCGCGGGTTTGAAACGGTGACCATCGTCTATCAGGGCGAAGTGGAACACCGCGACTCGACCGGCAGCGGCGGGGTGATTGGCCCCGGCGACGTCCAGTGGATGACCGCCGCCTCCGGCATCTTGCACGAAGAGTTCCATTCGCGGGACTTCTCGCGCAACGGCGGCACCATGGAAATGGTGCAGCTGTGGGTCAACCTGCCGGCCAAGGACAAAATGGCCGAGCCGGGTTACCAGACGCTGCTGAACGCCGATATTCCGGTGGTTCCGCTGGCGGACGGCGCAGGGCAGGTGCGGGTGATCGCCGGTGACTTCGGCGGCCATGCCGGCCCGGCGCGCACCTTCAGCCCGCTCAACGTGTGGGACATGAAGTTGAATGCCGGCCATACCACCACGCTGACGGTGAAAGAAGGCCATACGCTGGCGCTGGTGATGCTGCACGGCGCGATCCTGGTTAACGGCGAAGATGTGGTGCGTGAAACCCAAATGGTGCGTTTCGACCGGGCGGGGGATTCGATCACTATCGAAGCCAACAACGACGTCGCTCTGTTGGTGCTGAGCGGCGAACCGATCGATGAGCCTATCGTCGGCTACGGCCCGTTCGTCATGAACAGCGAAGCGGAAATCCAGCAGGCGTTCCGCGATTTCAACAGCGGCAAGTTCGGCAGCATGAACGCCGAAGCGAGCGCCGGTTGAACCTTGGCATCTGGGGCGGGAAGTGTTCTCGGTTCCAGACGCCACACTTAAACCTCAACGCCCCGCCACACCGGCGGGGCATTTCATCCGCAACATCAAACCCCACAGGAGTAAAACCATGACTGCAAATTACAAACGCCTCGACAAAGATCAGGCCGCCGTATTGCTGGTGGATCATCAGGCAGGGCTGCTTTCGCTGGTGCGCGACATCGATCCCGATCGGTTTAAAAACAACGTGCTGGCGCTGGGTGATTTAGCGAAGTATTTCAACCTGCCGACCATTCTGACCACCAGTTTTGAAAACGGCCCCAACGGCCCGCTGGTGCCGGAACTGAAAGCCCAATTCCCCGATGCTCCCTTCATTCCGCGCCCTGGCCAGATCAACGCCTGGGACAACGACGACTTCGTCAACGCGGTAAAAGCCACCGGCCGCAAGCAGCTGATCATCGCCGGCGTGGTGACCGAAGTGTGCGTGGCATTCCCGGCACTGTCTGCGCTCAATGAAGGTTTCGAAGTGTTTGTGGTGACCGACGCCTCCGGCACCTTCAATGAACTGACCCGTCAGTCGGCCTGGAGCCGCATGGAAGCCGCCGGCGCGCAGTTGATGACCTGGTTCGGCGTCGCCTGCGAGCTGCACCGCGACTGGCGCAACGATATCGAAGGCCTGGGCACGCTGTTCTCCAACCATATCCCGGACTACCGCAATCTGATGACCAGCTACAACACGCTGACCAACGGTAAGTAACGCGACGGCCCTTTACCCAACCTTTCGCCTTTCATCACGTTAGACGCGGGATGTAAGCAAAGCGCAGCGGGGCGAAAAGGTAGCGAAAAGCGGCTTTCTCATTGGCCGGGGGCGGGGTAGCGTAATCCCGAACCCGGCAAATGAGGCTAATTCAATGAAACAAGCAATCAAGATCCTGGCGCTGCCCTGCATGGGCATGGCGCTATTGTTCAGCGCGAGCGCGATGTCGGCGCCTGAGAAGCCTGCGGCCAACGCGTTGCCGCCTTTGATGGATGCGCCGATGCGCATGCCACCTTTCCCGGGCGGGCACCCGCCCAAGCCGGGGTTCTGCCACGGCGGCGAGCTGTTCTGCGCCACCTCGGCCAGCGACAATCCGGTGGAAACCATCAACAAACTGACGGCGGTGATCCCGGCGGGCAGCGCCAAACATTACGAAGTGCGCGTCGCGGTGGTGGCCGTGCCTGACGCACCGCCTGCGCCTTAACGGACTCTGCCATCCCGCTCTGGCCTGAGCGCGCCAGGCGCGTTAGGCTAAGGAGAGCGTTTTACGGGAGGCGGGATGACCCCTTTATCACAGCTGCCTTATCTCCAGCCCGGCGAGCGCGCGCTGTTGTTCGACGGCGAATGCAATCTGTGTCACGGGCTGGTGAGATACCTTATTCGCGCCGATCGGCAGCGGCGTATTCTGTTGGCAACGGTGCAATCCGTCGAAGGGCAGGCGATCCTGCTGGCGTTGGGGTTGCCGACCGATCGTTTCGATTCCGTGGTCTATGTTGAGCAGGGGCGCTATTGGCTGCGTTCGGCGGCGCTGTTTCGGTCGCTGCGTCAATTAGGTTGGCCGCACCGCGCGCTGGCGCGTTTTCTACCACCGCGGCTGGCGGACAAGGTCTATGATGCGGTTGCCGGCAATCGCTACCGACTGTTTGGCCGCAACGACGGCAGCGGCCTGCCGGGTGCCGATCAGCCCGGGCGCTATCTGTCTCGGCGGCGGGAGCGGGAGCCGCCGGCCTGAGCTTTACGCTTCTTTACCATCCAACCGCTTGAAATATCAGCACTCCAACTCCATATAATGGAACATTCAACCAACAAGGAGCGCGTATGGGAATCAGTGAAGAAGAGCGCATTCGCCGTTTGACCCAGGAGAAAAACGACATGGGCAATACGGCGAAATGGGTGGCGATCGTTTCCGCCGTGTACTTTGCCTTGATGGTGTTTTACGGCCACCCGACCGGCGTGTTGGCGATGTCGGGCGCGGTGTTCATCGTGTCGACCACCACCTGGCTGAAAAAGCGTAAGAAGGTCAAATCTTATCGCATGGCATTGGCCAGAATCAGCGACGATCAGCCCTGATAGTCGCCGCGCTTTAGTGTATACACCAGGCTCGGCGCCGCGCCGGGCACGTCATCCAGCGTATCCACCCGCCGCATGCCGATCTTTTCCAGCACTCGCCACGACGCCTGATTCTCCGCGCGCACAATGGCGGAAATTTCCTCCATCGCCAATCCGACAAAACCATATTGCAGCGAAGCCCGCGCCATCTCGGTGGCCAACCCCATGCCCCAGACGCGAGTATCGAATCGATAGCCGAGGTTCACGGTGCGCTGCGCGCCGAGCGGTTTCCAGGACAATCCGCCAAAGCCGATGATCCAATCCGGCCGTTCGCGCAGGGCGATCGCCCAGGAACCGTAACCGTGTTGTTGCCACCCGGAAATTCTCTCTTGCAGCGCCGAGATAGCCTGCGCTTCGCTGGTGAGCGGGCCGGCGGGGTTGAAACGCTGGGTTTGCGGATCGCCGAAGATGGCGTAGAAGCGTTCGAGATCCGCCATCACCGGCGGGCGCATCTGCAGGCGTTCGCTGAAAAAAGGGTCTGAAGGAGTCAGGCTCATCATCGTTTCTCCCGGCTGGATAAATGAACAGTGTTCACTGTAGACCAGATTGGTGAAACGGGAAATCCCCCTCTGCGGGTGAGAGGGGGCGAAGGGAATTACAGGAAGGAGTCGTCGTCGCTGTAATCGTCGTCGGCGTAATCCGTGTCGTCCTGATAGCTGGCGTTCTGGAAGCCGTTGTCCTGGTTCAGGAAGCTGCCACCATCGCCGTTGTTGAAGGTATCCAGGTTGTTGGAGGCGTCGAAATTGCGCATTGCGCTGTCGTCCAGCGGCGCCGGGGTTTCCTCGATAATATTTACGATTTCCTGTGGTTGCGAATGGCGGAACATGCCGGTCAGCATGTCGGCCAACACCACGCCGCCGGCGACGCCCGCCGCCGTTTGCAAGGCGCCTCCCAGGAAGCCGCCGGCGCGTGAGGGCGCCGCCTGCTGCGGTTGGGCATAGGCAGGCTGCTGCTGCGCGTAGCCCCCCTGCTGCGCGTTGTTCCAGGCCGCCGTATTTTGCTGCTGCGCCTGATACTGTTCACGCGGGCTTGGCGTGCGGCTGCCGCCGCCGAACAGACCGGCCAGGAAGCCGCCGCTGCTCTGCTGGCCGTTGGCGGTTTGCTGCAGCTGCGCCACCTGGGCCTCCAGCTCTTTGACCCGCTGATCCATCTGCTTGAGCGCCGCTTCCTGAATGATCATCGCCTGCGCCATGTAATAAGGGGCGGAAGGCTGCTCGCGAATATGCTGGTTGATTTGCTGCTCTGCCTGGAGATCCCGTGGGCCCGTCTTGGTCTCGGCTTCTTTCAGGCGGCCAAACAGACCATCGATAAGGCGTTGTTCTTCGGATTGCATAGGAGTACCTCAGGAGATAAATAACGGTGCTGGATGATCATTATCATCGGTATCAATTACCCTAGCGCGTTTACATGAACCTATAAATAAATGGCGGGTAAACTTGCCTATGAATTTGTTACCAATTGCGGCAGCGGGATCAGCATCACCAGCTTCAGACCGGCGTGCTCTGCCGGGTGGAAGGTCAGTTGGCGATAGCGCAGTGCGCCTTGCCGAGCATGCTCGAACGCGCGTTCGCCGCCTTCGCGCGCCATGACGTCATGTTGCTTCCACCAGTGATTAAAGTCTGCGCTGTTGTGCGTCATGTTGCGCACGAAGGCGCGCATCTCTTCGGTATTTTGATGATGGCTGGTCTCGGCGCGAAACTCGGCCACCACGCGGCGAGCGCGTTCCTCCCAATCGCTGACCAGCGTTTTCGCCAACGGGTGGAAGAACATGAAGTGCAGCAGGTTGGGGCTGTTGGCCACATCCAGCCAGCCGCTGAACAGCGCCGCCGCCTGCGGGTTCCAGGCGACGACATTCCAGGTCACGTCCAGCAGGTAGCAGGGCACCGTCATCTGATGCACGCTTTGCAGCACCGCGTCGTTGGCGGTTTCGCGGTGTGTTTCCTGCTCGGGGTCGGCGATGCGCGCCAGGGTAAACAGGTAATGGCGTTCGGCCGGGCCGAGCCGCAGCGCCTTGGCGATGCGTGCCAGCGTATAGGGGGAAATGGATACCTCGCGGCCCTGTTCGATCCAGGTATACCAGGTGGCGCTGATGCCGCTGATTTGCGCCAGTTCTTCGCGCCGCAGGCCGCTGGTGCGACGGCGCGAGGAGCTGGGCAGGCCGAGCATTTCCGGCGTGATGCGTTCGCGGTGCGCCCGCAGGAACGCGCCGAGGGCCTTTGGCCCGGATAAGGCTTCTGATGTCATAGCGTGGTACCTATTCATACCAGGATAACTGCTCATATTGTACCCGTATAGTAGCCTGATTATAGTAGCCGAAAGCCTTCAGGCACAGGCGCAAGCCGGATAATAACGGGAGCAAACATGAGCATCAGCAACAGCCATAAAAACGCGGTAGACCGGCAGTTCGGCGAGCAGGCCAACGCCTACTTAACCAGCGCGGTACACGCGCAGGGCAAGGATTTGCAACGCCTTGCACAGTTACTGGAACCGCACGCCGACGCGCGCCTGCTCGATCTGGGCTGCGGTGCCGGGCACGCCAGCTTCACGGCGGCGGCCAGGGTGGCGCAGGTGGTGGCCTACGATCTGTCGGCGCAAATGTTGGCGGTGGTGAAGCAGGCGGCGGCGGAAAAAGGCCTGAATAACATTCAGCTGCAGCAGGGCGTGGCGGAGTCTTTACCGTTTGAAGACGCCAGCTTCGATCTGGTCATCAGCCGCTATTCGGCGCACCACTGGCACGACGTCGGCCAGGCGCTGCGCGAGGTCAGGCGGGTACTCAAACCGGGCGGCAGAGCGATCATTATGGACGTGGTCTCGCCGGGGCATCCGCTGCTGGATATCTACCTGCAAACCGTGGAAGTGCTGCGCGACACCTCGCACGTGCGCAACTATGCGCCGGGCGAGTGGTTGAGGTTATTGACCGAAGCCGGGTTGGTGGTGCGTGAGGTGACGGCGGATCGCTTGATGCTGGAGTTCGGCAGCTGGGTGGCGCGCATGCGCACGCCGGCGCATTTCGTTACCGCGATCCGCGCGCTGCAGCAAAGCGTGTCGGAAGAGGTAGCGGCGCATTTCGCCATTCAGCCGGACGGCTCCTTTACCAGCGATATCATGATGTTTGAAGTGACGAAGGGCTGAAAGCAACGGGGCAGCCGATGAAGGCTGCCCCGTGAAACGCGATTGACTGCGATACGCTTATTTTTTGTCTTCCAGCAGGCAGCGGTAGATCAGGCCGCCGATAATGCCGCCGACCAGTGGCACCAGCCAGAAGACCCACAGCTGCTGCAGCGCCCAGGTGCCCTGGAAGATCGCTACGCCGGTGCTGCGCGCCGGGTTGACGGAGGTGTTGGTCACCGGGATGCTGATCAGGTGGATCAGCGTCAGCGTCAGGCCGATCGCCAGCGGGGCAAAGCCTGCCGGCGCGCGCTTGTCGGTCACGCCGTGAATAACGATCAGGAAGAAGGCGGTCAGTACCAGCTCAATCACGATCGCGGCTTGCAGAGAATAACCGCCCGGTGAGTGTTCGCCGTAACCGTTGGAGGCGAAGCCGCCTGCGGTGGCGTCGAAACCGGCTTTGCCGCTGGCGATCAAATACAGCACCGCCGCTGCGGCGATACCGCCGATGACCTGAGCGATAACGTAAGGAATAACGTCTTTCGCCGCGAAACGGCCGCCGGCGAATAAGCCGACGGTGACGGCCGGGTTAAAATGCCCGCCGGAAATATGGCCGACGGCATAGGCCATCGTCACCACGGTCAGACCGAAAGCGAGCGCGACGCCGAGGAAACCAATACCCAGCTGTGGGAATGCCGCTGCCAATACTGCGCTACCACAACCACCAAACACCAACCAAAATGTGCCAAAAAATTCAGCAAAAAGTCGCTTTGACATAGATTCCATCCTGCGGAATAGACTAACGGGCGTTAGCACTAAAAACTATAGAACAGCTTTTTGAGTTCATGCAGATATTCTATAGAATTTTCTTAATGCACCTTGAATAACGGCGGTATTAAATCCCCGGTATTTTATTTTGTCTATGAGAAAAACACCGTTTTTCCACGTGCCGACGCGCGTTTGCCGATTTTTTTATCTTTGCTATAAGAATTTACCCTAAGCAAAATGGCGGGCTATTTTCGGGTGGTTTTTTCCAGCGGTTTTATCCATTCAATACGCTCAGGTTAATTGCTAATTTCTATTTGCCAGCCAACCTTATTGCTTGTTTTACATTTGACGAAGCGCCTGTTGTCATCTAAGTGTCATGCTAAATTAATATCTTCTTCTGCCTGATAACGCTTCATTCAACCTCGGGTAAAAAACATGAGAATAAAATCGCTCTCCCTGCTGTTGGCTTCGCTGTTTCCGGTATTCACCTACGCTGCAGATATTGAGGTGGCGCGTTATGTGGTCGGCTTCCCCGGCGGGGAACGCGTCGCCTATCAGGGGGCGTTTGCCAAGCATTTCCCGCAGGGGTTGCCGGTGGGGATCGGCTCAGGGCTGTCGTTCAATCGCAAGCAGGGCGACGATCTGGTGCTGACGACGCTGACCGATCGCGGCCCGAATGCTGATGCCCCTGCGGTGGGCAAGCAAGAAGCCAAGATTTTCGCCAATCCGCAATTTACGCCTCTGTTGATGGACATTCGTATCGGCGGCGGCAAGGCCGTGGCCGAGAATGCGCGGCCCTTGCATGACGAAAAAGGGCCGATTAGCGGGCTGCCGCTGCCGAGCGAACTGATTGGTTCCACGAACGAAGTGGCGTTGAACGACGCGCTGCAACCGCTGTCCGGCGATCGCCGTGGGTTGGATACCGAAGGCATCATCGGTGACGGCAACGGCGGCTATTGGCTGTGTGACGAGTATGGCCCGTTTCTGATCCATGTCGACGACAAAGGCAAAATTCTCGCCAAATATGGCCCAACGCCGCAGGCCGGCGAGCAGGCGGTGGCGAGCGGTTTGCCGAACATCCTGAAGTGGCGCCAGCCCAACCGCGGTTTTGAGGGGCTGACCCGGATGCCGGATGGGCGCATTCTGGCGGCGGTGCAGAGCACGCTGGATGTCGATGGTAAAAGCAAAAACAAGGCGCAGTTTACCCGGCTGGTGAGCTTCGATCCGCGCAGTGGCAAAACTGCGATGTATGGCTATCCCATCGATATCGACCGCTATAAAAAAGCCAAAGACGCCAAGATTGGCGATATCGTGGCGTTGGACAACCAGCGCATCCTGTTGATTGAACAGGGAACCGATAAAGATAAGACGATGATCAACAAGATCTATCTGGTGGATCTCGCGCAGGCCAGCGATCTGAGTACGTTTGACGGCCAGGGTAAAGCGCTGGAGTTCGACGATGCGCAAGAGCTGGCTAAACGCGGCGTGAAGCTGGCGCAGAAACGGGAAGTGGCGGATCTGCGCCAGTTGGGCTGGCGCCAGGAGAAAGCGGAAGGGCTGGCGCTGATCGACGATCGCACGCTGGCGGTGATCAATGACAACGATTTCGGCTTGCAGGCGAAGCTGGTGGATGCGTCGCCAAAGAGCAAAAAAATCGGTGACTACCAGTTGGAGAAAGGAGGGCGGTTGAGCCTCGACGGCGATAAGACCGATGCCCGTATCGAATTGCGCCCGCTGGAGCAGCCGGAGTCGCTGAGTGAGCTCTGGGTGCTCACCTTGCCGCAACCCTTGAAGTGATCGAGAGGGGGCGACAGCGCCCCCGTCAGACCGTTGACAAAGGAGGAAAAAACGTGGTTTTTCCTCCTTTGTGGCCATCAGCCGAAAATCAACAAATTGATTTTACTTGTTTTTTTATCCACTGCTCTCTGCAAACCCGGCAATGGCATGAGGTTTGTCATCAATCTCACAGCGGGGGCGGTGACGCCCCCGTTGGCTTCAGGTCTCCGCGTGCCGCTGCGGCGCTCTGCCGCGCGAGATGCTCTCCCACACCGCCACCACCACCATGATCAGCGTCGTCAGGCCATTGACCATCAGCAGATCGGTTAAATAGGCGGCGGGGGCCAATACCGCCAGCGCCAGCAGCCCAACCAGGTGCGACAGCGGGAAGCGGCGATACACCAACCGTTTATACAGCGCGTTGGCGAACAGGTAAATCGCCGGGCCGAGCAGCAGCACCGCCGCTGTGGCGTGTTGGATGCGGCCGTCAGGATGGGCGATCACCAGTTCGTTGGCCACGGCGCAGACGATGATGGCCCCCACCAGCGCGACGTGCACGTAGTGGAAATAAGCGCCCAGCTGGCCGGGGTTTTCCGCCTGGCTGATGGCGTGGCTGCCGGCTTTGCTGCTGGTGTCGAAGTAAACCCACCACATCGCCAGGCTGCCGAGAAAGGCCACCAGCGAAGCGATGAGCACCGGCAGG
Source organism: Serratia sp. CY71090 (assembly GCF_052166845.1). NCBI lineage: Bacteria > Pseudomonadati > Pseudomonadota > Gammaproteobacteria > Enterobacterales > Yersiniaceae > Serratia > Serratia sp. CY71090. The sequence goes on along the minus strand of NZ_JBJNOA010000003.1, from coordinate 672,361 downwards.
CTCCAGCTTTCCATTTCGCTCAGGGTGGCGCCGGTGATCAGAATGGTTTCCCCCAGCGCCACGATCACGAACAGCTGGCAGCGCTCCGCCAGATGGTGGCCTTCGATGGTCCATTCGCTGCTGCTGTCCGAGCGCCCCAGCACCGGCAGACGGAAGCCGAACATCGGCGAGACGTATTCGCACAAGACGGCGATCGCCCACAGCGCCAGGCGAGTATGGCCTTCCGCCAGCCCGCCGGCGATCCAGAAGACGGCGGAGATGCACAGCCAGCCGAGGATGCGGCGAAAGTTTTGTTTCAACGGGTGGCCAGGCGCCAGCAGGCGCAATACCGTGGCGGAGCGGCCGACCTGAATAGCGACATAAAACAGCGCGAAGATCAGGCCGCGCTCGCCAAACGCCTGCGGCAGCGCGGCGGCGGCGAACAGCCCCAGCAGCATGATCGCGAACAGCAGCAGGCGGATCTGGCGGGTATCCGGATTGAACCAGTTGGTGACCCAGGCGGTGTATTGCCAGGCCAGCCAGACGGCGAACCACAGCAGCAGGGTTTCCAGCGCGCCGGTCAGCGTCAGGTGATGCAACAGATAGTGGGAAAGTTGGGTCACGGCGAAAACGTAGATCAGATCGAACAGCAGCTCGGAAAATGAGACCGACGCGCCCTGACCGTCACGCACGCGCAGCAGGTTTTGCGACATAAGCGTTCTTCCTTAAAAGGGTAAGCCACAAAATCAGCGTAGCTCAGCGCGCTCCGGCGGGTAAAAAATCTTAAATAGACGCGGCGCGCATGCTTTATCTCGCACCGTCTTTAATTGTTCATCAAATAGGGGTAAGGTGAGGTTTATAAAGTCATTCCCGCCTGAAAATACACACCCGCTCTCACTTCCTCCTTATTCTCCTCACAATGATTGATGTTCTTTACGTTGCATGACGTCCGTTTTCATTGGCTAGCGGATAATTAACATCACTGACCACGAGCTAATAAACAAGAACACCTGGAGTCAATCATGAAACTCATCCCAAGCATCGCAGCCGTATTGATCGCCGCCGCTTCTTTCTCCACTTTCGCCGCGCCGCTGTCGTCGGTAAAACAGGTCAACAGCGAGCAGGCCGCCAATCTGCAAAGCCTCGGCGTTGTGTCGGTTTCCGGCGTTAGCGGCTCACCGCATGACGCCATCACCGCCCTGAAAGAAAAAGCTGCGGCGGACGGCGCCAGTCATTATCGCATTATCGGTCTGGACACCCCCGGGGACTCCAGCAACTGGCGCGGCAATGCGGAAATTTATCGCTAAGCGTTAGCTTTTTACCCTCTGGCCGCGGCAACGCGGCCAATAAAATAAACGGTCGCAATAATTATCTGAATAGTCGGTGTATAAACGACTTATTCTCAGGTCATTATTACGGCCGTTTTTCTTTGCGTGCCGTTGATGAGGTTGCATTTTATTACAACTGTGTCTGCCGCTTTCGGAATCATGTTAATGATTACTTAAGAAATTCGGCTCACATTGAGGGCTTAACCCAAGGAGGCCTCAATGTTAAATGCGACCCGGCTGCAACTGATGAATCACTTCGCTTACCTGCAGCAATTTATGGCTTCACCGCGCACCGTCGGTACGCTGGCGCCTTCTTCCCCGTGGCTGTGTCAGGCGATGCTGAACCAGATTGAATGGACCCGGGCGCTGTCGATCGCGGAACTGGGCGCGGCCGACGGGGTGTTGACCAAACGCATTCTGGGGCGGATGCGCGCCGATGCAGCGCTGGAGGCTTTCGAAATCCAACCCCATTTCGTGCATCGGCTGCGCGGGATAGACGATCGGCGGCTGCAGGTGATGGGCCACTCTGCGACCCGGATGGCCACGGATTACGACGTGGTGTTTTCCTGCCTGCCGCTGTTGTCGATCCCGGTCAGGATCAGCGTGCGCATTCTTCAGCAGGCCCGGCAGCGGCTGCTGGCGCGCAACGGCACGCTGGTGTTGTTTCAATACAGCCACCTGTCGGAAAAATTGCTGTCGCGCTATTTTCACTGGAAGCGCCTGCGGGTAGTGCGCAACTTCCCGCCGGCGCTGGTGTATGTCTGTACGCCGCGTTAGCTACAGCGTTTTCGCCATCACCACCACCTCTTCGTCATGCTGCCGCCGGCGTTCCACGGGATGCCAACCCCAGCCGGCGTACAGCGCTTCCGACTTGTCGGTAATGAGATGCAGAACCGAGTGATGGCGTTGCCGCGCCGCCTCGACGATGGCCATTTCAAGACGGTGGGCGATGCCCTTGCGGCGGTGATCGGGATGCACGAAGACGCCGGCCAGCCACGGAGTGAGATCCTGACGCTGGCGATCGTCGCTGGGCCACAGGCTGGCCATGCCGACCGGACGATCGCCGTCGATCATCATCAGCGTCAGGTGATCGTCGCTTGGCCGGCTGCATTGGGCGAAACGCAGCTGGGTGCGCGCCAGCGAACCGCCGCGCTGTGAACCCCATTGGCCGAAAGCCCAGGCGGCGCACACATCGGCAAACTGCGGGCACTCCGACAGCGGAATGATGCGTTGAGTCATGGAGGTCTCCCGGTTTTTTTGCTGTTTCCCCCTCCTATTTAACCGATTTTTCCGCCATTTTTTTAACTTTTTAAAGCCGCTATTTTAGCGGTTTTACGGTGTTTTACCGCGTGCCCGGCACCGTTTCCCGGATTTCTTTTGGCAATCGCGGCGTGGGATTGCAAGTGCTAATGAGAGTGATTATCATGCGCACACTATTTCTCCCGTTTCGGCTCAATCATGCGCAATTCCCTCATTTTACTGCTGCTTTCCCTGTGGTTCGGCATGTTCTCCGCCCAGGCGAAGACGGTGACCGATATCACCGGCCGCCAGGTCGCGGTGCCGGACAACCCGCAGCGCATCGTGGTGGGGGAGAGCCGCATGTTGTATACGCTGGCGCTGCTGGAGCCGGGCAACCCGGCGCAGCGCATCGTCGGCTGGCCGGCGGATCTGGCGCGCTTTGATGCGCAAAGCTGGCAGCTGTATACGCAGACGTTTCCACAGATAGCCCAGATCCCCGTCATCAGCGGTAATAACTTTCGCCAGGTCAACATCGAAAGCCTGCTGCAGCTGAAGCCGGATCTGGTGATTCTGGCGCGCTACGCGCGTGAAGACGGCGACAACGATCTGCTGGTTTCCGCACTGAGCAAGGCCGGCGTGGCGGTGATCTACGTCGATCTGCGCATCGATCTGCTGAACAACACCGTGCCGAGCGTGCGGCTGCTGGGCGAAGTGCTCAATCGCCAGCAACGCGCCGAGCAGTTCATCGCGTTTTATCAGCAGCATATGACGGTGATCCGGCAACGGTTGGCGGGCTATCAGGGGCCGAAGCCCAAGGTGATGCTGCACCTGCATCTGGGGCGGCGCGACACCTGTTGCACCACCGCCGCGCACGGCAACCTCGGCGATCTGCTGACCTTCGCCGGCGGCGACAACATCGCCAACGCCAGCGTCAAAGGGGTGTATGGCGAGCTGAACCCGGAAACCATTCTGAGCGCCAATCCTGACGTGTACCTCGCCACCGGCATGGCCGGCCCGCAGGGCAAACGGCTGTCCGATCTGCGTCTCGGGCCGCAGGTCAGCCCACAGGAGGCCGCCGACAGCTTCCGCCAACTGATCGCCAAACAGCCGATGCTGGCCAGCCTGCAGGCGGTGAAAAACCACCGCGCCTGGAGCGTCTGGCACAACTTTTACCTCAGCCCGTACCATGTCGTGTTGGTCGAGATGTTCGCCAAAGCGTTTTACCCGGATCTGTTCGCCGACATCAACCCGCAGCAGACCTTCCAACAGTTGTATCAGCAGTTTTTGCCGTTACCTTTTTCAGGGACCTATTGGAGTCAGTTAGATAATGAATAACAACAAGCGCGGCTGGTGGTGCGCATTGCCTTTGGCAGCCTGCGCGACATCGCCGGCGTGGGCGGCGGAAAAAGCCGCGCCGCAAGAAGAGAGCCTGGTGGTGGTCGGCCGCAAAGACGCCGACGGCGTGCAGAGCTATCAGCCGTTGACCAGCGTCACCGGCACCCGCAGCGAAACCAACCTGCTGAACGTGCCGCAGGCGATCGACGTGGTGCCGCAACAGGTGATTACCGATCAGGCGGTCAGCAGCCTGGACGAAGCGCTGTACAACGTCAGCGGCATAACCCAGGCCAACACGCTGGGGGGCACCCAGGACGCGGTAATGAAACGCGGCTTCGGCGACAACCGCGACGGCTCCATTCTGCGCGATGGCGTGCGCTCGGTGCAGGCGCGCAACTTTACGCCGACCACCGAGCGGGTGGAGGTGCTCAAGGGGCCGGCCTCGATGCTGTACGGCATGGGCGAGCCGGGCGGGATGATCAACATGATCACCAAAAAGCCCCAGCTGCAGCAGCATACCCACGTGGAAGGCTGGGGCAGCAGTTTCAACGGCGGCGGTGGCCAGCTCGACGTTACCGGGCCGCTCGGCACGTCGGGATTCGCCTATCGGATGATCGTCGATCACGATGAAACCGATTACTGGCGCAACTTTGGCCGCAATCGTCAGACGGTGATCGCGCCCTCGCTGATGTGGTACGGCGAGAACACCACCGTGCGGCTGGCCTACGAGCATATGGAATATCTGGTGCCGTTCGATCGCGGCACCATTATCGATTCGCGCACCGGCAAACCGGTGAATACGCCGCGCGATCGCCGTTTCGACGAGGCTTATAACGCCACCCGCGGCGATCAGGACAGCGTCACTCTGCAGATCGATCAAACGCTCAATGAGCGCTGGAAAAGCTCGCTGACCTACGCCTACAGCCGCAACAGCTACAGCGACAACCAGGCGCGCGCCACGGCGCTGGACCCGGAGAGCGGCGCATTGAGCCGCCAGGCCGACTCGACCGCCCATGCCGTCAGCCACGCCAACGCGGTGCAGCTGACGCTCAATGGTGACGTGGACTGGGGCAGCATCAATCACCAGATGCTGTTCGGCTTTGATTTTGAAGATAACCGTACCTACCGCGGCGACATGATCCGCGGTAAAAAGAACAGCGATTTCAATATTTATCATCCGGTATACGGCCTGATGCCGCCGTCGACCGCGGTCAGCGCCAAAGACAGCGACCAGCGGGAAAATCTCACCAGCTACGGCTGGTTTATGCAGGATTCCATCCAACTGACCGATAAATGGCTGGTGATGGGCGGGCTGCGCTACGACGCTTTCGACGTCTATGCCGGCAAGGGGCGGCCGTTCCAGACCAATACCGACAGCTCGGACGGCAAGCTGGTGCCGCGCGCCGGGGTGGTCTACAAGCTGACGCCTTACGTGTCGCTGTACAGCAGCTATACCGAGTCGTTCAAGCCGAACTCTTCCATCGCCACCCAGATTGATTCGCTGCCGCCGGAGCAGGGCAAGTCGTGGGAAGTCGGCGGCAAGCTGGCGCTGCCGAACGGTGTTACCGGCACGTTGGCGCTGTTCGACATCACCAAGCGCAACGTGATGGTCAGTGAGCTGGTGGCGGGCGAAACCGTGACGCGCACCGCCGGACGCGTGCGTTCGCAGGGCGTGGAGCTGGACGTGGCCGGTAATCTCACCGACTCGCTGAGCCTGATCGGTTCCTATGCGTATACCGACGCACGGGTGGTGGACGATCCGGACAACAAGGGCAAAGAGATGACCAACGTGGCGCGCCACACCGCCTCGCTGTTCCTGACCCAGAACCTGGGCAGCCCGGGTCTCTACAGCGGCGATGAGGTGCGCATTGGCGCCGGTGCGCGCTACGTAGGGCGCCGCCCGGGTGACGCTGCCAACAGTTTCTACCTGGATAACTACACCGTTGCCGATGCGTTCGCCGCTTACACCATGCCGATCAACGGCTATCGGGTGAAATGGCAACTGAACGTGAAGAACCTGTTCGATAAAACCTACTACCCGTCCAGCGGCGGCAATTTGCGCGTGGCGGTGGGGGAACCGCGTGAGGTGGTGCTGCGCGGCAGTGTCGATTTCTAAGCCACGGGCGGTGAAATTTGCTTAAATAACCGCCCCAACGTTAAGGAGAACCCATGAGCCTGCAGATTCGTTTGGCGCAGCAGCGGGATATCGCGCATCTGATGGCGGTTGAACGCTCGGCGGCGCAGTTGTTTCGCCAACAGCCGGAATGGCGCTTTATTGCCGAAGGCGAGGTGATGGCCCCGCAGCAGCATGCCGCGTTTATCGCCGAGCGCCGTGAATGGCTGGCGGAAAGCGACAACGGCGAGTGCGCCGGTTTCATCGCCGTGCTGGCTCAGGGGGAAGATTGGCACATCGCCGAATTGTCGGTCGCCGGCACCTGGCAGCGGCAGGGCGTCGGCCGCCGCTTGATCGGCGCGGTGGCGGAAGAGGCCAAACGGCAGGGTGCCGGCCGCCTGACGCTCACCACCTTCATTGAGGTGCCGTGGAATGCGCCTTACTACCGGCGGCTGGGATTCCGGCCGCTTGAGGGCGCGCAGCTCACGGCCGCCTTGCGGCGGCATCTGGATGAGGATCTGGCGCACGGCTTTGCCGTCGGCAGTCGCTGTGCCATGGAATTTACACTATCGTAAATATTGAAATACAGAGCGGGCAGGGTATGATGCTGCCACCACGCCATCGCACCCGCTCGGCATTTTGGTATGCAATGCACTCAAGTCACCGCATAAGGGACAACCCGTAATGACACAAACCCTGTTCATGATAGGCGCTCGCGGAGCCGGCAAGACCACGGTAGGCCACGCATTGGCGCTGGCGTTGGGCTATCAATTCGTCGATACCGATCTGTTTATGCAGCAGGCGGCGCAGATGAGCGTGGCGGAAATGGTCGAGCGCGAGGGTTGGCTGGGGTTCCGCCGCCGTGAGACCGTCGCGTTGCAAACCGTGACTAAGCCGTCAACTATAGTTGCCACCGGCGGCGGGGCGATCCTGGCGGAAGAGAATCGTCAGTTTATGCGCCAGCATGGCACCGTTATCTACCTGCGCGCGCCGGCCAGCGTGTTGGCGCAGCGGTTGGAAGAGTACCCGGAAGATGCGCAGCGCCCGACGCTCACCGGCAGGCCGATCGCCGAAGAGATGCGCGAGGTGCTGGCCGCGCGGGAAGCGCTGTATCAGGATGCCGCACATTACGTGATGGACGGCGCCGCCGATCCGCAGCGGGTGGTGGAACAAATCCTCGCGGTGCTGCCGCGTGAGACGGTGAAATAACCTTTTCTTCTTTTCGGGCGCTGTGCGCCCGTTTTTCTATTCCGTTTGCCGAGCGGCCGCAAAGTAGGCTCCGGGCGTGACGCCGAAGCGGCGGCGAAAGGCGGCGATATAGGCGCTGACGTTGTCATAGCCACAGGCGTCGGCCACCTCGCCAACCGCTTTGCCGCGTGATAACTCCTCCAGTGAACGCAATACCCGCGCCTGCTGGCGCCACAGCGCGAAGCTGATGCCGGTTTCCTGCAGAAAACGGCGGCTCAGGGTGCGCGGGCTGAGCCCGGCCCAGATGGCCCAGTCGCGCTGGCTGCGCGGGCTGGCGGGATCGTTCAGCAGCGCCCGGGCGATGTTCAGCAACCGGGCGTCCTGCGGCAGCGGCAATTGCAACGGCGCGCGGCTTGCCGCGTGCATTTCGTCCAGCAGCACCTGCAGCAGCCGCCGTTGCGGCGCACTCAGCGGGCCGGCGGGGAACTGCGCGATGCGCTCCACCAGGGCCTGCAACAACGCAGAGGCCGTGAACAGCTGCGGCAGCGGCGGCATCTCCGGCACGCTTTCCACCGGCAGATACAGGCTCCAGCCCGCCACGTCGCCACAGGCCAGCGCCTGATGGGCGCATCCCGGCGGCAGCCAGCCCAGCGTGCCGCCGGTGATCGCCCATTGCCGGCCCGGGAGTTCCATTGCCAGCATGCCGCGCGTCAAGAGATAGATCTGGCCGCCTTCGTGCCGGTGCCAGGGCGTCAGGTGCTTTTTTTCATGCTGAAGGCGTTGGCTGCGGATCTGCGTCATGTTGGCCGTTTAACGTTATTGAAAGTCTTTATGTGGTTATTATGCCATCGCCTGGCCGGGATAGGATCGCCGTTCACCCTATTTCGGAGAAATGTGATGACTCAACTTACCCCATTGAACCTGGTGCTCGATACGCTGCAGCAGGTGGTCGCCAGCCCGGAGCATCGGCCGACGCAGCTCGCCGCCCGTTTCAGCGCAGGCTACCGCCAGCAGGTGGATGGCAAAGTGCTGAACTTCGAGCAGTTTGAGCAGCATATGGCGCTGCTGAAGCGGCAAACTCGCCGCATGACGCTGAGCGTGATCGCGGCGGCGGAGCAGGGCGAGGCGGTACTGACTCACCATCTGGTCGAGGTGGAAAAGCGTGACGGTTCCCGCTGCCGCGTGCGGGTGCTGGCGCACTTCACCGTGCGCGAAGGCCGCATTTGCGCCTGCGACGAATTGACCGAGCTATTGGCGGGCCCCCCTGGCGATCGCGATCTCGGCTCGCGCGTGTCGGAATGAGGACGGCTGCTATACTTGCTACTGTGTGAAACACACGGGAGAACGGCATGCGCGAAAATGATCAACCTGCTTATCCACGGAGCGCCCGCGTCGTAGAGGTGTTTCGGGGGGACCCGAACCTGCATCTGCGCCGTTTTGAGGTGCGCACCGACGACATTGAGCCAAATACGCTGCTCAGTGAACATGAAACCGAGCAGGAAGCGCTCGACGCCAAGCACCGCTATGAAGACGAGGCGCTAGAGCACTGACCTGCAGCCCAGCGGAAACCGGCGTCAGGCCGGTTTCCTGTTTATCCCCCCGCGTCAGCACATATTTCCCAGAACAATATTGATAATGATAATCATTTATGTGATTTTTATCGCCCCTATTGGGTGTTTCACTTCTGGGAAAAGAGATGTCCAATTCCGAGTTGCAGGCGCTGTTTCTGCGCCATATGCGGCCGCTGCAAGCCTATTTGAACGCCAAACTGCGCGACCCTCAGCTGGCCGCGGACTTGGCGCAGGAAAGCTTTACCCGCCTTACCGAGCAATATCCGCAGGGTAACATTCTCGATATCGAAGCCTACCTGTATAAAACCGCCAAAAACCTGATGCTCGACCATCTGCGCCAGCAGCAGCGGCGGCAGACCGAAGCGGTCGAAGACGACATTCTGGCGCAGTATCCCTCCGGTGAACCGGCGCTTGAACAACTGGCGATCGATAGCCAATTGCTGCAGCTGTTGCAGCAGGCGCTGGCGGGCATGCCGCCGCGCACGCAGCAGATTTTCCGCCTTAACCGGCTTGATGGCCTGACCCAGGCGCAGGTGGCGGCGCAGCTGGGCGTGTCGCTCAGCACGGTGGAAAAACACCTGGCCAGCGCGCTCGAGCGGCTGATGGCGCGGATGGAAGAACAATAATGGCAATTTTTTTACGGGTTTATCCGCGCTCAGACGTCTTAACCTATAACCAGAAAAAACAGAGGTCTATGCCATTATGAAACCGCTAACCGCACAGGTGCGACAGCAGGCGGCCGCCTGGGCCGTGAGCCTGGCCGAAGGGGCGCTGCCGGCCGATCGGCGGCGAGCGTTGGACGCCTGGCTGGCCGCCGATCCGCAGCATCCGGCGGCGCTGCGTCAGGCTCGCCTGCTGTGGACGACGCTGGGACAGCTGCCGCCTGAGCAGCGGCAGGCGTTACAACCGCAGGTGGCGACGCTGAAAACGTCATCCCATCGCAGGTGGCCCCGCTGGGCGGTGGCGGCGGCGGTGGCGATCGCCGTTTCCTTCGGCGTTTATCACGGGCCGGATCTATGGATTGGCATGCAGGCGGATTATCAAACCGTTCGCGGCGAGGTGCGCGAAGTTGCGTTGCCGGACGGCAGCCGGGTGGCGCTGGACAGCGGCAGCGCGATCGCACTGGCGTATTCCGCAGGCGAACGCAAGGTGCGGCTGCTTAGCGGCGCCGCCTATTTTGTCGTCGCGCCGTTGGGCGGGCCGGAAAGTCGCCCGTTCAGGGTGGAGGCGGAAAACGGCGTCACCCAGGCACTGGGCACCGAGTTCAGCGTGGCGCGCACCGAGCAGGGCGTCGACGTCAGCGTGCATCAGCACAGCGTGCGGGTAACGCTTGAGCACGGTGAGCGTTCGCTGGTGGTCGCGCAACGCCAGGCGGCGCATTACCGCAACGGGCAGCTGCAGCTGACGCGGCAAACGGCCGGTGATGACGCCTGGCGGCGCGGCTGGCTGGTGATCGACCGCCAACCGCTGACGCAGGCGCTCGCGCAGCTCAACCGCTATCGCGAAACCCGCATCGTAGCGATCAATCCCGAACTCAGATCGCGTACGGTCAGCGGCGTGTTCGCGCTCAATAAACTCGACGACGGCGTCGGCGCCATTCGTCAGGAACTCTCCGCCCGCCAGCTGAATCTCCCCGGCATTACGCTGCTTTACTGAGCGGTGCAGGCGGGCCGGGATGCCCGTCTCGCCGCTATTTTCACTTTCTGTAAAAAATCTTTACGGGTTTTTGCCTCCCGGAACGTCCTTATGTTTAAACGAGATTGATTTCCATTATCACTTGGTTTGACATTCTTTCGGGTGGAACACACACGCATGCTTATTCACAAGGGAACCACGCCGGCCGGCCGCTTGGCCACGGCGGTACGCGCCGCGCTGGCGGCGATGATGTTGACTCAGCCGGCTGTGGCGCTCGCCGTCCAGGCTGAGGCGAACGGTGCGCAGGCTGCACAGCAAAAGCATTTCAACATTGCGGCGCAGCCGCTGCAGAGCGCCATGTTGCGCTTCGCCGAGCAGGCCGGCATGCAGGTGTTTTTCGACGAGGTGAAGCTCGATGGCATGCAGGCGGCGGCGCTGAACGGCAGCATGAGCGTTGAACAGGGCCTGAGGCGCTTGATCGGCGGCAATCCGGTGGCTTTCCGCCTGCAGCCGCAGGGGCAGATCGTATTGAGCCGGCTGCCGACGGCGAACGGCGATGGCGGCGCGCTGGCGCTGGATAGCCTGACGGTGCTGGGCGCCGGCGGCATCAACGCCAACGATTGGGTTTACGACGAACCGCGCTCGGTCAGCGTCATCAGCCGCGAACAGATGGACAACCGCCCGGCGCGGCACGCGGCCGATATTCTGGAACAGACCACGGGGGCCTATTCCAGCGTCAGTCAGCAAGATCCGGCGCTGTCGGTCAACATCCGCGGCATACAAGACTATGGCCGGGTGAACATGAACATCGACGGCATGCGGCAGAATTTTCAAAAGAGCGGCCATGGCCAGCGTAACGGCACCATGTACATCGATTCTGAACTGCTGTCCGGCGTGACCATCGACAAGGGCACCAGCGGCGGTATGGGCAGCGCCGGCACGCTCGGCGGCATCGCCACCTTCAATACCGTCAGCGCGAGCGATTTCCTGGCGCCGGGCAAAGAGCTGGGCGGCAAGCTGCACGCCAGCACCGGCGATAACGGCACCCACTTCATCGGCAGCGGCATACTGGCATTGGGCAACGAAACCGGCGATATCCTGCTGGCCGCCAGCGAACGCCACCTCGGCGACTATTGGCCCGGCAACAAGGGCGACATCGGCAACATTCGCATCAATAACGACACCGGCAATTACGATCGCTACGCCGAGAGCATCAAGAACAACAAAATCCCCGACACCCATTACCGCATGCACTCGCGGCTGGCCAAGGTGGGCTGGAATCTGCCCGCCAACCAGCGCCTGCAGCTGAGTTATCTGCAGACCCAGACCGCATCGCCGATCGCCGGCACCTTGACTAACCTGGGCACTCGCCCGCCCTACGAACTGGGCTGGAAGCGCACCGGCTACACCGACGTGATGGCGCGCAACGCGGCGTTCGACTACAGCCTGGCGCCGGAAGACGTCGACTGGCTCGATTTTCAGGCCAAGCTGTATTACGTCGATACTCAGGATGACAGCGACACCTACAGCACCAGTTCGCTGCTGGACAACGGCTACGCGACGCGCACCCGCCTGCGTACCTATGGCGCACAGGCGCAAAACACCTCGCGCTTCAGCCTGGCGCCGGGGCATGACTTCCGCGCCAATTACGGGCTGGAGTTCTATTACGACAAAGCGACCAGCGACTCTTCCCGCCAAGGCATGGAAGGGGTGACGCCGGCCGGCAACCGTTCGGTAGCCAGCCTGTTCGCCAACCTGACCTATGACTACGACGGCTGGCTGACGTTGGAAGGTGGGCTGCGTTACGACCGCTATCGCCTGCGTGGCCAGACCGGCCTGAGCTACGCCGACTTCCCGTATACGGCGGAGAATCCCTGCAAACAGCTGCGGCTGCGCAACTGCCTGGCGACGACCACGCAGCAGGAGTGGAACGTCGATCGCGATCAGGGCAAGCTGTCGCCGACGCTGGCGCTGGCTGTGCGTCCCGGCGTGGAGTGGCTGGAGCTGTATACCACCTACGGCAAATCCTGGCGGCCGCCGGCGATCACCGAAACGCTGACCAACGGCAGCGCGCACAGCACCTCTACGCAATATCCCAACCCGTTCCTGCAGGCCGAGCGCTCGCGCGCCTGGGAAGTGGGGTTCAACGTGCAGCAGCCTGACCTGTGGTTTGAGGGCGATCGGTTGGCAGCCAAGGTGGCCTATTTCGACACCAAAGTGGATAACTACATCAACCTGGCGATTAACCGCGACAAGCCGGGGCTGGTGCAGCCGAGCATCGGCAACGCCGCCTACGTCAACAATCTGTCGAAAACCCGTTTCCGCGGGCTGGAGTACCAGCTCAACTATGACGCCGGGGTGTTCTACGCCGACCTGACCTACACCCACATGATCGGTAAAAACGAGTTTTGCTCCAGGAACGCCTGGCTGGGCAATCGCCTGCGTTACGGCGCCAACTCCCGGCCGGGCAATTTCTACGCGGAGCAGGATCCGACGGCGAATGACGCCGTGTCCTGCGACGGCGGCTCGCAGTTCGGCACCGCCGCTTACCTGCCGGGCGATCGCGGCTCGGTGACGCTGGGCGGCCGCGCTTTCGATCGCAAGCTGGACGCCGGGGTGACCGTGCGCTTCGCGCCGGGCTATCAGGACAGCTCGGTGCCGTCCAACTACCCGTATCTGGCCGACTGGCCGAAGTACACCCTGTTCGATCTGTACGCCAGCTACAAACTGACCGACAGCCTGACGCTGCGCGGCTCGGTGGAGAACCTGACCAACCGCGCCTACGTCGTCAGCTACGGCGAGACGCTGGCCAATACCCTGGGGCGCGGCCGCAGCGTGCAGGGCGGGGTGGAGTACCGTTTTTAAGCAGTAAAAGGGCGTTGCTCATCGTTGAGCACAGAGGTCGCCTCGTAAGGGGCGCCGTTCATCAATGGAGATAGAGAAATGGCATTTTCAGTCAACTATGACAGCAGTTTCGGCAGCTACAGCATCCATAACTATCTGAACGAGTGGGCGTCGTCGTTTGGCGATATCAACCACACCAACGGTAATGTCACCGACTCCAACAGCGGCGGTTTCTACGGCGGCAGCCTGTCCGGCAGCCAATATGCCGTGACCAGCACCGCCAACAACATCACCTCGTTCGTGGCGGGCGGCAACCTGACCTACACCCTGTTTAACGCACCGGCGCACACCCTGTACGGTCAACTGGATTCCCTGTCGTTCGGCGACGGCCTGAACGGCGGCGGCTCTACGCCGTACAACATCCAGGTGCCTGACGTCAGCTTCGGCGGCCTGAATCTCAGCAGCCTGCAGGCGCAGGGCCACGATGGCGTGGTGCACCAGGTGGTGTACGGCCTGATGTCCGGCGATACCGGCGCGCTGGAAACCGCGCTGAACGGCATCCTCGACGACTACGGTCTGAGCGTCAACTCCACCTTCGATCAGGTGGCGGCGGCGACGGCGGTGGGCGTGCAACACGCCGACAGCCCGGAATTGCTGGCGGCCTGATCGCGGCCGTTTGCCCGCCGGCGCCGTGTGCCCCGGCGGGCGTTTTCTCGTTTTTAGCCGATGGAAAACGCCATGAAAAACGCCGTCAGGCGCGGAGAAGTGATGAGCGTGCTGGCAGCATACCGGCGCGGATTTTGGGGCATTGCACTGTTTACCGCAGTGATCAACCTGCTGATGCTGGCCCCGGCGCTGTACATGCTGCAGGTCTACGATCGCGTGTTGCCGTCGGGCAACCGCATGACGCTGGCGATGCTGACCCTGATGGTGGTCGGCCTTTACCTGTTTATGGGCCTGCTGGAGTGGGTGCGCAGCCAGGTGGTGATCCGCCTTGGCGCCCAGATGGATATGCGCCTCAATCAGCGAGTCTACGACGCCGCCTTCGAAACCAATTTGAAAACCGGCAACCCGCTGGCGGGGCAGGCATTGAACGATCTGACCAACCTGCGCCAGTTCGCCACCGGCAATGCGCTGTTCGCCTTTTTCGATGCGCCCTGGTTCCCGGTTTATCTGCTGGTGGTTTTCCTGCTCCACCCCTGGCTTGGCGCGTTGGCCAGCGCTGGGGTGATCGTGCTGGTGCTGCTGGCCTGGCTCAACCAGCGGGTGTCGCAGGCGCCGCTGGCGGAGGCCGGCCGCGTCGCGCTGAGCGCCACGCAGCAGGCCAACGGCAACCTGCGCAATGCCGAAGCCATCGCCGCCATGGGCATGTTGACCGACTTGCGCCTGCGCTGGCTGCGGCAGCATCAGCAGTTCCTGCTGCTGCAGAACCGCGCCAGCGAGAAAATCGCCGCGGTCACCGCCTGGTCGAAAACCGTGCGGCTGGCGCTGCAGTCGCTGATGTTGGGCTGCGGCGCGCTGCTGGCGGTCAACGGCGACATTACGCCGGGCATGATGATCGCCGGATCGATCCTGATCGGCAGGGTGCTGGGGCCGATCGATCAGCTGATCGGCGCCTGGAAGCAGTGGTCATCGGCGCGCCAGTCCCTGCAGCGGCTGGAGGTGATGCTGGCCGCTAACCCGCCACGAATACCGAGTCTGCCGCTGCCGGCGCCCGGCGGTAAATTGGCCGTGAATCAGTTGACCGCCAGTGCGCCAGGCGGCACGGCGCCTGTGTTGCACGGCGTCAGTTTTCGCCTGGAGGCCGGCGAGGTGCTGGGCGTGATTGGCGCGTCCGGCTCCGGCAAAACCCTGCTGATGCGCCAACTGGTTGGCGCGCTGACGCCGCTCAGCGGCGACGTGCGGCTGGACGGTGCAGACATTCAGCAGTGGGACAAGCAACAACTCGGGCCGCATATCGGCTACTTGCCGCAGGATATCCAGCTGTTCGCCGGCACCCTGACGGATAACATCGCCCGCTTTGGGCAGGTCGACGCCGAGAAGGTGGTGGCCGCGGCGGCGCTGGCCGGCGTGCATCAGCTGATCCTGCATTTACCGAAAGGCTATGAGACCGAGCTGGGTGAAGGCGGCAGCGGCCTGTCCGGCGGCCAACGTCAGCGGGTGGCGCTGGCGCGCGCGCTGTATGGATCTCCGGCGCTGGTGGTGCTGGACGAACCGAACGCCAACCTCGATCGCGAAGGGGAAGGGGCGCTGCAGCGGGCGATCGAAGCGCTGAAGGCGCGCGGCACCACCATCGTGTTGGTGACCCATAAACCGGCGATCCTGGCGACCACCGACAAATTGCTGGTGCTGAGCGCCGGCCAGATACAGCACTTCGGCCCCAGCGACGCCATCCTGAAAAAACTGCCTGGTTTTGCGCCCGCCGCTGCCGCCGCACCGGCCAATGCCGGGCGCAGCAACGGCGGCTTCAACGTCAATTACGCCAACTTCGCCAAAACGGCCAGCGGTGAACGAAAAGTATGAGCAATCAGAGTGTGATCCCCGGCGATATCGACGCCCTTTCCCGGCAGTTCGACGAAGGCCGTTATCTGCGGCTGGGAGGCTGGCTGGTGCTGTTGGGGTTTGGCGGTTTCCTGCTGTGGGGGCTGTTGGCGCCGCTGGACAAAGGCGTGCCGGTTTCCGGCAGCGTGGTGGTGGCCGGCAACCGCAAGGCGGTGCAGCACCCGAGCGGCGGCGTGGTGTCGCAGATTCAGGTGCATGAGGGCGACCGGGTCATCGCCGGGCAGGTGCTGTTGTTGATGGATACCGTCGACAGCCGCACCCAGCGCGATGCACTGCGCAGCCAGCAGTTGAGCAACGCCGCGCAGCAGGCGCGGCTGCAAGCCGAGCGCGATGGTCTGCAAGCGATCGCTTTCCCGCCATCGCTGCAAGCGCGGCGAGAAGAGCCGGAGGTGATGTCGCTGATGCTGCTGCAGCAACAGCTGTTCACCAGCCGCCGTGCGGCGCTGCAGAGCGAGCTGGCGGCGATCGCGGAAAGCATCGCCGGATCGCAGGCGATGTTGGAAGGGGTTCGGCAGTCTTACGCCAGCAAGCAACGGCAAAAGGCCATGCTGCAGGAGCAACTGGGCGGCATGCGCAAGCTGGCGGCGCAAGGGTATGTGGCGCGTAATCGGCTGCTGGATCTGGAGGGGCAGCATGCGCAGATCGACGGCCAGGCGTCCGAGGACAGCGGCAATATCGGCCGTCTGGGGCGCCAGATCCTGGAGCTGAAACTGCGGGCGATCCAGCGGCGGGAAGAGTATCAGAAAGAGGTCAGCAGCCAGCTGGCCGAGGTGCGGATGAAGCTGGACGAGCTGGATAACCGCCTGGCCAAGGCGGAGGCCGATCTGGGGCATACGCAGGTGAAAGCGCCGGTGGCGGGCACCGTGGTGGGGTTGAGCGTGTTCACCGAAGGCGGCGTGATCGGCGCCGGTCAGCAACTGATGGAGATCGTGCCCAGCGATCGCGGGCTGCAGGTAGAAGCGCGCATCCCGGTCGAGTTGATCGATAAAGTGCAGGTGGGGTTGCCGGTCGAGCTGTTGTTCTCGGCGTTCAACCAAAGCACCACGCCGCGCGTCGAGGGCGAAGTGACGCTGGTCGGAGCCGATCGCCTGACCGACGAGAAAAGCGGCGCGCCTTATTACAGCGTGCGCGCCAAGGTCAGCGAAGAAGGATTGCAACGCTTGAGCGGGTTGGAGATCCGCCCGGGGATGCCGGTCGAAGGCTTCATCCGCACCGGTGAGCGTTCGATGATGAACTATCTGTTCAAACCGCTGACCGATCGCCTCCATTTGGCGCTGACGGAAGAGTGAGCATGTCGGTTTCGCCGCTGCCTTTCGCCGCGCCCGGCACCGCCATGCCCTGGCGCCGTTGTCTGGTGTTGGTGCTGGCGCTGCATCTGCTGGTTGCCGCGCTGTTTTGGTCCTGGAGAGACAAGGCCGAGCCGCCGTGGGTGCCGCCGCCGGCGGTGATGGTGCTGATGGCCGCCGCGCCGCAGGCCCCGGCCGAGGCGAAACAACCGCCGGGACAAAGGACGCCGCCGCCTCAGGTTGAACCGCCGGCGCCGCCGGAGCCGTTGCCGCTAGTGAAAGCGCCTGACGCCGCGCAGCCGAACATCGCCGTGCCGCCGAAACAGAAAAAACCACCTAAGCCGGTGAAGAAAAACAACCTGCCCCGCACGCCGCCGCACGAGAGAATCATCGCGCCGCCGAAGGTTCAGGAACAAAGCGTCGGCGCGCCGCCGCCGGGCCGCGCGGATAAAACGGCCGCGCCGCAAACCCGCCTGACGCCCTATGCTCAGGCGGGGGAGGACAACTGGCGCAGCCGCATCAGCGGCCGCCTGAATCGCTTTAAGCGTTACCCCAAAGACGCACTGCGGCTGAAGCGCCAGGGCGTCGGGCAGGTGCGTTTCACGTTGGACAGACAGGGCCACGTGCTGGCGGTGACGCTGGTCAGCAGCGCCGGGCTGCCGTCGCTGGATCGTGAAATCCAGGCGCTGGTCAAACGCGCTTCGCCGCTGCCCACGCCGCCGTCGGACGCCTACGTCAACGGCACGGTGGAATTGACGCTGCCGATCGATTTCAGTTTGCGCGGCGCGGGTTTTTGAGTCGCGACGAGATATCCCCCGAACAAAACCATTTTTCAGCAGCTTGTCCTGCTATTCATTATTTTCAAAGCGTATCGTTATTTTAATCAACGTGACGAAGTTGGCGTTCTGCGCGATATTTTAATTTAAAAAGCACGAATGCCTTTTATTTTTCTGCTGATAAAAAATAAACAGCTTGACGCTGTGGAGTTCGGGTTTTAGTTTTTAATTATAAAACAGGAACTGAGTTCCATATAGTGGAACAAGGCGGATCATGACAACGCTGGAAAATGCCGCTGCGGTATTAAAACTCTTTTCTCAACAACGCGTGATGCATGGCCAGCCGGGTATAGCATTCAGCGACGTGGTGGATCAATTGGCGCTGCCGAAAAGCACGGTGTCGCGCCTGCTGCAGACCATGGAAAATCAGGGCATGCTGGAGCGCGATCCCGATAGCCGGCGTTACCGCATCGGCGCGCTGTTGCTGGCGGTATCCAGCCACTATCTGTCGATGCCGCTGGTGGACAGCCTGGCGGCCAGTATGGCGCAGCTGTGCCGCCAGACGGCGTGTACCGGCTACCTTTCGGTATTGGAGGGGCAGGAGATCATGGTGATGCGCATGTTTCCCGGCCGCCACTTTTTGCAGGTGGTCACTCCGGCGGGTTACCGTTCACCGGCGGCGGAAACCTCGGTCGGCCGGGCGATACTGGCGCGTGAAAGCGACGAGCAGGTTCGAGCGCGTTATGCCGGCGGTTACCGGGCGGCTTCGCCCAATGCGCCGCAAACGCTGGATGCGCTGTTGCAGAAGTTGCAGCAGGTGAGGCACCAGGGATGGTCGTTGGCACGCAATGAAACTTTGAACAGCATCAGTTCGCTGGCGACCGCGCTGGTGAACAAGCACGGCAGCGAGACGGTGGGGCTGTGTCTGTCCTTCCCTTCGCAGGGTGAGGAACAGCCGTTCGTACCGGAAGTTCTGGCCGAATTAACCGCAGTCACCTGCCAACTGGCGGAAAAATATGGCGATGATTATTGGCAGCAGATCAAATAACGCGTCAGAGCTGTAGCATTCCATCATAATTAACGAGTGCCGACACCAGGGAACTCATTAGTTATATTCCACCGTATTTTATTGGTGGGAATAGATAGGCTGAGTAAGAGAATAATAACGTTATGACGCCAGCAGTTCCAAATAATGGAACTGCTGCGGCGAGCTATAGCCTGGCGTTATTTCCGTCATGCGGCAGGGAATATTCAGGGAAACCAAGCATGAAATCAAATAATCCGCTAAAAGCGGCCGGCACGCTGTTGGTCATGGCGCTACTTTCGGTGATGGGGGCGATCATCGGCGTTCAACTGATCACCACGCTGGGCGTGACGCCCAACACTTCGATCATCGGCGCGCTGATCGCCATGCTGTTGGCGCGCATCCCGCTACAGATGTTCCAACGCTATCGTTCGGTGCATACCCAGAACCTGGCGCAAACGGTGATCTCCTCCGCCACCTTCGGTGCAGCCAACTGTCTGCTGATGCCGATTGCGGTGCCTTACGTGATGGGGCAACCGCAGCTTATTCTACCGATGTTCTGCGGCGTGGCGGCGGCGATGCTGCTCGACGCCTATCTGCTTTATCGTCTGTTCGATACCAAAGTGTTCCCCGCCGCCAATGCCTGGCCGCCGGGCGTCGCCGCCGCAGAGGCGATTAAAGCCGGCGATCGCGGCGGCAAGCAGGCCTGGCTCCTGGTGGTGGGCGTAGTGGTGGGCATCGCCGGATCAATGCTAAAGATCCCCATGGCGGCTTTCGGCACCGCCTTTATCGGCAATATTTGGGCGCTGAGCATGTTCGGCGTCGGGCTATTGCTGCGGGCCTACGCCGAGCCGGTGGCCGGATTCGATATTAACGCCCATTTTATTCCGCACGGCGTGATGGTCGGCGCTGGACTGGTGGCGCTGATCCAGGTCGCGCAGGTGATCCGCAGCCGCCGCGCCGATAGCGCCGGTTATACCCAACCCGACAGCGCCGTAAGCAAAGCGCTCGGTCTGGGCGCGGTCGGCTATATCGTCATCGCCGCTTTTTTGGCCCTGGTCGGCGGGCTGTTTAGCGAGATGTCGCTGCCGATGTTGGCGCTGTTCGTGATTTACGCGGCGTTTGCCGCTTTCGTTCATGAGTTGATCGTCGGTATCGCTGCCATGCACTCCGGCTGGTTTCCCGCGTTCGCGGTGGCGTTGATCACCCTGATAGTCGGTATCCTGATCGATTTCCCACCGCTGGCGCTATGCATCCTGACCGGTTTTACCGCCGCCACCGGGCCGGCCTTCGCCGACATGGGCTTTGATTTGAAAGCCGGCTTCATCCTGCGCGGCTACGGTGAGGATCTGCAGCAAGAGCTGCTGGGGCGTCGCATTCAGCTGTTTGCGGCGTTGATCGCTTTCATCATCGCCATTCCGGTGGTTTACCTCTCTTACCACAGCTATTTCCTGCAGGATCTGATCCCGCCGGTCGCGCGCGTTTACGCCAAAACCATCGAGGCCGGCGCGCAGCCGGGCATCGCCTGGAGTCTGTTGATCTGGGCGATCCCCGGCGCCGTGGTGCAGCTGGTCGGCGGCCCTAAACGCCAGCTCGGCGTGCTGCTGGCAACCGGCCTGCTGATCAACAACGCCTTGGCCGGGTGGGCGGTGCTGGTGGGCATAGCGCTGCGGGTGGCGATCCTGCGCCGTTGGGGCGATCGCGGCCGCACGCCGATGGAGATCATGGCGGCCGGGTTTATCGCCGGCGATGCGCTCTACAACTTCTTCAGCTCGATTTTTTCCAGCAAGGGCAAATAGCTCCTGCCGATGACATTGGTGAGGTAAAACGACCATGAGTTTGCAACAAACGCTGCAGGTTTTTGAATTGATTGATAGCGCATTCGTCAGCGGCCAGGACGTCGTCGACCTGTTTGCGTCTTACCCGGCGATCCGGGCCAGCACCTTGCGCGCCGAGGGGCCGAAGGGCGGCACCGATTTCGTGCGTATCGAGATCCCCGGCAGTGCAGGAAAATTCGGCGGCGGTGCGGCGCCGACGCTGGGCATTATCGGCCGCCTGGGCGGCATTGGCGCGCGGCCGACGCGAATCGGGCTGGTGTCCGACGGCGACGGCGCGATCGCCGCCATTGCCGCCGCGCTGAAGTTGGCGGAGATGCAGCGCAAGGGCGACATGCTGCCGGGCGATGTGATCGTCACCACCCATATTTGCCCGAACGCGCCGACCCGGCCGCACGATCCGGTCGATTTTATGGATTCACCGATCGATGACGTGACGATGAACGATAACGAAGTGGTGCCGGAGGCTGACGCCATCCTGTCGATCGACACCACCAAAGGCAACCGCATCATCAATCATAAAGGCTATGCGCTGTCGCCGACGGTGAAAGAGGGCTACATCCTGCGGGTGGCGGAAGATCTGCTGCGCATCATGGAGATGACCAGCGGCCGGCCGGCGGTGACTTTCCCGATCACCACGCAGGACATCACCCCTTACGGCAACGGTGTACATCACCTCAACAGCATCTTGCAGCCCTCGACCGCTACCGCAGCGCCGGTGGTCGGCGTGGCGATCTGCAGCGAATCAGTGGTGCCGGGCTGCGGTACCGGCGCCAGCCACGAAACGGACATCGCGTTGGCGGTCAAATTCGCGGTGGAAGTCGCCAAAGAATTCGGCCGCGGTACCTGCCGGTTCTATGATGCCGCCGAATACGGCCAACTGCTGGCGCTGTACGGCAGTCTAAGCCACCTGCAAAAAAGGAGATAGACCCATGACGGCTTCATTCGCCACGCTGACCATCGGTCAGGCGCCGCGCAGCGATATCATGCCGCTGCTGTCTGCTTATCTGCCGGCGGAGCGAGTGAGGCACGTCGGTTTGCTGGACGGCCTGGATATCGGGCAGATCGCCGAGCGTTATGCGCCGCAACAGGGCGACAAGCTGCTGGTGTCGCGTCTTTTGGACGGTACGCAGGTGACGCTCGGCGCCGCTCGCGTCGAAAGCGGGTTGCAGGAGAAGATCCGCGAACTGGAAGCGACGGGATGCGAGGTGATTCTGTTGCTATGCACCGGCGAATTCGGTCGATTGCAGGCGAAACGGGTGCTGTTGCTGGAACCGGATCGCATTATCCCGCCGTTGATCTCTGCGATCGTCGGCACACACCGTGTCGGCATCGTGGTGCCGGTGGCTGAACAGGTTGGGCAGCAGGCGCGCAAATGGCGGCAACTGGCGGCGCCGCCGATCTATGCCGTCGCCAGCCCCTATCTGGCGGATGACGCTGCGCTGGAGCAGGCGGCTTGCACCCTGCTGCGGCAGGGGGCGGAGGTGGTGGTGCTCGATTGTATCGGTTATCACCAGCGTCACCGCGCTTTTCTGCAGGCGCGTCTGTCGGTGCCGGTGCTGCTGTCGAACGTACTGGTCGCCAAGCTGGCCGCAGAGTTAATCGACTGATTCAAATAGCCATAAATCTGCGCTCGACGCGACCACGGGCGTTTTGCGCCCGTGAGGCGCCCCGGGCTTCAGCAGCCCTGACTGTCGGCGAGAGGGCCTGTAGCATTTTACTCTGCGCCGCGATCGCATTTCGCGCGAAAAACCAGTGACAGATCAACCGCAATCCCCCAATATGGATTTTCCATCAAGATGATTACGCGGGTGCCAGTCTATGCTGAAAGTGAATGAGTATTTTGCCGGAAAAGTGAAGTCTATCGGTTTTGACAGTAGCAGCATCGGTCTTACCAGCGTGGGTGTGATGGAAGAGGGCGAATACACCTTCTCCACCGCGCAGCCGGAAGAAATGACGGTGATCACCGGGGCGCTGAAAGTGCTGCTGCCGGGAGCGCCGGACTGGCAGGTGTTTACGCCGGGCGAGAAGTTCTTCGTGCCGGGGCACAGCGAGTTCAACCTGCAGGTGGCCGACGCCACCGCCTATCTGTGCCGCTACCTGAGCAAATAAACGTTGCTCGTTAGGGGAACGCAGGGCTCAGCGAAGGCTGGGCCCTGGTCGTTTCTGCGGCGGGATTAACGCTGGGCTTCGCCGCCGAGCGCTTCGATGGTGTTTTTGATCAACGCCGCCAGCTCGCTGGTCATCAAGATAAAGTCGGCGTCAAAGCGCTGGGCGAAGTCATCGCGATCGATATCGTCGTTCTGCTCGCGCAGCGTGTCGGCGAACTTCAGGCGCTTGAGCGAACCGTCGTCCGACAGCATCAGCTGGATGCGCTCCTGCCAATCCACCGCCAGCTTGGTCACCAGCTTACCGGCTTCGATGTGCACCGCGATTTCGTCGCTGATCAGATTCTGTTTCTTGCAGCGGATCACGCCGCCTTCTTCCAGAATCGCTTTCAGTTCCGCTTCATCCTGAATGGCGAAGCCGGCCGGCATCTCACCGGAACGCACCCATTCGGTCAGCGTCAGTTCGATCGGGCTTTCCATGGTCAGAGGCACCACCGGCAGCGAGCCGAGGCTTTTGCGCAGCAGCGCCAGCGTGTCTTCAGCGCGTTTGGCGCTGGCGGCGTCGACCATGATCAGGTCGTTGACGGTGTCTATCCACATGAAGGTCTGGTTGAAGCGGCTGAACGCGCGCGGCAGCAGGCTGTGCAGCACTTCATCCTTCAGCGCGTCTTTCTCGGTTTTCTTCAGTTTGCGGTGTTGTTCCGCCTCCAGGCGCTCAATCTTGGCCTGCAGCTCTTGCTTGATCACCGGCGACGGCAGGATTTTCTCTTCCTTGCGCGCGCAGATGACGATCTGGCCGTTGACCGCGTGCGTCAGCGCATCGCTGTGCGAGCCCATCGGGGAGACCCAGCCGGTCTTCGCCATGTCCTGGCTGCCGCACGGCGTGAAGGCGAACGCGCTGAGTTGTTTTTCCATTTCATCCGCGTTTAACGCCACTTCGCGGCTCAAACGGTAAACCATCAAATTCTTAAACCACAGCATAATGTTATCCCTGGCTGGGCGTGCGTTCGGCACGCTGATTCGTCAAAAGCAGGGCGGCATGATAACGAATTGACGCTGAAAAATCGCCCCATTCTCTCCGAATTGCGTCGCTTTGCGCACCGGGGAAGGACGGGACGGAGAATGGGAAACAGGTGATTCATTCGCGCGCTTACATTAGGCTGTGACAACGCTGCGCGGCATCGAGGAGAAAAAATACGTGCGCATTGGCATCGACTTGGGTGGAACGAAAATTGAAGTGATCGCGTTGGCGAATGACGGGCGGGAGCTGTTTCGCCATCGCATCGCCACGCCGCGCCATGACTACCGGCAAACCCTGGCGGCGATCGCCGGGCTGGTGAAACTGGCGGAGGATCATACCGGCGAACGAGGATCGGTCGGGATCGGCATTCCCGGCACGCTGTCGCCGTTTACCGGGCGAGTAAAGAACGCCAACTCGGTGTGGCTCAACGGCCAGCCGCTGGATAAGGATCTGTCGGCGCTGCTGGCGCGCGAAGTGCGCATCGCCAACGACGCCAACTGCCTGGCGGTGTCGGAAGCCACCGATGGCGCCGGCGCCGGCGCGAAAACCGTGTTTGCGGTCATCATCGGCACCGGCTGCGGCGCCGGCGTGGCGCTGAACGGCCAGGCGCATGCCGGCGGCAACGGCATCGCCGGCGAATGGGGCCACAATCCGCTGCCGTGGCAGGATGACGATGAGCTGCGCTACGCCCGCGAAGTGCCGTGCTACTGCGGCAAGCCGGGTTGCATCGAAACCTTTATTTCCGGCACCGGTTTCGCCACCGACTATGCGCGCCTGAGCGGCAACGCGCTGCAAGGGCATGAGATCATGGCGCTGAGCGAGCGGGGCGATGCGCTGGCGGCACAAGCGATTGAACGTTACGAAATGCGATTGGCGAAATCGCTGGCACACGTGATCAACATGCTGGATCCGGACGTGGTAGTGCTCGGCGGCGGCATGAGCAACGTGGATCGTCTGTACCGCACGGTGCCGCAGTTGGTGAAAGACTGGGTGTTCGGCGGCGAGTGTGAAACGCCGATCCGCAAGGCGGTTCACGGCGATTCCAGCGGCGTGCGCGGTGCGGCCTGGCTGTGGCCGCAACAGCAGCGCTAAGCGTTGCAACAAAGCGCGAGGTTGCTCGCGCTTTAAACCCTTCACTGTACAAAAACTGGACGGCGCTTTATGCTTTAGCTAACTTAGCTAAGGAGAACGCGTATGCCGATTCAGGCCAATATGCACGAAGCCAAATCCAATCTGAGCCAACTGGCGGACAGAGCCGCGGAGGGAGAAACCGTGATTATTGCAAAAGCAGGGAAGCCGTACGTACAGCTGGTCGCCATCAAGGGGGAAGCGCGCCGCCCTGGCGCCGCCAAGGGCAGGTTCACCGTGCCGGCGGATTTCAACGCCGGGGATGCGGCCATTGCGGCGCTGTTTGAGGGCGATGAATGAAGCGCCTGCTGCTGGATACCCACGCGTTGCTGTGGTGGCTGATCGATGACGCCTGCCTGGGCGCGAACGCCAAAAGGCAGATCGCCGATCCGGGCAATGCGGTGTACGTCAGCGCGGCCAGCATTTGGGAGATCTCGATTAAGCAGGCGCTGGGCAAGCTGGCGCTGCCGGAAGACATCTTTGCGATCATCGAGGCCGAAGATTTTCTGTCGCTGCCGATGGACGCCTTTCATTGCCAACAGGCCGGGCAGCTGCCGCCACACCATCAGGATCCTTTCGATCGCATGCTGATCGCCCAGGCGCAGGCCGAGGGGCTGACGCTGATTTCCGCCGACGCGGTGTTTCCGCAGTACGGCGTGCGGGTGGCGGACGCCCGCCGTTAAACCGGCTTTTCCTCGCTTTCGCTGCGCACCCGTTCGATATGAATGGTCAGGAACATCATCTCTTCCGTGGTGAGCTGGTGCTGATAGTGCTTTTCGATGTGGCGGTTGATCTTGCCGGCGCAGGCGAATGACTCGCGGTACTTCTCTTTTACCACCTGATACAGCGAGTCGTCGTCGCTGTCGACGTAGTTTTTCCCCAGCAGGCGCTGGGCGAAAAATTTCAAGTGGGTGACGAACCGGTGGTAGCTCAGGGATTCCTCGTTGTAATCAAAGCGGAAATGGTATTTGACCAGGTTGAGGATCTCTTGCATCACGCGGGTAATGTGCAGCGTGTTGTGCATCTCGTCGTTAAGCTGGGCGTTGACCAGGTGCAGGGCGATAAATCCGGCTTCGTCCTCCGGCAGCGCGGTATCCAGCCGCTGGGCGATCAGAGCCAGCGCCTCCAGCCCGACGGCGAATTCGGCCGGGTAGAGCTTTTTAATCTCCCACAGCAGCGCATTTTTGATATCCAGCCCTTGCGCATGGCGCTGCAGGGCGAAATGGATGTGATCGGTGAGCGTGATGTAGACGATGTTATGCAACTTGCCCGGCAGGCGTTCGCGGGCGAGGGTGATGATCCTGTCGGCGGTGGTGACGCAGGCCAATGGGATCTCGGCGAGCAGCTCTTTATAGCGCTCGGCGATTTCACCGCCGTTATGGGTGAACACCTTTTCGATCAGGCTTTCGTCCAGCGTATCGCCGGGCTTCTTTTTAAAGCCGATTCCTTTTCCCATCACCACCGTCTCTTCCTGACGGTCGTCCAGCGTAATCACCACGTTATTATTGAGTATTTTAGCGATTTTCATGGTTTTTCCCGGTGTTTCAGCATCCTGAAAACGAAAAAACCTGACGCCCGGAAGCGATCCCGGGCGTCAGGTTTTGCCTGTATTTTATGTTTCTGTCCTGCGGCCTGAGCGGCGAAGGGGATACAGTAACAATCCTGTTATGCCTGCATAATAACCCGTGCCCGCCGCAGCTCAACGCTTTTCACTGCGGAGTGCCGCCGCGGTCACACTTCTGCGCCGCGCGCGGCGGGATCATTCCAGCCTGAAGTGCGCCTCCAACCGGCTGACGCCGAGCCCGTTGACCTTTTTCACTTTGATCTGCACCGGAATACGCTCTTTCATCGCCTCGACGTGACTGATCACGCCGATGGTTTTGCCGGAGGCGTTCAGACTGTCCAGCGCGTCCAGCGCGGTATCGAGGGTTTCGGCGTCCAGCGTGCCGAAACCTTCGTCGAGGAACAGCGAGTCGATGCTGGTTTTGTGGCTGACCAGATCGGACAACGCCAGCGCCAGCGCCAGGCTGACCAGGAAACTCTCGCCGCCGGACAGGGTGCGGGTATCGCGCAGCGCGTCCGCCTGCCAGGTGTCCACCACCTGCAGCTCCAGCGCGTCGCTGGTCTTGCGCTGCAGCAGGTAGCGCCCGTGCAGCCGGCCGAGCTGAAGGTTAGCCAGATACACCAGATGATCGAGCGTCAGCCCCTGAGCGAAGCGGCGAAACTTGTCGCCCTCTTTTGAGCCGATCAGCTGGTTGAGGTAGCTCCAGTCGTCGTAGTCTTGCTGGCTGCGGGCGATCTGCTCGAACAGCGCCTGCTGATTGAGACGGCGTTCGGCGTCGCTTGCCAGCTGGTTGCGCAGTTCGCCTTGGCGCAGCTGCAGCGCCTTCAACTGCTGCGCCAGCTCGGCCAGCGATTGGGTGAGCGCGTCGAGATCCGCGTTGGCTTCATCCAGCCCTTCAGGGCGGTTCTGCCGGTGCTGCTCCAGCGTTTGCGTCGCCTGTGTCAGCAGGGCGGCGGCCTCCACTTGCCGCTGTTGCAGCTGCTCTTTGCGCTGCTGCAATTCGCGGCGCAGGGCGTCGTCCAGCAGCGCGGCGGCGAAGGCGGTTTCATCGGCGAATTCGCTGTCGGCCAGCGCCTGCTGCCACTGCTGCTGCGCCTGCTGCAGCCGCTCCTGCATCTGGGTGTGTTGCTGTTGCAGCCCGGCCTGCTGGCCGGCCAGGCGCTCGCGCAGTTCCTGCGCCTTTTGCCACTGCTCGGCGGCCTGCAAACTGGCCTGTTCACAGGCGGTTTGTTTGGCGCGCAGCTGTTCGCGCACCTCGGCGACCTGCTGTTCGCCGAACAGCGCCAGCCGCTGCGCGCGTCGTTCGGCAAGGGTTTTCTCGCCTTCTTGCCAGCGTTGTTGCAGCTCTTGCTGCTGTTGCAGGCTGTCGGCGTGGGCTTTCTGCAGCAGCGTAAAGCGTTCTTCGAGCAACGCCAGCTGTTGCTGCGTCTGCTGCTGCTGCGTTTGCAGAGCGATGAGCGCATCCTTCGCCTGCTGTACCGCCTGCGCCGCCTGTTCATGCTGTTGCAGCGCCTGTTGCCCGCGCCGTTCTTCGTCGTCGCAGCCGTTCAGCCAGGCGCTGAGTTGCTCGCCATCCGCCAGCGTAAAATCGAACGCCAGCGGCGCGCTGAGCTGCCGCCACTGCTGCTGTTGGCCGGCCAGCTGTTGTTCATCCTGCGCGATGGTTTGCTGCTGACGCTGCAATTGCTGTTGCAGGTTGTCGTAACGGGCTCGCAGCTCGACGCCTTGTTTTTGCAATGCTTCGGTCT
Source organism: Serratia sp. CY71090 (assembly GCF_052166845.1). NCBI lineage: Bacteria > Pseudomonadati > Pseudomonadota > Gammaproteobacteria > Enterobacterales > Yersiniaceae > Serratia > Serratia sp. CY71090. The sequence goes on along the minus strand of NZ_JBJNOA010000003.1, from coordinate 644,077 downwards.
GGACTTTCATTTGCTCCAGACGTTGCGCGGTTTCTGACAGTTTTACCTCTTGGTATTGTTCTACCGCCGGGTGCTCGCATGAGCCGCACAGCGGGCAGGGGGCGCCGGGTTGCAAACGGGCGCGCTCGGCCTCCAGACCCACGATCCGTTGTTCCAGCGCATAGGTTTTTTCAACATCGGCCTGGTGGGCTTTCTGCTGCTTAAATCGCTGACGGATGAGTTCTAGCTGTGGTTCCAACTGGGTCAGTTCATGTTGACCGCTGTTTAGCTCTTGCCGCTGTTGTTCCAGCCGTTTAACGATTTGCTGCGACAAAGAGGATAGAGTAAACAGCTGCTGGCGCGTCGGGCGCAGATCCGCCAGGACGCTCAGGCGCTGGCGCAGCGGGGCCAGCGGCGTTTGCGCCTCCAGCGCTTGCTGCTGCTGTTGTTGAGCGGCCAGCGCTTCGGTCAGCGCGTTCAACTGCTGCTGATGCTGTGCGGTCTGCGTCGTCAGTTGATTGCGCTGGACGGTGAGCTGCTCCAGCGCGGTCTGCTGCTGGGCGCACTGCTGCGCGGCGGCATCGCCGGCCTGTCTACGTTCGGCCTGTGTCGACTGCAGTTGGGCTATTTGATGGTCGAGCGGGGCGACCTGCTCGTCGATCAACTGTTGCTGTTGCCGCATGTGTTCGGCATGCGCTTGCTGCGCCAGACGGGCTTTTTCCACCGTCTGCTGCAGCGGCGCCAGCTGCGCCGACTGCTGTTCCTGCTGTTGCGTCAGCTGGGCTGCCTGCTGTTGTATCGTCTGCAGCTCGGCGCGGCAGCGATCGCGTTCACCGCGCAGCGGCCGCAATTTCTCGGCCGGCTCGCTGAGCGCCAGCCGCTGCAGCTGCGGGGCGGCCTCCGCCTGCTCGCGCTGGGCGGTGTCCAGCCGCAATTGCCCCTCGCTTTGCTGTTGCCGGAGGCGTTGCCATTGCTGCAGCCAGCTCAGCGCCTGTTGCTGTCGCTGGGTTTGTTCGCCGAGAGCGATTTCCTGCGCGCTCAGCGCCGTCAGCTGTTCGGTCAGAGACTGGCGCTGCTCGTCGTTCAGCAGTTCGATGCCGCTGGCGCGTTGGTGCAACGCATCCAGGTCGGTTTTGGCCTGCTTGTGCGACTCGAACACCTGTTCGGACAACCGCCCGTAGATTTCGGTGCCGGTCAGCTCTTCCAGCAGCTCGGCGCGATCGTTGGCGTCGGCGTTGAGGAAGGCGGCGAACTGCCCCTGAGACAGCATCATCGATTTGGTGAAGCGGCCAAAGTCCAGCCCGGTGATGGCGGCGGTAAGCTCCAGCTTGTCGCGCACTTTGTCCGCCAGGATCTTGCCGTCCTCGCGGCGCGCCAGTTCGACCTTCGGCGCCTGCAGATTGCCGTCCGGCGCGTTTTTGGCGCGGCGCTGGCTCCAGAAGGCGCGATAGCCGATGCCCTTGACCTCGAACTCGACCTCCGCCAGCGATTCGGCGGTGTGGCGGGTCATCAGTTCATTCTGGCTTGGCGTGACGTTGAGACGCGGCGTCTGGTGGTACAGCGCCAGGCAAATGGCGTCCAGCAGGGTGGTTTTGCCCGCGCCGGTCGGGCCGGTAATGGCGAACAGACCGTTGCTGGCGAACGGCTCGGCGGTGAAGTCAATTTTCCATTCGCCCTGCAGCGAGTTGAGGTTTTTTAACCGCAGGCTGAGGATCTTCATGAATTCGTCTCCTCGGCGTTGTGTTGCACCGCCTCGACCACCTGGCGGAACAGTTGGCGCATCCGCTGTTGGCGCGTTTCGGGCATCTCAGCCTCCTGCGCCAACCTGCGTTCGAACACCTCGTTGACGCTCAGCTCGTTCAGCGTTTCCTTATCCTGCTGCGCGATCGCCTGGCGGCGCTGCTCTTTACTGCGCCGCAGCAGCACCACTTCCACCGGCAGCTCATCCGCCAGCAGCTGGATGCGGCGCTGGATATCGCTGAGGTAGTCCTGCGTCGCCACTTCGATATCCAGCCACACCGGCAGCTCGCCGGCATAATCGGCAAATTGCCGCAGCTGCCGTTCGATCTCGGCCAGATCGCCTTTGATCAGTTGCATGGGCTGAAACTGCGGGATCGTTAACGCGTCTACCCGTTGCAAAGCGCCGTCGGCGAAATCCACCAGGAAGACGCTTTTGGCTTTGCCCAGCTCATCGAAGCTGAGCGGGATCGGTGAGCCGCTATAGCGAATATGCTCCGATTTGGCGACGTTCTGCGCGCGGTGAATGTGCCCCAACGCGATATAGTTGGCGGGCGGGAAGGCCTGCGCCGGGAAGGCGTCGAGGGTGCCGATATAGATGTCGCGCACCGAGTCGGAGGTGGTAACGCCGACGGTGGTCAGGTGGCCGGTGGCGACGATCGGCAGCGGCAGGCCCAACTGGTCGCGGCGCTCGCAGGCCGCCTGGTACAGCGCTTGGTAATGTTCGGCGATGGCTTCCTGCAGCGCCTGCTGTTTCTGCGCGCCGGATTCGCCGGCGCGGCTGGTGAGCAGATCGCGCGGCCGCAGGAACGGGATGGCGCACAGCACCGCGCCCGGCTGGCCGTCGCGTTGGTTAAGCACCACGATCTGCTGTTCCGGGGCGCCCTGCGCGCTGGCGATCACCGTGGTGTTCAGGCAGGAAAGCAGTTCACGCGATTCGTTCAGCGTCGCGACCGAATCGTGGTTGCCGCCCAGCACCACCAACTGGCAGCCGGTGCGCTGCAGTTCCACCACGAAGCGGTTGTACAGCTCGCGGGCATAGCTGGGCGGCGAGCCGGTATCGAACAGATCTCCGGCGACGATCAGCGCATCCACCTGCTGCTGATCTACCTGTTCGATCAGCCAGTTCAGAAAAGCCTGGTGCTCGGCGGCGCGGCTTTTGGTGAAAAAGTACTGGCCAAGGTGCCAGTCAGAGGTGTGGATCAGGCGCATGACACTCCCGGATGTAAAGATAATGGCGATGATTATAAAGGCGGCGGCGGCGGCTGTCCCGGCGCAATGATGATGACAACCGGATGATTTTTCGTTACTGCGGGAAATAATCGCTATGCTTACTGCCTATAACAGCCGGTTTTTTTCATAAAAGTGTCACAAAACTGACGCATAATGGCGCCCGAAAAGTCGCTAACACATTGGCAGGATTGACGATGGCAAGACGCATACTGGTGGTGGAAGACGAAGCGCCGATCCGTGAGATGGTGTGCTTTGTGTTGGAACAGAATGGTTACCAACCGTTGGAAGCCGAGGATTATGACAGCGCCGTGACGCGTCTGTCTGAGCCGTTCCCTGATTTGGTGTTGCTTGACTGGATGTTGCCCGGCGGTTCCGGCATTCAGTTTATCAAACATATGAAGCGCGAAGCGCTGACCCGCGATATCCCGGTGATGATGTTGACCGCGCGCGGCGAAGAAGAAGACCGGGTGCGCGGCCTGGAAGTGGGGGCGGATGATTACATCACCAAGCCGTTCTCGCCCAAGGAGCTGGTGGCGCGCATCAAAGCGGTCATGCGCCGCATTTCGCCGATGGCGGTGGAAGAAGTGATTGAAATGCAAGGGTTGAGCCTGGATCCGTCCTCCCACCGCGTAATGGCGAACGATCAGGCGCTGGACATGGGGCCGACCGAGTTCAAGCTGCTGCACTTCTTTATGACTCACCCGGAGCGGGTTTATAGCCGCGAGCAGTTGCTTAATCACGTCTGGGGCACTAACGTTTATGTGGAAGACCGTACCGTTGACGTGCATATCCGTCGGCTCCGCAAGGCGTTAGAAACCAGTGGGCATGATAAAATGGTTCAAACCGTTCGGGGCACCGGCTACCGGTTCTCAACGCGCTACTGATCGCGCCGCGCTGGAGAATATGCCGTGTTAGAACGTCTGTCGTGGAAGAGGCTGGCTTTGGAGCTGGCTCTTTTCTGTCTGCCCGCCTTACTGCTGGGGCTGATTTTCGGTTATCTGCCCTGGTTCCTGCTGGCCTCTGCGCTGGCTGCGCTGGTGTGGAATTTCTACAACCAGCTCAAACTCTCCCATTGGCTGTGGATCGACCGCAGCATGACGCCGCCGCCCGGCCGCTGGAGCTGGGAGCCGCTGTTCTATGGCCTGTATCAGATGCAGCAGCGCAACCGCCGCCGCCGGCGCGAGCTGGCGCTGCTGATCAAGCGCTTTCGCAGCGGGGCCGAATCGCTGCCTGACGCGGTGGTGATGACCACCGTCGAGGGCAACATCTTCTGGTGCAACGGGCTGGCGCAGCATCTGCTCGGCTTCCGCTGGCCGGAAGACAACGGCCAGCACATCCTTAACCTGCTGCGTTATCCGGAATTCAGCCACTATCTGCAACAGCAGGAGTTTTCGCGCCCGCTGACGCTGCAGCTGAACAACGAACACTACGTCGAATTCCGCGTGATGCCGTATTCCGAAGGGCAATTGCTGATGGTGGCGCGCGACGTCACCCAGATGCGGCAGTTGGAGGGCGCGCGGCGCAACTTCTTCGCCAACGTCAGCCATGAGCTGCGCACGCCGCTGACGGTGCTGCAGGGCTACCTGGAGATGATGGGCGACGAAGAGCAGGACGGTTCGCTGCGCAGCAAAGCGCTCAGCACCATGCAAGAGCAGACCCGCCGGATGGACGGGCTGGTCAAGCAGCTGCTGACGCTGTCGCGCATCGAGGCGGCGCCCAATGTCGACATGAACGAGCGGGTGGATATCCCGCTGATGCTGCGGGTGTTGCAGCGTGAGGCGCAATCGCTGAGCGGCGGCAATCACGAGATCACCTTCCGGGTGAACGAACAGCTCAACGTGTTCGGCAATGAAGACCAGTTGCGCAGCGCGGTGTCTAACCTGGTGTACAATGCGGTCAACCACACGCCGAAGGGCACCCATATCGAAGTCAGCTGGCAGCAGACGGCGCATGGCGCGCAGTTTCAGGTCAGCGACAACGGGCCTGGCATCTCCGCCGAGCACCTGCCGCGCCTGACCGAGCGTTTTTACCGCGTCGACAAGGCCCGCTCGCGCCAGACCGGCGGCAGCGGGCTGGGGCTGGCGATCGTCAAGCACGCGCTCAGCCATCACGATGCGCGGCTGGAGATCCTCAGCGAACCGGGGATCGGCACCCGCTTTATCTTTACCTTACCCAATCGGTTGATTGTTCCCGCCGCTTTATCAGAGAATGCGGTGAAAAATTAACGCGAGACACCGGTATGACCCGAATCACCCGAGGGCTGTTGCTTTGCCTGGCGCTGCTGGCCGGACGCGGCGCGCTGGCGCAGCCTGACGGCATGTTGGCGGGCAACCTGTCCAGCGTCGGCTCCGACACGCTGGCGAATCTGATGGCGCTGTGGGCGCAGGATTTCAGCCAGCATTATCCCAACGTCAACCTGCAGATCCAGGCCGCCGGTTCGTCGACCGCGCCGACCGCGTTGGCGGCGGGCGCCGCGCAGCTGGGCCCGATGAGCCGGCCGATGAAGGCGGCCGAGGTTTCGGCGTTCGAACACCGTTACGGCTATGCGCCGCTGGCGGTGCCGGTAGCGGTGGATGCGCTGGTGGTGTTGGTGCATCAGGACAATCCGCTGCGCGGCCTCAACCTGCAGCAGCTCGACCGCATTTTCTCCGCCACCCGGCGTTGCGGCGAAAGCCAGCCGCTGACGCGCTGGGGCGAGCTGGGGCTGCGCGGCGACTGGGCGACGCGCTCGCTGCAACGCTTCGGCCGCAACTCGGCGTCCGGCACCTACGGCTATTTCAAACTGCGCGCGCTGTGCGGCGGCGATTTCATGCCGCGCGTCAATGAGCTGCCCGGTTCGGCCTCGGTAGTGCAGGCGGTGGCCGGTTCGCTCAACGGCATCGGCTACGCCAGCATCGGTTTTCGCGCCAGCGGCGTGCGGCTGCTGCCGCTGGCGGAGTCGGGAGAAGACTATGTCGCGCCTACCGCCGCCAACGTGCGCAACGATCGCTACCCGCTGTCGCGCTATCTGTATATCTATATCAATAAAGCCCCCCATCAACCGCTGGAGCCGCTGACCGCCGCGTTTCTCGATCGCGTGCTGTCGACACCAGGGCAAAGCCTGGTCAATCACGACGGCTATCTGCCACTGCCGCCGGCCGCGCTGCAGAAGACCCGCCAGGCGCTCGGGTTGCCACCGCTCGCGCCGGCCACGGTGCAATAAGCGACAAAAAGCGGCGTAATTTTCGCCTTTTTTCACGGCAAAACGGAGCTTATACCACGCGAAAACCGGGCATTTATTGGCGTTTTCGCGCGGTAAAGTGATATATGCTTCACGTTTCGTGAATTCATTGTTCAAAAATGATACAAATCATGTAGTGTATATTTATTGATAGCCAATATGATCGACTGGTGGCTAAAGTTTATATGGTCGATAGCTCTGCTTTTCGCCGTGCGTCTTGCCTTGAAGCGCTATAAACGTTTACCTTAGCCTTCGTTGTCGGATTAAACCTCCATTTTTATAACTCCTAAAATTTTGCCCATCTTCATGAGCGGCCACTTTCGAATAGGGACATAAACGCCGGATCGACTGCGTTTAGGGTGCTTATTTGGCGCGGCGACGATCGGGCATGCCGGCAACCGGGTGGGGCGTTTCGCCACCACGCTATCGGACACTATTTTTCATTTGAACAGGCAACACGACATCGTATGAGTCATCGTTTAACGTCAAAAGATATCCTGGCACTGGGCTTTATGACCTTTGCCTTATTCGTCGGGGCCGGGAACATCATCTTCCCGCCGATGGTCGGCTTGCAGTCCGGTGAACATGTCTGGACTGCGGCGCTGGGCTTCCTGCTCACCGCCGTGGGCCTGCCGGTCATCACCGTCATCGCGCTGGCGCGCGTCGGCGGCGGCATCGACGCCCTCAGTTCGCCGATCGGCCGCGGCGCCGGCCTGCTGCTGGCGACCGTCTGCTACCTGGCCGTCGGCCCGCTGTTCGCCACGCCGCGCACCGCCACCGTGTCCTTTGAGGTGGGCATCGCCCCGCTGACCGGCGACGGCGCCATGCCGCTGTTCATCTACAGTCTGGTGTACTTTGCGCTGGTGATCGGCATCTCCCTGTATCCGGGCCGCCTGCTCGATACCGTCGGCCATGTGCTGGCGCCGCTGAAGATCGTCGCGCTGGCCGTACTGGGCATCGCCGCGCTGCTGTGGCCTGCCGGCGCGCCGATTCCAGCGACGGCGGCTTATCAGAGCGTGCCTTTCTCCTCCGGTTTCGTTAACGGCTATCTGACCATGGATACGCTGGGCGCGCTGGTATTCGGCATCGTTATCGTCAACGCGGCGCGTTCGCGCGGCGTGAAAGACGCCGGTCTGTTGACCCGTTACACCATTCTGGCCGGTTTGATCGCCGGCGTGGGCCTGACGCTGGTTTATCTGAGCCTGTTCAAGCTGGGTTCCGGCAGCGGCGCGCTGGTGCCTGACGCCACCAACGGCGCGGTGATCCTGCACGCTTACGTTCAGAACACCTTCGGCGGCCTCGGCAGCTTCTTCCTGGCGGCGCTGATCTTCATCGCCTGTATGGTGACCGCGGTGGGCCTGACCTGCGCCTGCGCCGAGTTCTTCGCGCAATACCTGCCGTTCTCTTACAAGACGCTGGTGTTTATCCTGGGCCTGTTCTCGATGGTGGTGTCCAACCTCGGCCTGAGCCACCTGATCCAGATCTCCATTCCGGTGCTGACCGCGATTTACCCGCCGTGCATCGTGCTGGTGGTGCTGAGCTTCACCCTGCGTTGGTGGCACAGCGCGCCGCGTATCATCGCGCCGGTGATGCTTGTCAGCCTGTTGTTTGGTATTCTTGACGCGGTGAAAGCGTCCAGTTTCCAGCAGCTGCTGCCGGCCTGGACCACTCATCTGCCGCTGGCGGAGCAGGGGTTGGCATGGTTGCCGCCTTCGCTGCTGATGCTGGCGCTGGTCGCGATTTATGATCGGGTGTGCACGCGTTCCCAAGTGACCGCGCACTGATAATCCCCCGGCTTAATCCAGGGCCACGGACATGTCCGTGGCTTTTTTACGTTTAAAACTATGGGTCATCTTCATGCAACAACAGTCACCCACCACCGCCTCCGACAATAAGCTGAAACGCGGCCTCAGTACGCGCCATATTCGCTTTATGGCGCTGGGATCGGCCATCGGCACCGGGTTGTTCTACGGCTCGGCGGACGCCATCAAAATGGCCGGCCCGAGCGTGCTGCTGGCTTACCTGATCGGCGGCATCGTGGCCTTCATCATCATGCGCGCACTGGGGGAGATGTCGGTCAATAACCCGCAGGCCAGCTCATTTTCCCGCTACGCTCAGGACTACCTCGGCCCGATGGCGGGTTACATCACCGGCTGGACTTACTGCTTTGAAATTCTGATCGTCGCCATCGCCGACGTGACCGCCTTCGGCATCTATATGGGCGTCTGGTTCCCGGAAGTGCCGCACTGGATCTGGGTGCTGAGCGTGGTGCTGATCATCGGTGCCATCAACCTGATGAGCGTCAAGGTATTCGGCGAGCTGGAGTTCTGGTTCTCGTTCTTCAAGGTCGCCACCATCATCATCATGATCGCGGCCGGCATCGGCATCATCATCTGGGGTATCGGCAACGGCGGGCAACCGACCGGCATTCATAACCTGTGGTCGAACGGCGGCTTCTTCAGCAACGGCGTTATCGGCATGATCCTGTCGCTGCAGCTGGTGATGTTCGCTTACGGCGGCATTGAAATCATCGGCATCACCGCCGGCGAAGCCAAAGATCCGAAAAAATCGATTCCCAAAGCCATCAACTCGGTGCCGTGGCGCATTCTGGTGTTCTACGTCGGTACGCTGTTTGTCATCATGTCGATCTACCCGTGGAACCAGGTGGGCACCAACGGCAGCCCGTTCGTGCTGACCTTCCAGCATATGGGCATCACCGTGGCGGCAGGCATCCTCAACTTCGTGGTGATCACCGCTTCGCTGTCGGCGATCAACAGCGACGTGTTCGGCGTCGGCCGCATGCTGCATGGCATGGCCGAGCAGGGCCATGCGCCGAAGATGTTCAGCAAGGTGTCGAAACGCGGCATTCCCTGGGTGACGGTGGTGGTGATGATGCTGGCGCTGCTGCTGGCGGTGTACCTCAACTACATCATGCCGGAGAGCGTATTCCTGGTGATCGCCTCCCTGGCGACCTTCGCCACCGTGTGGGTGTGGATCATGATCCTGTTCTCCCAAATCGCCTTCCGCCGCAGCCTGAGCAAAGAGCAGGTGAAGCAGCTGGCGTTCCCGCTGCGCGGCGGGGTGTTCACCTCGGTGGTGGCGATCGTGTTCCTGGTATTCATCATCGGCCTGATCGGCTATTTCCCGACCACGCGCGTCTCGCTGTACGCCGGCCTGGTCTGGGTGGTGTTGCTGCTGGCGGGGTACTGGTTCAAGGTCAACCGCCAGAAAAAACGCGCGCTGCTGGCGACGCAGCAAGACTAAATGGAAAAACACCGGCTGAGGCCGGTGTTTTTTTAGGGTTTATCTTCCACTTCCTCATCCCCGGCGGCGCGCGCTTCGATGCGCATGCCGCCGTCGTTCAGGCGTTCCTCCTCTTCCTCGCCGGCGCAGCGTGCCAGCACTTCGCGAATGTCCTGCAGGTTGCTGCTAAGGGCGCTCAGCGAAGGTTGCAGATTGCGGGGCATGCGGCTTTCATCCAGCGATGCGCTGTGCAGGCAGCCGATAAACAGCAGCGTGGCCATCAGGGTGAACAGCCGATGACGTAACCGTTTCAGCAAGGGCTTTCCCTCTCGGTGGTGAAGGTGATGGCGCATTAACGCCGTTTTCGCCGGGGAAAAGAAGGGGATGGAGATATCTGCTGGCAATTGAAAGCGAATAATTACCAGCAGACACAGTTACGTCAGCTGACGTCAGGAAGCGTTCGCGCTTTGTTGCAGCATGCCGCGCAGGTCGTTGCCGGTCGGCGTCTGATGCACGCGCAGGCCGAACTCGTCGATCACCGCCAGGATATGGTCGAAAATATCCGCCTGAATGCTTTCGTACTCCGCCCAGACCGTGGTGTTGGTGAAGGCGTAGATTTCCAGCGGCAGGCCCTCCGGCGTCGGCGCCAGCTGGCGTACCATCAGCGTCATGTTCTGGTGAATACGCGGATGAGCGCGCAGGTAGGCTTCCAGATAGGCGCGCAGCGTGCCGAGGTTGGTGAGACGGCGGCCGTTGAGCGGCGAGGCCAGATCGACGGCGATCTCCTGGTTGTGCTGGCTCAGTTCCTGGGTCTTAACGTTCAGGTAGCTGTGCAGCAGCGGGTTGCGCTGCAGGCGGCGCTGTTCCTCTTCCGACAGGAAGTGCACGCTGCCGGTGTCGATATTCAAGCTGCGCTTGATGCGGCGCCCGCCGGATTCCGACATCGAACGCCAGTTTTTGAACGAGTCGGAGATCAGCGCGTAGGTCGGTATGGTGGTGACGGTGTTGTCCCAGTTACGCACTTTGACCGTGGTCAGGCCGATGTCGGTGACCGCGCCGTCGGCGCCGTATTTCGGCATTTCCAGCCAGTCGCCGATCTTCAGCATATCGTTGGCGGAGAGCTGAATGCCGGCCACCAGCCCGAGGATCGGATCCTTGAACACCAACATCAAGACCGCGGTCATGGCGCCCAGGCCGCTGAGCAGCAGCAGCGGCGATTTGCCCATCAGCAATGAGACGATCATGATGCCGATCAGGATCGCCGCCACCAGTTTCAGGCCCTGGAAAATGCCGCGCAGCGGCAGCTGATTGGAAATCGGGCTTTGGCGCAGCAGCGCCAGCAGCGTATCCAACAGCGAGAACAGCGACAGCAGGGTGAAGGCGAGGATCCACACCTGTGCGGCGGTGACGATCACCGCCTGGGTCTGGCTGCCGCTCTGCAGCCACAGCGTCGCCTGGATACTGATGATCACCCCTTGCAGCAGCAGCGCCACGCGCTGGAACAGTTTGTATTGGGTGATGGCCTGTTGCCAGACGCGCTGCGATTGCTGGCCACGGCGCTGAAGAGCAGCCAACACCACCCGGTGCAGCACTAGGTGGATCGCCACCGAGATCAGAACAATCAACCCCAATACCATCAACAGCGACATCACTCCGCCGAATTCCAAACCAAACTGTTCCAGCCAGCGCGTTATCTGTTGTTGCATTACCGCTCCTTAAAAAATGCGCAAAAAATATCCTGTAAACTTAAAACGCGTTAGCCTAAGGGGTAACGTGCAGGATTTGTACCTGTTTACCTTTTTTTACATCAAGTTAGCGCTATTTTTCGGTCTCCGCCCCCCGGCTCATCCCCGGGTTTTGCGGCCAGAGAGGAGGGGGAGTTGCACTTAACGTGGCATTGTTCGTTTCTTGAAGAACGCCGTCGATTTCGTTTGGTACAGCAGGAGAACAGTATGCTTAACGCCTGGCATCAACCGGTCCCGCCTTTTGTGGTGAAGCAAGGGCAACGTTTGGATATCACGCTGTGGTTACAAGGGGATGAACTGCCGGAACGGGTGTTTTTGCGCGCCGAACCGGACAATGAAGAGTGGCTGCTGGTGATGAAAGCGCAGCGCCACGAGGGGATGCGGCGCTACCAGGCCAGCCTGACGCTGAATGAGGGCGAGCCGACGCGGCGTTACTGCTTCAAGCTGCTGTGGGCCGATCGCCAACAGTGGTTCGGCCCGCAGGGCTGGTCGCCAACGCCGCCGGGCCAGCTGGCGCAGTTCGCCGTCGACGATCCTGACAATGGCCCCGAGTGGGTGGCGGATCAGCTGTTCTACCAGATTTTTCCCGATCGCTTCGCCAGCAGCGGCGGCGAGCACGGCATCCAGAGCGGCAGCTATCGCCATCATGCGGCCGGCGCCGAGGTGATTCGGCGCGACTGGCAGCACCCGTTGGAGGATCGCCACGCCGCCTCGACCTTTTACGGCGGCGATCTGGACGGCATCAGCGGCAAACTGCCGTACCTGCAGCAGCTGGGCGTGACGGCGCTGTACCTGAACCCGATTTTTACCGCGCCGAGCGTGCATAAGTACGATACCGAGGACTATTACCAGGTCGATCCGCACTTCGGCGGCAACGCGGCGCTGCAGCGTTTGCGAGTAAGCACTCACAAGGTGGGCATGAAACTGGTGTTGGACGGGGTCTTCAACCACACCGGCGATTCGCACCCGTGGTTTGACCGCCATCGTCAGGGCGAAAACGGCGCCTGTCACCACCCCGATTCGCCGTATCGCGGCTGGTTCAACTTCTACCCGGACGGCCGCGCGCTCGACTGGAAGGGCAACGCCAGCCTGCCGAAGCTCAACTTCGCCGAGCCGCAGGTGGCGGAAGCGATTTATCAGGGCGAAGGCAGCGTGGTGCGTCACTGGCTGCGCCCGCCGTACAGCATCGACGGCTGGCGGCTGGACGTGGTGCATATGCTGGGGGAGAACGGCGGCGCCACCGGCAATCTGCGCCACCTGGCGGGCATCTATCAGGCGGTGAAGCAGGAGAATCCGCAGGCCTATGTCTTGGGCGAGCACTTCGGCGACGCGCGCCGCTGGCTGCACGCCGGCGTGGAGGATGCGGCGATGAACTACATGGGCTTCGCGCTGCCGGTGCGGGCGTTTTTGGCGGGGCTGGACGTGGCCTACCACCCGGTGCGGCTGGACGCCGCCGGGTGCGCGCAGTGGATGGACGGTTACCGCGCCGGGCTGCCGCACAGCCGCCAGCTGATCCAGTTCAATCAGCTGGACAGCCACGATACCGCGCGCTTCCTCACGCTGTTGCAGGGGAACGCGGCGCGCATGCAGATGGCGGCGGTGTGGTTACTGAGCTGGATCGGCGTGCCTTGCCTCTATTATGGCGATGAGATTGGCCTGGACGGCGGCAACGATCCGTTCTGCCGCAAGCCGTTCCCGTGGGACGTCGGCGACTGGGACCGGCCGCTGCTGGCGCTGTTCCAGCGCATGGCGGCGCTGCGTAAACAGAGCCTGGCCTTGCGCCGCGGCGGCTGTCAGGTGCTGTACGCCAGCGGAGAAACGCTGGTGTTCGTGCGTCTGTATCAGCAGGAGCAGGTGCTGGTGGCGCTGCAGCGCGACGGCAGCGGCCAGGCGCAGCTGCCGCATAACCCGCTGTTGGCGCGCGGCCCGTGGCGGCGTGTGGAAGGGCGGGGAGAGTTGAGCGAAACGGCGGGCGGGTTGCGGCTGCAGTTGGCGGAAGAGTCGGCCACCGTATGGCGCTGCGAGGGCTAAAGGGAGTGCGGGGGCAGAAACGCCCCCGCGATTAAGGTGAGTGGGTATTTACATCAGTAACCGACCGCGGAGCCTGCCGGACGGCGCACGTCGTTGGCGCCGTACAGGTAGCCTTCACGCACTTTACCGGAAACCGCCGAATCGTTGCCGGAGTTGGCCGGGCTGACGCCCGCCGCGCCCGGCAAACCGACCAGAATCAGTTCGGCGGCGCCCCACGGCGTTTGCTCGACCATCTTGTAGCCCATACCGCTCAGCAGCTTCAGCGTATCGGCGGAAACGCCGCGCTGTTCGTAGTACACCTCATCCGGCAACCATTGGTGATGGATGCGCGGTGCGTCCACCGCTTCCTGCGGCGCCATGCCGTGGTCGATCACGTTCAACGCGGTCTGCAGGGTGATGGTGATAATGCGCGAACCGCCCGGCGAGCCCAGCACCATAAAGATCTTGTTGTCCTTGGTCACCAGTGTCGGGCTCATCGACGATAGTGGGCGCTTACCGGGGGCAATACTGTTGGCGGTGCCCTGCACCAGCCCGTACAGGTTTTTCTCGCCCACTTTCACCGTAAAGTCGTCCATCTCGTCATTGAGGAAGAAGCCGGTGCCCGGTGCGATGACGACAGCGCCGAAGCGGCCGTTGACGGTATAGGTGGTGGAGACCGCGTTGCCGTCGTGATCGACAATCGAATAGTGGGTGGTTTCCGGCTTCTCATGCGGCTCCATGCCGGGCTGCACGTTTTCCGACGGCGTGGCCTTGTCCGCGACGATTTTCTTGCGGATCTGCTCGGCGTAGCTCTTGCTCACCAGCCGGTCGATCGGGTTCTTGATGAATTCCGGGTCGCCCAGGTAGGTGTTGCGATCCATGTAGGCATGACGCATCGCTTCGGTCATGGTGTGAATGGCCGCCGCCGAGTTGAAGCCCATGCTTTTCAGATCATAGCCTTCCACCACGTTGAGGATTTCGCACAGCGTCACGCCGCCGGAGCTGGGAGGCGGCGCCGACACGAACTTGTAGCCGCGATAGCTGCAGGTGATCGGCGGCGTTTCGGTGACTTTGTAGTTGGCGAAGTCGGCCGCCGTCAAAATGCCGCCGCCCTGTTTGGCTGCCGCCTCCACCGCCTGCGGGATCTTGCCTTTATAGAAGGCGTCGGTTCCGCCTTTGGCGATGGCCTCCAGCGTGTTGGCCAGATCGGTTTGCACCAGTTTATCCCCCGGCTGCAGCGGGCTGCCGTCCGGGCGCAGGAAGATTTTGGCCGATTCGGGATCCTGCTTGAAGCGTGTGATGGTGGTGTCGAGGATATCGGTGTCGGCGCGGGTCAGCACAAAACCTTCGCGCGCCAGCTTGATCGCCGGCGCCAGCACCTGTTCGCGGCTCAGCTTGCCGTACTTCTCACGCGCGGTTTCCATCCCCAGCACGGTGCCCGGCACGCCCGCCGCCAGATAGCCGTACAGGCTGGCGTCTTTTTTCACCTTGCCGTCGGCGTCCAGATACATGTTGGCGCTGGCCGCCGCCGGCGCGGTTTCGCGGAAGTTGATGAAGGTATCGGTGCCGTCCGCTAGGTGGACGGTCATAAAGCCGCCGCCGCCGATGTTGCCGCAGCAGGGGTTGACCACCGCCTGCGCATAGCCGACCGCCACGGCGGCGTCGATGGCGTTGCCGCCCATTTTCAGGATATCCACCCCGACCTGCGAGGCCAGATGCTGCGAGGTGACCACCATGCCGTTTTGGGCCTCCACCGCTGGGTTGGATGCCGCGTACAGGCTGCCGCTGACCAGCAGCGCCGCCATGGTCAGGGGTTTGCTCCATTTCTGTAAAAACATAGTTATTCCTACCCTGTCAGTTTTTTATTGTGTTGTGTTTGCTTGCCGTTACTCGCTTGCAAAGCGCGAGCCAGCGTTATTGATAGTAGCCGCAGATGGGCGTACGCGCGGTGAACAGGGTGGGAAATGTGAGCGGAAACAGGGAAATAAAGCACTGAAGGCGGGCGGGCTGCCCCAAAATGGAGCATAAAAAAACCGGCCGCGGGGGCCGGTTGATTCACTATCAGGCTGAAATTACAGCTTGGCAGCGTTTTCAGACAGGTATTTTGCCACGCCGTCTGGGGAAGCGCCCATACCTGCTTTGCCTTTTTCCCACTGAGCCGGGCACACTTCACCGTGCTCTTCGTGGAATTGCAGCGCGTCAACGGTACGGATCATTTCGTCGATGTTACGGCCGATTGGCAGGTCGTTAACCACCTGAGCACGCACGATGCCGTCTTTGTCGATCAGGAAGGAGCCGCGCAGCGCAACGCCGGCTTCCGGGTGTTCGATGCCGTAAGCTTTCTGGATTTCACGCTTAACGTCAGCAACCATTGCGTATTTCACTTCACCGATGCCGCCTTTGTCGACAGGGGTTTTACGCCATGCGTTGTGAACGAATTCTGAGTCGAAGGAAACGCCAACCACTTCAACGCCACGCTTCTGGAACTCTTCATAGCGGTGATCGAAAGCGATCAGCTCGGAAGGGCATACGAAGGTGAAGTCCATTGGCCAGAAGAACAGCACGGCCGGTTTGCCGTTCAGGTGCTTCTTCAGGTTGAAGTTTTCAACGATTTCGCCGCTACCCAGTACGGCAGCTGCAGTGAAGTCAGGGGCTTGACGAGTTACCAGGACCATAATTACTCCTGTAATAGGTGTTAAAGGGTGGATGTAAAAGCAAGGGCCAGTATAGGGGCCGTGACTTGGTGAATAAAGGGTAAAAGACCAATCGATGAGATAGCTTTTACCTATCAAAATCGTTGATATATTTTATCGAGCTTTAAAAATAACCTTTTCCCACAAAAGGGCAAGCGGCAAAACGTAAATTCTTGCAAGCCGCTGCAATTTCAAACGCTTGGGCTTGACCTCAGAGCGTTTTTTCCTTCGCCTGCCGCATCATTTGCGGATAAAACTGCCAGAATTGTGTTTCAAGCTGATGATAATGTTGTTCGACATCGGCGAACGAGCCGGCCAGCGCTTCGAGGCGCGGGCGGCGGCTGGCCATGCCCTGCAACACTCGGGCGATGAACGGCAATTCGGCGTAGCGTTCCAGCCAGCGCTCCGGCCACAGATAGCCGTTCAGGTTCTGAAAACGCGGCGGCGTGAGCGGCAGGTAAGGTTCGATCTGGCTGCGGGCTTCCTGGGTAAACTGGTGCAGATCGCGCGAGGGCTCCAGCTGCTGCCAGTGGCGCGCCAAAAAATGGTCCCACACCACGTCGAGGGTGATCGGCGCCACGCGGCGGTAGGGGGCGCTGAAATAGTCGCGGCTGGTTTTGACCTGCGGCAGGCTGTCGGTCAACACGTCGACGCGGCGGTGCATCATGATGCCGGCCACCACGTCGGGCTGGTAGTCGGCGGCGGGATTGCCGCGCACGAAGTCGGCCAGCAGGTTGCCCAGCAGCGAGCTGTCCGCCAGCATGGCCAGGTGAAGATGAGCGAGAAAATTCATCCCTCAACTATACCTGAAGTCAGGCAAATCCTCCTTATTTCTTGCCGCTGACCGCCCCCGGCTTTAGACTAGGCCGCCTGTTTTTTACCAACCAGCCCTAAATTGAAGAAGTGAATACCCATGCGCGTCGCTGATTTTTCGTTTGAACTTCCCGAATCCCTGATTGCCCATTATCCCCAGGCCGAGCGCAGCGCATGCCGCCTGCTGCAGCTGGACGGGCCGAGCGGGGCGCTGACGCATGGTGTATTCACCGATCTGCTGGACAAGCTGGAGGCCGGCGATCTGCTGGTGTTCAACAATACCCGCGTGATCCCGGCGCGCATGTTCGGCCGCAAGGTCAGCGGCGGCAAGATTGAAGTGCTGGTGGAGCGCGTGCTGGACGACCATCGCGTGCTGGCGCACGTGCGCGCGTCGAAAGCGCCAAAGCCGGGCGCCGAGCTGCTGCTGGGGGATGACGAGAGCATCACCGCCACCATGGTGGCGCGCCACGAGACGCTGTTCGAGCTGCGTTTCAACGACGAGCGCGACGTATTCACCATTCTCAACGCGGCCGGCCATATGCCGCTGCCGCCGTATATCGCTCGCCCGGATGAAGACGCCGACCGCGAGCTGTATCAGACGGTCTACAGCGAGAAGCCGGGCGCGGTCGCCGCGCCGACCGCCGGCCTGCATTTCGACGAACCGCTGCTGGCGGCGCTGCGCGCCAAGGGCGTGGAAATGGCGTTCGTGACGCTGCACGTCGGCGCCGGCACCTTCCAGCCGGTGCGCGTGGAAACCATCGAAGATCACGTGATGCACGCCGAATACGCCGAAGTGCCGCAGGAGGTGGTCGATGCGGTGCTGGCCTGCAAAGCGCGCGGCAAGCGCGTGGTGGCGGTGGGCACCACCTCGGTGCGTTCGCTGGAAAGCGCCGCGGCGGCCAGCAAAGAGGCGCTGATTGCGCCGTTCTTCGGCGACACCAGCATCTTTATCTATCCGGGCTATCACTACCAGGTGATCGACGCGCTGGTGACCAACTTCCACCTGCCTGAATCCACCCTGATCATGCTGGTGTCGGCCTTCGCCGGCTATAAAAATACCATGAACGCCTATCAGCAGGCGGTGGCCGAGCAGTATCGCTTTTTCAGCTACGGCGATGCGATGTTCATCAGCCGTAATCCGCAGGCGGAAAACGAATCCGTCGGCGGCTAAATTCCCGGGCTGCGCGCACGGCGCGGCCCCGTTTCAACGACATCAGACTGTTTCTCTGATGCTGGAGGCTTTGTGAAGTACGAACTACAAACTACCGATGGCCGCGCTCGCCGCGGCCGCCTGATTTTCGACCGCGGCGTGGTGGAAACCCCGGCCTTTATGCCGGTCGGTACCTACGGTACGGTCAAGGGCATGACGCCGGAAGAAGTGAAAGAGACCGGCGCGCAGATCCTGCTGGGCAACACCTTCCACCTGTGGCTGCGCCCGGGCCAGGAGATCATGAAACTGCACGGCGATCTGCACGACTTCATGCAGTGGCCAGGTCCGATCCTCACCGACTCCGGCGGTTTCCAGGTGTTCAGCCTGGGGGCGATGCGCAAGATCAAAGAGGAAGGCGTGTACTTCCGCAACCCGATCAACGGCGACAAGGTGTTCCTGAGCCCGGAAAAATCGATGGAGATCCAGTATGACCTGGGCTCCGACATCGTGATGATCTTCGACGAATGCACGCCATACCCGGCCGACTGGGACTATGCCAAGCGTTCGATGGAAATGTCGCTGCGTTGGGCACAGCGCAGCCGCAAGCGTTTCGACGAACTGGAAAATAAAAATGCGCTGTTCGGCATCATTCAGGGCGGCGTTTACGAAGATTTACGTGATGTTTCCGTCAAAGGGCTGGTGGATATCGGCTTTGACGGGTACGCTGTGGGCGGCTTGGCTGTAGGCGAGCCGAAAGAGGATATGCATCGCATTCTTGAACACGTTTGCCCGCAAATTCCGGAAGATAAGCCACGCTATTTGATGGGCGTCGGCAAGCCGGAAGATTTGGTGGAAGGCGTGCGCCGCGGCATCGACATGTTCGATTGCGTCATGCCGACCCGCAACGCCCGCAACGGCCATTTGTTCGTGACTGACGGTGTGGTAAAAATCCGTAATGCCAAGCACAAGGATGATACTTCTCCGCTGGATAAGGACTGTGATTGCTACACTTGTCGCCATTACAGCCGCGCCTACTTGCACCATCTCGACCGTTGCAACGAAATATTGGGTGCTCGACTGAACACGATTCATAACCTGCGTCACTACCAGCGCCTGATGGCGGGTTTACGCCAGGCTATCGAAGAGGGTAAATTAGAGCAGTTTGTTGCGGATTTCTATGGTCGGATCGGCAAGCCGATTCCGCCTTTAAACGCTTGATCTAATAATTGATAACTTAATGAGGGAATTTCAATGAGCTTTTTCATTTCTGACGCCGTCGCATCCGCAGGGGCTCCGGCTCAGGGAAGCCCGTACTCTCTGATCATTATGCTGGTGGTGTTCGGCCTGATCTTCTACTTCATGATCCTGCGCCCACAGCAGAAACGCGCGAAAGATCACAAGAAGCTGATGGACTCCATCGGTAAAGGCGACGAAGTGCTGACCACCGGCGGCCTGATCGGTCGCGTGACCAAAGTGGCCGACACCGGCATCATCGCCATCGCGCTGAACGACACCACGGAAGTGATGATCAAGCGTGACTTCGTGGCGGCCGTTCTGCCGAAAGGTACCATGAAGGCCCTGTAATCTTTTTTCCCGAAGGGAATTGCCGTGCTAAACCGTTATCCTTTGTGGAAGTATCTGATGTTGATCGTCGTGATCCTCGTCGGTCTGCTTTATGCGCTTCCCAACATCTACGGTGAGGATCCGGCCGTACAAATCACTGGCGCGCGCGGCGTCGCCGCCAGTGAAACTACGCTGGACCAGGTCCGTACCGTATTAGAAAAAGACAACATCGCGAGCAAGTCGATTGCGCTGGAAAATGGCGCCATCCTGGCTCGCTTTAAAGATCCTGACGTTCAGCTGCGCGCCCGCGAAGCGCTGGTGACCGAGCTGGGTGACAAATTCGTCGTGGCGCTGAACCTGGCGCCGGCCACGCCGACCTGGCTGGCCATGCTGGGCGCAGAGCCGATGAAACTCGGCCTGGACCTGCGCGGCGGCGTGCACTTCCTGATGGAAGTGGACATGGACACCGCGCTGAGCAAGCTGCAGGAACAGACCATGGATACCCTGCGCAGCGAGCTGCGCGAGAAGGGCATTCCTTACGCGTCTATCCGCAAGCTGGACAACAACGGCGTGGAAGTTCGCTTCCGCGACGATGCGGCTCGCGACCAGGCCATCAGTTACATCGGCCCGCGTCAGCGCGATCTGGTGCTGTCCGCCAATGGCGCCAACACCATGAAAGCCAACCTGACGGACGCCCGTCTGAGCGAAGCGCGCGAATACGCCGTACAGCAGAACATCACTATCCTGCGTAACCGCGTCAACCAGCTCGGCGTCGCCGAACCGCTGGTGCAGCGCCAGGGCGCCGACCGCATCGTGGTTGAGCTGCCGGGCATTCAGGACACCGCGCGCGCCAAAGAAATTCTGGGCGCCACCGCGACCCTGGAGTTCCGTCTGGTGAACACCAATGCGGATGCCACTGCGGCGGCCAACGGCCGCGTGCCGGGCGACTCCGAGGTGAAATACACCCGTGACGGCCAGCCGATCGTGCTGTACAAGCGCGTGATCCTGACCGGTGACCACATCACCGACTCCACTTCGAGCACCGACGAATACAACCAGCCGCAGGTTAACATCTCGCTGGACAGCGCCGGCGGCACGTCGATGTCCAACTTCACCAAGGACAACATCGGCAAGCCGATGGCGACTCTGTTCGTGGAGTATAAGGACAGCGGCAAGAAAGACGCCAACGGCCGTGCGGTGCTGGTGAAACAGGAAGAAGTGATCAACGTGGCGAACATTCAGTCGCGTCTGGGCAACAGCTTCCGCATCACCGGCATCGGCAACCCGAACGAAGCGCGCCAGCTTTCGCTGCTGCTGCGTGCGGGTGCGCTGATCGCGCCGATTCAGATCGTCGAAGAGCGCACCATCGGTCCAACCCTGGGTCAGCAGAACATCACCCAAGGTCTGGAAGCCTGTCTGTGGGGCCTGGTGGCGTCCATCGTCTTCATGGTGGTCTGGTACCGTAAGTTCGGCGTGATCGCCACCACGGCGCTGGTCGCCAACCTGGTGCTGATCGTCGGCGTGATGTCCCTGTTGCCGGGGGCGACGCTGACCATGCCGGGCATTGCCGGGATCGTGTTGACGCTGGCGGTGGCGGTCGACGCCAACGTACTGATTAACGAACGTATCAAGGAGGAGCTGAAGAACGGCCGGTCCGTTCAGCAGGCGATCCATGAGGGCTATAAAGGCGCGTTCTCCAGTATCGTCGACGCCAACATCACCACTCTGATCACCGCGGTCATCCTGTACGCAGTGGGCACCGGTTCGATCAAAGGCTTTGCGATCACCACCGCTATCGGTGTGGCGACGTCCATGTTCACCGCGATTGTCGGTACCCGTGCCATCGTCAACCTGCTTTACGGCGGCAAACGCATTAACAAGCTGTCTATCTGAGGAGTGCGTTGTGGCACAGGATTATACTGTTGAGCAACTCAACTACGGCCGTAAAGTCTACGACTTTATGCGCTGGGACTATTTGGCCTTCGGCATCTCGTTGCTGCTGTTGGTCGCGTCGATCGTCACCATGTCGGTGCGCGGCTTTAACTGGGGTCTGGATTTCACCGGCGGTACGGTGATTGAAATCAACCTGGAGAAGCCGGCTAACCTCGACCTGATGCGCGATACGCTGGAGAAGGCCGGGTTCCAGGATCCGATCATCCAGAACTTCGGCAGCAGCCGCGACGTGATGGTGCGCATGCCACCGGCGACCGGCACCGCAGGCCAGGAACTGGGCAACAAGGTGATCGGCGTGATCAACGACTCGGTGGATAAAAACGCCACCGTGAAGCGTATCGAGTTCGTCGGCCCGAGCGTGGGCAGCGAACTGGCGCAAACCGGCGGCATGGCGCTGCTGGTGGCGTTGATCTGTATCCTGATCTACGTTGGTTTCCGCTTCGAATGGCGCCTGGCGCTGGGGGCGGTTATCGCGCTGGCGCACGACGTGATCATCACGCTGGGCGTGCTGTCGCTGTTCCACATCGAGATTGACCTGACCATCGTCGCTTCCCTGATGTCGGTTATCGGTTACTCGCTGAACGACAGCATCGTGGTTTCCGACCGTATTCGTGAGAACTTCCGCAAGATCCGCCGCGGCACGCCTTACGAGATCATGAACGTGTCGTTGACCCAGACGCTGAGCCGTACGCTGATGACTTCCGGTACTACCCTGATGGTGGTGCTGATGCTGTACATCTTCGGCGGCGCGATGCTGCAAGGCTTCTCGCTGGCGATGCTGATCGGCGTGTCGATCGGTACCGTCTCCTCCATCTACGTCGCGTCCGCGCTGGCGTTGAAACTGGGGATGAAACGCGAGCACATGCTGCAGCAAAAAGTGGAAAAAGAGGGCGCGGATCAGCCTTCGATTCTGCCTTAACCGCCGCAGTATTCAGCGAAATGAGAAGGAGCGCCGCCGGCGCTCCTTTTTTTTGCCTCGAGTTTTCAGTGTTGCTGCACCACCGCCGGTTGGGCGGTCGAAACCAGACTGTGCAGACGGATATAGCCCAGCTGTTCCGGCGTCAGGCCGCTGAAGCGCAGCTCAAAGTCCTGGCCGGGCTTCGGCAGCAGCGAGTCGGCGCTGACGATCGGTTGCGACAGCGCCTCGGCGGTCAACGGCCGGCCGGTGGCCTCATCCAGTTGGCCCCATTCCACGACCGCGTTGAACGGCGGCAGCGTGGCCTGTGAGAGGATGCGCACATGCAGCTGCGCCTGCGTGCCGTTGGCTTCGCTCTTGATGTGGCTCAGCGAAACGCTCAGCTCGCCGATGCCGCTCTGCAAACGGGCGGCGCTTCGGGCCGCCGGCAGCAGGTAGACGCCGTTGTCGGAGTGCTGATTGAGCATATTCTGCCGCTCCAACGCGGTGGTTTGATCGGTCAGCACGCTCACTTTCTGGTTCAGCGCGGCGACCTGATGGCGCAGTTGAGGGACGGCGGCGTTGTGCGCGCAGCCTGCCAGCAACACGGCGGCGGCGAGCAGGGCGATTTTGGGGTAACGGGTTGTCATGACGGCGATTTCCTATGCTGAATCTCCTGTTATCAGCTTAGTCCGCCCGGAGGGGAAAGTCATATCGGCGCCGCTTCCCGGCTGCGTGTCGCAACAAATGGCCGCCGCCCTTTGTTGTGGCTGCACTTCGGGGTAAACTGCATTTATCTATAAAAACGTTTATCAGGACGTGTTATGCATTGCCCTTTCTGCGCCGCCGTTGATACCAAAGTCATTGATTCCCGCCTGGTGGGGGACGGTTCGCAAGTGCGCCGCCGCCGCCAGTGTCTGGTGTGCAATGAACGCTTCACCACCTTCGAGGTGGCCGAGTTGGTGATGCCGCGAGTGATTAAAAGCGATGAGGTGCGCGAGCCGTTCAACGAAGACAAACTGCGTCGCGGCATGCTGAAAGCGCTGGAGAAGCGCCCGGTCAGCTCGGACGACGTGGAAAACGCCCTTAATCATATCAAATCCCAACTGCGCGCCACCGGCGAACGCGAAGTGCCGACCAAACTGGTGGGCAACCTGGTGATGGACGCGTTGAAAAAGCTGGATAAGGTCGCCTACATTCGCTTTGCGTCGGTGTACCGCAGCTTCGAGGACGTGCGCGAGTTCGGCGAAGAGATTGCCCGCCTGCAAGACTAAAGGATCTTTCATGCATCACGACGAATTTTACATGGCGCGCGCCTTCGAACTGGCGCGGCTGGGGCGTTTCACCACCGCGCCCAATCCGAACGTCGGCTGCGTTATTGTGCGCGACGGCGAAATTGTCGGTGAAGGCTATCATCTGCGCGCCGGCGAGCCGCACGCGGAAGTGCATGCGCTGCGTATGGCGGGCGACAAGGCGCGCGGCGCCACCGCCTATGTGACGCTCGAGCCGTGCAGCCATCACGGCCGCACGCCGCCCTGCGCCGATGCGCTGGTGGCCGCCGGCGTAACGCGAGTGGTCGCGGCGATGCAAGATCCCAATCCGCAGGTGGCGGGGCGCGGGCTGTACAAGCTGCAGCAGGCCGGCGTCGAGGTGCGGCACGGCCTGATGCTGGCCGAGGCCGAAGCGGTCAACCTGGGCTTCCTCAAACGCATGCGCACCGGTTTCCCCTATGTGCAACTGAAGCTGGGCGCGTCGCTGGACGGGCGCACGGCGATGGCCTCCGGCGAGAGCCAGTGGATCACCTCACCCGAAGCGCGTCAGGACGTGCAGCGCCTGCGCGCGCAGAGCGCCGCCATTCTCAGCACCAGCGCCACCGTGCTGGCGGACGATCCGTCGCTGACGGTGCGTTGGGATGAGTTGGATGCGGAGACCCAGCGCCTCTATCCGCGCGAAAATCTGCGTCAGCCGCTGCGCATCCTGCTCGACAGCCAAAACCGCATTACCCCGCAGCACCGCGTGGTGCAGCAGCCGGGCGCCACCTGGCTGGCGCGCCTGCAGGCGGATGAACAGGCCTGGCCGCAAGACGTTGAGCAGTTTATCTGCCCGGCGCACGGCGGCGGCGTCGATCTGGTGGTGATGATGATGCTGTTGGCCAAGCGCCAGGTGAATTCAATCTGGGTGGAGGCGGGCGCATCGCTGGCCGGCGCGCTGCTGCAGGCCGGCCTGGTGGATGAGCTCATTTTGTACATCGCGCCAAAACTGTTGGGCGATAATGGCCGTGGCCTGTGCCACCTGCCGGGCCTGGAGCGGTTGGCCGACGCGCCGGAATTCGTCTTTAGCGACGTGCGCCAGGTTGGCCCCGATCTGCGTTTGCGCCTGCGGGCGAAACACTGAATCTCGCGCCCGCGCGCCGGTTTTACAAAAGCGCCGCGCAGGCGATGAAAGAATATGATAGAATCCGCCCCCCTGCGGGGTATTGAACCCATTTTTAAGGAAAGCCCATGAAAGTTATCGAAGGTGTTGTTGCTACTCCAAATGCCCGTGTGGCGATCGCAATTGCACGTTTTAACAATTTCATCAACGACAGCCTGCTGGAAGGCGCCATCGACGCGCTGAAACGCATTGGTCAGGTTGCTGACGACAACATCACCGTTGTCTGGGTCCCGGGCGCTTACGAGCTGCCGTTGACGGCGAGCGTATTGGCCAAAACCGGCAAATACGACGCGGTTATCGCGCTGGGCACCGTTATCCGTGGGGGCACCGCGCACTTCGAATATGTGGCGGGCGAAGCCAGCTCCGGCATCGGCAACGTTGCGATGAATGCCGAAATCCCGGTTGCCTTTGGCGTGCTGACCACCGAAAGCATCGAACAGGCGATCGAACGCGCCGGCACCAAAGCGGGCAACAAGGGCGCTGAAGCCGCGTTGACCGCACTTGAAATGATTAATGTTATCAAAGCTATTAAAGCCTGAATTTAGTTAAGGGGAATTCCGTGAAACCTGCTGCTCGTCGCCGCGCTCGTGAGTGCGCTGTTCAAGCGCTTTACTCTTGGCAGTTGTCTAAAAACGACCTTGCCGATGTTGAACACCAGTTCCTGACGGAGCAGGATGTCAAAGATGTTGACGTCGCCTATTTTCGCGAGTTGCTGTCCGGCGCGGCAGTGAATGCAGGTATGCTGGACGAACTGATGGCGCCATACCTGTCGCGTCAGCTCGAAGAGCTGGGCCAGGTGGAGCGCGCAGTGCTGCGCGTCGCGCTGTTTGAACTGAAAATGCGCGAGGATGTCCCTTACAAGGTGGCGATCAACGAAGCGATCGAGCTGGCGAAAACCTTCGGCGCGGAAGACAGCCACAAGTTTGTGAACGGGGTGCTGGATAAAGTGGCGCCAACCCTTCGCAAGAAAAAGTAAAACATTAAGGCCGGCATTCCCGGCCTTAATTTCTTCTCGTGGAATATCGATATGGCATGCGGTGAATTTGACCTCATTGCCCGCTATTTTGACCGGTTTAAGCGCGTGCGCCGGGATGTACAGTTGGGCATTGGAGATGACTGCGCACTGCTGGCAGTGCCGGAAAAACAGCTGGTGGCCGTCAGTACCGATACGTTGGTGGCGGGCGTGCACTTCTTGCCGGATATCGATCCGGCCGATCTCGGTTATAAAGCGCTGGCGGTCAATCTGAGCGATCTGGCGGCGATGGGCGCCGATCCGGCGTGGCTCTCGCTGGCCCTGACCCTGCCGGAGGTGAACGAGCCCTGGCTGAAGGCCTTCAGCGACAGCCTGTTTGATCAGCTCAACTATTACGGCATGCAACTGATCGGCGGCGATACCACGCGCGGCCCGCTGAGCATGACCTTGACCATTCAGGGCTTGATCCCGGCCGGCCGGGCGTTGACCCGCAGCGGCGCGCGCATCGGCGACTGGATCTATGTGACCGGCACGCTGGGCGACAGCGCCGCCGGTTTGGCGATCCTGCAGGATCGTCTGGCGGTGACGGATACGGCGGCGCGCGATTACCTGATCGCTCGCCATCTGCGCCCGCAGCCGCGGGTGTTGCAGGGGCAGGCGCTGCGCGATCTGGCCAGTTCGGCGATCGACATCTCCGACGGCCTGATCTCCGATCTGAAACACATCCTGAAGGCCAGCGACTGTGGCGCACGCATCGTGCTGGACGAGCTGCCGATGTCGCAGGCGCTGAGCAGCCACGCGGATGCCGAGCAGGCGCTGCGTTGGGCGCTGGCGGGCGGCGAAGATTACGAGCTGTGTTTCACCGTGCCGGAAATCAACCGCGGCGCGTTGGAAGTGGCGCTGAGCCACCTCGGGGCCGACTACACCTGTATCGGTCAGATTGGTCCGCTGTCTGAAGGCATCCGCTATTATCGCAACGACGAGGCGGTGGAGCTGGACTGGGTCGGGTTCGACCATTTCAATGCGGAGCCGGGCAACCATGGATGAAGCCAAGCGCCGGCTGCGGATGAGCAATCCGTGGCACCTGCTGGCCACCGGTTTTGGCAGCGGTTTGTCGCCGGTGATGCCGGGTACCATGGGATCGCTGGCGGCGATCCCGTTCTGGCTGCTGCTGATCCAACTGCCGTGGCAGCTCTACTCGCTGACGGTGATGTTCAGCATTTGCATCGGCGTCTATATTTGCCACCGCACGGCAAAAGACATGAAGGTGCACGATCACGGCAGCATCGTCTGGGATGAGTTCGTCGGCATGTGGATCACGCTGATGGCGCTGCCGGTCAACGACTGGCGCTGGGTCGCCGCCGGTTTCGTCATCTTCCGCATTCTGGATATGTGGAAGCCGTGGCCGATCCGTTGGTTCGACCGCAACGTGCATGGCGGCATGGGCATTATGGTCGACGATATCATCGCCGGCGTGCTGTCTGCGGGCATCATCTACCTGATTGGCCACCACTGGCCGATCGGGCTGTTCTGACCGCCGGGCGCGGCGTTTCGCGCCCGCTTCTCTTATTCAAACCCCGTCACCCGATGCGGCACGTAAGCCGTCTCCAGTTCCGCCACCTCTTGCGGCGACAAACTCAAATCGACCGCGGCGATGGCGTCATCCAACTGCTCACTGCGTGACGCGCCGACGATCGGCGCGCTGACCGCCGGTTTGTTCAGCAGCCAGGCCAGCGCGATCTGCGCGCGTGAAACGCCGCGTTCTTCGGCGAGGCTGGCGACGCGCTCGGCGATGATGGCGTCGATGCCTTCAGTTTCCTCGTACAGGCTTTTGCCGAACTGGTCGGAGACCAACCGCGCGGTGGTTTCGCCCCAGGGGCGGGTCAGGCGGCCGCGCGCCAGCGGGCTCCACGGCAGTACGGCGATGCCTTCGGCGGCGCACAGCGGGTGCATCTCGCGCTCTTCTTCGCGCTGGATCAGGTTGTATTGATCCTGCATGCTGACGAAGCGCGTCCAGCCGTGCAGATCGGCGGTATACAGCGCCTTGGCGAACTGCCAGGCGTACATGGAAGAGGCGCCGATATAACGCGCCTTACCGGCTTTCACCACGTCGTGCAGCGCTTCCAGCGTCTCTTCCAGCGGCGTTTCGTAATCCCAGCGATGGATTTGCAGCAAATCGACATAGTCGGTGCCGAGACGGCGCAGGCTGTCGTCGATGGACTGCATGATCTTGGCGCGCGACAAACCGCGCTCCAGGTTGCTCAGCGGGAAATAGACCTTGGTGGCGATAACGACGTCCTCGCGGCGTGCATAGTCGCGCAGCGCCCGGCCGAGGATCTCCTCGCTGCTGCCGTCGGAATAGCTGTTGGCGGTGTCGAAAAAGTTGATGCCGGCTTCCAGCGCCTGTTTCAGCAGCGGGCGGCTGCTCTCTTCCGGCAGCGTCCAGGCGTGATTGCCGCGGTTCGGTTCGCCATAGGTCATGCAACCCAGGCAGATGCGTGAGACGTTCAGATCGGTGTTGCCCAGTTTCAGGTACTTCATGTTTGCCTCCCATTCACAGCTCAGACAGTAACTGTAGCGCGGATCCCGGAGGGCGGAAACGAAAACGCCCCCGAAAGCGGAGGCGTTTTATCAGGCGCGGGCGGCGATTACTGCGCCAGCCAGGTTTCGATTTGGCGCTGAATGCCGGCGGCGTCCAGCCCCAGATCGGCACGCAGTTCTTCCTGGCTGCCCTGTGAGACGAAGCTGTCCGGCAGGCCGAGGTTCAGCACCGGCACCGGACGGCGTTTGGCCATCAGCAGTTCGTTGACGCCGCTGCCGGCGCCGCCCATGATGGCGTTCTCTTCCAGCGTGACCAGCGTTTCATGGCTGGCGGCCAGTTCGAGCACCAGCTGCTCGTCCAGCGGCTTGACGAAGCGCATGTCGACCAGCGTGGCGTTGAGCGCTTCCGCCGCTTGCGCGGCCTCCGGCAGCAGGGTGCCGAAGTTGAGAATGGCGATCTTTTCCCCCTGGCGACGCACCACGCCTTTGCCGATCGGCAGCAGGCTGAGCGGCTCCAGCGCCGCGCCGGTGCCGGTGCCGCGCGGATAGCGCACGGCGCTCGGGCCGTCGTTATAGTGATAGCCGGTATACAGCATCTGGCGGCATTCGTTTTCGTCGCTCGGCGTCATGATCACCATGGTCGGGATGCAGCGCATGAACGACAGATCGAACGCCCCCTGGTGGGTCTGGCCATCGGCGCCGACGATGCCGCCGCGATCGATGGCGAACATCACCGGCAGGTTTTGGATCGCCACGTCGTGGATCAGCTGGTCGTAGGCGCGTTGCAGGAAGGTGGAATAGATCGCCACCACCGGCTTGTAGCCGCCGATCGCCAGCCCAGCGGCGAAGGTGACCGCGTGCTGTTCGGCGATCGCCACATCGAAATATTGCTGCGGATAGTCGCGAGAGAACTGCACCATGCCGGAGCCTTCGCGCATCGCCGGCGTGATCGCCATCAGTGAGCTGTCTTTGGCGGCGGTTTCACACAGCCAGTCGCCGAAGATTTTCGAATAGGTCGGCAGACCGCCGGCGCTTTTCGGCAGCGTGCCGCTGGCGGGATCGAACTTCGGCACCGCGTGGAAGCTAATTGGGTCCTTCTCCGCCGGCGCGTAACCGCGGCCTTTCTTGGTCATGATGTGCAACAGCTGCGGGCCTTTCAGATCGCGCATGTTTTTCAACGTGGCGACCAGCCCCTGCACGTCGTGGCCGTCTACCGGGCCGATGTAGTTGAAGCCCAGCTCTTCGAACAGCGTGCCTGGCACCACCATGCCTTTCAGGTGCTCTTCGGTGCGTTTCACCAGCTCCTTGATCGGCGGCACGCCGGCCAGCACTTTCTTGCCGCCTTCGCGCAGGGTGGAGTAAAGCTTGCCGGACAGTAGCTGAGCCAGATGGTTGTTCAGCGCGCCGACGTTTTCCGAGATCGACATCTCGTTGTCGTTCAGCACCACCAGCATGTCCGGATTGATATCGCCGGCGTGGTTCATCGCTTCGAACGCCATGCCGGCGGTGATGGCGCCGTCGCCGATCACGCACACCGTGCGGCGGCCCTTGCCTTCACGCTCTGCCGCCACCGCCATGCCGAGGCCGGCGCTGATCGAGGTCGACGAATGGCCGACTGACAGCACGTCGTATTCGCTTTCGGCGCGCCACGGGAAGGGGTGCAAGCCGTTCTTTTGCCGGATAGTGGCGATCCGGTCGCGGCGGCCGGTCAGAATTTTGTGCGGGTAGGCCTGGTGGCCGACGTCCCACACCAGATGATCGAACGGCGTGTTGTAGACGAAATGCAACGCCACCGTCAGTTCGACGGTACCCAGCCCGGAGGCAAAGTGGCCGCTGGAACGACTGACGCTGTTCAGCAGGTATTGCCGCAGCTCATCGCACAGCTTCGGCAAGCTCTCTTTGGGCAGTGAGCGGAGTTCCTCGGGGTTTTCCGCTAGCGCCAGGGTTGGGTATTTGGCTATATCAAGACTCATTCGATACTCATATCAGAGGAGTTAACGTCACACGTTAATTGTCGCGTTCAATAATGAAGCTGGCTAACGCTCGCAATGGCGCTGTGTTATAAGATTGCGCTGCCAAAGTGTCTAATGCAGCTAATGCTTCCTGATAGAGATCCCACGCTTTTGCTTTCGCGCTGTCAAGCCCGAGCAACGCCGGGTAGGTACTCTTTCCGTGTTGTTGGTCCGCGCCCTGGCGCTTGCCGATCTTTTCAGTCTCGCCGACAACGTCCAAAATGTCATCCTGCACCTGGAACGCCAGGCCAACCGCGGCGGCGTAACGATCCAGCTGCGGCAGCGCCGCTCGCCCGGCTTCGCCGGCGCTCAGCGCGCCCAGGCGCACCGCCGCGCGGATCAGCGCGCCGGTTTTGTGGCGGTGGATCTGTTCCAGCGCCTGCAGATCAACGCGCTTGCCTTCAGCTTCCAGATCCAGCGATTGGCCGCCGCACATGCCGGCGACGCCGCTGGCGGTCGCCAGTTCGGAGACCATCGCCAGCCGATCGCGCAGCGCCACGTCGGGCATCTCGGCATCGGCCAGGATCGAAAACGCCAGCGTTTGCAGCGCATCGCCGGCCAGGATCGCGTTGGCTTCGCCGAATTTAATGTGACAGGTCGGCTGGCCACGGCGCAGATCGTCGTCGTCCATCGCCGGCAGATCGTCATGGATCAGCGAGTAGGCGTGTATGCATTCCACCGCCGCCGCCGGCGCGTCCAGGTTGCTCAGCGACACGCCGAACATCTGGCCGGTGGTGTACACCAGGAACGGACGCAGGCGCTTGCCGCCCAGCAAGGCGCCGTGACGCATCGCCGCCACCATGTTGCCGTCGTTGAACGGCAGCGGGGCGATGAAGTCCAGCAGCGCGCGATCGGCCCGCTGGCGGAAAATCTGCAGTTGATCGGCAAAAGCGGCCGATGGTGCGATCTCAGACATGTCGGTTACTCGGCATCCGGTGTGAAAGGCGCCAGCGCCGCATCGTCGGCGCTGTCGTTAAGAAGTATCTGCACACGCTGTTCCGCCTGTTGCAGTTTCTGCTGGCCTTGGCGCGCCAGCTGCACGCCGCGTTCGAATTCGTTCAGCGCGTCTTCCAGCGGCAGTTCGCCCGACTCCAGACGCGTCACGATGCTTTCCAGCTCGCCGAGGGCGCTTTCAAAGCTGGCTGTTTGCTCTGTACTGGCTGATTGTGCTGGTTTTTTCGGCATAATTTTCTTTTTACGTCATCATGTGAACCGTGGCGCCAGAGCCTATCCTAGCGGATCTTGATTAGCAAATCATGGCGCTCATGTGTGGTTTTGTGCGCAGAGCGCGGCGATATGGTGATATACTCCGCGCCGTAATTCTTATCTGACAACAAAGACCGCCATGAAGTTTATCATTAAATTGTTCCCGGAAATCACCATCAAGAGCCAATCTGTGCGCTTGCGCTTTATCAAGATTCTCTCGACCAATATTCGCAACGTCCTGAAGCAGTATGATGAAACGCTGGCGGTCGTCCGTCACTGGGATCATATCGAAGTTCGCGCCAAAGATGAAAACCAGCGGCCGATCATCGCCGACGCGCTGACGCGCATTCCCGGCATCCACCATATTCTGGAAGTGGAAGATCGCGCTTATACCGACATCCACCACATCTTCGAGCAGACGCTGGAAGCCTACCGCGCCCAGCTGGAAGGCAAAACCTTCTGCGTGCGCGTCAAGCGTCGCGGCAAGCAGGCGTTCAATTCGCAGGACGTGGAGCGTTACGTCGGCGGCGGCCTGAACCAGCATATCGAGAGCGCGCGCGTTAACCTGACCCGCCCGCAGGTCACGGTAAACCTCGAGATTGAAGACGACAAGCTGATGCTGGTCAAACGCCGCCTCGAAGGCATCGGCGGTTACCCGGTCGGCACCCAGGAAGACGTGATGTCGCTGATTTCCGGCGGTTTCGACTCGGGCGTGTCCAGCTATATGCTGATGCGCCGCGGCTGCCGCGTGCACTTCTGCTTCTTCAACCTGGGCGGCGCCGCGCATGAGATTGGCGTGAAGCAGGTGGCGCACTACCTGTGGAACCGTTTCGCCAGCTCGCACAAGGTGCGCTTCGTCGCCATCGACTTCGAGCCGGTGGTGGGCGAGATCCTGGAGAAGGTCGACGACGGCCAGATGGGCGTGGTGCTCAAGCGCATGATGGTGCGTGCCGCTTCGCAAGTGGCCGAACGCTACGGCGTGCAGGCGCTGGTAACCGGTGAGGCGCTGGGGCAGGTGTCCAGCCAGACGCTGACCAACCTGCGCTTGATCGACAATGCGTCCGATACGCTGATCCTGCGTCCGCTGATTTCGCACGATAAAGAGCACATCATCAAGCTGGCGCGCGAAATCGGCACCGAAGACTTCGCCAAAACCATGCCGGAATATTGCGGCGTGATTTCGAAGAGCCCGACGGTGAAAGCCGTCAAGGCCAAGATCGAAGAGGAAGAGAGCCACTTCGATTTCAGCATTCTCGATCGGGTGGTGAGCGAAGCGAAGAACGTCGATATTCGCTCCATCGCCGAGCAGGCGCAGGAGCAGGTGACCGAAGTGGAAACCGTTGCGGCCTTCGGCGCCGACGAGGTGATCCTGGATATCCGCTCCAACGACGAGCAGGAAGAGAAGCCGCTGCAGCTGGAACAGGTTGAAGTGAAAGCGTTGCCGTTCTACAAGCTGAGCACCCAGTTCGGCGATTTGGATCAGAGCAAAACCTATCTGCTGTACTGCGAGCGCGGCGTAATGAGCCGCCTGCAGGCGCTGTACCTGCTGGAGCAGGGCTTCAGCAACGTGAAGGTTTATCGCCCGTAACGCGGGCAGCGGCGTAAACGAGAGGGGCTGAACTGGTGTTCAGCCCTTTTTTTATCGGCAAGCCGCTCAGTCGCGGAAATCGTACATCCCAGGGATCAGCACCAGCTGCGCGGCGATCTCCGCCGCTTTGGCCTTGCCGAGCAGCAGATCGATCAGCTTCAGCGCAAACTCCATCGCGGTGCCCGGCCCCTGGCTGGTGAGCAGGTTGACGCGCGCGTCATACACCACGCGGCGTTCCATCCATTTATCCGCCGGTATCTGGTCTTTCAGGCCCGGGAAACCGGTCATGTTGCCGACCGGGAACAGATCGTGGTGCTGCAGCACCAACGCCGGCGCCGCACAGATGGCGGCGACGATATTCCCCTGCAGGTGCATCTGCCGCACTTTTTCCACCAGCAACGGGCTGTCGCGGAAGCATTCTGCGCCTTTCAGGCCGCCGGGCAGCACGATGGCGTCGAAAGGCTCATCGACGATCGCCACCAGCGGCGCGTCGGCCAGCAGCTTGACGCCGCGCGAACAAACGATAGTCAGCTCGCCGTCACCGGCGACGCTGGCGGTAGTGACTTTAACGCCCGCCCGCACCAGCAGATCGATGGTGGTGACGGCTTCGGTTTCTTCGCTACCAGGTGCCAGGCAAACCAGCGCCGATACGCTCATATTCATTTTCCTTTCGTTTAATCAATTCAAACAGCCGCGCATTCTCCGGCAGCGTGAGGCCGTGACTGCGCGCACGGCGCAGCAGGTAGCCGGTGATGTAGTCGATCTCGGTATGCCGCTGGCTGCGGATATCCTGCAGCATCGACGAAACGTTGTCGGCGGTGCTGTGGATCACGTCCATCACATATTGCATCAGGCCTTCGCAGGAGGTGTGGTAGCCCTCCATCGCCATCACGCTGGCGACTTCACGACACAGCGTTTCGATCTGCTCCGGGTAGCGCTGCAGATCGCCGTTGCGGCAGCCGTACAGCGCCGTCAGCGGGTTGATCACGCAGTTGACCGCCAGCTTGCGCCAGTTGGCCGAGGCGATGTTGTTGTGCCAGGCGACGTCGGGCAGCGCCTGATGCAGCACTTCCGCCAGGTGGCTGAAGTGCTGGGCGGCCGGTGAGGTGGGGCCGATGTGGGTGATGCCGGTGGCGACGTGGATAATGGTGCTGCCTTCGTGGCGCGCGGCGTGGGTGGTGGTGCCCTGCAAGATGGGCTGGCCGTTCGGCGGCAGCTCCTCCTGAGTGCCCATGCCGTTGTGCAGCAGCAAGATGGCGCAGCGGGGGTTCAGCTTCGGCAACAGCGCGCCGACCGCGCTGGATACCTGCCAGGCTTTCAGCGTCACCAGCAGCAGCTCGCTCTGCGCGAGGTGCTCCGGATCGTTGGTGGGCAAATTGCGATTAAACGAGACGCCTTCCGGCTCTATCACGTTCACGGCGCAAAAAGGCTGCGGCACTCTTAGCCATCCCTGTACATCGTGGCCCTGCTGATACAGCCGGGAGAGCCACAGTTGTCCGAGCGCGCCGCAACCAAGAATGGTTATTTTCATTCAGTCTCCTTGGAAACACGGGAATACCGCTCAATTACCGTGATCTAACTATAGGCTTTATGGCAGCCTGAAGCGCTATCCCTGCGTGCGTTCAGCAGATTTTGTCTGAGGCGGCAAAGCGGTTATCATGCTCGGCATCAAAATCGCCTAAGCTATTAGGCACTCATTCAGGAGGAAGAAGTATGCCATCTTTCGACATCGTTTCCGAAATTGATATGCAGGAAGTGCGTAACGCCGTTGAGAACGCCACCCGCGATCTCGGCACCCGCTGGGATTTTCGCAACGTGCCGGCCAGCTTTGAGTTAAACGAGAAAAACCAAAGCATCAAGGTTGCCACCGAGTCTGATTTCCAGGTGCAGCAGTTGCTCGACATTCTGCGCGAAAAGCTGAGCAAGCGCAGCATCGACGGCGCCGCGCTGGAGATCCCGGAAGAGTTTACCCACAGCGGTAAAACCTACAGCGTGGAAGCCAAGCTGAAGCAGGGGATTGAAACCTCTGTAGCGAAGAAAATCGTCAAGCTGATCAAAGACAGCAAGCTGAAGGTGCAGGCGCAGATCCAGGGCGAAGAAGTGCGGGTGACCGGCAAGTCACGCGACGATTTGCAGAGCGTGATGGCGTTGGTGCGCGGCGGCGATCTGGGGCAGCCGTTCCAGTTCAAGAACTTCCGCGATTAATCTCGACGGGGCCGGCATTGCCGGCCCCGTTTCTTTACAGCGAATTGACCAGCGCTTCCAACTGACCGCGATTGGTCTGCTTGGTGTCCACCTTGACGTAGGCGCTGCGCTCTTCCGGCACCACGATCGCCTCGGCCACGCCGGGCTGCGCCCTCAGGCGGCTTTCCAGCGCCGAATCCTTCACCGCCAGTTCAGACAGCGTAATGCGCAGGCTGCTGACATACGGCGGCTCTTTCATGGTGCTGCTGACCAGGAACCAAACGGCGGCCAATACCGCGCCGGCGATAAACACCAAGCCTGCCCCCTGCAAACCGTACAGCCAGCCGCCGAGGCTGCCGCCGATCGCCACGCCGATAAACTGGCTGGTGGAGTAGACCCCCATCGCGGTGCCCTTATAGCCGGCCGGTGATTCTTTGCTGATCAGCGAAGGCAGAATGGCTTCCATCACGTTGAAGGCCATGAAGAACAGCTGCACGCCGGCGATGATGCCCCACAGGTGCGCGCCGGAGAGCCACAGCAGCACTTCGGCGCAAAACAGCACCGCCACGCAGCCCATAAACACCTGCTTCATGCGGCGATATTTTTCGGCATAGATGATGAAAGGCACCACGGCAGCGAACGACACCAGCATGGTCACCAGGTAGACGATCCAGTGTTCGCTGGCCGCCAGCCCGGCTTTCTCCATCGCCAGCGGCAGCGCCACGAAGCTCGACATCAGCAGGATATGCAGACACATGATGCCGAAGTTGAGTTTCAACAGGCGCGAGTTGCTCAGCACTTTGCGGAAACTGCCGCGCACAATGCTGGATTCGCGGTTCAACAGGTGAGTATCGGCGGAAGGTACCACCGCCAATGTGATGGCGATCCCGGCCAGCGCCAGCACGGCGATCATCCAGAACAGCGCATGCAGGCCGAAGGCGTGGGTAATTATAGGGCCCAACACCATGGCGATGGCGAAGGTGATGCCGAAGCTGACGCCGATGAACGCCATCGCTTTGGTGCGGTTCTGCTCGCGGGTCAGATCGGAGAGCAGCGCCATGACCGCGGCGGCGATCGCGCCGGAGCCTTGCAACGCGCGGCCGAGGATCACACCCCAGATAGAGTCGGTCGCGGCGGCGATCACGCTGCCGAGGGCAAAGATCAGCAGGCCGCCGACGATCAGCGGCTTACGGCCGATGCGATCGGACACCAGGCCGAACGGGATCTGAAACACCGCCTGCGCCAGGCCGTAGATGCCGATGGCGATGCCGATCAGCGCTTCGCTGGCGCCGTTGAGCGCCATGCCGTAGGTGGTCAACACCGGCAATACCATAAACATGCCGAGCATGCGTAGGGAGAATACGGTGCCCAATCCCCAGGTGGCGCGGCGCTCCTGCGGGGTCATTGAATTATCGTTCACATCAAACCTCGGTAAAAACCATGCCATCAGACGTTGCGACAGCGCCTGATGGCATGATTTCTGTAAAGCTGCGTCATTTTAGTGTGCGGGGCAGGGGGGGTAAATCGAATGTTGTTTAACAGATATTACAGTTTGGCCGCTTTTCGGCGTGACAAATAAAATGGGCCGCATACGCGGCCCATTGACAGATGATTTGGCTTACCAAACGTAGGTCACCAGCGCTTCAGGCGCCGCCGTGGCGCTGAAGTCGATCGACATCATCACGCTCAGCGAGGTGATGGCGACGATGGAGAACACGAACAGTTTACGCGCCCAGACGCTGTCGTTTTCGGTTTTATAACCGCGCAGCGCCATGCCCAGCCACCATACGCTCACCGCCGCAGCGACGATCAGGTATTTGTAGCCGGCGTAGCCCACCAGGGTCAGCATCAGCGTGGCGATCATAAATGCCAGGATGTAGACCGTGATGTGGTTCTTGGCGACGGAAATGCCTTTCACCACCGGTAGCACCGGAATGTTGGCCGCCTGGTAATCTTTAAAGCGGAAGATAGCGATCGCATAAGAATGCGGCATCTGCCACAGGCTAAAGATAGCCAGCAGGATCAACGCGCCGGCGTCGAACTCGTTGGTGACCGCGCAGTAGCCGATAACCGGCGGCGCGGCGCCCGACAAGCTGCCGATCAGCGTGCCGTAGACCGAATGACGTTTCATGTACAGGCTGTAAACGCCGACATAAACCACGAAGCCCATCACCGCCAGCCACATGGCCAGCGGGTTGGCCGCGATATACAGCAACGCGAAGCCCGCAATACCCAACACGGTCGCATAAACCAGGGTGACACTCGGCGCGATCAGGCCTTTTACCAGCACCCGATTCTTCGTTCTCTCCATTTTCTTGTCGATATCGCGGTCGATGTAGTTGTTAAACACACAGCCCGACGCGACCACCAACGAGACACCCACCAGGGTGGCGAGAAACAGGGGATAGTCGATGCTCCCTTTGGAAGCGAGCAGGAATCCCCCAACGACAGAAATTAAATTGCCGAAAATAATTCCTGGTTTAGTGACTTGCAGGTATTGCTTAATCATCACGTGCAGCTCAGCTCTTAATCGACCATCATATTGATGTTGAGGTTGTACATAATCCAGAGTGAACCTACAACAACGATACCGATGATCATAGCGGTGAACAGCAATGCCACCAGGTTCCAGCGCTCTTCCGATGAGGTGTTCATGTGCAGGAAGTAAACCAGGTGAACAATCACCTGGATAACCGCCATACCGACAACAACCGCCAGGATGGTGGAATGAGAGGCAGTGCCGTTCATTACCATCGCAAATGGAATTACCGTCAGGATGATCGACAGGATAAAGCCGATCAGGTATGACTTCACGCTGCCGTGGCTTGCGCCGCCGTGAGAGGTTTCATGGGATGAATGGCTCATTACATAACCCCCAGCAGGTAGACAACGGTAAATACGCAGATCCAGACCACGTCCAGGAAGTGCCAGAACAGGCTCAGGCACATCAGACGGGTTTTGTTGGTCGCGGTCAGGCCGAACTTGCTCACCTGAATCATCAGCACGATGATCCAAATCAGGCCGGAAGTCACGTGCAGACCGTGGGTGCCGACCAGCGCGAAGAAGCTGGACAGGAACGCGCTGCGATCCGGCCCGAAGCCTTCGGCGATCAGGTGATGGAATTCATAGATTTCCATCGCCACGAAGCCCAGACCAAACAGGAAGGTCAGGAACAAC
This sequence comes from Serratia sp. CY71090, assembly GCF_052166845.1. Classification (NCBI taxonomy): domain Bacteria; kingdom Pseudomonadati; phylum Pseudomonadota; class Gammaproteobacteria; order Enterobacterales; family Yersiniaceae; genus Serratia; species Serratia sp. CY71090. Next base: position 605,729 of record NZ_JBJNOA010000003.1, on the reverse strand, counting down.
CAGGTGTTTACACCGCCAACTTTACCCTTGTTCATGGCGATCATCGCCATGCCGTAGGTGATGGAGCTGAACAACAGCAGGAAGGTTTCGACCAGGACAAACTTCAGGTCGAAGATGTCTTTGCCTGAGGGACCGCCAGCGGTCCCGTTCACCAGGACTGCATAAGTCGCGAACAAGCTCGCAAACAAAATACAGTCGCTCATCAGGTAGATCCAGAATCCGAAGACTTTGGTCTCTCCCGCGTCGTGGTGCCCATGCTCTGCATGGGCTGCGTTATGATTGGTCAGAGTTTCAGTTGACATGGTTCACGCCTGCTTTACGGATTTGTTCGTAGTGTTGGTTCTCAATGCGCTCGATTTCATCAACCTGCACATAGTAGTCAACATCGTGATCGAAGCTCTTGCCGATCCAGACAACGATCATACCGATGAAGCCGGCCAGAGCCATCCACCAGATTTCCCAAATCATTGCGAAACCGAATACCAGGCTGAAGAAGGCGATGATAACGCCGGCGCCGGTGTTCTTAGGCATATGAATCGGTTCGTATTTAGCCGGTTTCTTATAAGCTTCGCCTTTTTCTTTCATGTCCCAGAATTCATCGCGGTCATGAATCTGCGGCACTACGGCAAAGTTATAGAACGGCGGTGGAGACGAGGTTGACCACTCCAGAGTACGAGCACCCCATGGGTCACCGGTCAGATCGCGGTTTTGTTCGCGGTCACGGATACTGACGAAGATCTGGGTCAGCTGGCACAGGATGCCGCAGGCGATCAACGCCGCACCGCCGGCTGCAACCAGCAGCAGAGGGTGGAACTCAGGGTTGATGTTCTGGCTGATACGACGGGTCATGCCCATAAAGCCCAATGCGTACAGCGGCATGAAGGCGGTGAAGAAGCCGATGATCCAGAACCAGAACGCGCGGATGCCCCATTTTTCGTTCAGCGTGAAGCCGAAGGATTTCGGGAACCAGTAGGTCAGGCCCGCGAAGCAACCGAACACCACGCCGCCGATGATGACGTTGTGGAAGTGTGCGATCAGGAACAGGCTGTTGTGCAGCACGAAGTTCGCGCCCGGCACCGCCAGCAGAACGCCGGTCATACCACCCACGGAGAAGGTGATGATGAAGCCAACGGTCCACAGCATTGCGGAGTTGAGCTTGATGCGGCCCTGATACATGGTGAACAGCCAGTTGAAGATTTTCACCCCGGTCGGGATGGAAATGATCATGGTGGCGATACCGAAGAAGGCGTTAACGTTCGCGCCGGACCCCATGGTGAAGAAGTGGTGCAGCCAGACGATGAACGACAGAACGGTGATCGCGATGGTTGCCCATACCAGTGAGGTATAGCCGAACAGGCGTTTTCTGGAGAAGGTCGCGGTGACTTCGGAGAATACGCCGAACACCGGCAGAACCAGAATGTACACCTCTGGGTGACCCCAGGCCCAAATCAGGTTGATGTACATCATCATGTTGCCGCCCATATCATTGGTGAAGAAATGGGTGCCCAGATAGCGATCCAGGGTCAGCAGCGCGATGGTGACGGTCAGAATTGGGAAAGAAACGATGATCAGGACGTTGGTGCACAGCGCCGCCCAGGTGAACACCGGCATCTTCATCATAGGCATGCCAGGGGCACGCATCTTCAGAATGGTGGCGAAGAAGTTCACGCCGGTCAGCAGGGTACCCAGACCGGAAATCTGCAGACTCCAGATCCAGTAATCGACCCCGACGCCAGGACTGTACTCTTTACCCGACAGCGGCGGATACGCCAGCCAACCGGTCTGAGCGAACTCACCGACCCCCAGGGAGATGTTGATCAGCACCACGCCCACCACGAAGAACCAGAAGCTCAGGGAGTTCAGGAACGGGAAGGCGACGTCGCGCGCACCGATTTGCAGCGGCACCACGACGTTCATCAGGCCAACCACGAAAGGCATCGCCATGAAGAAGATCATGATGACGCCGTGCGCGGTGAAGATCTGGTCGTAGTGGTGCGGCGGCAGGAACCCGGCTTCACCGGCGGACGCCAACGCCTGCTGGCTACGCATCATGATGGCGTCGGCAAAGCCGCGCAGCAGCATGACCATCGCCACGATGATGTACATGATACCAATTTTTTTATGGTCGACCGAAGTCAGCCATTCGCTCCACAGCCACTTCCATTTACCGAAATACGTCAGCAGCGCCAGCACTGCCAGGCCCCCGACAATAATTGCGGCTACGGTGACCATGATGATCGGTTCGTGGTACGGAACCGCATCAAGTGTTAATTTTCCCAACATCAGTTATTCCTCGGCTCCGGCGTGAGCAGCATGTTCACCCATGTCCATACCTTGGCTCATGTCCATGCCTTCGTGCGCGCCAGCGCCCTTGTGCATATCCATGTCGCCCATGAATTTGGCAATTGTTTCTTTGAACAAATTCGGTTTGACAGCGGCAAAGTACTCAACCGGGTTGTTTTCACTCGGCTCTGCCAGTTTGTTAAAGTCGTCGGTGGTGTTCAGGTTTTTAGACGATGCCTTCACCTTGGCCACCCACTGATCGAAGTCGCCTTCGGTCGGGGTAACGATCGCGGTGAATTTCATACCGGAGAAGCCTGCGCCGCTGTAGCTGCTGGAGATGCCTTTGTAGGCACCGGCTTCGTTGCCGATCAGGTGCAGTTTGGTCTGCATGCCGGCCATCGCATAAATCTGTCCACCCAACTGCGGGATAAAGAACGAGTTCATTACCGAGTTAGAGGTGATCTTGAATTCGACTGGAACATCTTTCGGGAAAGCCAGCTCATTAACGGTCGCAATGCCTTGTTCCGGGTAGATGAACAGCCATTTCCAGTCGAGCGACACCACTTCGATCGTCATCGGCTTCTTGTCGGTGACAATCGGCTTGAACGGATCGAGTTCGTGGGTGGTCTTCCAGGTAATGGTGCCAAGGATGGCGATGATAATGATAGGAATGGTCCAGACGACCGCTTCGATCTTGTTGGAGTGGGCCCAGTTCGGACTGTACTTGGCGTCTTTGTTGGAAGCGCGATACTTCCAGGCAAAGGCGAACGCCATGAAGATAACTGGCACCACTACGATCAACATCAATGCGATTGCAGTGATAATCAGTGTCCGTTGCTCAACACCAATTGCTCCTTTGGGATTCATCAAAACCATATCGCAGCCACTGAGCAATACAGTGCCTGCGATTAATGACAGCATCCCAATACTTTTATTGTATTTCTTAAGTCTCATCTAACGACCTCAATAACAAAGGCTCAATTGTCGTTTCATGTGTGCGGGCATTTTACGGGAAGGTTGCAGTACTGTAAACATGCTTAAGGGAGTGTCAGCGGCTTGTTGACACTTTCTGTTAAGGGGGTCACAGATGTAACCCTGCGTGACAATTTACCAATGACAACAACGCGTTGGCACGCTGAATCGTGACGAGCAGCCCGTATGTTAAGGAAAACTAAAGGTATGATGAATTTGGCGAAGAAATGCGCGGCGGGGAAATACGCAGAAAAGGTTTATTTAATGTAAAATAATTGTGTCTTAAAGGTGAATTTAATTTTATTTCCGAGTGCGGCAGTCGGATAAAAAAATAATTTCCGCGCCGATTATCTTTTTTTACCGAAATAAATATACCCCCGGATCGCTTTTTTTTCGGCCGGTGAAATCACCGGCCGGTCAGATTATGCCAAACGGGTGCGGCGCAGGGCGAGGTAATCCAACGTACTGCCCATGGCGACGCCGAGCAGGCTCAGCGCGGCGCCGACCTGCAGCAGCCGATCGGCCAACTGCGGGGCCTGCGTCCAATCCAGCGCATTGGTGATAAGCAACAGCAACCACAGGCCCAACAGCGAACAGCCTAGCGTCAGCAAGCGCAGCGCCCAACGGTAAGATTCTGAAAACTCGGTGCGCGGCATAAAATTGCCATGCTGCTGGGTGTGCTCCAGCGTCTGACGACAGATACCGAGCAGCAGTAAGCCGGGCAGGGCAGCGGCGATAGAGAACAGGTAGAATAACGGCCAACCGTGGGCTTCAACGAACCAGCCGGCGATCGGGCCGACATAGACGCGCCCTACGGCGGACAGCGCCGACAGCAGCGCGAACTGGGTGGCGGAGAACGACCGGTTGCACAGCGTCATCAGCAGCGCCACGAAGGCCGCGGTGCCCATGCCGCCACACAGATTTTCGAGGAAGATGGCGCTGCCCATGGTGAGCAGGCTCTTGTCGGTCACCGCCAGGATCCAATACCCGAGATTGGAGACCGCCTGCAGGACGCCGAACAGCATCAGCGCGCGGAACAGGCTGAGACGCTGCATCAGCACGCCGCCGAACAGGGCGCCGACGATGGTCGCGAACAGGCCGAGGGTTTTGTTCACCAGCCCGACTTCACCGGCGTCGAACCCCACGCCGCGGATCAGGAAGGTGGTACTCAGGCTGCCGGCGAAGGCGTCGCCCATTTTGTACATCACGATCAGCAGCAGGATCAGCCAGGCGTTGTTGCGGCCGAAGAAATCGCGCAGCGGCGCGACGACCGCCTGTTCCATGGTGCGCGGCGCCGGGATGCTTTCATCCGGCTCCGGCGCCAGCAGCGTGGCGGCCACGCCGATCAGCATCAACCCGGCCATTAGCCAGTAGGTGGCTTGCCAGCCGAAATAGCGATCCGCCAGCCACAGCGCCAGGCCGCCGGAAACCAGCATCGCCAGCCGATAACCCAGCACCGAGATCGCCGCGCCCGTGCCGCGTTCTTCGGCTCTCAGCAGATCGGTTTTATAGGCGTCGAACACGATATCTTGCGAGGCGGAGCAGAACGCCACCAGCACCGCCAACGCCGCCAGCCACCATAGGTGCTGCGCGGGTTGCATAAAGCCCATCGCCACAATCGCCGCCACCAGCAACAGCTGGCTGATCAGCAGCCAACCGCGCCGCCGCCCGAGAAGCGGCGGGGTATAGCGGTCCATGAACGGCGACCAGAGGAATTTGAAGACGTAGGCCTGGCCCACCAGCGAGAAGATGCCGATGGTTTTCAGATCGATATTTTCGACGGTCATCCAGGCTTGCAGCGTGCCGGAGGTCAATGCCAGCGGCAGACCCGACGCGAAGCCCAGCAGCAGCAGAATGGCGGAGTTACGCTGGGTGAAGATGTTCAGATAGTGTTTCGACATGAGTTCCCTGTCTGCGCCGCCCGATCCGCCGGGCGGCACAAGGCGCGGCGATTAACGCGCGTTTTGCTTGATGAAATCGTTGACGCTGGTGTCCTGAGCCATGTCGGCGATCACGTCGCCCAGCACGGAGTTGACGGCGTCGGTGATCTTCTCGTTGGTCGCCGTGAAGGCGCCCTGCACGTTATAGGTCGAGCGGTAATTCTTCACCTGCTTGTTGCCGTTCTTCGCTTGGGCGATGATCGAAATGTCGGCTTTGGTGGTGATGTTGTAGCGCAGGTTACCTTCGGATACGTCCGCGTACAGATTATTGACGACGATTTGCAGCGCCACCGGGCCGTCGGCACCGATCATGTAGCCGCGTGCGCCCATCTGTTTCTCCAGCACTTCCTGCAGCAGGAAACGCAGATCGCGCGATGGCGTCAGCGTGACCAACTGGCCGTCGCGGTTCACCTTGGCCAGCGCCTGGTCGGTGCGCTGATCCGCGCCGTTGATGCTGACAGTGATGCCCTGCAGGGTAGGATCCTGCTGCGGCAGAACGATTTTCGGCGTGACGTTCAGGGTGTTGCTGCTGGTCGCGCAGCCGGCCAGCAGCAGGGCGGCCAGCAAAGGAAGACAAAGTTTCTTTAACATGTTTTCTGTCTCATTCTCGATGGATTTAGCAATAATCAGAGCGGGATAGCCGACAACAAATTGCCGACATCATAGCATCGCCGCCGTGCGGTGGAAGCGCGGAAGGCGCCTGAGTGACAAATTTTTACCTGCCGTTGATAAAAACACGCTTTTTTGGCCCGCTCAATCGGATAATCCCCCAAGCGGCGGGGATGGCGCTCATCATTTGACCGCAGAAAAGAGAAATTTGTCCCGGCGATGGTCTAAACGGGGGAAAACCGGCTAATATTGAACTAGATGGGCACGGTCCTCTGCCGGTGTTGTAAGGAGATCCTATGATTCGCGAGCAAATAGAAGCAAAGTTAAGGGCGGCGTTTGAGCCCGCGTATCTGGAAGTCGTTGATGAAAGCTATCGTCATAACGTTCCGGCGGGTTCAGAAAGCCATTTCAAAGTGGTATTGGTCAGCGATCGCTTCGTCGGCGAACGTTTTTTGACGCGCCACCGCTCCATCTACGGCGTATTGTCGGAGGAGCTGGCGGACGGCGTACACGCGCTGGCGCTGCACACCTATACGCTCAAAGAGTGGGAAGGTCTGCAGGATACCGTGCCGGCCTCGCCGCCGTGCCGCGGCGCCGGCACGCTGGCCTGAGGGGGAAATTTTCAGGTATCAGTGGAACTTTGCCCTTGAATTAGGGTATTACTACTGACGAATTTTGAAACGGCCTGCGGGCCGTTTCTGTTTTTGACGACGACACGGCCGACGCGCAATGTGGCCAACGTTCGGTCTGTTTTGGCGGCCTTTGGGCGATCGAATCGGCAAAAGTGTGAGTTTTAGCGCGCCTGCGCCGCCTAGCTTTCCTCGACTCGCCACGCATGCGCCGCTATAATGTCGCGTCTTATTTTTCCGGAATGGTTTCGGGACGCTTCTGTCATCAGGGAACTCGGTTCTTATCTGTAGCCGTCCTGGTTCTTGGAACGGAGTTGACCGAGCACTGTGATTTTTTTGAGGTAACAAGATGCAAGTTTCAGTAGAAACCACTCAAGGCCTTGGGCGCCGTCTCTCTATTACTGTACCGGCTGATACTATCAAGCAGGCGGTGAAGAAAGAGCTGATCAACGCAGCGAAAAGCGTGCGTATCGACGGCTTCCGCAAAGGCAAAGTGCCGATGAACATCGTGGAACAGCGTTACGGCGCCTCTGTTCGTCAGGACGTGCTGGGCGAAGCGATGCAGCGCAGCTTCGTTGACGCGATCATCAAAGAAAAGATTAATCCGGCTGGCGCACCAAACTACGTGCCGGGCGAGTACAAAGAAGGTGAAGACTTCACTTTCGCCGTTGAATTCGAAGTGTATCCAGAAGTTGAGCTGAAAGGCCTGGAAAACATCGAAGTCGAAAAACCCGTAGTTGAAGTGAACGACGAAGACGTCGACGCGATGCTGGATACCCTGCGCAAGCAGCAGGCCACCTGGAAAGAAACCGATCGCGCGGCGGAAGCTGAAGATCGCGTGACCGTTGACTTCACTGGTTCTATCGACGGTGAGGAGTTCGAAGGCGGCAAAGCGTCCGACTTCGTGCTGGCAATGGGCCAGGGCCGCATGATCCCAGGCTTCGAAGAAGGTCTGGTCGGTCACAAAGCGGGCGAAGAGTTCTCCATCGACGTGAACTTCCCGGAAGACTACCACGCGGAAAACCTGAAGGGCAAAGCGGCCAAATTCGCTATCGTGCTGAAGAAAGTTGAAGAGCGCGAGCTGCCGGAACTGACCGAAGAGTTCATCAAGCGTTTCGGCGTGGCGGACGGTTCCGTTGCCGGCCTGCGCACTGAAGTTCGCAAGAACATGGAGCGCGAGCTGAAAGGCGCCGTGCGTAACCGCATCAAGTCTCAGGCGATCGAAGGCCTGGTGAGCGCGAACGAAATCGACGTGCCTGCTGCCCTGATCGACGGCGAAATCGACGTGCTGCGTCGTCAGGCTGCACAGCGTTTCGGCGGCAACGAGAAGCAAGCGCTGGAACTGCCACGTGAACTGTTCGAAGAGCAAGCGAAACGCCGCGTAGTGGTTGGCCTGCTGCTGGGTGAAGTGATCAGCACCAACGATCTGAAAGCTGACGAAGACCGCGTGAAGACGCTGATCGAAGAAATGGCCTCCGCCTACGAAGATCCGAGCGAAGTCATCGAGTTCTACAGCAAAAACAAAGAGCTGATGAACAACATGCGCAACGTGGCTCTGGAAGAGCAAGCGGTTGAAGCCCTGCTGGCGAAAGCGAAAGTGACTGAAAAAGCCACTACCTTCAGCGAGCTGATGAACCAGACTCAACAGGCGTAATGCCGGCGTGCCGGGCGCGATGAACGGCGCCCCCGGTTTCGCCTGGCGAACCGGCGCACGATGAAAAAGCCCGCAACCTCAGGTTGCGGGCTTTTCTTTTTGCCACGTTGCTGATTAATCTCAGGTTAAGCGGGATAATATGCACTATATTTACCCTGTTGCCTGGGGGAACTGGCTGGCATGATAACGGTCAGAATAACGGCATCGTTTCCGGCGCGCGGAGAAAATCGGCCTCTGGGCTTGAAATCGCGCCGGGCTCCCCCAATCTGTAAAGAATAATTCTGGGGCTGTTTGCCAAAGTGCGCGGGATAAAACAACCGTCGGGTACGTGCGGCGCGGGTCGAATGCTTGAGCATAGTCATCATGGCCGTTCTCAAGTAGAATCGGCGTATTAGGGTGACACCCTGGCCGCCAAGGCAATTTCTATTAGGAGACGGTAATGTCATACAGTGGCGAACGAGATCAATTTGCACCGAACATGGCGCTGGTGCCGATGGTGGTAGAGCAGACTTCACGCGGGGAGCGTTCTTACGACATTTATTCCCGCCTGCTGAAAGAGCGCATCATTTTCCTGACCGGCCAGGTGGAAGATCACATGGCCAACCTGATCGTGGCGCAAATGTTGTTCCTCGAAGCGGAAAGCCCGGAAAAAGACATTTACCTCTACATCAACTCGCCGGGTGGGGTAATTACCGCGGGCATGTCGATTTACGACACCATGAAGTTCATCAAGCCGGACGTCAGCACCATCTGTATGGGCCAGGCGTGCTCGATGGGCTCCTTCCTGCTGACCGCGGGCGCCAAAGGCAAACGTTTCTGCTTGCCGAACTCGCGCGTGATGATTCACCAGCCGCTGGGCGGCTACCAGGGCCAGGCGACGGACATCGAAATCCACGCGCGTGAAATCCTGAAGGTGAAAGCGCGCATGAACGAACTGATGGCCGAGCATACCGGCCAGCCGCTGGAGCAGATCGAGCGCGATACCGAGCGCGATCGCTTTATGACCGCGGACGAAGCCGTGGAATACGGCCTGGTTGACGGCATTCTGACACACCGCAGCTAGAACCACGCGGCGCCGATGGACTATAGTAATCAGAGTGGGCAGGGGCTCGTTCTGTTGCGGTCCCTCGGCGTTCCCGATATGAGTTTGGGCGCACTGCCGCCGTGATTTTCCTGCGGGACAAGACTAAAGAAGAGGTTTGACTGATGACAGATAAGCGCAAAGACGGTTCAGGAAAGCTGCTGTACTGCTCTTTTTGCGGCAAAAGCCAGCATGAAGTGCGTAAGCTGATTGCCGGGCCGTCAGTGTATATCTGCGATGAATGTGTCGATCTGTGTAACGACATTATTCGCGAAGAGATTAAAGAAGTTGCCCCGCATCGTGAGCGCAGTGCGCTGCCGACGCCACACGAAATTCGCCACCACCTGGATGACTACGTCATCGGCCAGGAGCAGGCGAAGAAAGTGCTGGCGGTTGCGGTGTACAACCACTACAAACGCCTGCGCAACGGCGATACCAGCAACGGTATCGAGTTGGGCAAGAGCAACATCTTGCTGATCGGCCCGACCGGCAGCGGCAAGACTCTGCTGGCGGAAACGCTGGCGCGCTTCCTGGACGTGCCGTTCACCATGGCCGACGCCACCACCCTGACCGAAGCCGGTTACGTGGGCGAGGACGTGGAAAATATTATCCAGAAGCTGTTGCAAAAATGTGACTATGACGTGCAGAAAGCGCAGCGCGGCATCGTTTATATCGATGAAATCGATAAGATTTCCCGTAAGTCCGACAACCCGTCGATCACGCGTGACGTCTCGGGTGAAGGCGTGCAGCAGGCGCTGCTGAAGCTGATTGAAGGCACCATCGCCGCGGTTCCGCCGCAGGGCGGGCGCAAGCATCCGCAACAGGAATTCCTGCAGGTCGATACTTCCAAGATCCTGTTTATCTGCGGCGGCGCATTTGCCGGCCTGGATAAGGTGATCGGTCAACGCGTCAACACCGGCTCCGGCATCGGCTTCGGCGCGACCGTCAAGGGCGAGTCCGAGAAGGCTACCGAAGGCGAACTGCTGCTGCAGGCCGAACCGGAAGATTTGATCAAGTTTGGTCTGATCCCTGAGTTCATCGGCCGTCTGCCGGTGGTGGCGACCCTGAGCGAGCTGAGCGAGGACGCGCTGATTCAGATCCTGAAAGAGCCGAAGAACGCCCTGACCAAGCAGTATCAGGCGCTGTTCAATCTGGAAGGCGTGGAGCTGGAGTTCCGCGACGAAGCGCTGAACGCCATCGCCAAGAAAGCCATGGCGCGCAAAACCGGTGCCCGCGGCCTGCGTTCCATCGTGGAAGGCGCGCTGCTCGACACCATGTACGATCTGCCGTCGATGGACAGCGTAGACAAAGTGGTGATCGACGAGTCGGTGATCGCCGGCCAATCCAAACCGCTGCTGATTTACGGCAAGCCTGAAGCCCAGGCGTCTGGCGAATAATTAGCCAGTTAAACCAGCGCGTTATCAGTAAAATGGGGGATTTCATCCCCCATTTCTTTTTCCTGCATTCTTGCCGTTGAATGTAAGAGATTCATCCCCATATACTCATTAACCAGATTTTATGAAACGTTAGATGCTTGCGTCTCATGAGATTCCCCCTCAACCTGGCGGAAATTAAACTAAGAGAGAGCTCTATGAACCCTGAGCGTTCCGAACGCATTGAAATCCCCGTTTTGCCATTGCGCGACGTGGTGGTTTATCCGCACATGGTGATCCCGTTATTTGTTGGCCGGGAAAAATCGATTCGGTGCCTCGAAGCCGCAATGGATCACGATAAGAAGATCATGCTGGTGGCACAGAAAGAGGCCTCAACGGATGAACCTGGCATTAACGACTTGTTCTCGGTCGGCACCGTAGCGTCGATCCTGCAGATGCTGAAGCTGCCGGACGGCACGGTAAAAGTGCTGGTCGAGGGGCTGCAGCGCGCACGCATCACTACGCTGTCCGACAGCGGTGAGCATTTCGCCGCGCAGGCGGAATACCTTGAGTCGCCGGCTATCGACGAGCGCGAGCAGGAAGTGCTGGTGCGCACCGCGATCAATCAGTTTGAAGGCTATATCAAACTGAACAAAAAAATCCCGCCGGAGGTGCTGACTTCACTCAACAGCATCGACGACGCCGCGCGCCTGGCGGACACCATCGCCGCCCATATGCCGCTGAAACTCAGCGACAAGCAGTCGGTGCTCGAGATGTCCGACATCACCGAGCGTCTGGAATACCTGATGGCGATGATGGAGTCGGAGATCGACCTGCTGCAGGTTGAGAAACGCATCCGTAACCGCGTCAAGAAGCAGATGGAGAAGAGTCAGCGCGAGTACTATCTGAATGAGCAGATGAAGGCGATTCAGAAAGAACTGGGGGAGATGGACGACGCGCCGGACGAGCACGAAGCGCTGAAGCGCAAGATCGATGCGGCGAAAATGCCGAAAGAGGCGCGCGAAAAAACCGAAGCGGAACTGCAAAAGCTGAAGATGATGTCGCCGATGTCGGCGGAAGCGACCGTGGTGCGCGGCTACATCGACTGGATGCTGCAGGTGCCGTGGAATGCGCGCAGCAAGGTGAAAAAAGACCTGAACAAGGCGCAGGAAGTGCTCGATACCGATCACTACGGCCTGGAGCGCGTGAAAGATCGCATCCTCGAGTACCTCGCGGTACAGAGCCGCGTCAGCAAAATCAAGGGGCCGATCCTGTGTCTGGTGGGGCCGCCGGGCGTGGGTAAAACCTCGCTGGGGCAGTCGATCGCCAAGGCGACCGGTCGCCAGTACGTGCGCATGGCGCTGGGCGGCGTGCGTGACGAAGCGGAAATCCGCGGTCACCGTCGTACCTACATCGGTTCGATGCCGGGCAAGCTGATCCAGAAGATGGCCAAGGTGGGGGTGAAGAACCCGCTGTTCCTGCTGGATGAGATCGACAAGATGTCTTCCGACATGCGCGGCGATCCGGCCTCCGCTCTGCTGGAGGTGCTGGATCCGGAACAGAACGTGGCGTTCAACGACCACTACCTGGAAGTGGATTACGATCTGTCCGACGTGATGTTTGTCGCCACCTCGAACTCGATGAACATTCCTGCGCCGCTGCTGGATCGTATGGAAGTGATCCGCCTGTCGGGTTATACCGAGGACGAGAAGCTCAACATCGCCAAACAGCACCTGCTGCCGAAGCAGCTCGAGCGCAATGCGCTGAAAAAAGGCGAGTTGACGGTCGACGACAGCGCCATCATCGGCATTATTCGCTTCTATACCCGCGAAGCCGGGGTGCGCAGCCTGGAGCGTGAAATCTCCAAACTGTGCCGTAAAGCGGTGAAAACGCTGCTGATGGACAAGAAGCGCAAGCACATCGAGATCAACGGCGACAACCTGAAGGATTACCTGGGCGTGCAGCGCGTCGATTACGGCCGTGCGGATACCGAAAACCGCGTGGGCGAAGTCACCGGGCTGGCGTGGACGGAAGTGGGCGGCGATTTGCTGACCATCGAAACCGCCTGCGTGCCGGGCAAAGGCAAGCTGACCTACACCGGTTCTCTGGGTGAAGTGATGCAGGAATCGATTCAGGCGGCGCTGACCGTGGTGCGCGCGCGCGCGGAGAAATTGGGCATCAACGCCGATTTCTACGAGAAACGCGACATCCACGTGCACGTGCCGGAAGGGGCGACGCCGAAAGATGGCCCGAGCGCCGGTATCGCGATGTGCACCGCGCTGGTCTCCTGCCTGACCGGCAACCCGGTACGCGCCGATGTGGCGATGACCGGCGAGATCACGCTGCGCGGCCAGGTGTTGCCGATCGGCGGCCTGAAAGAGAAACTGCTGGCGGCGCATCGCGGCGGCATCAAAACCGTGCTGATCCCTTACGAGAACAAGCGCGATCTGGAAGAGATTCCGGACAATGTTATCGCCGATCTGGAGATTCATCCGGTGCAGCGAATCGATGAAGTTTTGAACATTGCGTTGCAAAACCCGGCCTTCGGCGCACTGCCGGTAGCGGCAAAATAGTGACGAATCGCAAAAACCATTGATAAAACTTATACTGGCAAGCCATTTCGGACTTGCCAGTATTTTTTTGTACCGCTAAGTTAGATCTCTGTCGGCCCGCGTTTTGTCACCCAGTCGGTGGCTTGCCAAGGTTCGATGGGATTGATATAACAGCTGCGCTGTCGCAACCGTAGGGATTTTTCGGTGCGACGATAGAATTCTAGAGGGGATGATAGAGTGAATAAGTCACAACTGATCGACAAGATTGCCGCAGGTGCTGATATTTCCAAAGCGGCAGCGGGACGTGCTTTAGACGCAGTAATCGCTTCCGTTACCGACTCCCTGAAAGCAGGGGATGACGTGGCTCTGGTAGGTTTCGGTTCCTTTACCGTGCGTGAACGTTCGGCCCGTACCGGCCGCAACCCGCAAACCGGTAAAGAGATCAAGATCGCGGCAGCCAAAGTACCTGCCTTCCGTGCAGGGAAAGCGCTGAAAGACGCTGTAAACTGATTTAGCGTCTAACCGTTTAGCGTAACAGGGTTTTGTAATAAACAATCACCTGACGCAGCGGTGCTGGTAAGGTAAGATACAAGGCGCATCGGACTGATGCGCTTTTTTTATTTTTGTCGCAGGGAACGCGCCTGCGCAAGGGTTGTTAATCCACATCACAGCGGAGTGTTGTCACACTATGATGGACAATTTACGCGCGGCTGCCAATCACGTCGTGCTCAAAATCATCCTGGCCCTGATCATCCTGTCATTCGTTCTGACCGGGGTGGGTAACTACCTGATCGGCGGCTCCGGCGATTATGCTGCGAAAGTAAATGGTCAGACGATCGAACGCGCTCAGCTGGAACAGGCTTTCCAAAGCGAGCGCAGCCGCATGCAGCAGCAGCTGGGTGACCAGTTCTCTGCGCTGGCCGGCAACGAAGGCTACATGCAGCAGATGCGCCGTCAGGTGTTGTCCCAGTTGATCGACAACATGCTGCTCGACCAGTATGCCAAGAAGCTGGGCCTAGCGGTCAGCGACGATCAGATCAAGGACGCCATCCGCAAGGCGCCTTACTTCCAGACCAACGGCCAGTTCGATAACGCCAAATATCTCGATCTGATTGGCCGCATGGGCTACACCGCCGACAACTTCGCGCAGTCGATGCGTCAGCAGTTGGTCAATCAGCAGGTGATCCAGGCCTTCGGCGAGTCCGGTTTCGTGCTGCCGTCTGAATCGCAAGCCATGGCGGCGCTGGTGCTGCAGGAGCGCGACGTGCGCCTGGCGACCATCGATTTGAAAGCGCTGCAGGCGAAACAAAGCGCCGGCGACGACGAACTGAAGGCGTATTACGATCAGAACAAGAACAGCTTCATCGCCCCGGAGCAGGTGAAGGTGAGCTATATCCCGCTGGACGCCGCGTCCATGCAGGACAAGGTGAAAGTGAGCGAAGAGGACATCAACGCTTACTACGACCAGCACAAGAGCAGCTACGGCCAGCCGGAGCGTAAAAACTACAGCGTGATCCAGCTGAAAACCGAGGCGGAAGCCAACGCGGCGCTGGACGAGCTGAAGAAGGGCGCCGATTTCGCCACCCTGGCGAAAGAGAAATCCACCGACATCATCTCACGCCGCACCGGCGGCGAGCTGGGTTGGCTGGAGCCGGAAACCACCGCCGACGAACTGAAGCAGGCTAACCTGACCGAGAAAGGGCAGCTGTCTGGCGTAGTGAAATCCTCCGTCGGCTACCTGATCGTGCGTTTGAACGACATCGAACCTGAGAAACTGAAACCGCTGAGCGAAGTGCATGACGCCATCGCCAAGCAGGTGCAGCAGGAGAAAGCGGTAGACGCCTATTACGCGCTGCAGCAGAAGGTGAGCGAAGCGGCGACCAGCGACAACGAATCTTTGGCCTCGGCTGAGGAAGCGGCCGGCGTGAAAGCGGCGCAAAGCGACTGGTTCACCCGCGACAACATCCCTGCCGCGCTGAACTTCAAACCGGTGGTGCAGGCGATCTTCGACGGCTCGCTGATCGGCGAGAACGGCGCGCCGGGCAGCAACTCCGACGTGATCACCGTAGACGGCGACCGCGCTTTCGTGGTGCGCGTGAGCGGCCACAAGCCGGAAGGCATCGAACCGTTCGACCAGGTAAAAGACCGCGTGGCGGAACTGGTGAAACGCAACAAGGCGCTGCAGGCAGCGAAGCTGCAGGGCGAGAAGCTGCTGGTTGAGCTGAAGCAGGGCAAGGGCGACGAAGCGATGAAAGCCGCCGGCCTGAGCTTTGGCGCCGTGCAGAAGATGGCGCGCGCGCCGGAAGACAGCCAGCTGGTGGAGAGCGTGTTCGCGCTGCCGCGCCCGCAGGACGGCAAGCCGGTGTACGGCATGTCGCAGGATCGTCAGGACAACGTGGTGCTGATTGCGCTTGATGCGGTGAAGCCAGGCACGCTGCCGGAAGACGAAATGAAAACCTTCGTCGGCAAGATGGAAGAGGGCGCGACCGGCGTTTCCTTCGATTCGCTGCTGGCGAGCCTGCGTAAAGAAGCCAAGATCAAAATGGGCGCCGCTGAGCAACAGCCTCAGTAATCGCCGCATTTTTCTGCAACGCAGTGCAACAAACAAAGGCCGCTTTCGCGGCCTTTTCCATATCTGACATCCGTCGATTGCTGAATATTCGCCGCCGCGGCAAGGTAGCCGTGCTGTCACACACAAGGAGGATACAGCATGCA
The DNA here is from genome assembly GCF_052166845.1 of Serratia sp. CY71090. Classification (NCBI taxonomy): domain Bacteria; kingdom Pseudomonadati; phylum Pseudomonadota; class Gammaproteobacteria; order Enterobacterales; family Yersiniaceae; genus Serratia; species Serratia sp. CY71090. Next base: position 589,921 of record NZ_JBJNOA010000003.1, on the reverse strand, counting down.
ATATTCAGAGAAAAAAGCGTTTTTCGGTTACCGTCGTCACGTTAACGCCGCGCTGACCGCGCTGTTGTTATGCCTGGCCGGGCCGGCCGCCGCGGTGGAAAAAAACGAGGCGCCGATGCTCTCAACACCGGCGAGCCATGGCGGACAATCGGTGATGACCAAGGCAACCGAAGAGGCGGCGGTCAGCATCAATCAGGCCACTGCCGAACAACTGGCCGCCGCCTTGAGCGGCGTCGGCCTGAAGAAGGCGGAAGGCATCGTGCGCTATCGCGAACAGAACGGGCCGTTCACCCAGGTTGAGCAGTTGCAGGAGGTGCCGGGCATCGGGCCGGCGCTGTTTGAGAAGAACCGCACCCGGCTGAAAATGTGATCCCGGTCGCGGCTGCGTGGCAAAATGGCGCTGAGGCCGTGACTCCTCTGCTACATTTTACAGGTCTTACCAGTTTGGCGCGTTGACCAAACGGGCGAGGGAGCCAGCGCGGCTCCCTCTTTCTGTAATCACCAGGCAGGAGCGATCGTTCCCTATGCAAACCTTTATCAAAGTTCGCGGTTATCACCTTGATGTCTACCAGCACGTTAACAATGCCCGCTATCTGGAGTTTCTGGAGGAGGCGCGCTGGGAGTGGCTGGAAAACGAGGCAGGGTTCCGTTGGATGACGGAAAACAACATCGCTTTCATCGTGGTGAACATCAATATCAATTACCGCAGCCCGGCGGTATTGGGGGATAAGCTGCGTATCGACAGCCAGATGGTGCAGCTCAACGGCAAGAGCGGGGTACTGAGCCAAAAGGTGACGCAGGATCCGGCGGGGACGCCGGTGGCAGACGCGCTGCTGACTTTCGTGTGCGTCGATCTGAAAACGCAGCGTGCGCTGCCGATCGAAGGAGAATTGCGCGAGCACCTGGAGGCGCTCACGCTGAAGGAGAATCCGCAGTAAGCTCACGGGCGGCATAGGCTGCCGCCGTCACTGCCCTCAGGCCAGGCCGGCTTTCTGTTTCAACGCCGCCATCACTTCCGCCTGGTTGGCCCGGTACTGCGTCAGGCCATTGGCGCGCAGGTTGCAGGCGGCGCACTCGCCACAGCCGTCACCCTTGATGCCGTTGTAGCAGGTCAGCGTATCCTGGCGTACGCGATCCAGCTGGTGGTAATAATCCGCCAGTGCCCAGGTCTCGGCCTTGTTCAGCCACATCAGCGGCGTTTCGAAGCGGATATCGCGGGCGATGCCCAGCGTCACCGCCTTGTTCAGCGCTTTAACGAACTCGTCGCGGCAATCCGGGTAGCCGGAGAAATCGGTTTCACACACGCCGGTGATCACCGCTTCCGCTTCGACCTGGTAGGCGTAGATCGCCGCCAGCGTCAGGAACAGGATGTTGCGGCCCGGCACGAAGGTGCTCGGCAGCGCATTTTTCTGGTTGGGATCGTAGGCGGGAACCGGAATATTGTCGCGCGTCAGGCTGCTGACGGCCAGCTCATTGAGCAGCGTTACGTCCAGCACCTTGTGCGCCTTGGCGCCGAGGGCTACCGACAGCTCTTGAGCCACTTCAATCTCGGCGCGATGGCGCTGGCCGTAATCGAACGTGACGCAGTGAACTTCGTCATACTGTTGCAATGCCTGTATTAAGCAGGTCGTGGAGTCTTGTCCACCGCTGAAAACGACAACCGCGCGCTTCATAAAATCACCTTTTTGGGCTTTGGCCTCTCCCGATACACATTCGGGCGGCAGGATAAAAATTGCGTTGCGGCGACAATAGTAGCAGAAAGGGCCGTCAGACGCAGGGCGGTTCGGTTCAGGCCGCTCCGTCGTCCACCGGCGGCGGCAGCCACGCCTGGCAAAAATCGAACCAGCCGTGGGCGGTCAGCGTGACGCCATGCATGCGCGGCGGCGCGCTGATCTGATACTGGTAGTGAAACAGCGGCGTGATGATGGCGGCGGCCATCAGCTTTTGATAATAGGCCTGCAGCCGTGCGAAACGCGGTTGCTGCGCCTGCAGCTGCTGGATCCGCCGCAGCGTATCCTGTTGCTGATGCCAGCGGCTTTCCGTCAGGATGCCGCGCCACAGCGTATCCTGCCGCAGCCAGCTCTCCAGCGTCGCCTCCGGCGCTTCGCCGATCAGGTTGTCCGCCAGCAGCAGATCGGCCTGGGCGATTTGCTCCTCGCTTTGCCAGCGCTTGCCGGCATAGTAACGCACTTCCAGCTCGCAGCCGTGCTGCGCGAGCAACCGCTTTAGCGCGGCCGTCACCGTTTCCAGCTCGACCGGCGGCCGATACAGCAGCGTCAGCCGGGCGGGCAGGGCGACATCCTCTTCGACCTGTTGGCGGGGGATGCGCCAGCCGGGCAGCATTTCATGGCTGGGGGTGATCACACTGTTGGGGATCGGCAGATGGCTCAGCAGGCCGGACTGCTGGATCAGCATCAGCAGCTTTTGCCCCTGTGCTTCGTTCAGCACGCCGTGGCGCAGGTTCAGCGCCAGATAACACCAGCCCAGGCTCATGCTGCGCTGCACCGGCCGGGCCTGCGCTAAATCGTCTTGCTGGCCTATGGTGATGCGCACCGGATGCTGGCAACTGGTGTAGGTGCCGGCGGTAGGTAAATCGGGGGTGATCCAGTATTCGATGGTATCCAGATACGGATGCTGCAGATGATAACCGGCGTGCTGTTCCAGCCGCACCAGTTGCGGCTCATTCAGTGTCAGCTTGAACGGGCCGGCGCCGATGGCCGGCAGCTCCGGGTGAGTCATCAGGCAAGGCAGCTCCGCCAGCCGGTGGGCCAGCCAGTAGTCCGGCAGGTGCAGATCGAACTGAATACACAACGGATGCGGCAGGCTGATGCGCGCGACGTTGGCCAGGCTCGGTTGGCTGCGCGGATGGCGCTGCAGTTTTTCCAGCGTTTGCAGCAGTTGGTGGCCGGTCAACGGTTCGCCGTTGTGCCAGCGCAGCTGGCTGCGCAGAAAGAAGCGCCAGCGCAGGCCGCGATCGCTAATCTGCCAATGGTGCGCCAGATCGGGCTGCGGTTCCGGGTTACCGGTCATCAGGCGCGTCAGTCCGGCGTGCAGGGTCGACACCAGATGTTGTTCGGCGCGGCCGGTCAACGTGAGCGGGTCGAGCGCTTCCAGCGTGCGGTAATAGGGAATGCGCAGCGTCGGGCTGCCGGCCTGCCATTGCCCGCCGAGGTGCGGGCTGAGCAGATCCTGCAGGTGCTGCGGATCGAGCTGCGCCATCTCCAGCGCCCCCTGATGATTGCCCTGTTGCAGCAGCTGTTGAAGTAGCTGCGCGCGCAGTTCATCCGGGGTTTTCAGGCAGTGCAGGCGAGCGCGCTTACCGCGGCCGGGCTGCGAATGCCAGCTCAGCCAGCCCTGATCCTGCAGCTGCTGCACCAGCGTGCGGGCATGGCGTTCGCTGCAGTAGAACATCGCCGCCAGCTCGCCGATGGTCACGGCGACCGGCGCGCTGCCGAGCTGTTGATACAGGCGTTGATATTGGCTGAGGCGGTGAACCAGGCGCATGGGCAGAAATCCGGAACAGTTTTCTCAAATTGTTCACTATTACTTCCGCAAATGCCATCCCATACTGCAGTGATTGTAATCGTGTTCACATTCATGAGGTCTTTATGTATCGCCTGGCAGCTTTCGATATGGACGGCACGCTGTTGATGCCGGATCACCGGGTTGGCCCGGAAACGCTGGCGGTGCTGAACCAGCTGGTGGAGCGGGAGATGGTGGTGACGTTCGCCACCGGGCGCCACTACCTCGATGCGCAACCGATCATGGCGCAACTGGGGCTGCAGGGGTACCTGATCACCGGCAACGGCACGCGGGTATATGACAACCGTGGCCAACAGCTGCACGCCACCGACCTGCCGGCGGCGGTGGCCGAAGAGGTGCTGCATCATCATTGGCGCACTCGCGCCAGCATGCATGTATTCCGCGACGAAGGTTGGCTGACCGAGTTTCCCGTGCCGGAAGAGATGCTGCGGGCGCATCACCTGAGCGGTTTTCGTTTTCAACTGGCCGATGTGCGCCGTCTGCCGGCGTTCGGCAACAGCAAGGTGTGCTTTGTCGCGCCATATGAGGAGTTGCTGGCGTTGCAGGTGCAGCTGCGGGCGCAATTGGGCGACGAGGCAGACCTGTGCTTTTCCGCCTACGACTGTCTGGAGGTGCTGCCGCTCGGTTGCAACAAAGGCACGGCGCTGGAGCGGCTGAGCTGTCATCTGGGGCTGACGATGGCCGACTGCATGGCGTTCGGCGACGCGATGAACGACAAAGAGATGCTGGGAGCGGTGGGGCACGGCGTGGTGATGGGCAACGCCCTGCCGCAGCTGAAATCCCTGCTGCCGCAGCTACCGGTTATCGGCCATTGCCAACAACAGGCGGTGGCTCACTATTTACAACATTGGCTGCGTTCACCTTGCCTCACCTATTCCCCCGAAGAATGAGGTTCTCCTTACAGCCGGCCGGGTATGACTACCCGGCTTTTTTTTACCCGAAGCCTGGCGTTACAAATCCGCCAGCTGCGCGAGATACGGCTGCAGATCGCCGATGTTGTTGCTGACCCAATCCGGGTTGTAATAGGTATCCAGATAACGCTCGCCGCTGTCGCACAGCAGGGTGACGATCGCCCCTTGCTCGCCGTTTTCCCGCATCTGCTTCGCCAACTGCAGCGCACCCCAAACGTTGGTGCCGGTAGAGGCGCCAACCTTGCGGCTCAGCACGCCTTCCAGCCAGTGAATGGTGGCGACGCTGGCGGCATCCGGCACGCGCAGCATGTTGTCGACCACCGAAGGGATGAACGATGGCTCGGCGCGCGGGCGGCCGATGCCTTCGATACGGCTGCCGCAGCTGCCGATCAGGGTGCGATCGCCGTGGTGGAAGCAGTCATAGAACACCGAGTTTTCCGGATCAACCACCGTCAATTGGGTGTCGTGCCCCTGATAGCGGATGTAGCGCCCCAGCGTGGCAGAGGTGCCGCCGGTGCCGGCGCTCATCACGATGTGTTTCGGCACCGGGAAAGGTTCGCGCGCCATCTGGCGGAAGATGCTGTCGGCGATGTTGTTGTTGCCGCGCCAGTCGGTGGCGCGCTCGGCGTAGGTGAACTGATCCATATAGTGGCCGTTCAGCTCTTTCGCCAGCTGTTCGGAGGCAGCGTAGATCTGGGCGGCATGATCGACGAAGTGACAGCGGCCGCCGTAAAAGGCGATCTGCTCCACCTTGCGGCGCGCGGTGCAGGACGGCATCACCGCGATGAACGGCAGGCCGATCAGACGGGCGAAGTAGGCTTCGGACACCGCGGTGCTGCCGGAAGAGGCCTCGATGATGGTGGTGTTCTCGGTGATCCAGCCGTTGCACAGGCCATAAAGGAACAGCGAGCGCGCCAGGCGGTGTTTCAGGCTGCCGGTCGGGTGGGTGCTCTCGTCTTTCAGGTACAGGCAGATGCCGGGAAACGCCGGCAGGTTCAGGCGAATCAAGTGCGTATCGGCGGAGCGCTGAAAATCCGCTTCTATTTCACCGATAGCATATTTTACCCAAGAGTTTGTCATGATATGGCCTCAGAATAGGGGGCTGGTTTATGGCGTAGCATAGCCTGTCGGCGGGAAAAAAGGATTGCCATTTTCCCTGTTTAATCGCCTAATGGGAGAAAATTTTTCTCCGGGTGGCCGCTATGTTAGATAAAACAGACCGTAAGCTGCTGTGCATGCTGCAGCAAGATTGCACCCAGTCGCTGCAGGCACTGGCCGATGCGGTCAATTTGACTTCGACGCCATGCTGGAAACGGCTGAAGCGCCTGGAGGACGAAGGCTATATCCGCGGCCGGGTGGCCTTGCTGGATAATGAAAAGCTCGGCCTGGGGTTGACGGCGTTCGTGTTGATCAAGACCCAGCAGCACAGCAGCGAGTGGTATCAGGCGTTTGTGCAGCTGACCAGCCAGATGCCCGAGGTGCTGGCGTTCTACCGGATGGCAGGAGAGTACGACTACCTGATGCAGGTCGAAGTGGCGGACATGAAAAGCTACGACGGCTTTTATAAGCGCCTGGTGAACGGCGTACCGGGCCTTATTGACGTCACCTCGAGCTTTGCCATGGAAAAAATCAAATACACCACCGCGCTGCCGGTGCCGGAGTGAAAAGTTAACCGGACGGGCGGCTCAACGGTGGTATCCTGCTCTGCTGAAGCAGAAAAAGAGACAAATCCCATAAAATCCTGGAATCAAACTGCGTGAGATTATTTGCACAAATCGGCTGGTACTTCCGCCGGGAGTGGCGCCGCTACCTCGGGGCGGTGGTGCTGCTGATCGTCATCGCCATCCTGCAACTGTTGCCGCCTAAGCTGGTCGGCATCATCGTGGACGGCGTCACCGAAAAACAGATGTCCACCGGCGTGCTGTTGGCCTGGCTCGGGCTGATGATCGGCACCGCGATCGTCGTTTATCTGCTGCGCTATGTGTGGCGGGTGCTGCTGTTCGGCGCTTCCTACCAGCTGGCGGTCGAACTGCGCGAAAACTTTTACCGCCAGCTCAGCCGACAAAACCCGGCGTTCTACCTGCGTCATCGCACCGGCGACCTGATGGCGCGCGCCACCAACGATGTGGATCGCGTGGTGTTCGCCGCCGGTGAAGGCGTGCTGACGTTGGTGGATTCGCTGGTGATGGGGGTGGTGGTGCTGGTGGTGATGAGCACCCAAATCAGCTGGCAGCTGACGGTGTTGGCGTTAATCCCGATGCCGCTGATGGCGATCGCCATCAAATATTACGGCGACCAGCTGCACCAGCGCTTTAAATCGGCGCAGGCGGCGTTTTCCAGCCTGAACGATCAGGCGCAGGAAAGCATGACCAGCATCCGCATGATCAAGGCCTTCGGGCTGGAAGATCACCAATCCAACCGCTTCGCCGACGTCGCGGCGCAGACCGGGGCCAAGAACATGCACGTGGCGCGGGTGGATGCGCGCTTCGATCCGACCATTTATATCGCCATCGGCGCGTCTAACCTGTTGGCCATCGGCGGCGGCAGTTGGATGGTGGTGAACGGTTCGCTGACGCTCGGGCAACTGACCAGCTTTGTGATGTACCTCGGCCTGATGATCTGGCCAATGCTGGCGCTGGCCTGGATGTTCAACATCGTCGAGCGCGGCAGCGCAGCCTACAGCCGCATCCGCAGCCTGCTCGACGAGGCGCCGGCGGTGCAGGATGGCCCGCAGGCGTTGCCGGCCGGGCGCGGCGTGCTGGAGGTGGATATCCGCGCGTTCCACTACCCGGAAAACCCGCATCCGGCGCTGCACGATGTGGCGCTGACACTGAAACCAGGGCAAATGCTGGGGCTGTGCGGGCCGACCGGGGCCGGCAAATCGACGCTGCTGTCGCTGATCCAGCGCCAGTTCGACGTCGATCAAGGGCAGATCCGCTATCACGGCCTGCCGTTGCCGCAGGTCAAACTCGACGACTGGCGTTCGCGGCTGTCGGTGGTGAGCCAAACGCCGTTCCTGTTCTCCGATACCGTGGCGAACAACATCGCACTGGGCCATCCGGGGGCGACGCAGGCGCAGATCGAACAGGCGGCGCGGTTGGCCAGCGTCCATGAGGACATTCTGCGGCTGCCGCAGGGCTATGACACCGAGGTGGGCGAACGCGGCGTGATGCTGTCGGGCGGACAGAAACAGCGCATCTCCATCGCGCGCGCGCTGCTGCTGGATGCGGAGATCCTGATCCTCGACGATGCGCTATCGGCGGTGGATGGCCGTACCGAACACCAGATCCTGCACAACCTGCGCAGCTGGGGGCAAGATCGCACGGTGATCATCAGCGCACACCGGCTGTCGGCATTAACCGAGGCCAGCGAAATCCTGGTGATGCAGCATGGCGGCGTGGCGCAGCGCGGCGATCCGGCGGCGCTGGCGGCGCAGCCGGGCTGGTATCGCGATATGTACCGCTATCAGCAGCTGGAAGCGGCGCTGGACGAAGCGCCGGAAAACGGTGAGGAGGCGTTGGCCGATGAATAAAGTGCAAAAGCTGTGGCCGACGCTGAAGCGCCTGTTGGCCTACGGTTCGCCGTACCGCAAACCGTTGGGGGTGGCGGTGCTGATGCTGTGGGTGGCGGCGGCGGCGGAAGTCGCCGGGCCGATCCTGGTGAGCTATTTTATCGATAATTACGTCGCCAAAGGGCAACTGCCGCTGATGATCGTCGGCGGGCTGGCGGCGGCCTACATTCTGCTGGAGCTGCTGGCGGCGGCGCTGCATTACTTCCAGGCGCTGCTGTTCAACCAGGCGGCGGTAGGCGTGGTGCAGCGGCTGCGCACCGACGTGATGGACGCCGCGCTGCGCCAGCCGCTCAGCGCCTTCGACACGCAACCGGTCGGGCAATTGATCTCGCGCGTCACCAACGACACCGAAGTGATCAAGGACCTGTACGTGATGGTGGTCTCCACGGTGCTGAAAAGCGCCGCGCTGATCGGCGCCATGCTGGTGGCGATGTTCAGCCTCGACTGGCGCATGGCGTTAGTGGCTATCTGCATCTTTCCGGCGGTGTTCGTGGTGATGGGCATCTATCAATATTACAGCACGCCGATTGTGCGCCGGGTGCGTAGTTATCTGGCGGACATCAACGACGGTTTCAACGAAGTGATCAACGGCATGGGCGTGATCCAGCAATTCCGCCAGCAGGTGCGCTTCGGCGAGCGCATGAGCGCCGCCAGCCAGTCGCACTATCTCGCGCGCATGCAGACCCTGCGGCTCGACGGTTTCCTGCTGCGGCCGCTGCTCAGCCTGTTTTCGGCGCTGGTGCTGTGCGGTTTGCTGATGTTGTTCGGCTTCAGCGGCGAAGGCGTGATTGGCGTCGGCGTACTCTATGCCTTCATCAACTATCTGGGGCGTTTGAACGAACCGCTGATCGAGCTGACGTCACAGCAGTCGATCCTGCAGCAGGCGGTGGTGGCCGGCGAACGCATTTTCGAACTGATGGATCGCAGCCAGCAGAGTTACGGTACCGACGACAGTCCGTTGGCTGGCGGCCGCATCGACATCACCGATCTGAGCTTCGCTTACCGCGCGGACAAAAAGGTGCTGCAGCATATTTCGCTGTCGGTGCCGTCGCGCGGCTTCGTGGCGCTGGTTGGGCATACCGGCAGCGGCAAGAGCACCTTGGCCAACTTGCTGATGGGTTATTACCCGGTCAGCGAGGGGGAAGTGCGTCTCGATGGCCGCCCGATCTCCAGCTTGTCGCACCGCACGCTGCGCCAGGGCGTGGCGATGGTGCAGCAGGATCCGGTGGTGATCGCCGATTCGGTGCTGGCCAACGTCACGTTGGGGCGCAATATCGAGGAAGACGCCGTTTGGCGGGCGCTGGAAACGGTGCAGCTGGCGGATCTGGTGCATGGCTTCCCGCAGGGTATTCACACCCGACTGGGGGAGCAGGGCAATAACCTGTCGGTTGGGCAGAAACAGCTGCTGGCGATGGCGCGAGTCTTGGTGCAGGCGCCGCAGATCCTGATCCTCGACGAGGCGACCGCTAATATCGACTCGGGCACCGAACAGGCTATCCAGCGCGCGCTGCGTGCGATCCGCGAGCACACCACGCTGGTGGTGATCGCCCACCGGCTGTCGACCATCGTCGACGCCGATTCCATTTTGGTGCTGCATCGCGGCCAGGCCGTGGAGCAGGGCAACCATCAGCAGCTGCTGGCGCAGCAGGGGCGTTACTACCAGATGTACCAGCTGCAGTTGGCGGGCGAGCAGTTGGCGGAAGCGGTGCGTGAGGAGAGCCAACCCGCCTGAACATGGGCCGCGCTCGCGGCCCTTCTTTCTTTCCAACGCACCATAAGCAGGCAAACCATCTGAGTCACGCCCCCTTTCTGCACTTTTTCGACGCGACGCGCACCAAATCAGTGCGCATTATTTAACCCATTCAAGGTATCGGTACTGCACCGCGCCGCGGCGCCGCCCGCGTGCTCGCTAATCCGCTGAATCGCCATGCAAAATAAAATTTGGCACAGCCCTTGCTACATATGAGGCGTACCGGGGTGAGTTTGGGCTTAATTCGTGGAGAGGCAATATGAAGCTGGTGACCGTGGTAATCAAACCGTTCAAGCTGGAGGACGTGCGCGAGGCCTTGTCCTCCGTGGGCATTCAGGGGTTGACCGTAACCGAAGTGAAGGGCTTTGGCCGCCAGAAAGGGCACGCCGAGCTGTATCGCGGCGCCGAATATAACGTCAACTTCCTGCCCAAGGTCAAAATCGATATCGCCATCGCCGACGATCAGTTGGATGAAGTGGTTGATGTCATTAGCAAAGCCGCCTACACCGGCAAAATCGGCGACGGCAAAATTTTCGTTGCCGAATTGCAACGCGTGATCCGTATTCGCACCGGCGAAACCGACGAATCGGCACTGTAACCGCGAACTCAGTTAAGTGATGGGGATGATTGATAATGAAAAGACTGTTATCCATGTTGGGCCTGAGTTCGGTAACCCTGGTTCCTTCTTTGGCCCTGGCCGCCCCGGCGGTCGCCGATAAGGCCGACAACGCCTTTATGATGATCTGCACCGCGTTGGTGCTGTTCATGACGCTGCCCGGCATCGCGCTGTTTTACGGCGGCCTGCTGCGCGGCAAAAACGTGCTGTCGATGCTGACGCAGGTCACCGTCACCTTCGCGCTGGTCTGCGTGCTGTGGGTGTTGTATGGCTATAGCCTGGCGTTCAGCGAGGGCAATGCGGTGTTCGGCGGATTCCAGACGGCGATGCTGAAAGGCATCGGCATCGACAGCGTCACCGGCAGCATCAGCCAGATGATCCACGTCGCCTTCCAGGCCTCCTTCGCCTGTATCACCGTGGCGCTGGTGGTGGGTGGCTTCGCCGAACGCATTCGCTTCTCGGCGGTGCTGATCTTCGCGATCCTGTGGTTCACGCTGTCTTATCTGCCGATCGCGCACATGGTGTGGGGCGGCGGTTACCTGGCCGCCGACGGCGCATTGGATTTCGCCGGCGGCACCGTGGTGCACATCAACGCCGCCAGCGCCGGGTTGATCGGCGCCTACCTGATTGGCAAGCGCGCCGGCTTCGGTAAAGAGGCCTTCAAACCGCACAACCTGCCGATGGTGTTTACCGGGGCGTCTATCCTGTATATCGGCTGGTTCGGCTTCAATGCCGGTTCCGCCAGCGCGGCCAACGGCATTGCGGCTCTGGCATTCCTCAACACCGTGGTTGCCACTGCGGGCGCCATTCTCTCCTGGACCTTCGCCGAGTGGGTGCTGCGCGGCAAGCCTTCATTGCTGGGCGCCTGCTCCGGCATGATCGCCGGGCTGGTAGCAGTGACGCCGGCGGCGGGCACCGTGGGCGTGGGCGGGGCGTTGATCATCGGCCTGGTGGGCGGCGTCGCCGGCCTGTGGGGCGTCGTGACGCTGAAAAAATGGCTGAAAGTGGACGACACCTGCGACGTGTTCGGTGTGCACGGGGTGTGCGGCATCGTCGGCTGCCTGTTGACCGGGGTGTTCACCGCCTCTTCACTGGGCGGCACCGGTTACGCCGAAGGGGTGACGATGGGCCATCAGGTCTGGATCCAGCTGGTGAGCGTGCTGATCACGCTGGTGTGGTCGAGCGTCGCCGCCTTTATCGCCTTCAAGATCGCGGGCGCCATGGTTGGATTGAGAGTGCCGGAGGAGCAGGAACGCGAGGGGCTGGACGTCAACAGCCACGGCGAGAGCGCCTACAACCAGTAAGGCTCAAAGCAGGGCAGTGCGCTAAAGACTAAAATAATGATGAAGCCAAAAGGGGCGATGGAAACATCGCCCCTTTCTTTATGCTGCGGATCAGGCGTCGCGTTGGCGAATCACCCCTTCCTGCACGGTGGTGGCGACCAGTACGCCGTCGCGGGTATAAATCTGGCCGCGCACAAAGCCCCGTGCGCCGGAGGCAGAGGAGCTCTCCACCGCGTACAGCAGCCAGTCATCCATGCGGAACGGACGGTGGAACCACATTGAGTGGTCAATGGTGGCCACCTGCATGCCCGGCTCGAGGAAACCGACGCCGTGCGGCTGCAGCGCCGTCGGCAGGAAGTTAAAGTCCGACGCGTAGCCCAGCAGATATTGGTGGATGCGCTGATCGTCCGGCATGCTGCCGTTGGCGCGGAACCACACGTAGCGATGCGGTTCTTCCACGCTGCCTTTCAGCGGGTTATGGAATTTCACCGGGCGCATTTCGATCGGCTTCTGGCCGATAAATTTTTCGCGCACTTTTTCCGGCAGCATATGCGCCAGCTTCTGGGCGATCTCTGATTCAGACAGCAGCCCCTCTGGCGGCGGCACGTCCGGCATCAGATTCTGATGCTCGAAACCCGCTTCCGGACTCTGGAAGGAGGCGGTCATATAGAAGATAGGTTTGCCGTGCTGGATGGCGCTGACGCGGCGCGCGCTGAAGCTGTTGCCGTCGCGCAGGGTTTCCACGTCGTAAACGATAGGCTTGCTGCTGTCACCCGGGCGCAGGAAGTAGCTGTGGAACGAATGCACGCTGCGTTCGTCCGGCACCGTCTGTTTGGCGGCGTACAACGCCTGGCCGACCACCTGCCCGCCGAACACCTGGCGCAGTCCCAGATCTTCACTCTGACCGCGGAACAACCCTTCTTCGATTTTCTCCAGATCCAGCAGATCGAGGAGGTTTTGCAATGCCTGGCTCATAAAGTTGTTACCTTTCTAATAATCATTTTGCGCAGTGTGCGGAATATCACGGCGCGGCGTCAACATTTTGCGTTAAGGGGCCGATGAGAATGCTCTTAATCATGGACGCCTTGGGCTGTTTAAGTGATTAATAGGCGGGGTAAAGTGGATTTATCAGTGTTTTGTGCTAGGTTTAATAGGTGAGGTGGTGAAAGCCACCAACATGTTGATAATAAAAAAGGAGACCGATCCATGAAACTCTGGCAAATCGTAGGCGGTGCTGCGGCACTGACGATCACGCTGGCAGGATGCGCGCAAAAGAGTGCCGATGTGCCTACACAGACGGCCGGTAACCCGGCGGCTGCGCAAACGCAGATTCAGGGCCCGGCGGTGACAGGTTCGGTTAATATACGTCAGCGCATTGCGCTGCCGCCGGACGCCGTACTGACGGTCACCCTCTCTGACGCTTCGCTGGCGGATGCGCCGTCCAAAGTGATTGCACAGCGCGCGGTGCGTACTGAAGGGCAGCAGGCGCCATTCAGCTTTACGCTGCCGTACAACCCGTCCGACATCCAACCGAATGCGCGCATCATTCTGAGCGCGGCGGTGACGGTCAACGGGCGCCTGATGTTCATTACCGACACCATCCAGGAAGTGGTTAACCGCAACGGCACCCGCGCCGATCTGCTGCTGGTTCCGGTTCAGGGTGTGCCGATTCAGGCTGCGCCAACCGCCATGCAGTAAACTTACTGCGGTACAGCAAGATGAAATAAACAGCCTTTGCGCTTCGGCCAAAGGCTGTTTTGTTTTACCAGCGCCAGCCGTAGCGTTCGAAATCGACCGTGCTGTGCGGGCCGAAAATTATCCCCTCCGCCAGCAGTGCCTGCCGTTGCCGTTGAAAATCCTCCCCCTGCTGCGAGATCTGTCCGTGGCGGTTGATCACCCGGTGCCAGGGCAGTGCGCTGCCTTCCGGCAAACGCCGCAGCACGCCGCCAACCTGACGCGCGGCGCGCGGCGAGCCGGCCAGCCGGGCGACTTCACCGTAAGTGGTGACTTTGCCGAACGGGATGGCGGCCACGATATGGAAAACCCGCTGGCTGAAAGAGGCGTCTTCTGGTTGCATATTGCTGTTCCTGCACGAGTCAAAACCCAGGCGAAGAGTGTGCCACAATGCAGGTGGGCAAGAAAACAGCGGTTGGCCCCGGTTGGCTTGCTATTTGGTGGGGCATCGCCGATAATGCCCACCGCTTCGGAGTACAGAAGCCGTCAATGGGGGCCCTGTTGGTTCTCCCGCAACACTAACTTGTGAACTCGGTCAGGTCCGGAAGGAAGCAGCCGCAGCAGGTGACGTGTGTGCCGGGATGTAGCTGGCAGGGTCCCCACCCATTTGGGCTTCGCCAATCCGCGCTTTTGCCGCCTCTCCTCCACGTATCTATTATCCATTTCTGTCATCAGGCAGAGCGACACGCATTTCTTTTCTTCCCGCCTTCAATTCTTTTGGATAATGAATTAGCGGGTCTGGAGAGTGGGCACAGTGAGGTGGGCGATGAGATAACCTGTCTCGATTAAAAAAGAAAATTGTTTCCGCGCAATATTATTATCGGAAGAGGGAACGCAAGTGAAGTTTTACTGTCAATAGGAAAAGTACGTATTCAACTTGAACATTGAGGCCGATAAAAGCATCGGCTCAACGCGTTGGGGGCTGATTATCTGACATATTTCCAAACGGAGGTGGGGATTTTGTCATACAGTTTGTTCATGGTGAGCTCTGCCAGACGATGATCTGCCGCTGAGTAAAACAGCTCCAGTTCATCATCGGAAAGCTCGTACTTATTTTTCTCAATAACACGTTCGAGAGTATCAATCGTGGTGCATTTACGTAAACGCATCAGATAGTCGGTTTTAGTCATGGTGGCCTTTAGTTTAATAACCGTAAAATAGCTTGGGAATAATTATCCCCTAAGTTTTCATTGTCGTACAGATGTCCTCTCCTGAGAACATTCTGAATAATCTCGCCTTGGTTTTTTGCCAGCGGCGCAGGTCGGAATCATTGATACCATAGCTGCTGAACAGCGTATAGGTATCGTCGAGATATTCTTCGACTAACTCCGACAGGTCAGATTCGTCCATGTATTTAATTTTATAACTCATCACAAACGAAGCGATATGTTCGATCAACTCATTAAGCTGCAGGTTGACGGAGGACGTCGGATCGTTGACCCACCCATGATGACTGTCTCCCAGGGTAGCGATACCTTCATCATACAAATTTTCGCACAAGAATTTGAGCTGAGCAATGTCGTGTCGCTTAGGCGAATACTCATCCATATCATCCCCTCCGTAAATCTTAATTGCGGTGTGATAACACTATGTGAGTAAGCTGATTTACATCATGAACGGAGGCAGCTTAACGGTGGTTAAATAAACTTCCCGTAAAATGAATATAAATCATTTTTTCGCGTTTGGCCTGTAGTTATTACTTAAACTTACAATTCATCCGCAGTTGATGGGCGTGAGTTATCAATGATGTCGAAGATTAAACCCCGCGCCGTCACTCGAAACCGGACGCTGTCGTTGATGATATCTTCGCTGTTGATATCCAGGCAGGCATTAAAAATGCCCCACTTATAACGATAACTCATTGAATAATCGCTGTCACCTTGCTGCACTATATCAAGTATTTCTAATGAATCTTCGGCATAGCGTGCGCTTTCAGAATAAAAGCTGAGTCCGCTGGTCAGCGCCGGCACTAACTCCGCAATATTGTCATGAACCACTTTCTTTAATTTTTTAACAGAAAGTGCGTTGACGTCCAGGTTACAGGCAAGGGTAACAAGCATTAATCTCGGCCAACAACAATGTTATCTGCTTATCTTACTCCTTTTCCGCCCTCGTCGGTAAATTTTTCGATTTACCGCTGTTCTTTACCTTACGCCAACATTCCAACCGAATGGAAATATCCCTGGGTTTTGTAAGGAGGACGGGGGGGAGATCCGCTGTGCTAGGGATTGTTACGTTCCGTTGCATTATTGTCGCGCCCTAGCTTGAGCTACGGCAGTTGTTGTGATGTTATATTGTAACTATTAACCCGTCATTTTGGTCATCACATTGATTCCCACTTCACGACATGGCGCCGCGCCGTCACTGAATTCGTTGTTCACCACCTCCGCTGCCGCGCGTTGTGCGGGGGCCGTTGTGCTGCTGGCTCTGCTGTGGCTCGGCATCTTTTGGGCGGTATCGCTGCCATGATCATCCTGCGTCAGCTGGTGCTAGGCTATGGCGCCACGCCGCTTTTCCCGCCGCTGAGCGGGCAGTTTACCGCCGGCTCGTTAACCGCGGTGGTGGGCGTCAATGGGGCCGGAAAATCGACATTGCTGAAAACGCTCGCCGGTTTGTTGCCGCCGATGGGCGGCAGCCTGAATTTCAGCGGCGGAAAGCCGCCGCGCAGAGCTTACTTACCGCAGCAGGCGGAGCTGGATCGGCAGTTCCCGATCGCGGTAAGCGATCTGGTGGCGATGGGCTGTTGGCCGCAAAGCGGCATGTTCGGCGGTATGAACAAGCATGCGGCGAGCCAGGTTAATGAGGCGCTGGCGAGCGTCGGCATGAGTGCGCTGGCGCACAGCCCGGTGGGCGAGCTCTCCGGCGGCCAGCTGCAGCGGGTGTTGTTTGCGCGCCTGCTGGTCCAACAGGCGCCGCTGATTTTGCTGGATGAACCTTTCACCGGTATCGACAGCGCCACCACGCAGATCCTGCTGCAGGCGATCGCGCAACTGCACCGGCAGGGGAAAACGGTGATCGCCGTGCTGCACGATATGTCGATGGTCGCCGAGCATTTTCCGCAGGCGCTGTTGCTGACGCCGCAGGCTTGCCACTGGGGCGCGGCCGAGCAAGTGCTGGAACAGGTGCCGAGGTATCACGCCGCCGACCGGCTGCCGGATCTGCGGGCGGTGACGCCATGATGCTATTGCATGGGCTTATCGATCCTTTTCTCTCTTTCGGTTTTATGCGCCGCGCGCTGATGGCCTGCCTGGCGTTGTCGCTCAGCGCAGCCCCGCTGGGCGTGTTTCTGTTGCTGCGCCGCATGAGCTTGGTTGGGGATGCGTTGTCCCACGCGGTGTTGCCCGGCGCGGCGATCGGTTATCTGATTTCCGGCATGTCGCTGGTGGCGATGGGCGTAGGCGGCTTTATCGCCGGGCTGGCGGTGGCGATGCTGTCCGGCCTGGTGAGCCGCCGCACGCCGCTGAAAGAGGACGCCAGCTTCGCCGGATTCTATCTGGGCTCACTGGCGCTGGGGGTCACGCTGGTCTCGTTGCGCGGTTCCAGCGTGGATCTGCTGCACGTGTTGTTCGGTTCGATCCTGGCGGTGGATGCGCAGGCGATGCTGATGGTCGGTGCGATCGCCTCGGTTTCGCTGCTGGCGCTGGCGGCGCTGTACCGCGCGCTGGTTATCGAATCCTTCGACGTCACTTTCCTGCGCGTTAACGCGCCGCGCCGGTTGGCGCTGATCCACGGCCTGTTTTTGTCGCTGGTGGTGGTCAATCTGGTGGCGGGATTCCAGATCCTCGGCACCCTGATGTCGGTTGGGTTAATGATGTTGCCCGCCGCCAGCGCGCGCTTCTGGGCGCGCAATCTGCCGCAGACGCTGGCGACGGCGATGGGCATCGGCGCGCTTTCCAGTCTGATTGGGCTGGTGTGGTCCTATCACGCTTCGCTTCCCGCCGGCCCGGCGATCGTGCTCAGCGCCAGCATCCTCTTTTTTGTCTCGATCCTGTTTGGAACGCGCGGAGGCATTTACGCCTTTGCGCGCCGTTGAGAGTGCCATTTGCAAGGAGAAAATATGAAACGTTTACCTATATCGCTGGCGGTAGCTGCTCTGCTGGCCAGCCCATTGGCGATGGCGAAGACTGTCGACGCCGTCGCCAGCTTTTCCATTCTCGGAGATATCGTCAAGCAGGTGGGCGGCGATCACGTCAAGGTCAGCACGCTGGTGGGGCCGGATGGCGATCCGCACAGTTTCGAGCCTTCACCGCAGGACGGCAAGAAGCTGGCTCAGGCTGATGTGGTATTCGTCAGCGGCCTGGGGCTGGAAGGGTGGATCGATCGCCTGGTCAATGCTTCGGGTTATAAAGGGCAGGTGATCACCGCTTCACAGGGCATCAACACCCGCCAGATGGAAGAGGATGGCAAACCGATTACCGATCCTCACGCCTGGAACAGCATGAAAAACGGCGTGCAGTACGCCACCAACGTGATGAACGCCCTGATCGCCGCCGATCCTGAGGATGCCAACTATTTTCGCCAGCGCGGCGCCGACTACATTCAGCAGCTGCAAAAGCTGGATCTGTGGGCCAAAACCCAGTTCGCCGCAGTGCCGCCGCAGAAACGTAAGGTGCTGACCAGCCATGATGCTTTTGGCTACTTTGGACAAGAGTATGGCGTCACCTTCCTTGCCCCGGTCGGATTTTCCACCGAAGCGGAAGCCAGCGCCAGCGACGTGGCGAGCCTGATTAAGCAGATTAAACAGGAGAAGGTTAACGCTTACTTTATCGAAAACCAGACCGATCCGCGGCTGGTGAAGCAGATTGCCGCCGCCACCGGCGCCAAGGCGGGCGGCGAGCTGTACCCTGAAGCGCTCTCCCGCGCTGGCGGCCCGGCGGCCACCTATGAGCAGGCGTTCAAACACAATGTCGACACGTTGCTGAGCAGCATGAAGTAATCTCTGCCCCCCGCCCGCGGGTGGGGGGCAGCTTGCAGGCACTTTCTCGCCATAAAAAAAAGCCCCGTTGAGCAGCAACGGGGCTTTGCGACAGATGACACTTGGGAGTTAACGCTTTTTCTTACGTCCCTGTACCGCTTTGAATCGCGGATTGCTTTTACAGATCACATAGATGCGGCCACGACGACGCACGACTTTGCAATCCGGATGGCGATTTTTCGCCGAACGCAATGAACTCAATACCTGCATGGGGTTTCCTTGTTACTTATTGCCGATAAAGCGGCCAAAGCGCTGCTGGAAGCGCGCCGTGCTGCCTTCTTTGGAATAGTCTTTCTGCTTACCGGTGTAATACGGATGCGAAGCGGAAGAGACGTCGAGGGTGACATACGGCCAGCTTTCGCCGTCCAGTTCGATAGTGCGATCGGTTTTGATGGTCGATCCCACTTTGAAGTAGGCATTGGCGCTGACGTCGTGGAACACCACGGTGCGATAATCGGGATGGATGCCGGGTTTCATAATGGCCTTCTTATGCAATGTTATACTATAACAATAATTATGCGCCGACCTGGCATCATGATCAAGCGTAAATTGCACTCACGAGCGAATTAATGAGAACGGTTTGCATTAACCTGCTGAAGCAAAAGAAAAAGGCCGCATGCGCGGCCTTTCGATTATCGGGTGGAGCTCACATCACTGAGCGATCAGTGGTGCTCTACCGGATGGCTGTGTTCCAGGTCTTCGTTCTTCTTGCTGAAGCGGCGGCGAACCACCACGAAGAACACCGGTACGAAGAAGATCGCCAAGACGGTAGCGGTGATCATCCCGCCCATAACGCCGGTACCAACCGCGTTCTGTGCGCCGGAGCCCGCACCGCTGCTGATAACCAGCGGCAGAACCCCGAGGATGAAGGCCAGGGACGTCATCAGGATTGGACGCAGACGCATACGCACTGCTTCCAATGTCGCCTCGATCAGGCCTTTGCCTTCTTTTTCCATCAGGTCTTTGGCGAATTCCACGATCAGGATGGCGTTCTTCGCCGATAGACCAATGGTGGTCAGCAGCCCTACCTGGAAGTACACGTCGTTGTTCATGCCGCGCATTGTCGCGGCCAACAACGCACCGATAACCCCCAGCGGCAATACCAGCATGACCGAGAACGGCACGGACCAGCTTTCATACAGCGCCGCCAGACACAGGAACACCACCAGAATCGAGATAGCGTACAGCGCCGGCGCCTGGTTGCCCGACAGACGTTCCTGATAG
This sequence comes from Serratia sp. CY71090, assembly GCF_052166845.1. NCBI lineage: Bacteria > Pseudomonadati > Pseudomonadota > Gammaproteobacteria > Enterobacterales > Yersiniaceae > Serratia > Serratia sp. CY71090. Next base: position 570,314 of record NZ_JBJNOA010000003.1, on the reverse strand, counting down.
GACATGCCGGTCCAGTCGTAACCGATGCCGCTTGGCAGTTTGGACGCCAGCTGTTCCATCAGGTTCATCGCTTCACCGGTACTCTTGCCCGGTGCGGCCTGGCCCAGAATTTCCATCGACGGCAAGCCGTTATAGCGTTCCAGACGCGGTGAGCCGTATTCCCATTTCGCCGAGGAGAAGGCGGAGAATGGCACCATCTGGCCGCTGGTACCGCGCACGTACCACTTGTTGATGTCTTCCGGCAGCATGCGGAACGGCGCTTCGGCCTGTACGTACACCTTCTTCACACGACCGCGGTCGATGAAGTCGTTGACGTACGAGCCACCCAGCGCGGTGCTCAGCGTGCTGTTAATGGTGGTGATGCTGACACCCAACGCCTTGGCTTTCTCCTGATCGACGATCAGTTTGAACTGCGGGGTATCTTCCAGGCCGTTCGGGCGCACGCCCACCAGCACATCCGGATGCTGAGCAACCATGCCCAACAGCTGGTTACGCGCTTCGGTCAGTTTTTCGTGCCCCAGGCCGCCCTGGTCAATCAGCTCGAAGTCGAAGCCGGTTGCGGTACCGAGTTCGATAATCGCCGGCAGGTTGAACGGGAACACCAGGCCTTCTTTAATCTGTGAGAAGGCACCCATGGCGCGACCGGCGATCGCTTCGACCTTGTTCCCGGCCCCCGGACGCTCGCCCCAGTCTTTCAGGCTGACGAATGCCAAGCCGTTGTTCTGGCCGTTACCGTTGAAGCCGAAGCCCGCGACGGTAAACACCGAAACCACGTTGTCCTTTTCCTTGTTCAGGAAGTAGTCAGAGACTTCTTCCAGCACTTTGTTGGTGCGGGACTCGGTGGCGCCGGCAGGCAACTGCACCATGGTCAACAGGATGCCCTGATCTTCGTCCGGCAGGAACGAGGAAGGCAGGCGCAGGAACAGCAGGCCCATGCCAACCACGATCAGCAGGTAGATGATCAGATAGCGGCCGGTGCTGCGCAGGATGTTGCCCACGCTGTCGGTATAGTGATGCGTGCTCTTCTCGAACATGCGGTTAAACCAGCCGAAGAAGCCTGTTTTAACCCCGTGATCGCCTTTCGGGATCGGTTTGAGCAGGGTGGCGCACAGCGCCGGCGTCAGGATCAAGGCCACCAGCACCGACAGCGCCATCGCGGACACGATGGTGATCGAGAACTGGCGATAGATGGCGCCGGTTGAGCCGCCAAAGAACGCCATCGGCACGAATACCGCTGACAGCACCATGGCGATGCCCACCAGCGCGCCCTGGATCTGGCCCATCGATTTACGGGTGGCTTCTTTCGGCGGCAGCCCCTCTTCGGACATGACGCGCTCGACGTTTTCCACCACCACGATGGCGTCATCCACCAGCAGGCCGATCGCCAACACCATGCCGAACATCGTCAGGGTGTTTATCGAGAAGCCGAACGCCGCGAGTATCGCAAAGGTCCCCAACAGTACTACCGGCACCGCGATGGTTGGGATCAGCGTCGCGCGGAAGTTCTGCAGGAACAGATACATCACCAGGAACACCAGGATGATGGCTTCGATCAGCGTTTTCACCACTTCGTTGATGGAGATTTTAACGAACGGGGTGGTGTCGTACGGATAAACCACTTTCATCCCTTGCGGGAAGAATGGCTCCATCTTGGCCAGCTCGTCTTTCACACCTTTGGCGGTGTTCAAGGCGTTGGCGCCGGTTGCCAGTTTGATACCCAGGCCGGCGGCAGGCTTGCCGTTATAACGCGCGGTAACGGCATAGCTTTCCGCGCCGCGCTCGATGTGAGCGACGTCGCGCAGGCGCACCTGGGAACCGTCGGTATTCACCTTCAGCAGGATCTTGCCGAACTCTTCCGGCGAAGTCAGACGGGTCTGCGCGATGATCGAGGCGTTCAACTGCTGCCCCGGCACCGGCGGCAGGCCGCCCAGCTGGCCAGCGGCGATCTGGTTGTTCTGCTCGGTGATGGCGGAGGTCACGTCCGTGGTCGTCAGCTGGTAGTTGTTCAGCTTGTTCGGATCCAGCCAGATACGCATCGCGTACTGGGCACCGAACAGCTGCACCTCACCCACGCCGGACGAACGGCTGATCGGATCCTTGATGTTGGACGCCACGTAGTCCGCAATATCGTCCTGCGTCATGTTCGGATCGTCGGAAACGAAGCCGGCCACCATCAGGAAGCTGCTGCTGGATTTTTCTACTTTCAGGCCCTGTTGCTGAACTTCTTGCGGCAGCAACGGGGTGGCCAACGACAGTTTGTTCTGAACCTGAACCTGCGCGATGTCAGGATCGGTACCGGATTCAAACGTCAGAGTAATGGTGACGCTACCAGAGGAATCACTGGTGGAGGACATGTACATCAGGTTATCGATACCGTTCATGTTCTGTTCGATAATCTGCGTGACGGTATCCTGCACCGTTTTGGCATCTGCGCCCGGGTAGGTGGCGGAAATACTCACCGCCGGCGGTGCAATAGTGGGATACTGCGCGATCGGCAGTTTCATTATTGCAAGCACCCCCGCCAACATGACGATGATGGCGATTACCCAGGCGAAAATTGGGCGGTCTATAAAGAACTTAGCCATGTATTACAGGCTCCTTTTTATGACTTCTGCGCTTCAGACTGCGGCTGTTTTTGCGCCTGAGTGTCAACTTCCTGCACCTTTACCTGCGCGCCCGGATGCACTTTCATCAGGCCTGAGACGATCACGCGATCGCCGGCTTTCAGGCCATCGGTAACCAGCCATTTGTCGCCAATCGCCTGATCCGCCTTCAGCGTGCGCAGCTCAACTTTATCGTCTGCACCGACCACTAACGCCGTCGCTTCACCACGTGGATTGCGGGTGACGCCTTGCTGCGGCACTAGCAGCGCATCGCTGCGCACGCCTTCGTCCAGACGGGCGCGCACGAACATGCCAGGCAACAGCGTATCGTTCGGGTTAGGGAACAGGGCGCGAATGGTAATGGAGCCGGTGGTCTCATCGACGGTGACGTCAGAGAATTCCAGCGTGCCTTCCTGCGCATATTCGGTGCCGTTTTCCAGCATCAGTTTCACCTTGGCCTTGCCGTTTTCCTGCTTCAGCGCGCCGCTGGCCAGTTCTTGCTTCAGGCGCAGGAAGTCGGTGCTCGACTGGGTGACGTCGACATACATCGGATCCAACTGCTGCACGGTGGACAGGGCGGTCGCCTGGCCGTTGCTGACCAGCGCGCCTTCGGTCACGGCGGATTTGCCGATGCGGCCGGAGATCGGGGAGGTCACTTTGGTGTACGCCAGATTAATGCGCGCGGTTTCGACGGCGGCCTTGGCGGCCACCACGGCGGCATCCGCTTGCTGCAGCGTGGAGACGGCGTTGTCGTAGTCCTGCTTACTGATATAGCTGGTACCCAGCAATGGCTTGTAGCGGTTTACCGTCACGCGTGCGATGGAAGCGCTGGCCTGTGCTTTGGCCAAATCGCCTTTCGCGCTGTCGTAGCTGGCTTGATAGGTTGCGGGATCGATTTGGTACAGAGACGTCCCGGCCTTGATATCGCTGCCTTCGACGAAGTTGCGCTTCAGGATGATGCCACTGACCTGAGGGCGAACTTCGGCGATACGATACGCAGCGGTGCGGCCAGGAAGATCGGTAGTGATGTTGAGAGGCTCGGCCTTCAAGGTGACTACGCCCACTTCAGGTGCCTGTTGTTGGGCACCTTGCTGTTGGGTTTCTTTATCGTTACATCCTGTTAGCACTAAGCTGCCTGAAAGCATCAGAACGGCCGCCAGAGGCGTTAACCCTCTGTTTTTGTTCATAGAAAAACCTCAAGTGTCCGATTTCAAAATGATCAATGGATCACAAGCTTTAAAACCCATTGCTGCGTTAATTATATGTGCGTGCTATGGTACATACATTCGCGAATGTATGTAAATCACACTCCCCCTAAATAACAATGCCATGGCACGAAAAACCAAACAGCAGGCGCAAGAAACCCGACAGCAAATCCTCGATGCTGCGGTGAGAGAGTTCTCTGAACGTGGCGTTGCTGCAACGTCACTGACAGATATTGCCACCGCTGCTGGGGTTACGCGTGGAGCCATTTACTGGCACTTCAAGAATAAGGTAGACCTGTTTAATGAAGTTTGGGAATCTACCGAGCCGAAAATTGACCAGCTCGAAACAGAGTATCAGGCAAAGTTTCCCGATAATCCACTGCGGGTTATCCGGGAAATTCTGATTTACATTCTGACGTCTACGGTTGAAGACGGCCGCAGGCGGGCGTTGATGGAAATTATATTCCACAAATGCGAGTTTGTCGGTGAAATGATGCCGCTGCTGGATTCGCGCAAGGTGCTGTACCTCGCCGGTTACGAACGCATCGAAGCGGTGCTGTACAACTGCATTCACCACGGGCAATTGCCGGCCGATCTGCACACTCGTCGCGCGGCGATCATCCTGCGCGGTTATATCACCGGCCTGCTGGAAAACTGGCTGTTTATGCCGGAAAGTTTCGATCTGCGGGCTGAAGCCGAAGCGCTGGTGGATGCGTTTTTGGAGATGCTGCAGTTTTGCTCCACCTTGCGCCTCAGATCCGATATGCCGACGGCAGCACCGTCCAACGCCGGCTCCCTGCCTTTATAAGGAGAGATTTCATGTCATCAGTCGTTCTCATCGCCAACGGCGCCGCCTATGGCCACGAATCCTTGTTCAATGCGCTGCGGTTGGCCATCGCCATGAAAGAGCAGCAGAGCAGTCTCGATCTGCGGCTGTTTCTGATGTCCGATGCGGTGGTGGCCGGGCTGGCCGGGCAGCAGCCGCACGAGGGGTACCACCTGCAGCAGATGCTGGAAATCCTCACCGCGCAGCAGGTGCCGGTCAAGCTGTGCAAGACCTGCGCCGACGCGCGCGGCGTCAGCCGCTTGCCGCTGGCGGACGGCGTGGCGATCGGCACCTTGGTCGAGCTGGCGCAGTGGACGCTGGCTGCGGAGAAAGTGCTGACTTTCTGATTTCGCGACAATGGGACATCACCGGCAACGCTTTTGTTGTTCGTTGCCTGCCGGCTGTCGTGATAATCTTCAGGCTTCTTAACCGATCCGAAGCTAAATCATGCATCGCTGGTTGACTCTGCCTTCTCTGGCGCCGCTCTCGTTTGTCGGCGCATGTCGGCGGCGCATCGCCGCCGCGACACGCCTTTTTTTCCTTATTTGCGCGTTCATCTTTCCGGCGCAGGCGGCGCTGAACGGCGATCTGCCGCAGCGCAGCGACGTGCAAAGCCAGCTGGAAACGCTGAACAAGCAAAAAGCCCTGACGCCGGTCGAAAAGCTGTCCCAACAGGATTTGACCCGCACGCTGGAGCTGCTGGATGCCCTCGAGCGCAACCGGCAAGACGCCGCGCAGCTTAAACAGCAGGTGCAGCAGGCGCCGACGAAGCTCAGTCAGGTCACTGCCGAACTGGATGCGCTGAAGCAGCCGGTGGACAATGCGGCGGCGCGCGCTGCGCTGTTGCCGCTGTCGCTGCGCCAACTGGAAAGCCGGCTATATCAAACGCTCGACGAGCTGCAAAGCGCGCAGGAGAGCCTCTCCACCTACAACAGCCAATTGGTGTCGCTGCAAACCCAGCCCGAACGGGTACAAAGCACCATGTACGCCGCCTCGCAGCGCCTGCAGGAGATCCGCAGTCAGCTCAGCGGCCAGACGCCGGGGCAAGATTCGCTGCGCAACAGCCAGCAGGTGATGCTGACCACCGAGCAGGCGTTGCTCAACGCACAGCTTGAGCTGCAGCGCAAAAGTCTGGAAGCCAATACCACGCTGCAGGATCTGCTGCAAAAGCAGCGCGACTACACCTCGGCGCATATCGACGCGCTGGATCGGTCAGTGCAGCTGCTGCAGGAGATCGTCAACAGCAAACGTTTGACGCTGTCTGAAAAGACCGCCAAAGAGGCGCAAAACCCGGAAGACGCCACCGATATCCAGCACGATCAGCTGGTCAGCAAGCAGCTGGATGTCAACCGCCAGCTGAGCCAGCGGCTGATCGCCGCCACCGAAGAGAGCAACACCCTGTTCCAGCAGAACATTCGGGTCAAGAACTGGCTCGATCGCGGGCTGCAGGCGGAGCGTAACCTGAAAGAGCAGATCCAGGTGCTGAAGGGCAGCCTGGTGTTGTCGCGCATCCTGTATCAGCAGCAGCAGAGCCTGCCGCAGGGCACGCTGCTGGCGGATATGGATACGCGCATCGCCGATCTGCGGCTGGAGCAGTTCGATATCAATCAGCAACGCGACGATCTGTTCAAGGGCGAGGATTACATCAACCAGCTGGTGGCCGAAAGCAAGGAAAAGGCCGGCCCGGAGGTGATCGACGCGTTAAACGAGATCGTCGATATGCGCCGCGAGCTGCTGGATCAGCTGAACAAACAGCTCAGCAACCAGCTGTCGCTGTCGATCAACCTGCAGATCAATCAGCAGCAGCTGACCAGCGTCTACGGTTCGTTGCAGGATACGCTGACCCAGCAGATCTTCTGGGTCAACAGCAACAAGCCGGTCGATCTGGCGTGGCTTAAGGCGATGCCGGAGGCGGTGCGCGATCAGCTCGCCGGGCTCGATATCAAATTCGACGGCGGCAAGCTATTGCAGGGCGGGTTGAATGCGCTGGTGTTCCTGATCCCGATGCTATTGGCGATCGGGGTATTGCGCTGGCGCTACCGGCTGATCGACAACCATTTACAAAAGCTGGCCAACGATGTGGGGCAACTGAAGCGCGACGGCCAACTGCATACGCCGAAGGCCATCGCGCTGACCTCGCTGAAGGTATTGCCCGGCGCCGCGCTGCTGCTTGGCGTCGGTTTCTGGATGTATCGCGCCGATTTCGGCATCAGCGACTTTATCTGGGCATTGTCGCAGCAGCTGGCGCTGTCGTGGCTGGTCTTCGGCTTCAGCTATCGGATGCTGAAACCGGGCGGCATTGCCGAGCGGCATTTCAACTTCGGCGCCAATCTGTGCGCGCATTACCGCCGGCAGACGCTGCGGCTGGGATTGGCGCTGCAGCCGCTGATCTTCTGGTCGGTATTGGGCGAAAAAGCGCCGCTGCGCCTGGTGGAAGACGTTATCGGCCAGATCGTGGTGATGCTGACGCTGGCGCTGCTCGCGGTGCTGGTGTTCCCGCTGTGTCGCGACAGCTGGCGCGAAAAGGGCTCGCACGCCGTGCGGCTGATGGTAGTTACAGCCATCGCCGCCACGCCGCTGATCCTGCTGGGGCTGATGTTCGCCGGTTACTTCTATACCACGCTGCGACTGGCCAGCCGCTGGATAGACAGCCTGTATCTGTTTTTCCTGTGGAATATCGTGTACCTGACCGCGCTGCGTGGTCTGAGTGTGGCGGCGCGGCGTCTGGCCTACCGGCGCGCGTTGGCGCGGCGGCAAAACGTGGTGAAAGAGGGGGCCGAAGGCGGTGAACCGGTGGTGGAAGAGCCGCCGCTGGCGCTCGATCAGATCAACCAGCAGTCGCTGCGCCTGACCACCCTGGTGCTGTTCGCCATCTTCGCCAGCGCCTTCTATGCCATTTGGTCGGATCTGGTGACGGTCATCGCTTATCTGGACAGCATCACGCTGTGGCATTACACCAGCACCGTGGCGGGCAGCAGCGTGGCGCAGGCGGTGACGCTGGGCAACATGATGGTGGCGATCGCCGCAGTGATCGTCGCCTACGTGCTCACCCGCAACTTGCCTGGTCTGCTGGAGGTGGTGGTGCTGTCGCGGCTGCAGCTGCGGCAGGGGGCGTCCTATGCCATCACCACCGTGCTCACTTACCTGATCACCGCCGTGGGCGCCGTGGTTGCGCTGGGATCGCTCGGCGTTTCCTGGGACAAACTGCAATGGCTGGCCGCCGGTCTGACGGTCGGGCTGGGCTTCGGGTTGCAGGAGATCTTCGCCAACTTCGTCTCCGGCCTGATCATTCTGTTCGAACGCCCGATCCGCATCGGCGATACCATCACCATCGGCACCTTCTCCGGTTCGGTCAGCAAGATCCGCATTCGCGCCACCACCATTACCGACTTCGATCGCAAAGAGGTGATCATTCCGAACAAGGCGTTCGTCACCGAGCGGCTGATCAACTGGTCGCTGTCCGACACCATCACTCGCGTGCTGATCAAGGTCGGCGTGGCCTACGGCTCCGATCTCGACAAGGTGAAAAAGGTGTTGCTGCAGGCGGCGCACGACAACCCGCGGGTGATGACCGATCCCGAACCGCAGGTGTTCTTCCTCAACTTCGGCGCCAGCACGCTGGATCACGAACTGCGGCTCTATGTGCGCGAACTGCGCGATCGCAGCTACACGGTGGATGAACTGAACCGCTCAATCGACCGCCTGTGCCGGGAAAACGACATCGACATCGCTTTCAACCAGCTGGAGGTGTATCTGCATAACCAGCAGGGCAACGAAGTGCAGGAAGTGAAAAGAACGCTGTCGCCGGACGACGGCGGCCAGACGGCGGGCTGATGAACGTTGAAAGACGAAAGGGACAGCGCGGCGCTGTCCCTGGTTACTGTCCGGCGGGCAGATAGGGCGAGGTGACGCCGGCGCGCTGCAGCTTTTCCTGATAATCCCGTTTGACGATATCCAGCGCCGCCAGTGCGGTGACCGGATCGATCTCGTTGCATTCCAGCAGGTAAATCAAGTCTACCGCCAGCTGCAGTTCGGGTGAGGCGTTTTCCAGAGACATAGCACCTGCGCTTATTAATTAATGGGATGAATAACTCGCATACCGGCAGAGTATAGTGAACCCGGCGCGCAACCGGGAATAATCATTAAAATATTGTGATAAATCTTCAAAAACCGTTTTCTTTGCGCTCGATATTGCGCTCGATGCGCGCCAACGCCTGACGACAGCGCATCAGCCGCCCCTCCAGCGCCGCCAGCTCGTGCTGCAGTTTTTGCTGCGCCGCCAGCGTGGTTTGGCGGCCGAGCAGGCTTTCCCGATCCTGAATCATGGCGATCAGCCGGCGTTCGTAGTCCTGATGCTCGGCCAGCTTGTGGTAAAGATCGGCCTCGGGGGCTTCTTTCGGCTGGTTCTTGCGCCGCAGCGCCTGGGTCGCCAGCTCGCGCTGCAGGGCGGCGATCTGAGCCACCAGTTTTTCGGCCAGAAAGGCCACCTGGCTGGTGCGGTTGTCGTTGGCGGCGCTTTGCAGCTGGGCGAAATTCTTCTCCACCTCGGTCAGGTAGTCGCGCAGCCGCGTGCCGCGATTGGCGAACAGGGCGGCGTCGAAGCGCGCCTGCGGGATCGGAACGTCGCCGCGCGGGGTCACTTCGGCCGCCAGCGCCGCGATCTGCTGTGCCAACACCTGTAATAGACGCTGAGTGCTCACATAAGCTCCCTCTTGATTTCAACAGGCGTAAGCTTGCCCGCGATGCTGTTGTGAAACAAGCGCCGCATGCATATTCCGCCGGCACGGCGCCGATGCTACAGTAGGCCGCAACCGATTGAGGAGCGAAGAGCCGCATGACGCGTGGGTTATTGATCATTTTGGGCTGGTTGGCGGTGGTGCTGGCGACGTTGGGCGTGGTGCTCCCGCTGCTGCCGACCACGCCGTTCCTGCTATTGGCCGCCTGGTGCTTCGCCCGCTCTTCGCCGCGCTTTCATCACTGGCTGCTGTACCGTTCCTGGTTTGGCCCTTATCTGCGCCATTGGCAGCAGCATCGCGCGCTGCCGCCGGGGGCGAAGTGGAAGGCTGTGCTGGTGATCGTGCTGACCTTCGCCTGTTCGCTGTGGCTGGTGAAAATCTGGTGGGTGCGCGGGCTGTTGCTGCTGATGCTGGCCATTTTGCTGACCTTTATGCTGCGTCTGCCGGTTATTGACCTGCCGCAACAAAAACAGCGCTGATTGTACCTTACACTCCTCAATAGCTTTCAAGCCGCAGCCAGGCGACAAACGCAGGCATCCCCGGAAGCTTACTTAGGTAAGTGACCGGGGGGAATGCGTGCAGTCAACAACGCTGCGGGTTGAAAGATGCAGGGGAGAGTTGCATTTGTCCGCCAGTTTGCATAGATTTGGGCGTTTTCGTGCGCGGATCGCCTGCCATTTCTTCTCCGGTGTGTTTCTCCCGGGGGCGGCGGGTGAGCGGCGCGCCGGTTTTCAGGCAGTTTTATCAGGCAACAATTATGACCGCTACTGCGCAGCAGCTTCAGTTTATTAAAGACAGTATCAAAACCATCCCGGATTATCCGAAGCCGGGCATCCTGTTCCGCGACGTGACCAGCCTGCTGGAAAACCCGTTGGCCTATGCCGCCAGCATCGAGCTGCTGGTTGAGCGCTATCGCGAAGCGGGCGTGACCAAGGTGGTGGGTACCGAAGCGCGTGGTTTCCTGTTCGGCGCGCCCGTCGCGCTGGCGCTGGGCGTCGGTTTCGTGCCGGTGCGCAAACCGGGCAAACTGCCGCGCGCCACGCTCAGCGAAAGCTATGAGCTGGAGTACGGCACCGACAAGCTGGAGATCCACACCGATGCCATCACCGCGGGTGACAAAGTGCTGGTGGTGGACGATCTGCTGGCGACCGGCGGCACCATCGAAGCGACCACCAAACTGATCCGCCGTCTGGGCGGTGAAGTGAACGACGCCGCGTTCATCATCAACCTGCCGGATCTGGGCGGGGAAGCGCGTCTGAACAAGCTGGGCATCGATTGCTACTGCCTGGTGGACTTCGCCGGCCATTGATGCGGCATTGCCCCTTGGGCACAACGGCCTCGCGGATCGCCGCGGGGCTGTGTTAGCATGACCCTCCAGATTCCTCGACTTCTCCGGTATTAATGAGCTATCAGGTTCTCGCCCGTAAGTGGCGCCCTCAAACGTTCGCAGACGTGGTCGGCCAGGAACATGTCCTGACCGCGCTGGCCAACGGCCTCTCACTGGGGCGGATCCATCACGCCTATCTGTTCTCGGGCACGCGCGGCGTGGGGAAAACCACCATCGCCCGCTTGCTGGCCAAAGGCCTGAACTGTGAAACCGGCATCACCGCCACGCCATGTGGCCAATGCGACAACTGCCGCGAGATCGAGCAGGGGCGCTTTGTCGATCTGATCGAGATCGACGCCGCTTCCCGAACCAAGGTGGAAGATACCCGCGATCTGCTGGACAACGTCCAGTACGCGCCGGCGCGCGGCCGCTTCAAGGTCTACCTGATCGACGAAGTGCACATGCTCTCGCGCCACAGCTTCAACGCGTTGCTGAAGACGCTGGAAGAGCCGCCGCCGCACGTCAAATTCCTGTTGGCCACCACCGATCCGCAAAAGCTGCCGGTGACCATTCTCTCGCGCTGTCTGCAGTTCCACCTCAAAGCGCTGGACGTCGATCAGATCCGTCAGCAGCTGGAAACGGTGCTGACGGCGGAGCAGATCACCAGCGACGCCCGTGCGCTGCAGCTGCTGGCGCGCGCCGCCGACGGCAGCATGCGCGACGCGCTGAGCCTGACCGATCAGGCGATCGCCATGGGGCAGGGGCAGGTGACCGCCGCCACCGTCAGCCAGATGCTCGGCACGCTCGATGACGAGCAGCCGCTGGCGATCCTCGAAGCGCTGGTCAGCGCCGACGGCGAAAAGGTGATGGCGCAGGTCGCGCAGGCCGCTTCGCGCGGCGTGGACTGGGAAAACTTGCTGGTGGAGACGCTGGCGCTGCTGCATCGCATTGCGATGGTGCAGCTGTTGCCTTCGATGCTCGACAACCACTACGCCGCCGTGGAGCAACGGCTGCGCGAGCTGGCGCGCACCCTGCCGCCGGCCGATGTGCAACTTTACTACCAGACGCTGTTGGTGGGCCGCAAAGAGCTGGCCTATGCGCCGGATCGCCGCATGGGGGTTGAGATGACCCTGCTGCGCGCGCTGGCGTTTCACCCGAAAGCGGTGATCCCGGAGCCGGTGGCGTTGGTGCAGACCGCGCCGGCGCCGATGGCGCAGCCGCAGCAGGCCGCATCGCCACAGCCGCCGCAGTTTCAGGACGCGCCGCCGCCGCTAGGGCAGCCGGCCGTGCCGCAGCGACAATCATCGGCCCCTTTACCGGATGCCACCGCCCAGCTGTTGAAAGCGCGGTCCCAGCTGCAACGACAGCAGGGAGCATCCACACCAAAAAAGAATGAGCCGGCGGCGCCAGGAATAGCGCGGCCGGCAAACTCGGCGCTGGGGCGTTTGGCTTCGGTGACCGAGCGCAGCCAGCAGCGCCTGGCGGAGAAGAAGGTGCCGGAAAAACCGGCGAAACCGGAAGCCTATCGCTGGCGCGCGCAAACCGAGCCGGAAGCGGCGCCGGAACCGCTGGCGACGCCGAAAGCGCTGCGCACGGCGTTGGAACATGAGAAAACGCCGGAGCTGGCCGCCAAGCTGGTGGTGGAGTCGCTGGAGCGCGACGCCTGGGCGGCGGAAATCGATAAGCTGAAGATCCCGAAACTGGTGCAGCAGCTGGCGTTGAACGCCTTCAAGCAGCAGCCGGAGCCGGGCAAAATTAACCTCCATCTGCGGTCTTCGCAGCGCCATCTGAATTCGCCTTCGGCGCAGAAGACGCTGGCCGACGCGCTCGGTGAGCTGTACGGCAGCCCGATCGCGCTGACCGTGGTGGAGGACGATAATCCGGCGGAGCGCACCCCGCTGGAATGGCGACAAGCCATCTATGAGGAAAAGCTGGCGCAGGCGCGCCAGTCCATCGAAGCGGATACCAACATTCAGACGCTGCGCCGATTCTTCGACGCGGATCTGGATGAAGAGAGTATTCGCCCCCTTTAAACGCCGCGCGATGTGCGCGGCCCTAGCGACGAGAGACGACTATGTTTGGTAAAGGCGGTCTGGGCAACCTGATGAAGCAAGCCCAGCAAATGCAAGAAAAAATGCAGCAGATGCAGGAAGAAGTCGCCAAATTGGAAGTGACCGGCGAATCCGGCGCGGGCCTGGTGAAAGTCACCATCAACGGCGCGCACAACTGCCGCCGCGTGGAAATCGATCCAAGCCTGATGGAAGACGACAAAGAGATGCTGGAAGATCTGATCGCCGCGGCGTTTAACGACGCCGCGCGCCGCATCGAAGAGACCCAGAAAGAGAAAATGGCTTCCGTCTCCAGCGGCATGCAGTTGCCGCCTGGCTTCAAGATGCCGTTCTGATGCAAACCAGCCCGCTCCTTGAATCCCTGATGGAGGCGCTGCGCTGTTTGCCGGGCGTCGGCCCGAAATCGGCGCAGCGCATGGCGTTTCAACTGCTGCAGCGCGATCGCAGCGGCGGCATGCGCCTGGCGCAGGCGTTGACGCGCGCGATGTCGGAGATTGGCCACTGCGCCGACTGCCGCACCTTCACCGAACAGGACGTCTGCACCATCTGCGCCAATCCGCGCCGCCAGCAAAACGGCCAGATTTGCGTGGTGGAAAGCCCGGCGGATATCCACGCCATCGAGCAGACCGGCCAGTTCGCCGGGCGCTACTTTGTGCTGATGGGGCATCTGTCGCCGCTGGACGGCATCGGGCCGGGCGATATCGGTCTGGATCGCCTGGAGCAACGGCTGGAAAAGGAAAGCATCACCGAAGTGATCCTCGCCACCAACCCGACGGTGGAAGGGGAGGCGACCGCCAACTACATCGCCGAGATGTGCGGCCAGTATGGCGTGCTCGCCAGCCGCATCGCCCACGGCGTGCCGGTGGGCGGCGAGCTGGAGATGGTCGATGGCACCACGCTGTCGCATTCGCTGGCCGGGCGCCACGCCATCAAGTTCTGATGTTTTCCCGGATGGGGCCGCCCGGCCCCATTGTTTTTTGCCAAAAAAATCCCGCCGTCCGCTTGAAAAACAACACCCTGACCCTCATCTGATCCTCATTGTTCGATTTTGGTAGCCATTGTCTTTTGAGGTAATCAATGAGTATGAAAGGTCAAGAAACCCGCGGGTTCCAGTCTGAAGTAAAACAGCTGCTTCATTTGATGATCCATTCGCTGTACTCCAACAAAGAAATTTTCCTGCGCGAGCTGATTTCCAACGCCTCTGACGCCGCCGACAAGCTGCGCTTCCGCGCCCTGTCCGCGCCAGAGCTCTACGCCGGCGACGGCGAGCTGCGCGTACGTTTGTCCTTCGATAAAGAGCAGCGCACCCTGACCATCGCCGACAACGGCATCGGCATGCGCCGCGAAGAAGTGATTGAAAACCTTGGCACCATCGCCAAGTCAGGCACTAAAGCATTCCTGGAATCCATCGGTTCCGATCAGGCGAAAGACAGCCAACTGATCGGCCAGTTCGGCGTCGGTTTCTACTCGGCGTTCATCGTGGCGGACAAAGTGACCGTGCGCACCCGCGCCGCCGGCGCCGCCGATGACGAAGGCGTGTTCTGGGAGTCCGCCGGCGAAGGCGACTACACCATCGCCGACATCACCAAAGAGACCCGCGGCACCGAAATCACCCTGCATCTGCGCGAAGGCGAAGATGAGTACCTCGACGCCTGGCGCCTGCGTTCGGTGATCGGCAAATATTCCGATCACATCGCCTTGCCGGTGGAGATCGAAAGCAAAAACGAAGAAGACGACACCGTCACCTGGGAGAAGATCAACAAGGCGCAGGCCCTGTGGACCCGCAGCAAGGCTGACGTGACCGACGAAGAGTACAAAGAGTTCTACAAACACATCGCCCACGACTTCACCGATCCGCTGAGCTGGAGCCACAACCGGGTTGAGGGCAAGCAGGAATACACCAGCCTGCTGTACATCCCGGCGCAGGCGCCGTGGGACATGTGGAACCGCGATCACAAGCACGGCCTGAAGCTGTACGTGCAGCGCGTGTTCATCATGGACGACGCCGAGCAGTTCATGCCGAACTATCTGCGCTTCGTGCGCGGCCTGATCGATTCCAACGATCTGCCGCTGAACGTATCGCGCGAGATCCTGCAAGACAGTCGTGTGACGCAAAACCTGCGCGGCGCGCTGACCAAGCGCGTGTTGCAGATGCTGGATAAGCTGGCCAAAGACGACGCCGAAGGCTACCAGAAATTCTGGCAGCAGTTCGGTCTGGTGCTGAAAGAGGGCCCGGCGGAAGACAACGGTAACCAGGAAGCGATCGCCAAACTGCTGCGCTTCGCCTCTACCCACGGTGACAGCTCGGCGCAGACCGTATCGCTGGAAGAGTACGTCGGCCGCATGGCGGAAGGGCAGGAGAAGATTTACTACATCACCGCCGACAGCTACGCCGCGGCCAAGAGCAGCCCGCACCTGGAGCTGTTCCGCAAGAAAGGCATCGAAGTGCTGCTGCTGTCCGATCGCATCGACGAGTGGATGATGAGCTACCTGACCGAGTTCGACGGCAAGCCGTTCCAATCGGTCAGCAAGGCGGATGAAGCGCTGGATAAACTGGCGGATGAAACCGAAGAGCAGAAGGCCGCCGAGAAGCAACTGGAACCGTTCATCGAACGCGTGAAAACCCTGCTGGGCGATCGCGTGAAGGATGTGCGCCTGACGCACCGCCTGACCGATACGCCGGCGATCGTGGTAACCGACGCCGACGAAATGAGCACCCAGATGGCCAAGCTGTTCGCCGCCGCCGGTCAGCAGGCGCCGGAAGTGAAGTACATTTTCGAGCTTAATCCGGAACATGCTCTGGTCAAACGCGCATCCGACGTGGGCGATAACGAACATTTCGCCGAATGGATCGACCTGTTATTGGATCAAGCGCTGCTGGCTGAACGCGGCACGCTGGAGGATCCGAACCTGTTCATCCGCCGCATGAACAAGTTGCTGTCCGCCTAAAGTTGAAGATATGCGCCCTTAACGGCACCGTTAGGGGCGCATTTTCGGTTTTTCCCCGCCTTTTCTCGCCTTTTGTTCGTCGGTTTTTTTGCACATTCCGCAATCGATTTCCTTCGCGCGCCTTGAGCCTGCCCCCCCTGAAATGGTATCGTTGAGCGTTTTCGCAATTTTATAAAAACTACATAGCAAGGGGATTTACGCAATGCGTATCATTCTGCTGGGCGCTCCGGGCGCTGGTAAAGGTACTCAGGCTCAATTCATCATGGAGAAATACGGCATTCCGCAAATCTCCACCGGTGATATGTTGCGCGCAGCCGTGAAGGCCGGCAGTGAACTGGGCAAGCAGGCGAAAGAGATCATGGACGCCGGCAAGCTGGTGACCGATGAGCTGGTGATCGCGCTGGTCAAAGAGCGCATCGCTCAGGAAGATTGCCGCAAGGGCTTCCTGCTGGACGGTTTCCCACGCACCATTCCGCAGGCTGACGCGATGAAAGAAGCCGGCATCAACGTGGACTTCGTGCTGGAGTTCGACGTGCCGGATGAGCTGATCGTTGACCGCATCGTTGGCCGCCGCGTGCACGCGCCGTCCGGCCGCGTATACCACGTGAAATTCAATCCGCCGCAGGTGGAAGGCAAAGACGACGTGACCGGCGAAGAGCTGACCACGCGCAAGGACGATCAGGAAGAGACCGTGCGCAAGCGTCTGGTGGAATACCATCAGATGACCGCGCCGCTGATCTCTTACTACAGCAAAGAAGCGGCAGCGGGCAACACCCAATACCGCAAAATCGACGGCACCCGCAAGGTGGCCGAAGTGAGCGCAGAGCTGGCGACCATCCTCGGTTGATCGCAAGCGCATCGTGCATGACGCCGGGCCCGTGGCCCGGCGTTTTTTTTGCCGTTTTGCCGTCAAATTGTGATCGCGGCGGCTTGTTGCAACCGTGCCCGTTAATCGCCCGCGCCAAATGGCGTATAACAAGCCTGCGTTTTCACCCTCAGCAGGGAGCCGGGCATGCTCAGACAAACCACTCTTCTGGCGGAAGCCACCGCGCGCCAGATCGTCCAGCGGGCGATGGGCATCATCAGCCATTCCGTCAACGTGATGGACAGCAACGGCGTGATCATCGCCTCCGGCAATCCGCAGCGTCTGTTTCAGCGCCATGAGGGCGCGGTGCTGGCGTTGGCGGAGAATCGGGTGGTAGAGATCGATCGCGCCACCGCCGAGCATCTGAAAGGGGTGCGGCCCGGCATCAACCTGCCGTTCAGCTTTCGTAACCAGCGAGTGGGAGTGATCGGCATTTCCGGCGAGCCGGCCGAGGTGCGCGCCTACGCCGAGCTGGTCAAGATGGCTGCGGAGATGATGGTGGAGCAGGCGGCGCTGCTGGATCAGCATCAGTGGGAAAAGCGCTACCGGGAAGAGCTGGCGAACCAGCTGCTGCAGCCGCAGCCGAACACGGCATCGCTGGAAGCGATGGCGGCGTATCTGGGATTGGACCTGCGCCAGGCGCGCATCGTGTGGATCGTCGAACTGCAAGAGGCGCAGCCGCACCTGCTGCGCGAGCTGTTGGCGGAGCTGGAGGCCACCCAGCGCGATGCGTTGATCGCCATTACCGGCTTCAATGAAATGACCCTGCTGCGCCCGGCCTGCATGGCGCAAGGTGAGTGGAGCCTGAAGCTGGAGCGCCAACAGGCGCAGCGTCTGCAAAACCAGCTTAAACACCGTTTTCGGGTGCGGCTGATCGTCGGCGGTTTCTACGACGATCCGCAAAGCGCCTACCGCTCCAGCCTGACGGCGCGCGCCACCCAGGCGATGGCGCAGCGCCTGAAACTGCGTCACGCCACGCTGTTCTACCACGACTATCCGTTGCCGTCGCTGCTGTGCGATCTGGGAGAGGACTGGCGCGCGCAAGAGCTGGGGCGCCCCTGGCGGAAGCTGGGCGAACAGGATGAAAAAGGCGTGCTGCGCGCCACGCTGCGCCACTATTTTTCGCAGAATTGTGATCAGACGCAGGCCGCCGCGCAGCTGCATATTCACGTCAATACCCTGCGCTATCGCCTGCAGCGCATCGAAGCCATAACCGGCATGAAAATCAATCAATTAACCGACTCTCTGCGGTTGTATATCGGCATGCTGATGCACGACTGAGTTGTGCCAACCCACAAATTCCGCGCCGTTCCCCCGGCGATTTTTTGTTGTTTTCCCTCAGGTCAACGCCGGGCGCGCGGGATATGTTGGCCTGCACATCAACCACGGAGAAAACAACAATGACAACCGTATCCACTCTGGGGGCGCTGGTGGCGTTAGCCGTCGCCATCGTCCTGATTCTACGCAAGGTGCCGCCGGCTTACGGCATGATCGCCGGCGCACTGGCGGGCGGGCTGTGCGGCGGCGCCGATCTGGTGCAGACCGTGACGCTGATGATCGGTGGGGCGCAGGGCATCACCAACGCCGTGATGCGCATTCTGGCGGCGGGGGTGCTGGCCGGGGTGCTGATCGAATCCGGCGCGGCGCACACCATCGCCGAAACTATCGTGCGCAAGGTGGGCGAAACCCGCGCGCTGCTGGCGCTGGCGGTAGCTACACTGATCCTGACGGCGGTGGGGGTGTTTATCGACGTGGCGGTGATCACCGTCGCGCCGATCGCCCTGTCGATCGCCCAGAAGGCCGGCATTTCACGCGCGGCGATCCTGCTGGCGATGATCGGCGGCGGCAAGGCCGGCAACGTGATGTCGCCCAACCCGAACACCATCGCGGCGGCGGACAATTTCCACGTGCCGCTCACCTCGGTGATGATGGCCGGCATCGTGCCGGGGCTGTGCGGCCTGGTGGTGGCCTATCTGCTGGCGCGCCGCCTGAGCGATAAAGGCAGCAAGGTGATGGCCGAAGAGCTGACTCAGCATGCCGAAGGGGCGCGGCCGGGCTTCGCGGCGGCGATCAGCGCGCCACTGGTGGCGATCCTGCTGCTGTCGCTGCGGCCGATCGCCGGGATCGCCGTCGATCCGCTGATCGCGTTGCCGGCCGGCGGTTTGGCGGGCGCGCTGTTGATGGGGCGCATTCGCCAGTGCAATCAGTTCATGGTCTCCGGCCTGTCGCGCATGGCGCCGGTGGCGATCATGCTGCTCGGCACCGGCACATTGGCGGGCATTATCGCCAACTCGGCGCTGAAGGATGTCCTGATTAACGGTTTGACGCATACCGGGCTGCCGGCCTGGCTGCTGGCGCCGCTGTCCGGCGCGCTGATGTCGATGGCGACCGCGTCGACCACCGCCGGCACCGCCGTCGCCTCCGGGGTGTTCAGCTCCACGCTGCTGGAACTGGGGGTGAGCGGGCTGGCCGGCGCGGCGATGATCCACGCGGGCGCCACGGTGCTGGATCACCTGCCGCACGGCAGTTTCTTCCACGCCACCGGCGGCAGCGTCAATATGGCGGTGCACGAGCGGCTCAAGCTGTTGCCGTATGAAACGCTGGTGGGGTTCACCATTGCGGCAATCTCGGCGCTGATGTTTGGCGTATTTAACCTGGCGGGATAAGGAACAGTGATGAAAACGCTAAAAAAAGTGGTTATTGCTCCGGATTCTTTCAAAGAGAGCCTGAGCGCGCTCGGCGTCGCCGACGCCATCGAGCGGGGATTCCGTCAGATTTATCCGCAGGCGCACTACGTGAAGCTGCCGATGGCGGACGGCGGCGAAGGCACGGTGGAGTCGATGGTGGCGGCCACCGGCGGCGAAATCGTCCAGGTGACGGTCACCGGGCCGCTGGGGGAGCCGGTGCAGGGATTCTATGGCCTGCTGGGCGATGGCGAAACCGCGGTGATTGAAATGGCCGCCGCTTCCGGGCTGCATCTGGCGCCGCCCGATCGGCGCGATCCGCGCATCACCACCAGTTACGGCACCGGCGAACTGATGTTGGCGGCGTTGGATCGCGGCGTAAAGGCGATCGTTCTCGGCATCGGCGGCAGCGCCACCAACGACGGCGGCGCCGGGATGATGCAGGCGCTGGGCGTTAAACTGCTGGATAAGGATCGTCGCCCGCTGCCGGTGGGCGGCGCGGCGCTGGCGCAGCTGGCGCACCTCGATCTCGCAGGGCTGGATATGCGCTGGCAACGGGTGAGCGTGACCGCCGCCTGCGACGTCGATAACCCGCTGTGCGGCGAAAAGGGCGCGTCGGCGGTATTCGGGCCGCAGAAGGGGGCGACGCCGGAGATGGTGGCGCAGCTCGATGCGGCGCTGCATCACTACGGCGAGCTGCTGGAACGGGAAACCGGCCGTGCCGTGCTGGCCCAGCCAGGGGCGGGCGCGGCGGGCGGCATGGGGGCGGCGCTGCTCGGCATGCTCGACGCGCGCTTGCGGCCGGGCATCGAGATCGTTACTGAAACCCTGCGCCTGGATGAGGCGGTGCGCGATGCAGATTTGGTGATCACCGGAGAAGGGCGGCTGGATAGCCAGTCGATCCACGGCAAAACGCCGATCGGCGTGGCGCGGGTAGCCAAGCGCCACGGCGTGCCGGTGATCGCCATCGCCGGCAGCCTGACGCCGGATTACCAGGTGGTGCATCAACACGGCATCGATGCGGCGTTTTCGGTGCTCGACCGCATCGTGACGCTGGAAGAAGCGCTGGCGGGCGCCGATCGCAATCTGCAGGTGACGGCGCGCAACGTGGCGGCGGTATGGCAGCTGGCGCAGGGAAGAAGCCCACAGGCATAGCCTGTTGCTGTTATCGGTTTCGATGCAGGACTTTTCCGTTACAATAGCCGGCATTAATGGCTGCTGACATCCCGACCCAGAACGGAATGCCGGCCGGAAAGGAAATGAGGGGAACTGAGATGAAGCAAGAGAAACACGGCGTATTGCTGGTGAACCTGGGCACGCCAGATGCGCCGACCTCGTCGGCGGTCAAACGCTATCTGAAGGAATTCCTCAGTGACGATCGCGTGGTCGACACGGCGCCGCTGATCTGGTGGCCGATCCTCAACGGCGCGATCCTGCCGATCCGCTCGCCGCGCGTGGCGAAACTCTATCAGTCGGTGTGGATGGAAGAGGGCTCGCCACTGCTGGTGTACAGCCGCCGCCAACAGCGGGCGCTGGCGGCGCGCATGCCGAATACGCCGGTGGAGCTGGGCATGAGCTACGGTTCGCCAAGCCTGGCGGAAGCCATCGACAAGCTGCTGGCGCAGGGCGTGACCAACCTGGTGGTGCTGCCGCTCTATCCGCAATATTCCTGTTCCACCAGCGCGGCGGTATGGGATGGCGTGGCGCGGGTGCTGAAAGGCTATCGCCGCTTGCCTGCTGTGGCCTTCATTCGCGATTACGCCGAACACCCGGCCTATATCGCCGCGCTGCAGCAAAGCGTGGAGCGCTCGTTCGCCGAGCACGGCCAGCCGGACCGGCTGGTATTGTCGTTCCACGGCATCCCCAAGCGCTATGCGCGTCTGGGCGACGATTACCCGCAGCGCTGCGAGGATACGCTGCGTGCGCTGAGCGCCACGCTGCCGCTGGCGCCGGAGCGGGTGATGATGACGTACCAATCGCGCTTCGGCCGCGAGCCGTGGCTGACGCCGTACACCGATGAAACCCTGAAGGGATTGCCGGCGCAGGGCGTGAAGCACATTCAACTGATTTGCCCCGGCTTCTCGGCAGACTGCCTGGAAACGCTGGAAGAGATCAAAGAGCAGAACCGCGAGATCTTCCTCAAGGCCGGCGGCGAGAAGTTTGAATATATCTCGGCGCTGAACGACGAGCCGGCGCATATCGACATGATGCAGCAGCTGGTGGCGCAGCGTCTGTAATCATCCATAATCTGTCTATTTAGGTGCATCGTGATCGGGCGGGGATGTGTTAACATTCTCCGCTTGTTAAACCGTCACCACCGCCAATCACATGAAATTTCCTGGTAAACGCAAGTCCAAACACTATTTTCCGGTGAGCGCCCGCGATCCGCTTCTGCAGCAGGCCCAGCCCGAAAGTGAAATCAGCACCTCGTATATTGTCGGCATCGACCAGACGCTGGTGGATATCGAGGCAAAAGTGGACGATGCTTTTGTCCAGCGTTACGGCCTGAGCCTGGGCCACTCTTTGGTGATCGAAGACGACGTCGCCGAGGCGCTGTATCAGGAACTGAATGAAAACAACCTGGTCACCCATCAGTTCGCCGGCGGCACCATCGGCAATACCATGCACAACTATTCGGTGCTGGCGGACGATCGTTCGGTACTGCTCGGCGTGATGTGCAGCAACGTGAAAATCGGCAGCTACGCCTACCGTTATCTGTGCAATACCTCCAGCCGCACCGATCTTAACTATTTGCAGGGCGTTGATGGCGCCATCGGCCGCTGTTTCACGCTGATCGGCGAAAGCGGCGAGCGCACCTTCGCCATCAACCCCGGCCAGATGAACCAGCTGCGCCCGGAAAGCATTCCTGAAGAGGTGATCGCCGGCGCGTCGGCGCTGGTGCTGAGTTCTTACCTGGTGCGCTGCAAGGAAGGGGAGCCGATAAAGGACGCCACCCTGCAGGCGATCGAATACGCCAAAAAACACGATGTGCCGGTGGTGCTGACCCTGGGTACCAAGTACGTCATTGCCGACAACCCGCAGTGGTGGCGCGACTTCCTGAAGGAAAATGTGACGATTCTGGCGATGAACGAAGACGAAGCGCTGGAGCTGACCGGGCTGAGCGATCCGCTGACCGCCTCGGACATGGCGCTGGAGTGGGTGGATCTGGTGCTGTGCACCGCCGGGCCGAATGGCCTGTATATGGCGGGCTACACCGAAGAAGCCAATAAGCGCCAGACCCAGCACCCGCTGCTGCCGGGGCATATCGCCGAGTTCAACCGCTACGAGTTCAGTCGCGCCATGCGCCGCGAGCACTGTGAAAATCCGCTGCGCGTTTATTCGCATATCGCGCCGTATATGGGCGGGCCGGAGAAGATCATGAACACCAACGGCGCCGGCGACGGCGCGCTGTCGGCGTTGCTGCACGATATCGCCGCCAACGGCTATCACCGCCACAACGTGCCGAACTCCAGCAAGCATGTGCGCAGTTACCTGACCTACTCCTCCCTGGCGCAGGTGTGCAAATACGCCAACCGCGTCAGCTACCAGGTGTTGAACCAGCATTCGCCACGCCTCACGCGCGGCCTGCCGGAGCGGGAAGACAGCCTGGAAGAGTCCTACTGGGAGCGTTAACCCGCTGAAAAAGAAAAGGTCCGGTATGCCGGACCTTTTTTTATGCGCGGTGCCTCAGATCGGGCAGCCGCCCATTTTTTCTTCTTCGCTCAGGGTGTCCAGCTGCAGGATGTTCAGCATGCTGTTGGCGATCTCGCGTTCGCCCATGACCACCTGATTGGCGCCGCGATCGGTGATGTAGGCCACTTCATCGTCGTAGTGGGCGCGGGCGATGATCTCGATGTTCGGCCGCTTGGCGCGCGCCGAGGCGACGATCTCGCCGGCCTCGTAGCCATTCGGGATGGTCAGCAGCAGCCAGCGCGCGCAGTCGAGCCGAGCCAGATCCATCACTTCCGGATTGGCGGCGTTGCCCAGCACCGTCTTGATACCCTGTTCGCGCAACGCTTCCACCCGCGGGCGGGAATTCTCGATCACCACCAGCGGGATGCCTGCTTCGGCCAGTTTGCCGCCCAGCAGGCTGCCGACGCGGCCGTAGCCGACCACCAGCGCGTGATTGCACATATCCACCGGGATCTGTTTCTCTTCTTCCACCGCCTCTTCGAGGATTTGCTCTTCGATGGTTTCGGTTTTGGCCAGATAGCGTTCCAGCAGGGTGAACAACAGCGGGTTGAGCATGATGGACAGAATGGCGCCGGCCAGCACCAGATTGCGGCCGTGCTCCGACATCATGCCGAGCGCGATGCCGAGGCCCGCCAAAATAAAGGCGAACTCGCCGATCTGCGCCAGGCTGGCGGAAATGGTCAGCGCGGTGCGCTTGGAGTGACCGAACATTTTCACCAGCAGGAACGCGGCGGCGGATTTGCCGAACACGATGATCGCCAGCGTCGCCAGCACCGCCAGCGGTTCGTTAATCACGATCATCGGATCGAACAGCATGCCAACCGAGACGAAGAACAGCACCGCGAACGCGTCGCGCAGCGGCAGAGTGTCGTGCGCCGCGCGGTGGCTCAGCTCGGACTCGTTCAGCACCATGCCGGCGAAGAAGGCGCCCAGCGCAAAGGAGACGTCGAACAGCTTCACCGCGCCGTAGGCGATGCCGAGCGCCAGCGCCAATACCGCCAGGGTGAACAGCTCGCGCGAGCCGGTGCTGGCGGTTTTCGACAGGATCCACGGCACCAGGCGGCGGCCGACCACGATCATCAGCGCGATGAAGGCGATGACTTTACCGATGGTCAGCGCCAGCTCCATCAGCAACTGGCTGCTGCTGGCATTGTCATTGCCCAGCATATTGCCGAAGGCCGGCAGCAATACCAGCGTCAGCACCATCGCCAAATCTTCGACGATCAGCCAGCCGATGGCGATTTGCCCGCGCTGGCTGTCGATCAGTTGCCGTTCCTCCAGGGCGCGCAGCAGCACCACGGTGCTGGCGGTGGAGAGGCAGAGGCCGAACACCAGACCGGAGATCAGATCCCAGCCGAGCAGCTTGGACAGCCCCATGCCGAGCAGGGTAGCGACGGCTATCTGCGCCACGGCGCCGGGAATGGCGATAGATTTTACTGCGAGGAGGTCTTTCAAAGAGAAGTGCAGGCCAACACCGAACATCAACAGGATAACGCCGATTTCCGCCAGTTCCGGCGCCAGTGAGGTGTCGGCGACGAAACCGGGGGTGAACGGGCCGGCGAGCACCCCTGCGGCCAGATACCCCACCAGAGGGGAGATGCGCAGGCGGTTCGCCAGCATGCCGAGGAGGAAGGCGAGTACTAACCCTCCGACGATGGTGGTGATGAGCGGTGTTGAATTATGCATCCATACTCCTTCTGGCTATGCATCGCGGCACGGGAGAAACGCAACAAAGTTACGAAAAGATACATTTAGTTTATTGCATTTGTTCGCGGCTTGCTTGGCTAATTTGGCCTTTTTTGTAAAAAAGCAGAGGATTTCACTTAAGGCATGGCAATGAGGGGGTTTTGGGGAAGATAAACCAAATAACATTGATTTATCCATAGGATAACCCGGATGAATAAATAATTTCATCCGGGCAGACAGCGGGGTTATTGCGCTTTATGCTCCATATTGGGCAGTAGCGCGGTAATAATGCCGATCAGTGGCAGGAAAGCACAGATTTGGTAGACCAGTTCGATACTGGTCAAATCGGCGACATAACCAAGAACTGCCGCACCTAACCCGCCCATACCGAAAGCAAAACCGAAGAATAAGCCGGAAACCATGCCGACTTTACCGGGGATCAGCTCCTGAGCGTAGACCAGAATGGCGGAGAACGCCGAGGCGAGAATAACCCCGATGATCACCGTTAAAATGCCGGTCCAATAGAGGGATGCATAGGGTAAAACAAGGGTAAACGGCGCAGCGCCGAGAATAGAGCCCCAAATTACGTATTTACGCCCTATCTTGTCGCCAAGAGGCCCGCCGATAATGGTGCCTGCTGCTACCGCAAACAGAAAGGCGAACAGGTGAATTTGGGCATTCTGCACCGAAACGCCGAACTTATGTATCAGATAAAAGGTGTAATAGCTGCTGATGCTGGCCAGATAGAAGTATTTGGAGAAAATCAGCACCAGCAGGATGCCCAGCGAGTAGGCAACGGTACGTTTTGGCAGCGGTTTCAGCAGCGACGGGCTTTTCGGCTGCCCTTTAGTTGCCCGATGCTGATGTTGATACCACTTGCTGACCTGCAGCAACACCACGATCGCCAGCAGCGCCGCCAGCGAGAACCAGGCGACGTTGCCCTTGCCGTAAGGCGCGATGATCAGCGCCGCCAGCAGCGGGCCGAGCGAGCTGCCGAAGTTGCCGCCGACCTGGAAGAGCGACTGCGCCAGGCCGTGCCGCCCGCCGGAGGCCATGCGCGCCACGCGCGAGGATTCCGGGTGGAAGACCGATGAGCCGGTGCCCACCAGCGCCGCCGCCAGCAGCACCAGCGGGAAGGTGCTCGCCACCGACAGCAGCAGCAGGCCGGACAGGGTAAAGCCCATGCCGATCGGCAGCGAGTAAGGCTGCGGGTGTTTATCGGTGTAATAGCCGATCAGCGGTTGCAGCAGCGAAGCCGTTAGCTGATAGGTCAGGGTAATCATGCCGATCTGCACGAAGCTGAGATGGAAATCGGCTTGCAGGATCGGGTAAATCGCCAGGATCAGCGACTGGATCATATCGTTGAGCAGGTGAGACACGCTGATGGCGCCGAGGATGGAGAAAGCGGTCCTCTTTACCGTACTGCCCTTGGCGGGCGGCATCGCGCTTTGGCTACTGTCGGTCATATTATTATTAGCCTGATAAGTTGTTGAGCACAGAGATGACATCTTAGGCAGGGCGTTCAATTTTTACCATATCTGAAATAATCAGACTCACATCGCAAAAAATTGAAATCAGCTGTCATTAATTCGCGCTACAATTTCGCCCTCATCATAAAAGCCATTTAATACACGGAGATCCGCCATGCGTTTTTCGCTGAAAACCACCGCATGCGCGTTGGCCGTATCCCTGACGCTGCTGTCGGGGGCCGCCAGTGCCTGGGAAAAGGATAAGACCTACGCCATCACCATTCTGCATACCAACGATCATCACGGTCACTTCTGGCAGAACGATCACGGTGAATACGGTCTGGGCGCGCAGAAAACCCTGGTGGACGGCATTCGCCGCGAAGTGGCGGCGCAGGGCGGCAGCCTGCTGTTGCTGTCCGGCGGCGATATCAACACCGGCGTGCCGGAATCGGATCTGCAGGACGCCGAGCCGGACTTCCGCGGCATGAACCTGGTGGGTTACGACGCGATGGCGATCGGCAACCACGAATTCGACAACCCGCTGAGCGTGCTGCGCCAGCAGGAGAAGTGGGCGACCTTCCCGCTCTTGTCCGCCAACATCTACCAGAAAAGCACAGGCCAGCGCCTGTTCAAGCCTTACGCCTTGTTCGACAAACAGGGTATCAAGATTGCCGTGATCGGCCTGACGACCGACGACACCGCCAAGATAGGCAATCCGGAGTACTTCACCGACATGGAGTTCCGCGTGCCGGCGCAGGAAGCGAAGCAGGTGGTGGAGCAACTGCGCAAGGACGAGAAGCCGGACGTGATCATCGCCGCCACCCATATGGGGCACTACGACAACGGCGAGCATGGCTCTAACGCGCCGGGCGACGTGGAGATGGCGCGCAGCCTGCCGGCGGGATATCTCGACATGATCGTCGGCGGCCACTCGCAGGATCCGGTATGCATGGCCGGCGACAACCGCAAACAGGCGGATTATGTGCCGGGCACGCCGTGCTCGCCGGATCGCCAGAACGGCACCTGGATCGTGCAGGCGCACGAGTGGGGCAAATACGTGGGGCGCGCCGACTTCGAATTCCGCAACGGCGAGCTGAAGCTGGTGCATTATCAGCTGATCCCGGTGAACCTGAAGAAGAAAGTGGAGAAAGCGGACGGCACCAGCGAGCGGGTGTACTACACCCGGCAGATTGCGGAAGATCCGGCCATGATGAAGCTGCTTACGCCGTTCCAGGATAAGGGCAAGGCGCAGTTGGACGTGAAGATCGGCAGCGTCAACGGCAAGCTTGAAGGCGACCGCAGCAAGGTGCGCTTCGTGCAGACCAACCTGGCGCGGGTGATGCTGGCCGCGCAGAGGGAGCGCGCCGACGCCGACTTCGCCGTGATGAGCGGCGGCGGGGTGCGCGATTCGATTGAAAGCGGCGATATCACCTACAAGAATGTGCTCAAGGTGCAGCCGTTCGGCAACACTCTGGTGCATGTCGATATGAAAGGCAGCGAGGTTGAGCAGTACCTGGCGGTGGTGGCCAACATGAAGCCGGATTCCGGCGCCTACGCCCAGTTCGCCAACGTCAGCCTGGTGGCGGACGGCAAGGGCGTCAGCGAGGTGAAGATCAACGGCCAGCCGCTGCAGGCGGATAAAACTTACCGCATGGCGACGCTGAACTTCAACGCGCTGGGCGGCGACGGCTATCCGAAGCTGGACGGGCTGCCGAGCTACGTCAACACCGGCTTTATCGACGCCGAGGTGCTGAAGCAATACATCGAGAAACACTCGCCGCTGGATGCGGCGGCTTACGAACCGAAGGGCGAAATCGTGTATCGCTAGAAGCGTCGCGGAACGGCGCTCTCGCTTGTCGCGGGGCGCCGTTCCCGCCGTCGCTTTTCTCCTCTGAATCAACGCCTTTTGTCAGCGTTGCCGTTTTAAACGGCGTCTTACTTTCTTCTCTCCATATACGCCCTCGGCGGGCAGCCCGCCATATTCTTGAAAAAAGTGGCGAAGGCGCTGTCGCTGGAAAACGCCAGCCGACCGGCGACGTCGGATTGGCTCAGCCCTGCGGCCAGCATCTCTATCGCTTTGATCAGGCGCCATTGCTGACGCCATTGTTGATAACCGAGCCCGGTTTCACGGCGGAAAATCCGGCTGATGGTTTTCTCGGAAGCGCCGCTATAGCGCGATAGCTCGTGCAGCGGCGGAAGCATGTCCAGATTGGCCAGATGGCGCAGGCGGCGGTCGCTGGGCAGCGGCAGCAGCGTCAGTTCGCGCGGCGCGGCGGCGATCTCGTCCAGGCAGACCGCCAGAATATTGGCGTAAGGCCCATGCTGCCAGTCGGTGTCGAAGGCGGCGAACGCGATGCGTTCCAACACCTCGCGCAGCAGCGGCGAGGCTGTCAGTACGGCAAGCTGCGCAGGCAGACAGGCATAGCGATCGGCGTCGAGATAAAGCGAACGGTAGCCGACGACGCCGTTGACCTGAACGCGGTGAGCCACCTGCGGCGGGATCCAGGCGACTCTGCCCGGCGGCAGCATACAGATGCTTTGGTTGAGCGTGATGCGCATGCTGCCTTGCTGACAGAACAGCAACTGCCCCCTGTCATGCCAATGCGTGCCCGAGTCGTGCTGCGCCAGTTCGGCGGCGATCCCGAGCACCCCGTTGTCGAGCGTATCCGGATTAAAACTGTCCTGCGCCTGAAGCCACGCCATAGTCTGTCCGATTTTGTAAATTTATTGTCTTTTATATTGTAATCGGCGATGGGACCAGATGCTACCTTGTGCAGCCTATTCTTGGCTACAGGATCTGTTATGCAACGTAAACTGACGCTGACGTTGGCGACGTCGATGATGATGTTTCCCCAGGTGGTGGAGACCATCTATAGCCCGGCATTGACGCATATTGCGCACGGTTTCCGGGTCAGTGCGGAGATGGCGGCGCAAACGCTCTCTTGCTACTTTTTCGCCTTTGCGCTGGGCGTGGTGGTATGGGGGCGGATGTGCGACGTCATCGGACGCCGTCCCACCATTTTGGCCGGGCTGACGCTCTATCTGCTGGCTTCTCTCGTTGCGCTGTTCAGCGGCAGCTTCAGCGTGCTGCTGGCCGCGCGGGTGCTGGCCGCCTTTGGCGCGGCGGTCGGTTCGGTCGGGACGCAAACGGCGATTCGCGATCGCTTCGACGGTTATGAATTGGCGCGGGTGTTCTCGGTGATGGGGATCGCCATGGCGATCAGCCCGGCGGTTGGCGTGTTGAGCGGCGCAGTGCTGACTCACTATTGGGGCTATCAGGGGGTGTTCGGCGGTTTGGCGCTGTTGGCGGCGCTGTTGCTGGGCTATGCCGGTTGGCAACTGCCGGAGACGCGTCCGCAACAGGTGGTGAAGAATTCATTTTTCGGCACGCTGGGACGGATGGTCAAGGACGGGGATATTTGGCTCAGCGCGCTGTTGGTGGCGTTGTTCAATATTTGCATGTTCAGCTATTACCAGCTGGCGCCATTCCACTTCTCGGCGTTGGCGCTGCCGGCGCAGTGGTTCGGTTATACCGGTTTGGTGTTGGCGGCCGGGGTGGGCATCGGCGCGGCGATCAACAAGTTTTTGATCGGTAAGCACTGGTTGTTCCCCGCACTGTTGATGCTGGCCTGCGGATTATCGCTGATCGGCGGCCTGCTGGTACTGCTGCTGGAAGGGAGCTTGTGGTTCGTTCTGCCGATGATGCTGGTGGTGATGGCGTACGGCATCGCCATTCCCAATATTCTGGCGCGCGCGCTGCGCCATTATAAAGACTGCATGGGCACCGCCGGCGCCATCCTTGGCCTGATGTATTACCTGATGCTCGGCGGTGGCTTGGTGTTGGCGGGGCTTTCGCAGCACCTGGGCGCCGTGCTGTCGCTCAGCAGCCTCTGCGTGCTGCTGTTGGCGTGGCGGGTGGTGCACAACGAGCGTCGTCTGGCGATGCCTGAGAGTGAAAACGCCTGACGGCTATATGCTGGCTGGTTCACTCAGGTGGCCTGCCAGCAACTGGTGAATGCCGGCTATCACGGCGTCGCGCTGCGTGGTGATATACATATGTCCGCCGGCAAAAGTGCGCTGCTGAAAATCGCCTTGCGCGATCCGGCGCCAGTCGAGCAAATCCTGCCGATCGATCAGCTCGTCGTTTTCACCATAAAACATCGCCAGCGGGGCGGGGTAACCCGGCTGCTCAGGAAAAAGCAATTGGCTGGACAGCATCAGATCGGCACGGATCAGCGGCAGATAGTAATCGAGCAGCGCGCTGTCGCCGATGAGCGACGCATCCAGACCCTCGCCGGCACATAGCGCGTTCAACAAAGCGGCACGCGGCATTCTCAGCAACGCACTGTGGCGCGCCAGGAAGGGCGATGAACTGGCGGAAATGATCAACTGCAGCGGCGGCTGAGGCAGCGCCGTCGCTAACGCCAGCGCAACCCGTCCGCCAAGACTGTGGCCGAAAAAGATCAGCGGTTTGTCCTGCAGTGGCTGCAGTGCCGGCATCAGTTGATTGATGAGTGATTGGGGGTGACAGAGCGGCGCTTCGTTTGCCCGCTCCTCTCGACCGGGGTATTGCACGGCATAGAGTTCGATGTCCTGATGCAACGAGGGGCTCCACCCCTGAAAGGCAGTGGCGCCGGCGCCGGCATGAGGAAAAGCGATCAGCCGCAGGCTGCCCTGGCGCCCTGGCGTCAGCGGTTTCAAGCTGCGTGGGGCGTTGGGGAAGTGGGTGCAATGCATGGCGAAATCCGTATTTTCAGGAGGCCAAGGAAGCCTGAGCTTCCTTGGCGTTAAGGAACGCATTCAGTTGATGGCGTTCCACAATTCATCGAAGATCGGCGTGAACAGCGTAGATTTCAGATAGTCCGAACCCGATGAACCTCCGGTACCTTTCCGCTGCCCGATAGTACGTTCCACCAGTTTCACATGGCGGTAACGCCACTCCTGCAGCAGTGAATCCAAATCCAGCAGTTGATTGAGCAGCAGCGACTCGCAGCTCGAACGCGTCAGCGATTGCCTGATGATGTCGTCGAAGCCCCGCGCCGCCTGATTGGGCTGGTCATTGAGACGCATCAGATGGCCGCGTATTGCCTGCCATAGTGAAACCGGTTGGATGATAGCCGCCAATCGGCGCTGTGCCTCTTCATCACCCTGATACTGCTGTAGTTTTTTCGGATTTTCCTTGCCGAGCAGCGCTTCTATGCCGGCGAACTGGTAGGATTGAAAACCGCTGGCGGTGCCGAGATAGCTGCGAAAACGCTGGAATTCGTGAAACTTCAGCGTGCAAATCACGGCGATCTGATTCACCACGGTTTGGGTAATGGCATTGACGCGCGTCATCGTTTCGATCGCCGCCGGTATATCTCCTTCTTCGATCTGCGCGATCGCCAGATGAAGCTCATCGATCAGCTGCTTGAACCAGAGCTCGTAGGTTTGATGAGTGATGATAAACAAGTTTTCATTGCGGTGTTCCGCAGACGGCGAGGCTGGCTGTTGCAGCGACAGCAGCTGGTTTAGCTGCAGATAGCTGGCGTAATTCATGATGTCACTTTCCCTGTAGAAAACGAAAATAAGATGGGCCGGCTGGGAAGGGCATCCCCGCTCAGATCCGGCAGTTGAATGGTCAGAAAATAGTGTCCCGCCGTGGCCTGCGCGGGAACCTGAATCAGCTCGGTCACGGAGGCGTATTTGCGCCCTTCTTGCGGCCTGTCGGGGGCCTCAAGCCCCCAAAAACGGCGATGGTTGTCCATGCGTCCGCCGTCGTATAGTCGGTCGATCGACGGAATGTCCACCAACAGATGCTGGACGCCGAGTTCGACGATGCGCGCCAAGGCTTGATGGCTGAAGTAGGGCGCGCAGGACGCGGCGCGGAATTCGCTCGGCGCCTCGATCGCAATCACCAAAGCCTGCAGGTAGTCGCCCGACAACGGCGCCAATGCGTCATCGAGCGCCGCCCGGGTAATCAGCCAGTCTTCGCAGACAGCGCTGGCGTTATAGCTTTCCGTGGTCGCGTCCGCTCGCTGCGGCCTGACGCGAATCAGGGTGGCGGCGATGAACGGTTCAAGCGGCAAATCAGCCACGTTGTGCGTTTCAGGAAGAATATGGCCGATGCATTCGGTGTGCGTACCATGGCAGTGCGGCACCAGGCTGATGCGCTCGGCGTTGCAGACCCCGCCATGACGCACGCTGGCGACGGTATCACCGTAACTCAGCGGCGCCGAGTCGGCGGGGGCCACACCATAAAGGTTGGTTGAGTTATCGGCGAAGTCCAGCCTGGCCGAGAGCCGCAGCGGCTCTCGGTGGTCAAGGTGATGACAACGCCCTTGGTGGTACACCTCAATGCGTTTCATCGGCGACCTCGGCAGTTTTGCTCAAGGCCAGAGCGGTAAGTTCGCGGATCTGGCTGTGCATGATGAATTCGCGGATAGTCAGCGAGACGCCCATCTGTTGACGAATGGCGTGCAGCAGCTGCGGGATCTGCAGTGAATTTCCACCCAGGCTGAAGAAGCTGTCGCAGACGCTGATCTGCGTCTGCGACAATACTTGTTGCCAGATATGCTGCATGGCGTTTTCCGCCTCGTTGGCCGCAGGCGTGTAGTCCGCTTCGGAAGCCGAGTAGCGGGTTTCCGGCGCTGGCAGCCGACGAATGTCGATTTTGTTGTTGTTGGTGAGCGGGAAGGCCGACAGCACCACAAAACCGGACGGGATCATGATATTCGGCAAACGGGCTTTCAGCGCCGTGCGTACCGCTTTTTCATTCAGCTCTTCGCCCGGCGTTAACTGCAGGTAGCTGACGATGCGGGCCTGCTGGCCTTCACCGACAATTAAACTGAGTGACCGCTCGATATTGTCGAGGGACGATAGACTGAGATCGATTTCGCTCAACTCAATACGGTGGCCGCGAATTTTGACCTGGTGATCGTTCCGGCCG
The DNA here is from genome assembly GCF_052166845.1 of Serratia sp. CY71090. Taxonomy (NCBI): domain Bacteria; kingdom Pseudomonadati; phylum Pseudomonadota; class Gammaproteobacteria; order Enterobacterales; family Yersiniaceae; genus Serratia; species Serratia sp. CY71090. The sequence continues at coordinate 537,274 of NZ_JBJNOA010000003.1, read as the reverse complement.
AGATACTCCAGCTGCCCCTGTCGATTAAAACGCACAATGTCGCCGGTGCGGTACATATAGCGCTCGGCGCCGAACGCCTGACGCCGTAGAAAGACCTTATCGCTCAGCGTCGGGTTGCGCCAATACCCCGGCGATACCCCTGCGCCGCCCAGCCACAGCTCACCAAATGCGCCGCTTGGCAGCGGGTTGCCGGCCTGATCCATGACCAGAACCTCAGTCTTCTGGATCGGCGTGCCGATACAGTCGCTTGCGCCTTCGTGAGTCAGATCGGCGCAGGTCGACCAGATGGTGGTTTCCGTCGGGCCATACACCTGCAGCACCCGTGTCGCGATGCGTCGCAATTGCGTCAATAGGGCCGCCGGCATCTTCTCGCCGCCGCATAGCACGGTCAGGGGGCGTTGGCTCGCCGCCGGCAGATGGTGGGCGATGGTACTCCAGACGGTAGGTGTCGCTTGAATCACGCTGGGCTGCTGTCGCTCGATAAAGTGATACAGCTTGACCGGATCCATGGCGGTTTCTCGTGGACACAGCGTGACGTGCGCGCCGCCGGCGAGCGAGCAGAAAAGTTCCAACCCAAAAATATCGAAACTGATGCTGGTCAGGCTGAGCACCTTATCGCGCGCGCTCAGCGCCAGCCGCCCGACGAAGTCGTTGGTGAAATTGTTCAGGTTGCCGTGCGTGATCATCACCCCTTTGGGGTTACCGGTTGAGCCTGAGGTGTACATGATGTAGGCCAGCGTATCGTCGGCTGGGATCGGCAACGCGTCGGCCGCTGCAGGATGAGAAACCAGCGAGTCGAAACCGACGGCGGGACTGGCCCAACCTTGCTCTGGCTCACCATCGGTCACCAGCAACCGGGCTTGCGCGTTCTCGATCATGTAGCTCACGCGGTCGGCCGGGTAGTGTACGTCAATCGGCACGTAGTGTTTGCCGGCTCTCAGCACGCCGAGCAGGAGCACGGCGACGTGGCAACTTTTCTCCATCATGACGCCGACCGAGAAAGGCCGGCTGTCGATGCGCAGCAATGCATGCGCGACGCGCTCAGACTGCGCCCACAGCTGACGGTAGCTGTACTGTTGCCGTTCGCAGCTGACGGCGAGGCTGTCAGGCTGAGTATGTGCCAACCGGCCAATGTGCATCAGCAACGAGTCACGTGAACCTGCGTCGGCGTTGACGGCCAACTGTTGCAGCCAATGTTGTTCCCGTTCGCATAGCGGGTTGAGGGCAAGCTGCGCCGTATTGGCCGGCAGGGTGAGCAGTTGCCGCAGCGTTTGCTGATAGTTGTCCAACAGCATTTGCATGCTGGCGGGATAAAACAGTTCGCTGGCGTAATCGAGCTCGATGGCGACGGCGTCCTGTTCCACACTGAAGTTCCAGGTCATATCGAACATCGAGAAGCCGGACGAAAGCGGCAAGCGATGCAGCGTGCAATCGCGCAGGTTTTGTTGGCATACGTCACCGGCGTTCTGCAGGATAGCCATGATCTGGAATAACGGATTTTTGTTCGACATCCGTTCGTATTCGATCTGGTGCAAGATCCGGTCGAAGGAGAGCTGCTGATGCTGGTAGGCGCCGATGCAGGTTTCCATCATGTTACCGATCAGTCCGGCCAGAGTGTCCTGTTCGCTCAGTCGGATACGCAGCGGTACGGTATTGACGTGGAAGCCGCTGACCTGCGCCTGATCCAGGTTATCCCGCGCTGCGATGGCGGTGCCGATGACGATATCCTGCTGCTGGGTATAACGGCTGAGCAGCAAACTTAATGCCGCGCAGAGCAAGGCGAAAGGCGTGGCGCCCAGCGCTTTGCCTCGTGACGCCAGCAGACCGGCCACGTCAGGCTGCAGCTGATAATGGATGCGCTCTCCGGCGTGCGTCGGCATCAGCGGGCGCGGTTTATCCAGCGGGAAGTCCAGTTCGCGGCAGTCTTGCAGTTGCTGTTGCCAATAAGCGACATCCGCCGGCGCAGGTGACGCGATGCCGCTATTGACGATGTCGATAGTTTGAATCTGCGGTTGCGGTGCGTCCAAGCCGTGGTGATCGTCAAGCTCGTTATAGCGCTGCCACAGATCGTTAAGGATCAGTTGTTCGCTCCAGGCGTCGGTAATAATGTTGTGTTTTACCCAAATCAAAACATGGTGCTGCTGATGATACTGGACCAGCCGAAGCACCAGCGGCGGGCGAGCGGTGATGTCGAAAGGCGTGGCACACAGTTGGCGCACCCACTTTTCTGCCGACAGCGTTTGGCCGTCCACCCAGTGATCGGCAAGGCGAATCGGGGTATGCGGTTCTGCCAACTGATAGGCGACACCGTCGGTTTCGCTGAAACGAGTGCGCAGGCTTTCATGTTTTTCATAAATAAAATTGATCGCCTGCTCAAAGCGCCCCAGATCAAGCGGGCCCTGGATGTCTATCGCCAGCGGCAGGTTGTAACTGCAATCGTCAGGATTCAATGCGCTCAGGTACCAAAGCAGGTTCTGCTGTGGGCTGAGCGGCGCGCGGCGTTCGTCGCAGATCGCGATGGCGCGCTCTGCGGCAACGGCCTTATTCTCGATATATTCGGCCAGTTTGCGCACCGTATTGTGGCGGAACAGATCGGCGATGCTCAGGTGGCAGCAAAGATCGCGTGCGACGAGCGCGACGATTTTGCTCATTGTCAGCGAGTGCGCGCCCAGGTTGATGAACTCCTGGGTGACGTCGGCTTGCGGACAGCCGATCGCGTTGGCCACGATGCGCTCGAGAATGGCCTCCGTTTCGGTTTCCGGCGGCGTCAGGCGCTCATTCCGCTCATCCAGTGGCCAGTTTTCCAACTGTTGGCGGGCGATCTTGCCATTGATGGTCAGCGGCAGCGCCGGCAAGAAAATAAAGACGCTGGGGATCGCGGCGGGGTGGAGCAGTGTGACTAACGCGTGGCGCAGCGCGTCGATCGTCAGCTCAGGCGAAGCGGGTTGCACGAAGGCGGCGAGAATTTTGCCCGAGGGCTGGCTGCGAGCGACCACGCAGGCGCTTTCAACCAGTGGATGACTGCGGACGGCGCTTTCCACTTCTCCCATCTCGATGCGCACTCCGCGTATCTTCACCTGGTGATCACGGCGGCCGACGAAAATAATGTTGCCCTGTTCGTCCCATTTGGCGATGTCGCCGGTTCGATAAAGACGCTCTTCGGCCGCCATATACGGCAGCCGACAGATAATGAACTTCTCTGCGCTCAGCGCCTCTTGATGCAGGTAACCGTGCGCCAGGCCGCTGCCGGCGATGCACAGTTCGCCCTCAAAACCGACCGGCAGTGGATTATGGTGGAGATCAAGGATGTGGCAACGGTAGTTTTTCAGCGGTTTGCCAATGCAGTTCCAGGGAACGCCGGGACGATACTCGCACAGCGAAGTGGCAATGGAAGCCTCGGTCGGCCCGTAACCGTTGCACAATCGGGTGCGCTCGGCCCACCAGGCGACGACGTCCGCAGGCGGGGCGTCTCCCATGACGATCATCGTCCGCAGTCCCGGCCACATTTCGCGGGGCAACAATTCCAGAATTGCCGGCGTAATAGTGATATGGCCGATATCGTGTTGAGTCAGATAGTCGTGCAGCGCGCCGACATCGGTATGCAGCTCCGAGGGCGCAAGATAAAGCGTCGCGCCGCTGACTAACGCGCCATAGACGTCCCAGCCGAAGGCGTCGAAACCCAGCGAGGCGATGGCCAGCACGCGGCTGCCTTGCGCCAGTCCAATGAAATCGCGGTGGTTTTGCGCCACGTTGCTCAGGCCTTCACGCCCGATCATGACGCCTTTGGGCTTGCCTGTCGTCCCGGAGGTATAGCAGACGTAAGCCAGAGCGTCTCGCGATTGAGGGAGTTGCTCCGCATGGATGTTCAGCGAACGGTAATCAATGCTTGATGGCGCAATGCACGGCGCGTCGCCGGAGTGCAATGGCGAGTCGGCCAAAATCAGCGCGGGCTGTACGTCGTCAAGAATGCTTTGATTGCGTGCCGCTGGCGCCTGCGGGTCGAGCAGTACATAGGTTTTATTGCTTTTCAGTATCCCCAACAGCACGATCAGCAGCGTCGCTGACTTGTCCATCGAGACGGCGACGACCGAACTGGCGGCGCCGCTGTGTTCAAGCAGCCAACAGGCAAACTGATCCGAGGCGCGATCGATTTCTCCATAGCTGTATGTCTGGCCATCGGCATGCAGCGCGGCCTGTTGCGGATGAGCGGCGGCGGCGTGGCGGAACAAAGCGATGACGTCGTGCGCCAGGAGCTCGGCATCGTCGGTTGCGTTGAATTGGCTCAGGCGATGTAACGTTTGAGGTTGAGTAACAATGGGCGCGGCGACGGGATCGGCCGGATCTGCCAATAGCGCGTCAAGATAGTCGGTGAACGCGTTGAAACGCATGTCGTCGCCATACAGGGTAAGCTGAGTGCCGTCACCGCAAGCCGCTACGTCGACCATCACTCGTGGCTGGGCGTAGCGTCCCTGTTTGAGCGCGCCGGTTTCATTAAAGAAGAAATGTTGCAGCTGTGCGGGGGACGTGATGTCCGCTACCGGCACCGTATGGAAGTCGGCGCCGGGTTGCCAGGTGAGATGGCAGAGATCGCTGCCGCAACGTCCCTGCATCTGATCGCCAAGACGTTCCATCAGCAATGCAGTCAATTCGCGCATGCGCGTCGGTGATTCGGCATAGTATTTACGCGCCAAGCGGTAGGGAAGTTCTTGTACCGGCGGTATACCGCCACGCGACAGCTCGACCACAATGTCGACAAGCCTTTCCTGCAGCAGGGGAAGTTGGGCGTCAGCGGCCATATCCGACAGCGCATCGCACAGATAAGCGGCCTGGCCGGCGGAGCTAAAGTACAGAGAAAAGTGTTCTTGGTTTTGCAGGGTGTCAATGTCGTTAATATTTTTTTTATTGGTTGCGAGCGTCAGCAGATTTTTTCCCTGCTGTTGCAGTCGTCGTATTGTTTCAGCGTTATTTTCAGTGGTGATAATAAGGTCGAGCTTTTCGGTTGGACGGTGTTCGAGACTGATAAAGCTAACCTGATGGCCGTATTCCCGGATTTCGTCGGTTAATAATTTACCGCAGGCACTGTCGCCGAAATAGCCAATATGAAGTAATTCCATTTTTGCTTCCTGAGAATAATGGTTTCCCTTGCGGAATATCAAAGGTGCTGGATTTTTATACCGGTTAATTAGATTGTTGCATGCAGCGCATCGGCGATAGGCAAATCAGCCAGAATGCCCGATTTATTCAGCGCCACCAACATTTGCTCCGTGACGATATTATTGGTTTCCCACGGTTTAACATGCGTTGCTGGATAAGTGTCTGCGATGATGTCGATAATTTCCGCTTCTGTCAGTCCTAGTTGGCGCAACATGCAGGCGCTGAAATCTTTGGCGATAGCGTCGGTTGCGTAGCCTTCCAGGAAAGCCAAAATCGGTTGTTGCAACGCTTGCTTGGTCGCCGCGTCGCTGTGGCGCCAGATATGGCTCAGCACCTGCTGTGAGAAGCGGGCATGGCGGCCTTCATCCGCAACGTGATCTTTCATCACCAGATAGAAGGTCGGGAAAATATCTTCGTTGTTGATCACATCGATCAGATCGGTCGTCAGCGCCTGCTCCGACAGGGACACGCAAACCAGTCGCAGCAGTTCGCGCAGACGTTCGTCCCCCATTGCCAACGATTGAGCCAGGGCATAGGAGGCCTCGGTATCTTTTGGCATCGGCAGCGGCGCAATGGACGTCATCTGCTCTACCTGATTGATCAGATCCAGCGCCACCAGGGCGTGATAGGACTCATCCACGACCACAGTCAGCGCGTCTAAGCGCATTTCAAGCGGAAAGTCTACGCCGACCGCGTTTTTATAGAGCTTGTAACTGGAATCATTGATGATATCCAACTCGATGTTGGCGATGCCATTCAGGTAATGGTAGAGGGTTTGTACCTGAATATAGCGCAAGGCTTGTTCACCGAGCGCGGCAACGCGCGGATGGAGGCACAGCGGCAGACGTTCGAGGGGGAAGAAAAGGGTTGATTGGCTGTCCTGTTCGTTGAGAAGGCGACGCGGGCGGGAGCGAACAATCGCGGCGCGATCCCATTTTTTCAACGTGGTTTCAATGAGGCTCATCGGTTAATCCTTATTAATAGAGTTCTATTTCAATATCCGATTGTGAATAGGCGCAGCAGGCCAGAATAATATTCTCTTCTAACTCCTCTTCGCATAAGGCACTCTGTTTTTCATGGCGTATATTTCCGCTGATTAGAAGTAATTTGCAACAGCCGCACCTCCCCTTTCGGCATAGGTTGGGAATGTCGATATTTAATCTTTCAAAGTTTTCAAGCAGCGACGTTTCAGGACAAAAGTCACCGATGCCCGCGCCATCAAAAATAACTTGATGACCATCGGGCCCTGTATTTTCAGACATGGCGTGTTATTCCCTATGGAAGTCAGTGAGTGAGATCACATTTTAAAATTCATATAAGTAAATTGTTATTAATAATAGGTTGTGAGTTTTAATGGGGAGTAACGATAGCTTTGGCTTTGTTTATTGTCAACAAGACACATTAAAAACATTAACATTATATTAAAGGTTATTTCACATAATATAGTTCACATTCAAACTTTATTGCCTTGATTGTTTAGCAATTCTTATTATTGCTTGTTTTATAATATCAATAAGCAAAAATCGTTGTTTAGTGAATGGAAAACAGGACGCCGCCGCCTTCCAATGATAGCCTGAGCGACAATTTGGTTTTGATAACGCAAACAGGAAGATGACATGTTGAAAACCGCAGGCTGGCTGCTGCCCGCCATCGTGGCGCTGGCGGGGTGTTCGTCATCCGGCCAACGTCACGAACAAACCCTCAGCCAGGCGCTGGCGGCCCTCGGCCAGGACAAGGCGCTGGTTGGGGCGTCGAGCGGCGTGATGGTGCGCGATGCCGAGAGCGGCGCCGTGCTGTATCAGGCGCACGCGGATCAGCGTTTGGCGCCAGCTTCCAACATGAAGATGTTCACCTCTCTGGCGGCGTTCGGCGTGCTGGGGGCCGATTACCGCTTTGAAACCCGGCTGTTGACCGCCGGTAAACAGCGTGGCGACACCTTGCAAGGGGATCTCTATCTGCAGGGCAGCGGTGACCCGACGCTGCATCCGGACGATCTCGACACCTTCGCCGCAGCGCTGGCACAGCGCGGCATCCGTCATATACAGGGGCGGTTGTTGCTGGATGCCGGCGCCTTCGATCAGACGCCATTCGGCGCCGGTTGGAGCTGGGACGATGAACCTTTCGCCTTCGCTGCGCCGATCTCGGCGCTGAACTACGCCTTTACTCCCGGCGGCGATATCAACGTGGTGCAGGTGGCGGTGCGGCCGGGCGCCCGCGCCGGCGCGCCGGGACGGGTGAGCTTCTATCCCGCCAATGACGCGGTGACGCTGGTCAACCGCACCACCACCGGTAGTGACACCGCGCTGACGTACGAGCGCCGGCCGGGCAGCAACCGGATCGTGGTCAGCGGCACCATCGCCGCGCAGGCGGAGGCCAACTCGCGATTGATTACCGTCGATCAACCGTCCCTCGTCGTCGGCGCCTTATTGCAACATGCTCTGCGCGCGCACGGCATCACTCTGCGCGGCAAGGTTGAAGAGGGCGTGACGCCGGCCGGCGCACAGCTGCTGGCGGAAAAAACCTCTCCGCCGCTCTCCCGCCTGGCCGTCACCTTCCTGAAAGTCTCCAATAACGGCTACGGCGAGATATTGACCAAGGCGATGGGCCGCAAGACGCAGGGTAAAGGGGATTGGGCCGCCGGCCTTCGGGCGATAAACGGATTTGTGCAAAGCCAGGGCGTCGCGGCCGACGCGTATCGCCAGGTGGACGGCTCAGGGCTGTCGCGCATGAACCAGATCACGCCGCAACAGCTGACGACGCTGCTGCTGGCGGCCAGAAAACAGCCGTGGTTCGCCGACTGGTATCACGCCTTGCCCGTCGCGGGCGAGCCGGGGTTGCTGGTGGGCGGCACGCTGCAAAGCCGCATGGTGAACAGCGCGGCGGCGGGGCGCGCCCACGCCAAGAGCGGTTCCATGACCGGCGTATCGTCGCTCAGCGGCTATGTCGATTCGGCGACCGGGCGGCCGCTGGCATTCGCCATCATCAGCAATAACTATCTGGTGCCGGGCGCGCAGGTGAAGGCGCTGGAGGACCGCCTGGTGGAAACGCTGGCGGCCTGTGACGCCACGGTGGCGTGCCGCTGAGCGCGCGGCGTCAGTCGCGTTTGGCGATGTCGGCGAAGCTGCCGGCCAGCAGGCGGCACAGATCGGCGGCGGCCAGTTCGATGTCCAGCCCGCGTTTGCCGCCGGAAACGTAGATGGTGGTGAACGCTTGCGCCGGGCTGTCGATCACCGTCGGCAGCCGTTTTTTCTGCCCCAGCGGGCTGATGCCGCCCACCAGATAACCGGTGACGCGCTGCGCCAACTGCGGATCGGCCATCTCGGCCTTTTTGGCGCCGAGCGCGCGGGCGACCTTCTTCAGATCCAACTGGGTCGCGACCGGCGTGACCGCCACCGCCAGGTGTTTGGCGTCGCCGTTCAGCGCCACCAGCAAGGTTTTGTAAACCCGATCGGCATCCAGCCCCAGCTTTCTCACCGCCTCGTCGCCGAAGTTGGTTTCGTCGCTGTCGTGGTGATAAGGATGGAGGGTGAAGGCGACCTTTTGTTTCTCAAGCAGAACGACTGCGGGCGTCATGATGTGTTGTCCAAAATGTCCCCGGTGGGGAAAGGGTGATAACCAGCCTTAAAAATACAAAAATCCAACCTGCCCGGCAACCTGAGCGGCTGTTACATAAAGCGGGTTGCCAAGATATTCACCGGGTTGCTACCCTGTTTACTGTAACCGTTAACACGGTTGCTATGCGTATAACTAGAATACAAGAAATTCCTCTTTGACTGGCCAATAGCGATATTGGCCTCTTTTTTACCCCTGCGGCTGCAGCATCGCCGGCAGGTTATCCTCGCCGTACAGGTGCAATGCGCCAACCGCCACCACATAGTCACCGGCAGGCAGCGCCTCCAGCTGATGCCGCCAGTCGCGATTGCGCTGATGCATCAGCACGTCATACAGCCCGGCGCTGAAGGTGGCGGGCAGCGTGTCCAGCGTACCGCGCGGTTTGGCGTCCAGCCACCAGCTCACCATGGTTTGCAGCAGCCGCGCGTTGGTATGCCAGTGCTCCAGCGTATCGCGCAGCAGCGCAATGCCGCCCTCCGGCAATTGTTCCAGCATCGCCAGCTGCTGCTGCGCGCCTTCCAGTTCGATCACCGGTTTGTCCTGCGCCCGGGCGGCTTGCAGCAGCTGATAGTCCACGCCATATTCCGCGCGCAGCCCCAAACGCTGAGCCTGGCGCGCCTGCATCATCAGCGCCACCTGCCAGCCGGGCAGGGTAGCGAAGGCGTGCGGGTCGGCACCCAGCTCATGGCACAGCGCCAGCAACCGTTGATATTCTTCGGCGGACAGGCGCTGTTCCAGCTCCGGCTGCAGCTCGGCGTGGTCGAAAGGGGAGGCGGAGTCGGTGATATCGGCTTCGACGATCAGCGCGTCGGCCTGCTGCAGCCGGGCGGCCAGCCGGGGCGGCAACGGCGACATATCGACGGTGCCCATATGGATGCTGCCCACCAGATGCAGCCGACGATCGCCAGGCAGGGTGATGTCCAACGCCGGATAAGCGTAACGCTTGGGCGAGATCAGACCGAGAAAGGCGGCGAGGCGGCGTAACAGTTGACCCATACGGCGTGGCTCCTGAATAACGGGTGCGCGTTTCAGCATGAAAGGCGAGGGGAAATCGTTATTCATGCTAAACGCTATCCGCCGCGCAGGAAAGCCCGGAAAACAGCGGGGCGCCATGACGGCGCCCCGGCGATCACTTCTGCGGTTTAAAACGCAGCAACCGGTTGGCGTTGCTGACCACGGTAATGGACGACAGCGCCATCGCCGCGCCCGCCACCACCGGGCTGAGCAGCGTGCCGGTCAGCGGGTAGAGCACGCCGGCGGCGATCGGAATGCCCAGCGTATTGTAGATAAAGGCGCCGAACAGGTTCTGCTTCATGTTGCGCAGCGTCGCCTTCGACAGCGCTACCGCATCCGCCACGCCGTGCAGGCTGTGGCGCATCAGGGTGATGGCGGCGGTCTCGATGGCGATGTCGCTGCCGCCGCCCATCGCGATGCCCACGTCGGCCTGCGCCAGCGCCGGGGCGTCGTTGATGCCGTCGCCGACCATCGCCACGCGCTGGCCCTGCGCCTGCAACTGTTTGATCGCCGCCGCTTTGCCGTCCGGCAGCACGCCGGCAATCACCCGATCGATACCGGCCTCTTTGGCGATGGCGTTGGCGGTTACCGGGTTGTCGCCGGTCAGCATCACCAGCTGATACCCCTGTTGGTGCAGGCGCTGCAGCGCCGCGACGCTGTCCTCGCGCAGCGGATCGCGAATGGCGAACAGCGCGGCCGGTTTACCGTCCACGGCCAGCAGCACCGGCGTCACGCCGCGTTCGGCCTGGGCGCGCATCGGCGCTTCCAGTTCGGCGGTCGCGACCTGATGCTGTTCCAGCAGCGCGGCGTTGCCCAGCAGCACCTGCACGCCGTCGATCTCCCCGCTGACGCCGGCGCCGCGCAGGGTGCGGAACTGCGCGACCTGCGGCAGCGTTTGCCCAGCGGCGCGTTCCATGATGGCGCGCGCCAGCGGGTGGTTGGAGCCTTGTTCCAGCGCGGCGGCCCAGCCGATCGCCTGCTGTTCGCTGACCTGATTGAAGGTCAGGATCTCCACCACCTGCGGTTTCCCTTCGGTCAGGGTGCCGGTTTTGTCGAACACCAGGGTGTCCAACTGGCTGGCCTGCTGCAGGGCGTCGGCGTCGCGCACCAGCACGCCGAACTCCGCCGCGCGGCCGACGCCTGAAATGATCGACATCGGCGTCGCCAGGCCCAATGCGCACGGGCAGGCGATGATCAGCACCGTGGTGGCGATCACCAGCGTATAGACCAGCTGCGGCTGCGGGCCAAAGAAGTACCATATCGCCGCGCTGAACAGGGCGATCGCCACTACCGCCGGCACGAACACCGCCGAGACGCGGTCAGCCAGTTGGCCAATCGCCGGTTTACTGCTCTGCGCCTGACGCACCAGTTTGATGATGCGCGCCAGCGTGGTTTGGCTGCCGATGGCGGCGGCGCGGAACAGCACGCTGCCGTCGTCGACCACCGTCCCGGCATGCACCGTGTCGCCGGCGCCTTTCTGCTGCGGCACCGCTTCGCCGGTCAGCATCGCTTCATCGAGCCAGACTTCGCCCTGTACGATTTCACCGTCGACCGGCACGCGATCGCCGGTGGTCAGCCGCAGCGTCATGCCGAGCTGCACCTCCGCCAGCGGGATATCGCGCTCGCCGTCGTCGGTCACCAGGCGCGCGGTGGGCGGCGTCAGATCCAGCAGCCGCTCCAGCGCCTGTGAAGAACGCTGACGGGCGCGCTGCTCCAGCGCATGGCCGAGGTTGATCAAACCGATGATCATCGCGCTGGCCTCGTAATAGAGGTGGCGCGCTTCCATCGGGAAGAAATCGGGCCAAACGTTGACGGCGATCGAGTAAAGCCAGGCGGCGCCGGTGCCGAGCGCCACCAGGGTGTCCATGGTGGCGCTGCCGTTCATCAGCGCGCGCCAGGCGTTGCGGTAGAAGTGCCCGCCGGCGAACACCATCACCGCCAGGGTGATGACGCCGACCAGCAGCCAGGGGCGCTGGGTTTCCGGCGTCAGCGTCATGCTGCCGCCGAACAGCCCCCAGGCCATCAGCGGGATACCCAACGCCAGCCCCAGCGCCGCCTGCCAGCTAAAGCGCTTCATGTTGGCGCGTGCGGTCTGCTGCTGGCGTTCGCGGCGTTCGGTTTCGTCCTGAATCATCTCGGCGCCGTAGCCGGCTTTTTCCACCGCCGCCACCAGCGCTTGCGCATCGGCGGCGCCGGTCACCAGCGCGCTGCGTTCCGCCAGGTTGACGCGCGCGTGTTCTACGCCGGGTACGCTTTGCAGCGCCTGCTGCACTTTATTGACGCAGCTGGCGCAGGTCATGCCGCTGAGCAGCAGCTGTACGCTGTCGTCCGCGCTGTCGGTTGCCGGAAGGGAAGGTTGCGCCGCTGGCTGAACGTCCGGCAACGAAGGTGTTGCGTCAGCCAACGGCTCAGTTTTTGGGACGACGGCGCCCGCCACGCTGGCGTGATAACCGGCATCTTCCACCGCAGCGATCAGCGCCTGCGGATCGGCATCGCCGTACACTTTCGCGCTGTCGATCTCGACGTCGGCGGCGAACACGCCCGGCACCGCTTCCAGCGCCTTGCGAGTGGTGCCGACGCAGTGCATGCAGCTCAGGCCGCTCAGCTGCAGTTCGGTATCGGCGTGCGGCGCGACTTCGGCCTGATAACCGGCGGCGATCACGCTGTCGATCAATGCGCTGTCCGGCGCCTCGCCGGTCACTTTGGCGTAATGCACGTTAACGTCCGCCTGTTCGACATCGCTGCGGCTTTCCAGGGCTTTTTTCACCCGCTGCGCGCAGTTCATGCAGGACAGCCCCTGCAATGCCAGCATAGTGGTGTGTGACATGATTGGACTCCTTGCTTAGAAGGCGGTGTTTAAAGGTTGACCGCCTGACCTGTTTTCACTAAGAAGGGAGCTTAAACCTTCCCGCAAGGGTAAGGTCAAGGCGGTTTTTACTTGCGCGGGCGTGACGGTCGTTTTGTGTTGTATAACAAGGTGTTTTATCGGCGGCAACGCGGTCAGCTTGCCCGGACCGCGCTGCCGCCTTGGGGTTACAGCACGAAAGGAATGAAACACTTAACCTGACGTTTATAGTTGCGCCAGACCTCGCCGTAGCGCTTCTCGGCCATTTTCTCGCTTTTGGGAATGGCGTCGGCGAAATACTGCACCAGGTTAGTCAGCGGTGCGATCAGGCCAAACAGGTTGCCGGCAAGCAGCCCGAAGCTGACGAAAATAAGAAAGTCGCCGAAATAATTCGGATGGCGCGCCAACCCCCAAAAGCCACTGTTCAGCAGCCGGCCTTTATTGTTCGGATCCTGTTTGAAGCGCCGTTTTTGATAATCGCTGCCGAAGTGGAACAGCGTGCCTATCAGGTAGACCCCAATGGCCAGCCATTGCAGCGCGCCCCACGGCCCCTGCAGTTGGCTGGCCCAATAGAAGGGCAGGCAGTACAGGCCGCCGAAGATCATGACCATCATCACCGCCAGCCATGGCACCTGCTGCGTGGGCATCACGTCCTTGAGTTTGGCCGCGGCGGTATTGCCGTACCAACGTGTCAGCACGATGTTCATGCGCAGCAGGTACAGGCCGACCATGACAAGGATCAGGGCTTTGTGGCTCAGATCGCCCTCGCCGAAATAGCAATAGACCAAGGTAACCGGCCCCATGGCGTTGAACCCCCACAGAAACATCGGGCGAGTGTCTTGAGCGCCGCGGCTGGTAATAAACGCCAGCAGGGCAAGGATCAACAAAACAGCGGCCAAAGCAATCCATACGTTCATTGTGTTCTCCTCAGCGGATTAGGGGGAATCGTTCCCCGGGGGCGCGCATTCGCCGGATGGCGGCGCGGTCAAAATGCTTTGCCAGCTGCGTCTGGGCGCTGCGCTGCCCCATTGTTGCAGGTGGCCGAAGCGGGCAAAAAACACCGGGGGAGCGCTGAGCGCCAGGGTTGCTGCGAGCTCGCGACGCGCCTCGGCGTGTTGCACCAGAACGCTGATCGGATGCAATCCCCAACCCCAGTGTTGCAGCGTGAGCCACAGACGTCCAAGCCGCATGCCGGTGGCGAACAGGTGCTCGGCACTTTCGTCGTTCAGACACAGCGCCAGGTATTGCGGGCCTTCCGCGACGCGTTGCGCCAGCCCTTGCGCCATATAAGCCGGCAAGCGCAGCCCGGCCGCCAGCCGGCTTAAGCGAGGATGAAACGCCACTTGGAAGAAGCGCTTGAATGCTGGGGATACCGGGCCAAACAGGTGGTGCAGGTGAAAACCGTCGTCGGTAGGCTGCCGTTCGTTGAAGCGGATGTATTGATAGGTTTCGCGCCAGGCTTGGCGATCCGAGAAATCGAGCGCGGCGTGACGAGCGGTGAGCTGCGCGACCCGGCGGCGAGCGCGTTCGTCACCTGCGATACTGAGCGAACTCGCCGTTCCGTCGAACAAGGTTTGCAGCTGCATCCGCTGCGCTTCATTGATTGGCGTAGGCTGATAGGCCGCCCGTGCGGTATGCCGCTCGCCGATCAGCTGCGCCAATTGGCGATGGGCGGCGCGATCGGGCGCGGCAGGCGCGGCGGGGGCAAAGCTCAGTAAATGCGTGGGGCCATGCTCCCAACGCCAGGCGAGAGGCGTGCCTGCACAGTTGAGCAGCGCGCTGAGGTACTCGAAGAAAATCCCGCAGCTCATCAGCATCTCGCGTTCCAGCGAAGGCAGACTCTGCAAGGCGCGACGGCGGTCGATAGCCAACCGGCCACATCGGGCGTCGGCGTCATAGTGGAGAGACCAGGGTTGGCAGTTGTGTGAAGAGGGCGCCTGCCGCGCGATGTCCACGGCCTGTTGCAGCGCCGCGGCGAAAAGGTCTTGGGTCATGATAAGGCTCCGAAAGCGGAAGGGGCGGGCAGGGAAAATACGGTAACGTTCGCTCTGAACGACATGCTTTCCTCCGCCGGAAAGCAGAGTGCGCATGCCCAGTCCAGGCTGCGCCACAGCCAGAAGCGTCTGCTCGCCAAACTGCCGTCTGCGCTTGAGACCAACCCCGTGTGCCAGTCGATGCCGAGCGTCCGCAATTCGTAGGGCAGGCCGCGGCCGTGGCTTTTTAAAAATGCTTCGCGAATGGCCCAGACGGCGCAGGCCTGTATGCGTCCCAATCGCTGCTCCGCCTCGCCAAAGGCCCAGCGCAGCGCCGCGCCGGAGAAGGGGCGATAATGCTGCAGATCGATGCCGAGCGGGATATCGCCGGTGGCGCTGGCGTACCAGGCATGCGAATGGCTGAGAGAAACGTGGCGGCGTCCCAGCAGGAGGTGTTCGCCGAACGGTTGTCCACTCGCCTCATGGCGCAGCGTAAAGCCGGTCGCGTCCCCCCGGCACCATGTCCGGTTCAGCAGCGCGATGGCCTGTGCCCGCGCGTGGTTTTTCACCGCCGACAGATGCCGCAATCCCCGAACGGCGGCGCAGCGGTGGGGGCCGCCCAGCGCGATGACGATACGCGGCGCCACGCTAAGCTCGATAACCATCGGCGATGCGTTCTCCGCTGATTTCGTCAACGACTTCCGCCAACTGATTAAAGCGTTCAACCAGGCTTTGAAACAGCGGGGTTTGCATCTCGCGCTCGAACATTTTCAGCGAGTTCAGCTGAATGATTTCGATAAAGTGAAACGGCGCCTCCGCCGAAGGGCTGACTTCGATGACATCGAAGGCGCGTACCGCATCGAGGTGGCGGCAAGCCTGGTAATCGGTCGTCTCCACCCAGTCGCGAAACGCGGCGCGGTGGGCGATGTCTTTTAGCCGAATCTTATGGACGATAATGTGCATCTGGGCGGCCTTTTTAAATGGGTTGATGGATAAGCAAATGGTAATTGATGCCACCGGTGCCAAAGCCGTTGATCGCCGCCCGACGCCCGTCTTCACCCTGTGGCCAGTCGAGCGCGATTTGCGGGATTTCGGCCGGGATCGCCGCCAGCGGCAGTTCGGCATTCAATGTCGCCACCGGCGTGGGCGGGATTTGACCGTGTTCGAAAGCGCTCAGCACTTTGCACAGGCTGAGCGCGCCGGCGCCGGCGAAACAG
Organism: Serratia sp. CY71090; assembly: GCF_052166845.1. Taxonomy (NCBI): domain Bacteria; kingdom Pseudomonadati; phylum Pseudomonadota; class Gammaproteobacteria; order Enterobacterales; family Yersiniaceae; genus Serratia; species Serratia sp. CY71090. The sequence goes on along the minus strand of NZ_JBJNOA010000003.1, from coordinate 521,459 downwards.
TGGCCGAAGTTGTACTTCACTGAACCGATGTACAAAGGGGCGCGCGCGGCGCGGCGATACCCCTGATGCAATGACGCGACTTCTGCCCGATCGCCCAGTTCGGTGCCGGTGCCGTGCGCTTCGAGATACTGTATCTGGCGCGCTTCGACGGCGCTCAGGCTCTGGGTTTTTTCGATTGCCAACGCCTGGCCCTCGGGATCGGGCGCGGTCATGGAATAGCTGTCGCAAGATCCCGATATCGCTTCGATGGTGGCGATGGCCCGCGATGTCGCCTGGCCGGTCAGAATGAAGAAGCCGCCACCGTCGCCGGGAGTAAAACCGTCGGCTTGTCGGGCGAAAGGTCGCATACGCGAAGCGGAAAGCATCATTTGCGCGCTGCACAGCACCATATCGCGTTCGAGCGTCGCCGTTTCTATGCCGCCGACGAGCACCGCATCGTAGCGGCCGGCCTGTAACGCCCTGACCGCATTGTGCAAGGCGGCCAGCGAACTGGCGCAGGCCGCCTCGACCGCGTAGCAGTCCGCCTCGACGCCGAGCTGTTGCGCCAACAGCTGTGCGGTGCCGAGGCCGCAGGCGCCATGCCAGCTCCAGCGGTTGATCGCGGGTTGGGGCGGTGGCGAAAGGGGGACGCCGGCGGAAGGCAACGCCGGCCACAGCGCGCTCATGGCCTGCTGTCGATCGGCGCTCAAAGACAGGTTGCTGGCGACGATAATGGCGATGCGTTCAAAGCGTCGCAGGCTGTCGGGCCACGCCGCGCAGCCGTTGAGGGCGTGCAGTTGTGTGACGTCGAGGCGCTGCTTTTTGGCCGGCATCATAGGCCGCGTCAGCTCAAGCCGCACCGGATCGTGCGTTGGGAAGCACATGGCATGAGCGGTGTAGGCGCTGAGCTTTTGCGGCGTGGGGCGCACGAAGGCGCCGGGGTGCAACTGCTCGGGGCTGTGATCGCGCAGGGCGTCCTCACCGTTGCGCAAGGCCTGCCAGAAACGCGCTTTATCCAGCCCCTGCGCGGTGATGGGCTGATAGTCGATGATGCTGATGCGTGGCGAAGCCGTCGGTTTTAATGAGGGGGGAGACGCCGCGTCAATCCGCCAGCGATAGCCGGTGAACGAGTGGCCGGCGCACGTCTGTTGCCGTTGCAACAGCATGTCGAGGAGATGGCAGAAAACCTGATTGGCGCCGGCAAAATAGCCGGCGCTCGGCGCGGCATCCTGTCGTTCGGCGATCAGGGTCGACAATTGTGCGATCGCTGGCCATCCCTGTTCCTGAGCGACGTCCAGCGGGCAAACGACCAGGCTGATCGCCCCCTCCAGCCAACAGGCCGAAGAGGAAACGCCCTGCGCCAACAGCATGTCCGCCTGGGGTTGATGGTGGAAGCATTGTACGGCGGTCAGCACCGCCATGCGGCTGTCGGCATGGCGAAAACAGTCTTGCGCCAACTGCAGCAAGCGCAGGCCGCCCAGATCGGCGCCGTCGAGGGTTTGGCATTTACCGCGCGTGCGGGCGAAATGGGCGATGCGCGCGGGAATGCTGGAGGCCATTTCCCCTACGCGATCGTGGGATGAACTGCCGAACGCCTGGGCCAGCGGCTGTTTGTAATCGTCAATCCGGCGCATGACCGCTGCCGGTGAGAGCCCCTGAGCGTCAAGCCGTTCGGCCAGCCTGCGCAGCGCGCCGATTTTGGTGGCGTTGCGATAGGCCGCATCACTGCCCAAATGGGTGGCGCAAAATTGATCGCAGCGGTCGCGCAACGCGTCGGATAACGTCAGATGCTGCATGGCGGCGGAGGCGGCCTGCAGCGCCAGGCGGGTCTCGCGGCTGACCGCCAGTCGAAACAGCGGCGGGATGGCGAATTTTTTGAAATCAAACGCGGCGTCGTCGATCTGGCGACCGCGGATCGGCGCGGCCGCATCGCTCCACGGCATCGGCGGCGGGGCGTCGAACAGCGCCGACCAGGCGGCGCCGTTGGACAGATCGATACGATCGATGCCGGGCAGTGCGCAGCCGATGCCGACCAGCGCCAGCGGCGCGGCATGAATTTCCTGGTTCATCGCGCGTTCACCTCGGACAAACGTCCTCTGTCCACCTTGCCGTTGGCGTTGGTGGGCAGGCTGTCGGCGACCACCAGTTGGCTGGGGAGCATATAGGCGGGCAGCCTGGGCTGCAGGAACTGCTTGAGCTCCAGCAGGTTGGGGCGGAGCGCGCCGGGATGGAGGGTGATCACGGCGATCAGTTTTTGCTTCAGCTCGCCGAGCTCGACATACAGTGCGGCCTGGCTGACCGAGGGATGGTGATGAAGGATCGATTCAATCTCACCCAATTCCACCCGGTAGCCGTTGATTTTCACCATGTCGTCCAGCCGGCCGCGGTAGACCAGCCCATTCGCCGTCGTCTCCACCCAGTCGCCGGTCGCGTGGCATTGGCGCGGATGCCATTGCGCTTGCCGCGATGAGGCGACGTTGCTGTAGCCGGGGGTAACGCACGGCCCGCCGATCAGCAATTCTCCGCGTCGGCCCGGCGTACCGTCAATCGGCTGCAGGCGCCCCTGTTCATCGACCAACTGCGCCGTCAAGCCGGGCAGCGGATGGCCGATGGGGATCTGCTCCAGCGTCGCCAACTGCGTTCGATCCAGCGCGTAGGCGGTGCAGACATTGGTTTCCGTCGGGCCATACCAGTTGCTGACGCGGCACCGGGCCGGCAGATGCGCAACCAGACGCCTCAGCGCGGCGGCCGGATAAGGCTCACCGGCGAACGTGACCTGGCGCAGCGTTTTCACCGTCGACGGCGCCAGCAACGCGCTCTTTTCCAGCATGGCTAAAATCGAAGGCACGCTGTACCACAGAGTGACGCCGTGCGTTTGCAATCCGCGAACGAGAGCCTGGCAATCTTTCTGTTCATCTTCGCGCACGATCCAGGTCGCGGCGCCGGCGCAAACGCCGGCGAACAGATCGAAGGTGCTCAGATCAAAGGCGAAACTGGCATGATTGGCCAGCACGTCGCGCGCCGTCAGTTGTGTATCGCTGACGGCCCAGCCGATGAAAAACGTCAGCATGTCATGGGTGATTTGCACCCCTTTCGGGGTGCCTGTGGAGCCTGAAGTATAGAGAATGGCGGCGAGGGGGGAGCCGAGCGCGATGATCGCTTCCGGCCAGGCGCCATCGAGATCGGTGCGGCCATCGAGCGCGCTCAACCAGCCCTCATCGACGATCAGCGCGGGTGAGGCGGCGGCGATAATGCGTTCGATGCGCGCCGTCGGTTGGCTGAAATCGATAGGGACATAGTGGTTGCCGCTCAGCCAACATGCGTACATGGCGGCGACGGCGTCGGGCCCTTTCTGCAGGTTGAGCAGCACGGCCTGCTGCTTCAACCCGGCATTTCGCAGCGCCGCCGCCATCATGCAGGCGCGATCGGCCAGGCGACGATAGCTCCAGCGCCGATCGCCGCACAGCAGAGCGGTGCTTTCCGGCGCTTGGCGGGCGTGCCGGAACAGGGCCTCCAGTATCGGTGAAATGAAGGTTGCCATGATGTCAGACCTCGGCGGCGCGTGCGCGCTCTTCCCGTCGGACATCGCCGTTGACCGGCACGCCGGTCTCCAGCGCCGCCGCCACCAAAATGGCGTAGGCTTCATCCAGATCTTCACGCGTGTGTTCACTGGTCACGCTGATGCGTAAGCGGGCGTCACCCACGCTGACGCCCGGGAAGACCACGGTCTGGCAGAATAGCCCGCGCGCCCGGACGGCGCGGCCGAACAGCAGCGTTTTGGCGTCGTCACCCACCACCACCGGAATGATGGCCGAGTCGGAATGCTCAAGGTCAAAGCCGGCGTTAAGCAGCAGCGTGCGGAAGTAGTAGATGTTGTCCCACAGCTTGGCCAGTCGCTCGGGTTCACGCAGCATCACGTCGATGGAGGCGATCACGCCGGCGGCGACTGCGGCGGGGATGGTGGCGGCGAAAACATAGGAGTTGGAGTAGAAACGCAGGTATTCGACCACTTCGCCATCGGCGCAAACGAAGCCGCCTAATCCCGACAGCGCCTTGCTCATGGTGCCCAGCTCGAGATCCACCCGGCCTTTCATATTGAAGTGTTCCGCCGTGCCCGAGCCGGTTTTGCCCAAGACGCCGGTCGCGTGCGCGTCGTCGACCAATACGCGTGCGCCGTAGCGTTCGGCCAGCTTCATCAGGCGCGGCAGATCGACGATATCGCCGTGCATGCTGAAAACGCCATCGGTGACGATCAGCTTGCCGCCGGGGTGATCGGCGTATTTGGCCAGCGATTTCTCAAGGCTGGTCAAAGAGTGATCATAAATTTTCCGCTGCGCGCCCGCCAACTTGCAGCCGTCCTGGATGCTCATGTGGTTGATGGCGTCGGTGAACACCAGGTCGTGTCGGCTGGTCAGAGCCGAGATGCATCCCAGGTTGGCCGAGTAGCCGGACGGATAGACGATGCAGTCTTCGCGCCCTTTGAGCTTGGCCAGTTTGCGCTCCAATTCCAGATGCAGCACGTTGCTGCCGGCGATGATGCGGCACCCGGTATTGGTGGCGCCGTACAGGCCGGCGGCGTCCTGGATGGCGTGGATCACTTCCGGATGGTTCGACAATCCCAGATAGCTGTTGGAGCCGAACATCAGAAATTCGCGGCTTTTGCCGGTGACCTCGTCGAACATGACCGCGCGGTTTTTGCACGGCGTTTCAAGCGGCATACCGTACCAGTAAAGCTGACGCTGTTTTTTATCGCGATAAAAAGCGCCGAACTCACGCGTTTTATGGAACAAATCCGGGTGCTCGATGCCGACGAAGTCCCGCATGGTGCGCGGATCGCCGAGCTCATCGCGCGCGTCCGGCGACGCGGGCGCCTTGGTGGGCTGCGGCGCAGCGGATGCGGCGGTGTGCTGGCCAAAGCGGCTGAACCACGCTTCGCCCTGTTCCTGAACCAGCCGCGCCGTCAGGTTGTGCTCCAGCTCAGCCAACGTGCGGCACTCCGCCAGCGCTGCGTTATCGTCCAGGCCCAGCGTTTTGAGCAGCTCGTTGCGCGCCATCACCACCGCGACGGAGTCGATGCCCAGGTCGCCTTCGATGGCGGCGTCGGGGGGCAGATCACGCACTTCATATCCGCTGTGGGTGGCGAACACCTGGCGCACGAGAACGCTCAACCAGGCCTGAGGCGTCTCGGGGGCAGGTTGCGCGGCGGCGTTCGGCGTCGGCAGCGTGAAACCGCGCTGCAAAATACCGTCGAGCGCATCCTGAATGGTTTTGATCTCCTGGATCTCCAGCGGCGTATTTAATTGAAACTGACGGTTCAGCACCATGGCAATTTCCGCCAGCGCGATGGAGTCGACGCCCAAATCGTTTTCCAGATGGCTGCTCAGGGCCAGTGCCGACGGTTCATACTCGGTCAGCCGGGCAAAGGTGTGCAGCACCGACTGCCGGACGGCTTCATGCGCGTTTGCGGCGCTATCGACGGCGTGAACGCTCATGCGACACCCCCTGCGGCGACTTGCGCTTGCAACCGTTGCACCAGCGCGACCATCGCCTGCACCGAGGCGAAGTTCGCCGGATGGATCTCATGCATGCCGATGGCGACATGAGACTCCTGACGCAGAAAATCCACCAGATCGAAAATGGAGGCGGAATCGACGACGTTCAGTTCAAACAGCGGGGTTTGAGCGTTCAGGCCGTCGTGATCGCCATCCAGATACTGGGTGGCGATATGCTGGATCAATTTGCTTTCTAACATTGCGAGCTCCCGTTGCTAACTGGTTATTTTTCGCCGACGATCAGGGTGCGTGGGCCGGCAATTTTCATGATGCGCGCGTTGCTGAACCCCGCCAGACGGAATCTGTCCAGGTATTCCTGCGCGCTGCTCTCTATGCCACCGTCGGTGGAGACCAGCATGTTCAGCGACAGCAGGGCGGTAAATTCCGGCCCTGATTTGTCTTCGTTCAGCGGCGTTTCGGAAGCGATGAAGCGGCCGCCGGCCGGCATCGCCCGATAGATGTTGCGCAGGATGGTCAGTTGGGTTTCCGGGGCGTAGTCGTGCAGCATCCATCCCAGGTGGATCAGGTCATAGCCGCCGATCGGCAGATCGCCGCTGATGACATCGCCCTCCACGACGTCAATGCGTTCGCCATAGCCTTGCAGCGTCAGCTTGTCGCGCAAAAACGCCGAGGCCTGCGGCAGTTCGCAGATCGCCAGTGCGATCCCCGGATAAGCGTCGGCGATCGCCATCGGCAGGCTGCCGATCCCGCTGCCGATGTCCAAAAACGCACGGTGTTGCGAGAAGTCGTAATCGCGAACAAAGCCGGCGATAAAGGGCGCGGCGAATTTACCGAGAAACTCCTGGAAGTCCGCCACGTCGTCCGGATTTTGGTACAGGATGTCGAACCAACTGCGGTCATCGCCGAATACCGTGCGGCGCTGGTGGGCATCGTTTCGCACCGCCGTTTTCAGCTCGCCCCACAGCGGATACAGGAAGGTATCGATGTGGCGGCCCAGCCATCCCAGCCACTGCGGTTCGTCGCTCAACAGAAAAGCCCGGTGGGCGGCGGGCAGATGATAAAGGCCGTCTCGTTGGTCGAGATACCCCATGGCCCGCAGCGCGATGAGCAACTGTTCGGTCGAACGCGCCGGGCAGTCAAGCCGCGCGGCGATGTGCGCCGCGTCGGCGTCCCGATCGCGCAACTGATCGAACAGCTTCAGCGCCAGCGCGGCGGTCAGCGCCTTGGCCTGGAAAAAGCCCATCATCTGATTGACGGCATCTTGCTTGGTTAAAGGCATTGCTGGCTCCCTAGTCTAAAAAGGTGGAGAGTTCCTCGCACACCGTGGCAAAGGCGCCGACGAAACGGTCGATCTCGGCTTTGCTGATGATGAGCGGGGGTTGAATACGGATCACCGTCGAGCTGTTGGCGGTAATGAAGGTCAGGATCTTGTGGTCCTGGCACAGCTTGGTGACGAATTTCATGCAGAACATTTCGCCGAGCGCCTGTTCCATGCGATCCATCGCAGCCCGCAGATGGGCTTGCACCGGATCGGGCAAGAATTTCCAGGTGGTGTGCCAATCGCCGGGCAGCCGGGTGGCGAATTCGCGGGCGGAGGCGTTGACCGCGCCGGTGAACGCCTGGTCGAACTGGATCCCCAGCATCAGGCCGCGGCCGCGCACCTCGCTGACGAACGGATAGCGGGCGGCGATCTCGCTCAGTGCCTGCTTAAAGTAGGCGCCCATCCGTTCGGCATGGCCGACCAAATCCTGCGCCAGGATCTCGCGCAGCGCGCTGAGGGCGACGACCGAGGCGAGGTTGCCGCCGCCGTAGGTGGAGCTGTGCACCAGGAAGCGATCCGCCGTGCCATAGGCTTTTTGCCAAAGATCGGCTCGGCACAGCGTGGCGCCGATGGGGATCAGGCCGCCGGACAGGGATTTCGACAGCATCAGCACGTCCGGCTCGATACCGTCCCATTCGCAGGCGAAAAGTTTGCCGGTGCGCCCAAGCCCGGTTTGCACTTCGTCCACCATCAGCAGCACGCCGGTCTCGCGGCAGAGCTGCTGCACCGCCTGCAGGTAACCGGCGGGCGGGATATGCACGCCGCCTTCGCCCTGGATCGGTTCGATCATCAGCGCGCCGACGTCTTCACGGTTCAGCGCTTCCCGCAGCGCGGCGAGATCGCCGAACGGCACCTCCACCATCGCGTCCAGCAGCGGTGTGAAATAGCGGCGGTGTTTGTCTCGTCCGGTGATGGACAACGCACCCAGCGTTTTACCGTGGTAACTGTTGCGCAGATAGGCGATGCCCGGCTTGCCCGTCGAGGCCTTGGCGATCTTCATCGCGGCCTCGACGGCTTCGGTGCCGGAGTTGCTGAAGAACACCCGGCCCATGTTGCCCGGCGCCAGACGACAGAGCACTTCGGCCAGCTTGGCGGTCTGTTCGGGAATGGAAATGTATTGAATGAAGTTGGGGCCTTGAGCGTCGAGGTAGTTTTTCAGCGCGTTGACCACTGGCTGCGGGTTGTGGCCCAGGTTTAGGCACCCGTAGCCCGCCACCATGTCCAGGAAAGCCTCGCCCGCATCGTCATACAACTGGGTGCCGGCGGCGCTGCGGAAAACGTTGTCGCAGCGCTGCAACTTGAGGAAGTCCACCATCATGGGGTTGATGTATTGATGATAGCGGTCGAGGGTGTCTTCCCTGGCCGGCGTTTGGGCGATGACCGCGTCGATAAACGCCAGGCGCGATGCGGGCAACGCCGCATCAGCCGATTCCCCGGCATAGATGTCATGGTGGTAGTAGCGCTTGAGATTGATCACGCTCTGCCGATCGATGCGCTCGCCGTACGAGGCCAGCGGATAGGCGAAGAACCCGTGGCGCTCGGCGATTTCACCGATCTCCAGCACTTTTTCCGGCGCCAGATAGCGGCCCAGCGAAAAGTTTTCCCGCCGGTTTTCCAGTGCCAGCACAATGGTTTCCGCCATGCAGCCGTTCAATTGTTGCTTGATGGTGACGTTGAGCGATTCTCCTCCCAACTTGACCGCATCGGTGGCGGTGACGCAGCCGCCGTCGATGATCAGAATGTCATCCCGCGCCGGGCGCGTTTCCGAAGCGATATCGCGCGGCAGCGCCACGTCGATGAAGATCGAGCCGGGTTGCAGTCTGGCGGGGTCGATCACGCCGCCGGCGGAGGTCGCGGCGGCAAACAGTTTGCAGCGCGGGTAGAGATCTTCGGGATCGCTGGTCAGGGTGACGCGCGAGTGATACTCCTCGGGCAAATGGCTGAGCAGTTCGCTGCGATCATGGTGGCCGGCGCGGTGCAGCAAATGGAGAGAGAAACCGTGCGCCAGCAGCAGACGGCTTAGCGCCAGGCAGATCGACCCCGGATAGCCGACGATGGCGACGGGTTCCTCCTCCGGGCGGATTTCCAGCCAGGACTGGATCTGCATCAAGGCCTTGTAGCCGGCGTAGGTGGTCAGCGAGTTGCCGGAGGTGACCGGCACCGGCGACTTTTCCGCAGTGGCTTCGCCGCGTCGCCCAACGATAGAGGTAAAACCGCCGAGACCGACCAGTTCGGCGCCATCGCCGGCCAGCTCTTCGATGCCTTGGACCACCCTGGCGGCGATACCGCGTGCGTCGGCCAGCATCTCATCCGCCACCAGCGGCATGTATTTGATCACCCCTTCGCAAGTGGCGCCGGTCGCCGAGGTGATCCTGGCGAAGTTCATAAAGGGAACCAGGTTTTGTCGTTCCCACAGTTCACGCGTATAGCCGCTGTGCTGCTCGGTCGAGTTGCGTTGCAGCAGATCGAGCATTTTGACGTAACGTTTCAACCCCAGCGAGGTGGGATGAGCGATGAATCCGAATTTCATGAGGTGGCTTCCTGTGTAGGATCTTGGTCGAAGGCGGTGCTGGTCGATTCGGGCTGTTGGGCCGCCCAGGCTTTGCGCTCCTGCAGGGCGTCGTGGTCGCTCGGATCGCGCTGCCAGCCTTTGGCGGTGGCCAGCGAGATACCGTCGCCTTCATTGTTGTGCCCCAGCACCACGGAGAACAGATTGAGTCGGTGCGGCGTGGTCAGCGCCTGGCGAATGACGTCTTCGTCGAAATGCGTAAGCGTTTTGCTCTGGATATGGAAGTTATTGACCGTTTGTTCGACGTCCGGCTGTTCGACGTTCACCAACCGCATTTGCCGCGAGGTGCGATTGAACAGAATGCGTTCCTGATAGGTATTGATGACGGACAGCCCGCCGTTGCATAAATAGAAGACGGTGATGCTTTTATTCAGCAACTGCGGATGGGTGAGAATGTTGTCGATAAAGGCCGGCAGGATGTCCGGTACGATCCCTTTAGCACCGTCGCCGATAAACGCCATCACGTGGCTTGGGCTGGTGTAAGCCAGGTAGCCGGTGGCCAGTAGAGCGTCGCCCATCAGGGCGCGGCCATACCAGCCGGAAAAGCCGCGGCGCGTTTTGGCGACGTTGCGCGCGGCGGAGATGCCGCACCGGCCGACGTCATATACGCCGGTAAAATCGAATCCCTCCGTTTCGATCAGTTCTTCAATCACTCGGTTCAACTGGCAGAAGAAGTAGTTGGCCGACATGGGCAGACTGGGAAGCTGGCTGACCACGTCGGAAGGCGAATCGAGATAGGCGGCGATCAGCGCGCGGCGTCTTTCCCGCAATGCCGGATCGACGTCGAGATGCGCTTTCACCGTGCGCAGGAACGCCAGACAGTTCATGTGCAGGTGCAGATCGGCATAGGGCGACAGATGGCGCTCATCGTGCGTAAGCTGCACCAGGTGAACCTTGCGCTCCAGCCTGCCGTCGGAGAAGGGGGTGGTGATCTGAGCGACGCGGCTTTTGATCATAAACAGGCTCTGCTCGCTCATGGCGTTGAGCTTGTCGTTGGTGTGCAGGAAGTTGTAGACGCGCGGGCTGTAGCCGTAAATCGCCAGGGTGCCCAGGTAGTGGGGATTGCGCCGGCCCTGATAATATTTCGGCGCCGAGCCTGGATGGGCCAACGAGTCCACCAGGGCGATGCCGGCGGCGTCGGCGATGTCATGGATCAGGGCGTATTCGTCGTCGCTGACCGGGCCCAGCTGCCACACCAGCCGTTCCGGCCCGCGGTTGATCAGCGCTATCGCCTGTGCCAGGCTTTCGCTCATCGGCAGCGGATCGTCCGCCGACAGAACCGGGATCGGCGAGGGATCGCAGACGGCGCCCTCCAGCGACAGGGTCGACTCCAGCACGTTTTGCGTTGCCAGAATCACCACCGGGCCCTGGCCTTGATGATAAAGGCGGAAGGCTTCCGTCAAACCGGTGCCGATCGTTTCGACGTCATCGATATAAACGAACGGGATGCGGCGGGCGACAAGCACTTCACGCATGTCTTCCGTCGGCGTCAGCGTTCCCTGGAAGCTGTACCATTGATTGCCGCGGTTTTCCGCCGCGACGATGATGCCCTGGGCGGCGGTTTCCTTGAGGTTGGCCAGCGTCCCCTTGAATTCATCCATCATTCCGGAGGTCACTACGCCGAGGAACGGCATGCGATACAGCTGCCAGTTGGCCATGGCGCCGCAGGCGATGGCGTGTTCGTTAGGGCCGCGCAGGATCAGCGCGCCGCGCGCCTCCGCATGCCGATCCAGATAGCCGATCAGATTGGAGATGATCGACCCGGTGTAATAGGACACCAGCCAGCGTTCGGCGGCGGTACGCTCGAAAAATTGAATCAGCTGCTCACCCAGCGTGTTGTGCAGCGCCAGCGCGCCGATCGGCTTGACCCGGCGGTTGGTGTAGTTCATCTCGAAGAAGTCCATCCACAGGCACAACAGCTCGGTTTGGAAAATCGCCGGATCTTCGCTGCGCACGATTTCGCGGTATTGCTGCGGCAGGTAGCGGAAGGGCGATCGCAGCTGGCGAATGAACGCAACGGTGGAGAAGGTGGTGTAAAACGCGGGAATGCCGCTGCGCTGCAAGGCGCTGTAAAAGGCGTCCAGATCGCGATCGATCTGTTCGATGCTGTCATCGACGCCGGCCGGCGTGGTCTGATCGTAGAACAGCATGCCCAAATGAAATTCGGGACGCTGTTCCAGCGCATGGGTATAGATGATCTTGCCGGTGGCCTCGGCCAGGCTGGCGCATTGGATGATGCGAACGTTGATAGCCTTGTTTTGGCCTTTGAGAAAGTGCAGCGCCTTTTCGCGCGCGGCCAGATAAAGCGAGTCCGCCGCCAGATCCAACAGTTTCAGCGGCATCTCGGACTGGATATGCACGCGGTTGAAAACATAATCGCGGATATCGTTCAGTACGCTGAGCCCGGTTTGGAAAAACGCCGGGTTGCGCGTCACCACCACCACGCCGACCGTCAGGGTATCGGGATCTGCGTCGGTGCGGCAGGCCTGGCGTTCCGCTTGCCACACTTGCTCGTAGGCGGCGGAGTTGGTGAGTCTTGCTTGTCCTGTCAGGGTCGTCATGATGAGTTCCTTGTGCAGCCAAAATGGAGTGACGGCTTCAGCCAGGCGGGCAAATTCGGCACGACAAAGCCCGCGACGGTCTCTGCAGGCGGCGGTTGCCGCGCGCATCACCTTCGTTGAATTGTGCTGTTTTCAGGCGGATGGTTTACCTTCGCCGGATGTGGTGCTGACTAGCCATCGGCACGTTCTCCGCGTTGAATAATGACCGTCCCGCTGTCGCCGTCGAGAATCAAGGTGTCGCCGCTGTTGATCAGCTGGGTGGCGTTCTTGAGATTGACCGCCGCGGGGATGCCGAATTCGCGTGCGACGATGCAGCTGTGGGACAGCGCGGAGCCGATATCGGTGACGATGCCCGCCGCCAGCGCGAAGAGCGGGGTCCAGCTGGCGTCGGTAAAGCGCGCCACCAGGATTTCGTTGGGCTGCAGCTCGCCGGCCTGCGCCAGCAGATCGGTGATGACGCGCGCTTTCGCCACCACTTTGCCAGGGCTGGCCGCCAGGCCGGACAGCATGCCGGCGGCGTTTTCCGCCGTGGGGGCTTTCATCCTGGGCTGATACCCCCCGACGATCGCCATCGGCGGCTCTTCCGCATGCAGGTTCAGCAGATGCTGGTGGCGATTGCGCTCGATCAGATCGGCGGCGAACGCCTCCTGCGCCGACTGTTCCCCCGCCATAAACGCGCGGAAGCGCTCGAAGTCCACATAGGGCAGATCGGCCTGTTTGACCAGGCCTTGCGCCTCCAGGCGCCGCAGCACTTCCAACATGATGCGGCGGTAGAACCAGGTTTCGGTGACGAAGGTTGGCCGGGTCGCTTCGCGGCGTTCGGCCATCACGCCATACAGTTTGGTGATGAACTTCAGCTTCATCCGGCCAAACCAGGGCATCGCTTTAAGCAGCGTCTCGCTGTCTTCATGGCGCAGCCGCTCTGTTTCCCGCAGTTTCGTGTGCAGATCCACCGGATGTTGCAGATACATTTTCATCACTTGCAGCAGGTAGCTGGGATCGTCGTTCCAGCGCGGAAGACTCAATTCGAACTCCTGGCGGCCACGGGCGCCGAACTCGAACAGGAAGGCGCTGAAGTCGCTTTGCCAGAAGGCGCGCGATTCGGGATCGATGGGCAGGACGGTGACCAGTTCCTGTGCGCTGTGTCGCTCGAACACGGCCTTCAACGCCGGTTGACGATTGACCGTCTCCACCAGGCTGAGAATGCCCAGCGTGACTTCGATGGTGCGCAGGTTGTTCATCGACGCCTTGATGCGATTTTGCAATCCGTTGCCTCGGCCTTTGAGGTAACGTTCGCAGGTCAGTGCCAGCGCATCGTAGAGCGCGAACGACTGAAGGAAGAAGGGCATATAGGCGGCGCAGCTGTCGAGGAAGTAACCGTCGATGCGGCTGAGTTCCCGCTTCAGCTCCTGATGCGTCATGGTGGTCAGATCCAGCGCCAGAAAGCGGCGCGTCTCGCGCTGGCGCAGGGCGATCATGGCATCGACGGTCGCGCCGGCGCTGCGCAGGTTATGCCTCTGCTGTTTCAGCCAATGCCAGGCGCTCTTGAGATAAGCCCATCCCTGTACGCCGGGGCCATAGGGGTTTTTGTACCCGCTGAAATCGATATCGGCGGTGGCGTAGCGGGTCGTGAACTTCATTTCGTCGCGGGTGGGCGGGCATTGGCGGAGCATGTAGGCCGATCCGGAGATATTCAGATAGACGTAGCCTTGCAAATACCCCATATAAATCTGCCAATCGCCGATATCCGCCAGCCCCATGGTTTTGATCGCCGGGCCATGAATATGCTTTTGGTAGAACTGGCAAAACGACAGCCCCAGCGGCGTCATCAAGCCGGTGACGATCTCGCCGGTGTCCATTCGGGAGAAAAAGGCCTGTTCCTTGATCGTCGGATCGCTTTCCCACGGGTTGGCGTAAAGCATCTGAACCGGTTTGGCCTGCGTGGTGATCGGCCGCGCCTGCAGGAGCCACACGCGATCGTCTTTCACCGCCCATTCGATATCCAGTTCCGCGCCGTAAATCATCCGCGTTTGCCTGGCCAGCCTGGCAAGCTGTTGCAGCTGTTCCGGGGTTAGGCTGGGAGCGTCTCGCCTGGCTTCGGGCGTTTGCAGCAGCGTGACCTGTCCCTGCGGATCGCGTTGGCAATAGTGCGGTTTGTGACGAATTTGCCGCTCGCGGATCTCGCCGCTCGCCTTATCCAAAATGAAGCTGTCGGTGGTGACCTGTCCGGAGACCACGCCTTCCCCCAGTCCCCAGCAGCTGTCGATGACGATGTGGTTGGCATCGCCTGTCAGCGGATCTTGGGTAAACATGACGCCGGCGGCGTCCGCATCCACCATGATTTGCAAGACGACGGCGATATCGCTCTGCGCCGCCGATGTCCGGCTATACTGGGCGGCGCGTTCCGCCCAGAGCGACGCCCAGCAGGATTGCACCTTGCGCACCACCTCGTCATCCCCGCGCACGTGCAGGTAAGTGTCGTATTGCCCGGCGAAAGAGTGGGTCAGGCCGTCTTCTTCCAGCGCCGAAGAGCGCACGGCGAGCGAGGCGCCGTCGCCCAACTGTTTGCAGGCGTGACGGATCGCCAGATCGAGCGGGGCGGGGATGGCGGCGCTCAAAATCATATCGCGCACGTTGCCCGGCGCGCCCGTGTCGAGCAGCGCTCCCGGCACGGCGAATTCGATAAACTGCCGGTAAGCCTGCGCGGTGATGCAAAACGCCGGCGGCACCGGCAAGCCCGCCTGAATCAAATGATTCAACGAATGGGCTTTGCCGCCCAGGCGATGGGGTTCCAGCGTTTTATCGCCGGAAAGTTCAACCACCAGGGTAGGATTCATGACATCACCTCCGCAGGCGTAACGGGCATTGCGAGGCGTTCTCTCACCGCTTTGGCGGCGTTCAACCCGGCTAACACCGCGCTTTCGATATTACCGATGCCCACGCTGTCCTGATTGGCGAAGTGAATATTCTCAAACGGCCTGCTGGCCTGGTGAAACACGCCCTGAGCCTGTTGTCCGGCGACCGAGGTCACCAGACCCGCGGGCCAGAACCAGATTTGAATGTCTTCAATGATGTCGGCGTCAATGCCCATGTTGCCCAGCACTTTGGCGATTTCGATATAGGTCTGTTGCTGCAGCGCCGGGAACTCGTTCTGCGCGGTGCGACCTTGACGCTCTGGGCGAGTGGTCGGTTTGAGCAGGGTTAATACCCCGGTTTCCGCGCTGAGGCGATTGTCCATCCAATTGGCGATCAGGCAGGTGCCGGCTTTGCTCCAATAGTAAGGTGTGCGGGTGTTTTCCGGCTCGATCAGATAGCCGCCGAACGAGTGTTCGAGGATCGGTTTTTTCAACAGCACGTTCGCCAGGTAGTAATCTTCATGGCGGATCTGACGGATCGCCGCCAATTGCTCTTTGGGCAGGGTGGGCAACCAGGTGGGCAAATGCGTTTTGGGGGCGGCCCAGATCACTTGTTTGGCTCTGATTTCGCTGGCCGCGCCATTGACGCTGAACCGGATCACCGTTTCGTCGCCGCCGGGCGTGATGCTTTGAAGCTGTACGCGGCTTTGCAGCCTGACGTTGTTTTGCTCCTCAAGATAGTCGAGCAGCCCGGCGCTGATGCTGCCGTTACCGCCCGGCAGCGTGACCAGATTGCCGCGTAAATACCCCACCAGGAAGTGCAATCCGACATAGGCGGAGACTTCGCGAATATCGAGACATTCCACGCGCAGCGTGGTGCTGACGGCATTCTCTACCAGCTTGCCGAATTTTCTCGGTGGCCGCAGATCCGCCGGGATCTGATCCAGTTTGTGCGGTTCGAACAGATAAGTGTACAGCGGGATAGTGTCGAGCAGCGCCATATTCGCTTTGCTCCAGGTGCTCTGCGGCGTCCAGGGCAGGCTGGGGTACCGCTCGCCGCGCGGTGAGAAGGTATCGAGGAAGGCGTACAGATCGGCAAAGATCGGATCGCCCAGCTGTTTTGCCGCGATAACATAAGGTTTACCGATCAAGGCATGCAGGAATAGTTGTCCCGTCAGGCGCCAGACGGCGGGTTTCAGCAGGTAGACCGGCTGTTTGAGAAAACCAACGACGACTTCACCCAGGCATCGGAGCAGCAAGAAGGTGTCGAAAAACACCAGCGTGTCCTTTTCATTGGACTTGTAAGCGCCGCTCAGACCGATTTTCTTCAGCAGTTGCAACATGAACGAACCCGGCAATGGCTCCTGGAAGCAGACGCCGGCGATGGGAAACTTCAGGCGATTCACCGCGCGGTAGCGCGCGTTGCCGCCAAAGGAAGCGCTTTTTTCCAGCACCAGAACCCGGCGTTCGGTCAGTTCGCTGGCCGCGGCCAAACCGGAGACGCCGCCGCCGATGATCACCACGTCATACTCGCCGTCCAGCGTGGGGGTTACCGAGCCGCCTGACGCCGGCGTGGGCGTGGAAAAGTCGCGCGTGGGGAACGTGCGCGGCTTGGGTTTGCGGTGGTGTTGCTGCCGCAGCATGTACAGCGCCGCCAGCGCGAAAATCGCATCGAGCAATATGACCTGCGGCTGGGCGCGGTGCAGGATCGTGACAAATCCCGCCATCATCAGCAGCTGGCAGTAGATGACCAATGTCGTCCAACGCGGGTTGAACATCAAGACCGCACCGGAGGCAAACAGCGCCACGCCGATCAGCGCGTTAACCGCTGTACCCTGCGCCGCCAGCCAAGCCGTCGCTCCGGCGTACCAGGTGCCCTGGTTCGCCACGGCTGCCTGCTGCAGAATATCGGCGACGTTTTCCAACTGAGGGAAGGCTTTCGCCAGGCCGGCCAACATATAGAGCACGGCAAAAACGCGTTGAACGATCATCATGCGCCTCCCCGCAGACCCAGCTTGCGGGCGACAATTTCTTTTTGTATCTCGTTGGTGCCGGAGAAGATCCGGCTGGGGATCACGTTCAGCAAGTGGCGCACCAGACCGAGTTCTTGATCCATGCCGGCTCCGCCGAAGATTTGAATCGCGTCCAGCGCGGACTGCACGGCATATTCGGAAATCAACAGTTTGCTCATGGCGATGTCGATCTCGGCGTCCTGGCCCCGATCGTGTTTCCAACAGGCGCGGTAGAGCATTAGCCGACACTGTTCCAGACGCAGTTTCATCTCGATGATGCGGTTGGAGACGGACTGAAATTGGCCGATCGCTTTGCCGAATTGTCGGCGTTGTTTGGCATAGTCCAGCGCGCTGTCGAACACGCGCTCCATTGCGCCGATAAACAGAGCCGACAGGCAGCCCTTTTCCCAGATCATTGAATCGTGGAAGATGGCGCCGCCGGCGCCCGGCATGCCGAGCCGTTGGGACTCTGGAATGAAGACGTCGTTGAAGGTCAGTTCGCTCCACGGGCAGTTGGAGAGGCAATCTTTCGGGCTGACGGCGCCTACGTTTAAGCTTGGCATCCCTTTCTCGAGCACAAATGCGGACACGCCCATAAAGCCATGTTCGGGATGGGTTTTCGCATAGACGATGAAGATGTCGGCAATCGGCGCGTTGGTGATGAAAATTTTGTTTCCGTTGAGCCGGTAGCCGCCTTCACAGGGTTGAGCGGTTGATTTCATGGCATAAATATCGGAACCGGCGTCCGGCTCCGTCGCCGCATTCGCCGCGATCAGTTTTCCGGCCGCCAACGCTTCGAGATACTGCGCTTTTAATGCTTCGGAACCGAAGCGGGAAAGCGGGATCACGCAGGCGCACAGATGGGCGCAGAGCGAAAAGGACATGCCGATGTCGCGGCTGCCTTTACCCAGCGCCTCAATCATCAGCGCAGTATCGAGCGCGCTCATGCCCAATCCGCCGAACGCGCTCGCCACGGGGGCTCGGGTAAAACCATAGGCGGCGGCTTGTCGCCACAAATCCAGGCTTAATACCTGCCGTGAAAGCCGATCATGCGCATCCTGATCCAGCACCTCGCGGGCAAAACGCTGAGCGGATTCGCTTAGAGCCTGCTGCTCGCTTGATAAGTTAAAATCCATGACGAACTCCGCCATCGGGTTGAGAGATTAAATTAGCTAATATTTCTAGTTTGGAGGTGGCCAAAACTCAAACAGGCGCAGTAATGGCAAATGTAAACAAATGTTTATTTATGTGGTCTATTATTACAATTTTGTTAATTTGTTTTTTTATTTTGTTGTTTTAATTGTGTTTTATTTTGTGTTATTTATACACAAAAATTTACATATAATAAAAGTCTTAATTTGATCAAATTTTAATAGGTTAGATTGTCTATTGTTTTTTGATGAATACTTTGCAAGTGAAGTATCTATCTTTTGGCTGTGGCTATCGGTTTCTCATCGCTATCGACGGTAGGGCGTTGAGGCTTGGTGAGTGGCGGAAAGCGGCTTAAGATAGGAGGTGAGCAGGAGCATTCCGGAGGAAAAAATGAATATTAGCGACGTCGCGAAAAAGACCGGGTTAACCAGCAAGACGATTCGTTTTTACGAGGAGAAAGCGCTGATTACCGCCCCGATCCGCAGCGATAACGGTTATCGCCATTATTCCGCCAGGCACGTTGAAGAGCTGACGCTGCTGCGCCAGGCGCGGCAGGTGGGCTTCAACCTGGACGAGTGCCGTGAGCTGGTGGCGTTGTTCAACGATCCGGCCCGTCACAGCGCCGACGTGAAGGCGCGCACGCTGCAGAAGGTGGCGGAGATCGAAAGGCACATCAGCGAACTGGGAGAAATGCGCCAACGCCTGTTGACGCTGGCGGAACAATGTCCGGGCGACGAAGGGGCCGAGTGCCCCATCATCAATAATCTGGCGGGATGCTGTCGTTCGAATTAACGGCTGATGGCGCGGATCACCAGTGTGACCCCTTCCACCGCCACCACTTCCACTTCGGTGCCGGCGGGCAGATCTTCCGCCGCCTGCGCGCGCCAGCTGCTGTCGCCGATATTGATGCGCCCCATGCCGTTGTGCATCGGCTCCGTCAGCGTGGCGCGGGTGCCGATCAGCTGACGGTTGCGCTGGTTGAGCACCGGTGAACCGCCGGACACGGCCGCCGGGCGGCGACGCAGCCAGTACCACCATAGATAGGCGACGACGACGGTCAGGACGGCGAAGATCACGCCTTGCCATTCCCAGGAAAGCGGTGGCAGCAGCCAGATCAAGGCGCCGACCAACAGCGCCGCCACGCCGCTCCACAGCAGGTAGCCGCCGGCGCCGAGCATTTCCGCCGCCAGCAACACGCCCCCGAGGGAGAGCCAGAACCACAGCGGATTCGCCGCGATCAGTTCGAGCATGATTATTTGCCTTTGCTTTCTTTCAGCAGTTCGGTAATGCCGCCGATCGAGCCGAGCAGGCTGCTGGCGTCCAGCGGCATCATCACCACTTTGCTGTTGTTGGAGGAACCGATCTTCTGCAGCGCGTCGGTGTATTTCTGCGCCACGAAGTAGTTCACCGCCTGAATGTTGCCGCTGGCGATGGCGTCGGACACCAGCTGGGTGGCGCGCGCCTCGGCCTCGGCGGCGCGCTCACGCGCTTCCGCCTGCAGGAACGCCGACTGGCGTTCGCCCTCGGCCTTCAGGATTTGCGATTGTTTCTCACCCTCGGCGCGCAGAATGGCCGCCTGGCGCACCCCTTCCGCCTCCAGGATGTCGGCGCGCTTGGTTCGCTCGGCTTTCATCTGGGCGTTCATCGAGGCGATCAGTTCCGCCGGTGGGCGCACGTCGCGGATCTCGATACGGGTGATCTTCACCCCCCAAGGGTTGGTCGCTTCATCGACGATGTGCAGCAGGCGGCTGTTGATGCTGTCGCGCTGCGACAGCATTTCGTCCAGCTCCATCGAGCCGAGCACGGTGCGGAAGTTGGTCATGGTGAGGTTGACGATCGCCTGTTCGAGGTTGCTGACCTCGTAGGCGGCGCGCGCCGGGTCGACGACCTGGATAAAGCACACCGCATCGATGGCGACGTTGGCGTTATCGCGGGAAATCACTTCCTGCGAAGGGATGTCCAGCACCTGCTCCATCATATTGATTTTACGGCCGATGCGGTCCATGAACGGCACCACCAGGTTCAGGCCCGGCATCAGCGTTTTGGTGTAGCGGCCGAAGCGTTCTACCGTCCATTGGAACCCCTGCGGCACAATTTTGACGCCGGCGAACACCACAATCAGCGCGACGACGATCACGATGGGAATAAAAGTAAGCATGCAAACCTCCTGTCAGACATATGTAAACAGATATTACGCCAGCGCCGGAAAAATGCCTACCGATACCGCGACTTAATCCAGGGCGTTGGTGATTCCGCCATAAGCGGAACCGCTGTTCCGAACAGGGAGAAAAACGTTATTGAAATAAGTCTGGCACAGTTGGCAGATAAGTATGCCTAAATGGCATGATTTCAATAATTTTTATTCATTTCATGATGTTGCTCGCCTTGGCTAGAGTAAAAACACCCCCGTGTTTACCGTCAAAAATTTGTCATTTTTATTTGCGACTATGCTTTTTGAAATGACATTTCGGCCAAGGATTGTTATGGATTCGCTCAGTGTTGATGAACTCGCCCAGAAGAAAGACCGCTGGTATCGCATTGTAGAGGAGATGCTGGCCGAAGCCGGCGTCGCCATCAACGGCCCGCGCGCCTGGGATATCCGGGTGCATAACCCGGCGCTGTTCAAACGCATTTTGCAGGAAGGCTCGCTCGGCTTCGGCGAGAGCTATATGGACGGCTGGTGGGAATGCGAACGGCTGGACATGCTGTTTACCCGCATTCTGCAGGCCGGCGTCGATGAGCGGCTGCCGAAAAGCCTGAGCGACATCGCGCGCATCGCCTATGCCCGGCTGTTCAACCGCCAATCGCGCAAGCGCGCCTGGCAGGTGGGCAAAGAGCATTACGACATCGGCAACGACCTGTTCCGGGCGATGCTCGATCCTTACATGCAATACTCCTGCGGCTACTGGAAAGAAGCGCAAACGTTGGAGCAGGCGCAGCAGGCCAAGCTCAGGATGATCTGCGAAAAACTGCAGCTGAAACCGGGCATGACGCTGCTGGATATCGGCTGCGGCTGGGGCGGGTTGGCGCAGTTTGCGGCGCAAAACTACGGCGTCTCGGTGCACGGCGTGACCATTTCAGCCGAGCAGCAGAAGCTGGCGCAGGCACGCTGCGCCGGGCTGGACGTCGAGATCTTGCTGCAGGATTACCGCGATCTGGATCGTCAGTTTGATCGCATCGTGTCGGTCGGCATGTTCGAGCACGTCGGGCCGAAAAACTACGAGACCTATTTCAGCGTCGCGGCGCGTAACCTGAAGCCCGACGGCCTGTTTTTGCTGCACACCATCGGTTCCAATCAAACCGACCTTAACGTCGACGCCTGGATAGACAAATACATCTTCCCCAACGGCTGCCTGCCTTCGGTGCGGCATATCGCCGAGGCCAGCGAAGGGCGTTTCGTGATGGAGGATTGGCACAACTTCGGCGCCGATTACGATCGCACGCTGATGGCCTGGCTGGAGAATTTCAAACGGGCGTGGCCGGAATTGGCGGGCGGTTATTCCGAGCGCTTCGAACGCATGTTCACTTATTACCTGAACGCCTGCGCCGGCGCGTTTCGTTCGCGCAACATTCAGCTGTGGCAGGTGTTGTTCAGCCCGGCGGGCGTGGAGGGCGGGGTGCGGGTCTATCGCTAATTCCCGTCATCTTTCAAGCTGCTTCTGTGTTGGCTGCGTTTGTGCATCCCGGTCACTGACTTGAGTAGGTTCCCGGGGACTTGCAAACACAGCCAACAACGATGCGGCTGGAAAGAAGCAGGGTATATCAGTACAGCAGGGAGTATAGCTGGCGGCGATATTTAGCGGCCAGCGCGTCGCCGGTGCCGAGTGCGGCCAGAATGTCCATCAGGGTCTTGCGCGCGTTGCCGTTGGCGGCGGCCAGATCTTTCTTCAGATGCCCCATCAGCAGTTCCAGCGCTTCTTCGTTACGCCCGACCTGATGCAGTTGCAGCGCCAGCTGCACCGCCAGCTCGACGTTGTCCGGCTCTTGCTGCACCTGCTGTTGCAGCTGTTGGATTTCCGGCGTGTCCGCTGCCTGCTTCAACAGTTCAATCTGCGCCACCAGACCTTGATAGCGGGTATCGCGATCCTGCAGCGGGATAGTCGCCAGCACCGCTTCGGCATCTTCGCTGCGGCTGAGCGCGATCTGCGTTTCGGCCAGCGTCAGACCGATGTCGCTGCGCTGCTGGCTGCTCTGCCAGGCGTCTTTCAGCAGCGGCAGCGCTTCGGCGGCGTTGCCGGCGGCCAGCAATTCCTGCGCCTGCGCCAGTTTCAGATCTTCTTCCTTCGGCAGGAAACGCTGCAGCAGGTCGCGGATCGCTTCTTCCGGCTGCGGGCCCTGGAAGCCGTCGACCGGCTGGCCATCTTTAAACAGGTAGACCGTCGGAATGGAACGCAGCCCGAACTGGGAGGCGATCATCTGCTCGGCGTCACAGTCCACCTTGGCCAGAATGAACTGACCGGCGTATTCCGCCGCCAGCTTGTCCAGCACCGGCGTGAGCTGCAGGCAGTGTTGGCTGCGCTCGGACCAGAAGTAGAACAGCACCGGAATGGACATCGACTGTTCCAGCGTCTGGTGCAGGTTAGTTTCGTTAATATCAACAACAGCTTGAGCTAGCATCTTTTTTCTCTCTGATCGTGCGGAGCCATGGGGTGTAAATGGGGGCGCGCCGCCATTCTTCAACCCCGTCGGGCGAATTAAGCGTTACTGCGCAGCAGCCAATCCAGACAGCGGCCCGGCAAAATGCGGCGCAGCACGCTCATCGCGTGCGCCAGCAGGGTGACCGGATAGCGCAGTTTGGCGCGCGGGCTTTCCAGCGCGTGGCGCAGTTTGAGCAGAATGGCCTCCGGCGGCAGCGTCAGGCGCTTGGCGATGCCGGGGTTGTGCACCGGCTTGTCGCTCTGCGCCTGGTTGACGTTCTGGCTAAAGTGGGTGGAGATCGGCCCCGGTTCGATCAGGCTGACCTGAATGCCGCTGCCGTGCAGCTCCATGCGCAGCGCGTCCGACCAGGCTTCCAGCGCGAACTTGCTGGCGGCGTAGGCGCCGCGCCCGGCGCTGGAGACCAGACCCATCACCGAGCTGGTTTGAATGATGCGCCCTTCGCCGTGCGGCAGCATTGCCGGCAACAGCAGCTGGGTTAGCTGGTGGGTGCCGAACAGGTTGGTGGCGAACTGCCGCTCCAGCTGGCTGCGCGAAATGCGGCTGAGCGGGCCGTAAACGCCGAACCCCCCGTTATTGAACAGGCCGTACAGGCGGCCGTCGGTCAGCGCGATCACCTCGGCGGCGGCGCGCTCGACGCTGGCGCTGTCGTCCAGATCCAGCTCGATGCCTTCCAGCCCGAGCTGGCGCATGTTTTCCACGTCCTGCGGCTTACGGCAGGCGGCCAGCACCCGGTAGCCGCGGTTGCGCAGATCCTGCGCCGCAATCAAGCCAATCCCGCTGGAACAGCCGGTTATCAATACCGCTTTTTGCATAACTTTACCTAGTGTACGACCCTAATTTAGTGAGACTCATGCTTTACTAGCGGTTCCAGGCGCTCCGCCATCCATGTGGCGATAAACGGCTGAGCGTCCCCATTGGGGTGCAATCCGTCATCCTGCATCCATTCCGGCTTTACCACCACCTGTTCCATATAGAACGGCAGCAGCGGAATGTTGAACTGCTTGGCCAGCGCCGGGTAGACGGCGCTGAACGCCTCGGTATAGCGGCGGCCGTAGTTAGGCGGGATGCGGATCTGCATCAGCAGCGGCTGCGCGCCGGCCTGCTGCACCCGTGTGATGATTTGGCCGAGATCGCGCTGTACGTCCTGCGCCGGGAAGCCGCGCAGGCCGTCGTTGGCGCCCAGCTCGATCAGCACCCAGTGCGGCTGATGCTGTTTCAGCAGCGCGGGCAGACGCGCCAGCCCCTGTGCGGCGGTGTCGCCGCTGATGCTGGCGTTGACCAGCTGCGGCGCGCCCGGTTTTTTCTGCCACTGTTCGGCCAACAGCGTCGGCCAGGCCCGCTCGATCGGCAGGCGATAGCCGGCGCTTAAACTGTCGCCCAAAATCAATAAGGTATCGGCGGCGGCAGCGCGTAAACTGAATAATCCCAACAGCAAAAGGAAGGGAAGATGCCAGCGGAAAACGTTCTTGAAGTTCATCATCTTAGTAAACACGTTGGTCAGGGTGAGCATCAGCTCACCATCCTCACCGGAGTCGAGCTGCTTGTCAAACCCGCGCAGACGATCGCCCTGATCGGCGAATCCGGATCGGGGAAATCGACCTTGCTGGGCATTTTGGCCGGGCTGGACGACGGCAGCGAGGGCGAGGTGCGTTTGCTCGGCGAGTCGCTGACCGCGTTGGACGAAGAGGGGCGCGCTGCGCTGCGCGCCAGGAACGTCGGCTTTGTGTTTCAGTCGTTCATGTTGGTGCCGACGCTGAACGCGCTGGAGAACGTGCAGCTGCCGGCGCTGCTGCGCGGCGAGAGCGACAGGCAGAGTCGCGAGCAGGCGGTGCAGTTACTGGAACAGCTGGGGCTGGGCAAACGTCTCGATCACCTGCCGGCGCAGCTGTCCGGCGGCGAGCAGCAGCGCGTGGCGCTGGCGCGCGCCTTCAGCGGCCGGCCGCGGGTGCTGTTCGCCGATGAACCGACCGGCAACCTCGATCGTCAGACCGGCGATCGCATCGCCGACCTGCTGTTCTCTCTCAACCGCGATTTTGACACCACCCTGATCCTGGTGACCCATGACGAAACCCTGGCGGCGCGCTGCCAGCGGCGGCTGCGGCTGCGTGAAGGCAAGCTGTGGGAGGAAGCATGATCTGGCGCTGGTTCTGGCGCGAATGGCGCTCGCCGTCGCTGCTGATCGTGTGGCTGGCGCTGACGCTCTCCGTCGCCTGCGTGCTGGCGCTGGGCAGCATCAGCGATCGCATGGACAAAGGGCTCAGCCAGCAGAGCCGCGATTTTATCGCCGGCGATCGGGTGCTGCGCAGCGCGCATCCGGTGCCGGAAGGCTGGCTATTGGACGCGCAGCAGCAGGGGCTGAAGGTGAGCCGTCAGCTGTCGTTCACCACCATGACCTATGCCGGCGATCGGCCGCAGCTGGCGGACGTGAAAGCCACCGATTTGGCCTATCCGCTGTACGGCAAGCTGGAAACGCGCCCGGCCAACATCAAACCCGAACCGGGCAGCGTGCTGGTGGCGCCGCGTTTGTTGGCGCTGCTGAACGTGAAAGTGGGGGATTCGCTGGAGGTGGGCGACACTACGCTTCGCATCGCCGGTGAAATCATTCAGGAGCCGGATGCCGGCTTCAATCCGTTCCAGACCGCGCCGCGCATCATGATCAACCTGGCGGACGTCGATAAGACCGGCGCGGTGCAGCCGGGCAGCCGCCTGACCTACCGCTACATGTTCGCCGGCGCTGAGCCGGATATTCAGCGTTACGAGGAACGGCTGGCGCCGCAGTTGACGCCGGATCAGCGCTGGTTCGGGCTGCAGGAATCCGGCAGCGCGCTCGGCAAGTCGCTGCAGCGCTCCCAACAGTTCCTGCTGCTGTCGGCCCTGCTGACGCTGCTGTTGTCGATCGCCGCCGTGGCGGTGGCGATGAGCCACTATTGCCGCAGCCGTTACGATCTGATCGCGGTGCTGAAAACCCTCGGTGCCGGGCGCGGCGCGCTGCGTAAATTGATCGTCGGCCAGTGGCTGGCGGTGATGGCGCTGGCGGCGGCGTGCGGCGGGGCGATCGGGCTGGCGTTTGAAGCGTTGCTGATCCGCCTGCTGAAGCCGGTATTACCGGCTGCATTGCCTGCCGCCGGCGCCTGGCCGTGGCTGTGGGCGCTCGGCGCGCTGGTGCTGATCTCGCTGCTGGTCGGGCTGCGGCCGTATCGCCAGCTGCTGGCCACCCAGCCGCTGCGGGTGCTGCGCCGAGACGTGACGGCCAACGTCTGGCCGCTGCGCTACTTCTTGCCGGTGACGGCGGCGATCGTGGTGGCGCTGTTGGTGGCGCTGATGGGGGCCAGCACGCTGCTGTGGGCGATCCTGGCTGGCATGGCGGTGCTGGCGCTGCTGCTGGGCGGCATCGGCTGGGGCAGCCTGCTGTTGTTGCGCCGCATCACGCTCAAGAGCCTGGCGCTGCGGCTGGCGGTCAACCGCCTGCTGCACCAGCCGTGGGTGACCATCAGCCAGCTGGCGGCGTTTTCGCTGTCGTTCATGCTGTTGGCGCTGCTGTTGGTGCTGCGCGGCGATCTGCTCGAACGCTGGCAGCAACAGCTGCCGCCGGACAGCCCGAACTATTTCCTGCTCAATATGACCGAGGCGCAGGTGCCGCAGGTGAAAGCCTTCCTGCAGCAGCACCAGATCAAGCCGGAAACCTATTATCCGATCGTCCGGGTGCGCCTGACCGAGATAAACCAGCAGCTGGCGACCGAGCGGGTGCATGAAGACGATCCGGGCGGCGAGGCGGTGAACCGCGAGCTTAACCTGACCTGGTTGGCCGATCTGCCGGATCACAATCCGCTGGTGGCGGGCAATTGGCCGCCGAAAACCGGTGAGGTTTCAATGGATGAAGGCATCGCCGGGCGGCTGAAGATCAAGCTGGGCGATACGCTGACCTTCAGCGGCGATACCCAGGCGTTCAGTGCCAAAGTTACCAGCCTGCGCCAGGTGGATTGGGAAAGCCTGAAGCCGAACTTTTACTTTATCTTCCCGCCGGGCGCATTGGACGGCCAGCCGCAGACCTGGCTCACCAGCTTCCGCTACGACGGTGACGGCCAGATGCTGACCCAGCTCAATCGCCAGTTCCCGACGCTCAGCCTGCTGGACATCGGCGCGATCCTGAAACAGGTCGGCGGCGTGCTGCAACAGGTCAGTCGCGCGCTGGAGGTGATGGTGGTGCTGGTAGTGCTGTGCGGCGGCCTGCTGCTGCTGGCGCAGGTGCAGGTCGGCATGCGTCAGCGGCGGCAGGAGTTGGTGGTGTACCGTACGCTGGGGGCCGGCAAACGGCTGCTGCGCCGCACGCTGTGGTGCGAGTTTGCCCTGCTGGGGTTGGTAGCGGGCATCGCGGCGGCGGTGGGCGCCGAGGCGGCACTGTGGCTACTGCAGAGCCGGGTGTTTGACTTCCCGTGGACGCCGACGCCGGTGCTGTGGTGGGCGCTGCCGCTGGCCAGCGCGCTGCTGCTGTCGCTGTGCGGCGGCTGGCTGGGCGTGCGCCTGCTGCGCGGCAAGGCGCTGTTC
Source organism: Serratia sp. CY71090 (assembly GCF_052166845.1). Classification (NCBI taxonomy): domain Bacteria; kingdom Pseudomonadati; phylum Pseudomonadota; class Gammaproteobacteria; order Enterobacterales; family Yersiniaceae; genus Serratia; species Serratia sp. CY71090. The sequence continues at coordinate 494,293 of NZ_JBJNOA010000003.1, read as the reverse complement.
CGCAGTTATGAGGGCTAGTTGATATCGAGGCAGGTAGCGGCCGAAAAGGGTGAGTCTCTTTGATCCGGGCAGGGGACTCAGTAAGCGGCGGGCATTTTCCCCGCCGCTTACCTTAATAGAGTTTTGAATGCTTATTAACTGTGAAATCTTCATTTATTAAGTAGTAGTAGTTAAAACAATCTTCGAATGAAAACCCTCCTGTTTTTTGACAGTATTTCGTTATTCTACCTTTTTTATTGCTGAGGGATTGGCTTGTCATTGTCATTAGTAATGTTATTACATTCCGGTTGAATATATCGTTGTGGTTAGAGATAAAAGAATCAGGTACTGAAATGAAATCTATAGGATCGTTGTCGAAACAAGGGAGTCTATCATGGTGATATTGTTCTTTCTGGTGCAGGGTACGGGTACAATAAGAATTAAATTTCCATGGTCCGATAATGCCGGAATTGATAGCTTCCGGTATCAATTGCTCAATGTCTAACAGGTCTTCTTTTTTTGATATTTGCGCGGGAATATGGTACTGAGATGTCCTGGTGTCGCTCACGGTATGTTCTTTATTATACATGTAACCCGTGGTAAACATTTTAAAGTTGCCTACCGTTATATCGTCAAGATCCTGCTCTTTTATTTTATATTTTACCCCGAAGTAATCTCTTTCTATCTCTACCTGTGACCATCTTATGTTTTTGCCAAAAAACTGACCTACCGGGAATGCCACGTTGGTAGGGATATCAGCGCGAGAACTGATGACATACATCAGTGACGGCATGGGTTTTCCTTGAGCGCCCAGTCTCATGCTGCTCTCTTTTAAAAGGAGGGCTTGGTTTGCTTCTACCGCAGGGTTTAAAAGAATCAAGCCGTCGCCAAAGGGTTTCAATGTACTATTATTTTCAGCTGTTCTCATTCTCTCCAGCAGGTTATCGTTCAAAGCGGAAAGTAAAATATCGGCACCAAAGCTGTGTCCCACTGTGAGCATAAAATTATTGTTATTTTTACCAACGATTGACTCCAGCTTGATGAGAAAATCTTTTACTCCGTTGCGGCCCACCTCCTCTGCCACGGATTTACGATCCCAAAAAGTGAGGTTTTCAAGCTCTGCGCCATGAAAGCTCATTCCGCGCCAGCCAATGTAGATCCCCAATAGTTTTCTTTTTCCTATTATCCTTGGGGCAGCAACGTAGGAGAGCGTTTTTTGGAAGTTTTTTACATTTTTATCAAGTACGGATGCATTATGCTTCCAGCCATGGATAAACACGATGACACCAACGTCTTCTTTCTCTTCCATACGCGCTATATTTGATAAAAGCTGCGCTGTTTGCTGTGGAGCAAAATCATGGCCGCGCTCACTAAATTCGATAAACCCCAAATCATAGCCGGTGTGTGTCTCATAGTTACTGCCACACCCTCTCCAGTGGTCGCAGTTTTTCCCATCGGAAGTACGAAATGGTGCATTGGCCACACATCCGCTTAGCATTAAAATGAGGGTGAGAAATATAAGCTTCATTTTGTCACTCCGGAAGATATCAGTGCTTCAGTTGTAGCTCAGACCTTTTGGATGGTTGTTTTTAGAATGAATAGGTCAGTATCTATTTTAATGCATATAGTAATGACAATTTTTTATAATTTCATGTCATTAATTATTTTAGGTTTACAGACCCCTCATACTTTTATTTAATTATCATGTATAGTGTAAATTTAGCTCTTGATTTTATTTTTTCAAATTAGAATGATGCAGATTGATAGTGCAATGATTAAATGTTGGTGTTCGTCTTATTTTTGATGTTTTATTCAATATCTCATGCCGATATTGCTCATTGTTTATATATATTATGCTGTTGATAAATGACGCTATCGGGCGGTTTTTTTGATTGTACCAGGCCTAAAAAAGGGTTCAGCCAAAGCTGAACCCTTTTACTTTCGGCGGCGTGCGCTTTAGGCCAGCTTCTGCTGTGCCCAGGCCAGCCCGCTTTGGTATTCGCCCGGCAGCAGCGGTGCCAGCGCTTGCAGCGCCTGGCGCAGATCGGCGGTGTTCGGGTCGTTCAGATTGAGGTGGCCGACCTTGCGGCCAGGGCGCACCTCTTTCTCATACCAGTGCAGATGCACCAGCGGCAGCGACAGCCACTGTTCGTTGACGGCGGTGCCGATCAGGTTGACCATCACCGACGGCGTGCTCACCACCGGCTGCGGCAGCGGCAGGCCGAGGATGGCGCGCAGGTGCAGCTCGAACTGGCTGATGGATGCGCCGTTTTGCGTCCAGTGGCCGCTGTTGTGCACGCGCGGCGCCAGTTCGTTGATCAACAGTCGATCGCCGACGATAAAGCACTCCATCGCCATCACGCCGACGTAGTTCAGCTCGTTCAGGATCGCCGCCAGCATCTGCTCGGCCTGTTGCTGCAGCGCCGGATTGGGCTGCGGCAGCGCCACGCTGGCGCGCAGGATGCCGTCTTCATGCAGGTTGTGGGTCAGCGGGTAGAAGACCGAACGGCCGTCGTGGCCGCGCGCGCCCACCAGCGACACTTCGCCGGAGAAATTGATGCCTTGCTCGACGATGCACTCGCCATAGGCATCGGCCGGCAGTTCGGCTTCCTGGCCCGGGCGCAAGCGCCACTGGCCGCGGCCGTCATAGCCGCCGACCCGGCGTTTGACGATCGCCAGCTCGCCCAGCGCAGCGAACACCTGCGGCCATTCGGCGGCGCTCGCCAGCAGCTGCCACGGCGCGGTCGCCAGGCCGAGTTGATCGAGCAGCTGCTTTTGCGTCAGGCGATCCGCCAAACGCGGGAAGATGTCGCGGTTGACGAAGGCGCTGTGAGTCGCCAGTTCGCGCGTCAGCGCGGTTTCCGGCCAGCGTTCAATCTCGGCGGTAATGACGCTGTTCTGATACGGCACCGCCTCGGGTTCGGCATCGATGCCGACAGGGTAGACGGCGATGCCCAGCGGTTCGCCGGCCTGGCGCAGCATGCGCCCCAGCTGACCGTTGCCCAATACGCAAACCGGCTTCATGCGTCCTCCCGCGGATCGGGGTGGTTCAAAACGTCTTCAGTCTGCGCCTGACGCCAGTCCGCCAAACGCTGCGCCAGCGCGGCATCGTGCAGCGCCAGGATCTGCATCGCCAGCAGCCCGGCGTTGGCGGCGCCGGCTTTGCCGATCGCCAGCGTCCCCACCGGAATGCCGCGCGGCATCTGCACGATGGAGTAGAGGCTGTCCACGCCGCTCAGCGCGGCGCTTTGCACCGGCACACCCAGCACCGGCACCAGCGTTTTCGCCGCCAGCATGCCCGGCAGATGCGCGGCACCGCCGGCGCCGGCGATGATCACGTCAAAGCCGTTGGCGGCAGCCTGCTCGGCGAAGCTGAACAGCTTGTCCGGCGTGCGGTGAGCGGAAACGACTTCGACATGGAAGGGGACATCGAGCTGGGTCAGGACTTCGGCGGCGAACTGCATGGTGGCCCAGTCACTTTTCGATCCCATTACAATTGCGATTTTAGCCCCGGCATTGGCGGCTGAAGCGGCGTTGGCTCCCATGGGTGTAAGGCTCCTGTGATTTGTCTGGCGTCGGCTGAGGGCCGAATGAGGGCGTAGAGCATACCATGAGCGCACGGTAAGGAAAACGGTTGCGTCGCCGGTTTTCACCGGCGAAAGCGCGAATTTTCACCCGCGCGCCAGTGCGGCACTCAGAACGGGAATTGGATCAGCTCGACGGCGTCGGCGCTGACTTTGATCATCGATCCTTCGACGTGCCAGGCGCCCAGCACCGCGCGATGGGCTTCGCCGTTGCTCAACGCCAGCCGGTGCACCGCCGGACGATGGGTATGGCCGTGGATCATCCAGTGCACGTCGTGGCGCAGCATCGTTTGCTCGACCGCCTGCGGGTTGACGTCCATGATGGCTTCCGACTTGTACTGGTTGGATTGCTGGCTGCGGGCGCGCATGTTGGCGGCGATCTTCAGTCGCCAGCGCAGCGGCAGCGCGAGGAACAATTTTTGAATCAGCGGGTTGTGCACTTTACGGCGGAATTGCTGATAGGCTTGATCGTCGGTGCACAGGGTGTCGCCGTGCAGGATCAGGATCCTGCGGCCGTACAGCTCCAGCACTTTTTCTTCCGGCAGCAGCTGCATGCCGCTGGCGCGGGCGAAGCGCTTGCCGAGCAGAAAATCGCGGTTGCCGTGGATGAAATAGCAGGGCACGCCGGCCTGTTGCAGCGCTTTCAGCGCCGCGGCGATCTCCGCGTGCAGCGGCTCGGGATCGTCGTCGCCGATCCAGGCCTCAAACAGGTCGCCGAGGATGTACAGCGCGTCGGCGTGCACCGCTTCGCGCCGTAAAAAACGCAGAAAACCGGCAGTGATTGCCGGTTCCTGTGCGCACAAGTGCAGATCTGCGATGAACAGCGTACTCATGCAGCCGCGATTACTCGCTGACGGTCACGCTGTTGATGACGACGTCTTCTACCGGTACGTCCTGGTGCATGCCGCTGCGGCCGGTTTTCACGCCTTTGATCTTGTTGACCACGTCCATGCCTTCAACCACTTCAGCGAACACGCAGTAGCCCCAGCCCTGTACGTTTTCGCCGCGGAAGTTCAGGAAGTCGTTGTCGGCCACGTTGATGAAGAACTGTGCGGTGGCGGAGTGCGGATCGTTGGTGCGCGCCATTGCCAGGGTGCCGATGGTGTTTTTCAAACCGTTGTTGGCTTCGTTCTTGATGGCCGCGTTGGTCGCTTTCTGGTTCATGCCCGGCTCGAAACCGCCGCCCTGGATCATGAAGCCGTTGATCACACGGTGGAAGATGGTGTTGTCGTAGAAACCGGCGCGGCAGTAGTTCAGGAAGTTTTCAACGGTAACCGGCGCTTTGTCAGCAAAGGTCTTGATAACGATATCGCCGTGATTGGTGTGGAAAGTAACCATAGTTTTAATCCTAACAAGGTGAAGTGAGACGTCACGTAAAGCGAGTGAACATTCAGACCGCCCTTATAACATATCCGCCCCAGCGAGTCAGCAGCGGCTCAACCGCGCACTGTCTGTGGTAATTGCATTTGTGTTATATTATAACAATTGTGCTGGCCGGCGAATTTCGCGCATTTTATTCGCGTGAAGTCAGCAAAGCTTGGCCTTAACCTTGCAATAGATCAGGCTTCAGGTTTCAATACGCTACCGGGCGTAAAACCTGAAGCCCGGTTATCTTTTTTGTTATCACGCACACCACGGAATCTCCCGATGCTAAAGATTTTTAATACCCTGAGTCGTCAAAAAGAGGAATTCAAACCCATTCATGCCGGGAAAGTGGGCATGTACGTGTGCGGGGTAACCATCTATGACCTGTGTCACATCGGCCACGGTCGTACCTTTGTCGCTTTCGACGTGGTGGCACGTTATCTGCGCTATCTCGGCTATTCGCTGAACTACGTGCGCAACGTCACCGACGTAGACGACAAAATCATTCGCCGCGCGGCGGAAAATCATGAGACCTGCGACCAGCTGACCGAACGCATGCTGGCGGAAATGCATGCCGACTTCGACGCGTTGCTGATCGATCGCCCGGACAGCGAACCGCGCGCGACCCAGCACATCGCCGAGATCATCGAGATCACCCAGCGCCTTATCGATCGCGATCACGCCTATGTGGCCAGCAACGGCGACGTGATGTTCTCCATCGACAGCGATCCGCAGTACGGCCTGCTATCGCGCCAGGATCTGGAGCAGCTGCAGGCCGGCGCGCGCGTGGAGATCGACGACGTGAAGCGTAACCCGATGGACTTCGTGCTGTGGAAAATGTCCAAGCCGGGCGAGCCGAGCTGGCAGTCGCCGTGGGGGCCGGGCCGTCCGGGCTGGCACATCGAATGCTCCGCCATGAACTGCAAACAGCTGGGCACCCACTTCGATATCCACGGCGGCGGTTCCGATCTGATGTTCCCGCACCACGAGAACGAGATCGCGCAGTCAAGCTGCGCCCACGACGGCCCGTACGTCAATTACTGGATGCACTCCGGCATGGTGATGATCGACAAAGAGAAGATGTCCAAATCGCTGGATAACTTCTTCACCATTCGCGACGTGCTCGGCCATTACGATGCGGAGACGGTGCGTTACTTCCTGATGTCCGGGCACTATCGCAGCCAGCTGAACTACAGCGAAGAGAACCTTAAGCAGGCGCGCACCGCGCTGGAGCGCCTCTATACCGCGCTGCGCGGCACCGACGCCGATGCCGAGCCGGCCGGCGGTGAAGCGTTCGAAGCCCGCTTCCGCGAAGCGATGGACGACGACTTCAACACTCCGGAAGCCTACTCGGCGCTGTTCGATCTGGCGCGCGAGGTTAACCGCCTGAAGAGCGAAGACATGGCGGCGGCCAACGGCATGGCGGCGGAGCTGCGCAAGCTGGCGAAAGTGCTCGGCCTGCTGCAGCAAGAGCCGGAGCAGTTCCTGCAAGGGGGCGCACAGGTTGACGACGGCGAAGTGGCGGAGATCGAAGCGCTGATCAAACAGCGTAACGAAGCGCGTGCCGCCAAGGACTGGGCGCTGGCGGACGCCGCTCGCGATCGCTTGAACGAGATGAACATCGTGCTGGAAGACGGGCCGCAGGGCACCACCTGGCGCCGTAAGTAAGCCGGCCGAAGTGAAAACAAAAAAGGCGCTGAATTCAGCGCCTTTTTCTATGGCTGCAGGTTAGGGTTTAACCATGACCTTGCCGCCGTTGAACTCCACCACCTGATCGGCGACGATCTTGCAGCGCTTGCGGGTTTCGACCTTGCCGTCGACTTTCACCAGCCCTTCGGCGATGACTTCTTTGGCGGCGCCGCCGCTTTCACACCAGCCCTGGAACTTCAGCAGATCGCACAGTTCGACGTGGGGATGATTGTCCAGATTGAAAATTTCCATACTGCCTTACTTATTTAGGTTGAACGTCGTGATATTCCTCGCAGGCCTGCAAGGTATTTTGGATCAGTGTAGCCACGGTCATCGGGCCAACGCCACCCGGCACCGGGGTGATGTAGGCGGCGCGCTCGCTGGCGGCGTCGAAATCGACATCGCCCACCACTTTACCGCTTTCCAGACGGTTGATGCCGACGTCCACCACGATGGCGCCCGGTTTGATCCAGTCGCCCGGAATGAAGCCCGGTTTGCCGACCGCCACCACCAGCAGATCGGCGTTCTCGACGTGATGACGCAGATTTTTGGTGAAGCGGTGGGTGACGGTGGTGGTGCAGCCGGCCAGCAGCAGCTCCATGCTCATCGGGCGGCCGACGATGTTGGAGGCGCCGACCACCACGGCGTTCAGGCCGTAGGTATCGATGTTATAACGCTCCAGCAGGGTGACGATGCCGCGCGGCGTGCATGGGCGCAGCTTGGGCGCGCGCTGGCACAGGCGGCCGACGTTGTACGGGTGGAAGCCGTCGACGTCTTTGTCCGGATGGATGCGTTCCAGCACTTTGACGTTATCGATGCCGGCCGGCAACGGCAGCTGCACCAGAATGCCGTCGATTTCCTCATCGGCGTTCAGCTGGTCGATCAACGCCAGCAGCTCGGCTTCACTGGTGGCAGCGGGCAGGTCGTAGGAGCGGGAGAGGAAGCCGACTTCATCGCAGGCGCGGCGCTTGCTGGCGACGTAAATTTGCGAAGCCGGATTCTCGCCGACCAGCACAACCGCCAGCCCTGGCGCGCGCTTGCCGGCCGCCAGACGTTGTTTCACTTGCTCAGCCACTTCGTTTCTAACCTGCTGCGCAATCGTTTTACCATCAATAATCTTTGCTGACATCAGTGTGGAAATCCATCAATTAAGAAAAGCGGGGATGCCGCTATTCTGTCAGAAGCTGAGCGCGCTGTCAGGCGCAGAATCACCCTCGCCGCCGTTGGCGAGACCGATTTATGCTTTTTTTATGCCGGCTTCAGGAACCTCTACACCATTTTTACCGGCATTTGCCTACGCTGGGGCCATACACAGGGCGAAAGAGGGCAGGATCATGAGAGCGATAACCCGGCTTTATCCGTTGCATCATCAGCCTGATCAGCAACCGGCGCAGCCTAAACATGTGGGGGAGACGGTGTTCGATTCTTCGCTGCATCCGGCGGACAGTGAGCAACTCACCGCGCTGCATCAGCTCGGCAAGCATGAGGCGGCGCCGTTGTGGCGGGCACGCCTGAATGCGCTGTGGCGGAAGTTATGCGTATGAAGGGCTGCGCCTGGGCAGGCTGCACGCTGTTGCTGGTTTGGGCATCGGGGAGCCAGGCTTCTTTAAACAGCGCACGCCCTGACGCCGCATGGGTTGAAAACGTGGCGGCGACTTGCAACACACGGGTGATTGAGCATGCCGATTGGGGGGACATTGCCGCAGTGGTTATGTCTGCTCGCCTCTGCCAGCGGCGGGACAACGGGCGGCAAGGGCGTGAGCACGCGCCGATTTACGTAGGCGCCGGGCTGGCTCAGCGTAACGGCGCCCGTTGACGAGAACCCTCACCGCGCGGGCGCTGGTGGAAAAAACGCCATAAAGCACGGCCGCCGCCGTAACGTCATGAAAAGGCATTGACTCGCTAACCTCTGACCGTATAATCGCAACCCGCAGCCGCAGGTTGCCGCATCTCAATGCGCCCTTAGCTCAGTTGGATAGAGCAACGGCCTTCTAAGCCGTAGGTCATAGGTTCGAATCCTATAGGGCGTGCCATTAACACCTCTCCTGATGTCTACAACAGTCCACAAAAACCCAGTATTCCCGCGATTAATCCGTGCATTCACTATCTCCACGTCTACTTACATCTATTGAAATCTACACCCAAATGGGGGCATTATTGGGGGCATTGTCAGGTTCAATGAAAGCGATGCCCCCAAATGAAGCTAAATGCTCGCCAGATAGACACAGCTAAGCCGAAGGACAAAGCCTATAAATTGGCCGACGGTGGGGGCATGTACCTAGAAGTGTTCCCCAACGGAACTAAAAGCTGGCGCATGAAGTACCGGATAGGCGGGAAAGAAAAACGTGTCGTCTTCGGTATTTACCCGGCAGTATCACTGGCTGACGCCAGAGGAAAGCGCGAAGAAGCCAAAAAGGTATTGGCTGCTGGTGGAGATCCGGGGCAAGAGAAGCGGGCCGATAAACAGGCGAGACTGCTCGCAGCTCAAAACAGTTTTGAGTCTGTCGCCTTGGAATGGCATGAACACAAGCGCTCTACATGGTCGGATGGTTATGCTTCTGATCTGCTAGAGGCCCTAACTAAAGATATCTTCCCTTATATCGGTAAACGCTCCGTTACCGAGATTAAACCTGTCGAAATGCTCGCCGTTCTGAAGAAAATGGAACAGCGTGGAGTATTAGATAAACTCAAAAAGACTCGCCAGGCGTGCCGCCAGATATTCACTTATGCCGTAATCACGGGTAGGGCAGAGCATAATCCCGTGGTGGATTTGGCCGGCGCGCTGAAAACACCAAAGCAAAAGCACTTCCCTCATTTGGCGTTAAATCAGATTGGTGACTTCCTTCTTGCGTTGAACGACTACAGTGGCAGCTTGATTACACGCAGCGCGACCAAGTTGTTGATGTTGACTGGAACACGAACTATTGAACTTAGGGCGGCAGAGTGGGTGGAAGTCGATTTTGATGCGGGAATTTGGGAGATCCCCGCAGAAAGAATGAAGATGCGCCGCCCCCATGTGGTGCCGTTATCTACCCAAGTAAAAGAGTTATTGCTTGAAGTCCATCAGCTAACCGGGCGTGGCAGATTTGTTTTCCCTGGGCGCAATGATGCCGGTAAGCCAATGAGCGAAGCCAGTATTAACCAGGTTATCAAGCGTATTGGTTATGATGGTAAAGCTACTGGACATGGCTTCCGTCATACCATGAGCACTATCTTGCATGAGCAAGGCTATAACACTGCCTGGATTGAAACCCAACTGGCCCACGTGGATAAGAACAGTATCCGGGGAACTTACAACCATGCCCAGTATCTGGATGGCCGGCGGGGGATGCTTCAGTGGTATGCCGACTACATGGAAAGTCTGGAGCATGGGGGAAATTTGGTACATGGAGCATTTGGGCAACGAGCATGACTGGATGTATAGACAGTACCATTAGACCGCAGTAGACTTAGGTAGACGAACAAAGAATAGGCTATGTCTAGGTTGATCCCCGAAAACCCGTACACCTCTACGGGCTGGCATAGCCGCCAAAATTCAGAGGGCGTGAGGTGGCGTTATGTCTGGTACTACAATCATACCGTTTTCATTTTGCCGTATAAAAAGAGCTGCGGAATTTTTAGGTGTTTGCACTGATGACTTATTAAGTCTTGCTGTGTCTGAGAAAATAACCCTGTGTGTGATGTTAGATGGTTTAAAATCAACGCTTTTGGTTGAAGGAAATGATAAAAAAAACACTGATTGGTACTTATCCTTAAGCATTAATCAGAGTCATTTGGCTCCTGCTTACAATATATCTAAATATTCATCCTTCGCTATTGACCGTGTTTCATATGATGAGGAAAGTGATAAGGCAATATTTAATCCACTGTTTTATCCGCTTCAGTATGTTGACGGTAGCTCTTCTATCGAGGAGTCACAAAGCCATCCAGGTAGAGCTTACGGATTGTGGAAGCCTCAGCTGCCAGTAATAAACACTGTATTGAACTATGGAAAATCATCTCTTCTTTGGGGGTCTTTGGGACTTTACAATACAGATGAAAAAACACCAAACCTATGCCTAATACCTTTGGCGATTAATAATGATGATATTTGTGCTGGAGAAGATGACTATGTTCATGATGAAGAACAGTTTCCTGATATTGAAATAACTGCAAATGATTTGTGGATAACAGCCGATCAAGCGAGGGTTTTGTTGAACCATAATGGTGATTATAATGATATTTCAAGCTTCATTCACCAAAATAAACCATTAAACTCTGATCTCTCACATGGACTTAAAAAAGTTGGCCATATTGCAGAATACCATGCGGCCAATAGAGAGATGTTATTAAGATCGGCAATTTGCTTACTTTCAAAATATCCAGATGAATGCCGTGGCGAACGCAAAGAGATAAGCCCTGAAAAGTGGCGAGACTGTATCATTAACCATCTGGACGAGATCCCTCCATTATCTATTAAAAACGAGGCTGTCATCCTAAAACATCTCAGGTCTGCTACTAACAACAAGGGGTAGAGTTGCCTAACTATATAGGCACAGTGCTGTAACTGTGCCTTATCCTTTTCAAACTTGCCCGTCATAATCGTTTCTGTATCTACAGGCGTCCACTGGTGACGCCACATATCTACAGGAGGTTTTATGACAAAGCGACTAATAAAAATGCCTGAAGTTATGCATCGAACTGGCAATGGGAAAGCATGGATTTACAAACTCATTGCTCAAGATCGCTTCCCGCGACCTGTAAAAATCGGCTCACGTTCAATTGCTTTTATTGAAAGTGAAATTGATGAGTGGATTGATCAGCGCATCGCTGAGTCTCGTGGGGAGGTTGCGTAATGGAAATGAAAAACCGCCCTGTACAGCAGGCGGCTAGTCAGAAGGTTGGCACCTCTGATAATAGCGACATACCTACTATCAAGCCAGCACCGAAGAAGCACCGCGCCCGTGTATACATGCTGAAAACTGGCGTTAATGGCTGGACAGAAAATGACATTCTCAAGTATTGCCGCCTCTCATCTGGCCGCAACTACGCAAGCGAGCTGGAGCGCAGTCTTGATATTCAACTGGAGCGCATCGATGAGAAGAACCCGGATGGCATCGGCAGCCATTTCCGATATCGCTTTGTGAGCTGTGCTGACGTTCTGCGCGTGATCCGGTTGGTCAACCATAACGCCGCTGCTGGTGGTTATAACGGCCTATCCCAGAGCGACATAGCCAACATACTGACCTTGTACCCGGATGCCTTCACCGCCGCCTAACGGAACCTGACAATATGACTATGAAAAATACGGCCAACACTGGCCGGGGCCAAACTCACCCCAAAGAAAGCCACTGTGATATTAACAGTAATGACTTTGCTGCCTTGGTACCGGTTATTTCCGGTCAGATCGGCGGGCGTGAAAGCAATATTGTTAGCGCCAAGGCATTGCATAAATCGCTGGGAGTGGGGCGTGTATTTTCCAGCTGGTTTAATGCGAGAGTGGAGGAATACGATTTCAAAAGCGCGGTTGATTACGCTGAGTCTGATACACCCATTTCGGTGTTTCAAAGTTCAAATATTGATCAGGTAATGCCAGCGCGAATGCAAGTATCCCGAGGCGGCGACAGGCGCAGCAAAGATTACTCTATCACTCTGAGCATGGCTAAAGAGCTGGCGATGGTTGAACGCAACGATCAGGGTCGAGCTATTCGCCGTTACTTCATCCAGTGTGAGGAGGAGTTATACCGCAGTGTCCCAGAGATAGCCTCACGTTTACGCCACCAGCTCAAGACACGTATTGGGGCTGCCAATATGTTCAACGCGATGTGTACAGCCTTAGAGGCTGCTCGCGCTGAACAGGGCAAGCAAACCTCTCAGAATCACTACACCAACGAAAGCAATATGATTGCTCGTATCGTCCTGGGAGGCATAACCGCTAAGCAGTGGGCGTTGGCTAACGGATTAGATGGTGATCCACGCGACAGCATGAACACTGAACAGCTTGAGCACCTCTCCTACATGGAAAGCACCAACATTACTCTGATTGATATGGGGATGGACTATGAGTCGCGCAAAACTGAACTGATGCGCCTTTCGCAGCGTTGGTTAACCAAGCGCCTGGAGAGCGAGAATGATGATAAATGATGATTTTCTCGGCGCTATGAACCTGTCAAAACCTGACATTGGGAAATATGTTGTTGGTACTGAAGGAGGTTTTTCGGCGGCAATTTCGCTAGATGGGTTGAGTTTCGCGACCAGCACATGTGCAGAGTTTTCGGAGTCCATAAAAAAGGGCTTGCTAAGTAGCGTCTACCGAGACTATGGTTATATTGCACCTGCAAAATCAGGTGTCAGGATTGGCGTCCTGGTAATGTTATCGGCGACACATGACGCGCCTAGCGTCTTTTTTTGTGTCGTAGGCTTGGCTCACCCTTTTTCTAGCGATGCGGTTATAATCCGTGCCGCACACGAAGTTATGGTGGGCTGGGTGGGGGCATCGAAAGATGCGCCGGTTTCCGATAACGCCGGTTACGCCAACCCTGCTCAGCTCACCACCAGTGAAATTGGCGTTTCCGGTGGTGGGGATTTGACCCAGTTATCGGAGGCTGCCATATGTTGGCTACTACCCTCACCAAAAAACCGCAAATTTGTTGGATTATCGCCGCTGTTCGGCGCGATTGCCCGACAATCAAGCCTGTTGTCTTCCATATCCAAGCAGATAGCGAGCGTGATGCGCGTCGCTCACTTGCTCGCGACCATGTCACCTTCTTCATGGGCCGTATCCCTTTGGGGGTTGAACATGCTTAGAACCTATGACCTCCCATCCAATCCAGTAGATCGCGTGTGCGACCTTATTAGCCTAACCGAACTGATGCGCGATGTTCATGCCGGAGATTCAGACTGCAAAGATGAGTATGTATCTGCACTGATTTCCATGATGGAACTTGCATTGCGCGATCTGCGTAGCTTGCTTGAAGGAAATGAAATCCCTGGGGGCAACCATGAAAAATCAAACTAATAAACAGAAGTCTGCTTGGGCAAAAGAGCACATAGAGCATGCCGAGGCGGTGCTGGTGGCGCTTAGTCTGGCGGCGGAAAACATGGAGCCATGTGACATCGTGGATGTTGTTGACGTCTGCAGATCGATTCTCGCACAAGCTGGGCAAGTAATTACTGAATTGGAGGGAGAGTTATGAGCCAGGTATCTCTAGCGGATTCAATTTGCCGCGTACAGCAGGCACAAGCTGTTTTATCAATCTGGTTAGAGCGCACCTCTTTACGCACGCACAGCAATGGTGAGGAGGATTTAATCGGAGCAATTATGTCACTTCTTCAAGGTGTTCCAGAGATTATGGAAGGTGCCGACGAAGTTTTGGCAGGGATGGTTATGCAGGGGATGGCAGGTAAAAAATCATGAACAAAAAGAACCAGCCGAATAATCTAGTGGATGAAAAGAAGCTATTAGATAAAGAGACTGGAAAATTAGGCACCCATTCGGTGCCTAAACCTGGCTCAGAATTTGCCCCTAGCTCACTTCCCTTAGAGCAATCAGAAACATTCAGCAGCGCCTTATCTAACCAGGCAGAATCAGTAATTTCGGCTGAGCTTGGAGAAAAGGTAGCTGGCGTTGCTGGCGCGGTATGGGTTCACAACCTGAGCGAATCGGGCACAGAATCAATGACAATCATCACCAAGGAGGGGCGCAATATTAATACCCCTCTAAAGCCTTCTGATGTTTGCGAGCTTATTTGCGGCTTTATGTACCCGATCATGCAAAAGGTGCATGGGGATATGTGGCTGATGACCACATGTGCCGAGCTTGAGCTGTGGATGAATAAAGATCGCACGTTATCAGAATACGGCATAACAAAGTGGGGGATGCTGGTGGATTACATGGCCAGAGCCATCGATTTTGTGGGGTATGGCGATGAAAGGCATTGATGTGATCGCATTCCGTATGAAAGCCATTAGTCCCAATAAAAAATTAGAGGGTAAATCATGAAAAGCGCCCCGAACGTTAAGCACCTGCCTAAGGATATCTTTACTGAGGCGGTTATATTTGCAGGCCATGATGCGTGGATTCACGCCAAGCACTGGCAGGCGGGAAACCCTGCTAAAGATAATACCCCTCCGGTAGTTCTATCAGACAAGGAATTATCAGCGCTTAATTCAATACGGATCGTAGATGATGGTAGACGTTTTGCGCGGGTGTATCGTGCCGGTAAATTGAGCGAACTCCACATAACTGCTATTGCGACACAGTTAGCGATTTCAGGAGTTTCCCAGGCGCGTTTTTATTCAGAAAGCTATGAGTTGATTGAGGATTGGACATCACAGCTCGCAAGGCTCAAAGAAGAGGCTGAGAGCGGAGAGGCGCTAGCAGTACAGCTCCATGTAATTAGTGGAGAGAAAGAGAACAACAAGATTACAACAAGCGACACAGACCCATTAAAACCGCGAGTAGAAAGCCGCGATGATGGCGTGTTCTGGATTACGGCCAGCATCGATAAAACAAGCGGCGAGATTGCCAGCAATGAAACTTGGCTAGCATCTCCAATGGAAGTGATAGGAACCGGACGCGATGACAAAGATCAGTATCTAATTATCCGCTGGAAAGCCTTTGGTGCCGATCATGCAACGACAGCAGCCATACCGCTTGCCGATATAGGAGAAAGGGAGGGATGGAGAACCCTCAAGGCTGGTGGCATAAACATAACCACTAAAAGTAGCCTGCGGGCAATATTAGCTGATTGGATACAACGTAGCGGCTCATGTGCGTTCTGGCGCGTATCGCATGCGACCGGCTGGCAGTGCGGGGCATACATCATGCCAGATGGTGAGATTATCGGATCACCAGAAATCCCAGTTTTGTTTAATGGGCGCAGTTCGGCGGCGTCTGGTTACAGCATAAAAGGGACTGCAAAGGGATGGAAAGAAACTGTAGCCATGCTGGCTAGCGGCAATTACTCCATGATGACCGGCACGGCCGCCGCCCTGGCCGCTCCGCTAATTGGGCTATCTGGCTCAGATGGATTCGGAATCCATTTTTATGAGCAATCAAGCGCCGGTAAGACAACTACAGCCAACGTGGCGAGTAGCCTCTATGGAAATCCAGACCTGCTTCGCCTTACTTGGTATGGCACCGCATTAGGGCTAGCAAACGAAGCAGCAGCGCATAATGACGGACTAATGCCTCTAGATGAAGTTGGACAAGGTGCTGAGCCTCAAAGCGTCTCACAAGCAGCCTACGCGCTTTTTAATGGGGTAGGTAAATTACAGGGCGCAAAGGAGGGGGGGAACAGAGACCTAAAGCGCTGGCGCACGGTGGCGATCAGCACCGGCGAGATGGACTTAGAGACCTTCATTGCCACATCAGGACGGAAAACAAAAGCCGGACAACTGGTTAGGCTGTTGAATATCCCGCTTAGTAAGGCTGTTAAGTTCCATTCGCATCAGAACGGAAAGCAACATGCTGACGCTCTTAAAGATGCGTGGATTAATCATCATGGGGCGGCAGGCAGGGAGTGGATTAAATGGCTAGCAAGCCACCAGCAGCAAGCCATTGATTCAGTGCGCGCGTGCGAGGCCAGATGGCGTAGCATCATCCCATCAGACTACGGCGAGCAAGTTCACCGCGTGGGAGCAAGATTTGCCATTCTAGAAGCCGCTTTGCTGCTGAGTGAAGGAATCACCGGATGGGATGCGCAAACTTGTCGTGATGCGATACAGCACAGTTATAACGCATGGTTGCGCGAATTCGGCACTGGCAATAAGGAACATCAGCAGATCATCGCTCAAACGGAGTCATTTCTTAACGCCTATGGGCTAAGCCGTTATGCGCCACTACCTTACTGTCACGAAGCATTACCAATAAAAGAGCTGGCCGGTTTTAGGCAGAGGGGAGAGCATGACGAAAGTCCTACGATTTTCTACACGTTCCCGGCGACGTTTGAGAAGGAAATCGCGCAGGGATTTAACGCTAAGCAAGCGGCAGAAGTCTTAAAGCAGGCTGGCATGCTAACACCTCCAACAAGCGGTAGAGGGTATCAGCGTAAATCGCCGCGCTTCCAAGGAAGGCAAATTAACGTCTATGTTCTCAACTTCCAGCCAGAGAGCGATAGCAAGGAAGAATAACAAGCAGTCCACATACGTATAAATGGTGTTGGTTCAGTTGGTTTAGTTGGTTCAGTTGGTTATGTTCTTTGTTTTTTAAGGATATTAAATTGAATAATGAACCAACATTGAACCAACAACCCAATATTTTGAACCAACAAATCAGAAGAGATAAATAGTTTTTTGAGTCCATAAAAAGGGGTGTAGACCAGATAGACAAGAGTAACGCGACGCCAAAAGATATCACCACCAACCCTAGCTTTATGCCAGGGCTTAAATTCATCCATTCCATCTAACCTCGCTTAAATTTACGCATGATTAGATATGTCAACCTTTGACAGTTTTTATGATGCGTAACGGTTTACGGCATTAACAATAGATCCCTCATGACGAGCTATCCGCCGGTCGTTTTGCATGTAAATTATTTCATTATTTGCAATGTTTGTGTTGTTAATTGCATAAAATGAAATAAAATAAATATGTATGAATAACCAGTGAGGTGATGAAATGGCATACAATCCAAACTACAAGCCAGTGCTTCTAACAAAGGAGCAGATAGAGGCAGTTAAGCAGCTACAGGAAGAAGAACGGCGCAGATCGCCGCTAAATGTAGCACCTACAGTCAACGCAATCGTGCGCGGATTGGTAAACAAAGCTTTGGCAAGCGCCGTATAGGGCGCACGGTAGGTCAGAGGATGAAATTAAAGATCATCGAAGACCCCCGGAGATTGCAGGAATTTCTAAACGATCCATGCAATACCGGAAACATCGTAGATGCTGGTGATACTTACCAAATAAAGCATGACGCCCTATACCTAGGGATTTACGAGGGGACAATCCTCGCTGGCGTCCACGAGGTTAGAAACTTTTGGCATAGCGTTGTTGAGTGCCACGCGATTTACGAGCCTGGTTTTCGTGGCGAGTACGCGCTCCATGGACACCGCTTGTTCTGTAAATGGCTCTTAAGCAATTCCCCCTTCCTGAACAGCATCACGATGGTGCCAGACACCACTAAATACGGCCGCGCAATTATTCGTCTGCTTGGCGCTACACGCGTTGGGCACCTTGATGACGCATACAAAAGCCAAGGCAAACCAGTAGGAGTGACCATTTATCAGCTAAGGCGCTCACAATATGAGGAATATCTGAATGAAATTATTTGATGTTTTTGAAAACAGCCGCTGCGGGAACTCCAAGCGGATGAAAGAAAGCCGCATGCGCAAAGGTGGGGGGGATGGTGGCGCTGGTGCGCAGGCAGAAGCACAACAAAAAGCCATTGATTTGCAGCGTGAGCAATGGAATACGGTGATGAATAATCTGAAGCCGTATGCAGAGGTTGGCCTGCCAGCACTCCAAAACCTTCAATCACTGATGACACTAGACGGCCAGAATAAAGCTGCAAACGATTTTTTTGGATCTGGATTATACAAATCACAAGCAGACCAGGCTCGATACCAGCAGTTGGCGTCAGCAGAAGCAACCGGCGGCCTTGGTAGCACCGCTACCAGCAACGGCTTAGCGACAATTGCTCCGCAGCTCTATAACAACTGGCTTTCAGGCCAGATGAACAATTACGGCAACCTGCTTAGCGTAGGCATGAACGCAGCGTCAGGGCAGGCAACGGCTGGACAAAACTACGCAAACAACACAAGTCAGCTTCTGCAAGGGCTAGGCTCAATCCGTGCCGGACAGGCTCAACAACCATCTAGTTTGGCTAGAGGGATCGGTGGCGCAGCTACAGGCGCGATTAGTGGAGCGGCATTAGGCACGGTTCTACCAGGAATTGGTAATGGGTTAGGTGCCGTTCTGGGTGGCGGTCTTGGCTTGCTCGGGGGGATTGGATTCTAATGGCTACATGGCAACTTACCGGGCTAACTGATATGGCCCCTAAAAACAGTAACGCTCCCGGATCATCGGTTCCCACCCCTATGCAGTATCAGCAGCAGCCCAATTTAGGGCTGGTGGCGCTTCAGGGGTTGAGAGGTGTTGCTGAAATAGGTCAGGCAGCGCAACAGCAGCAACAAAGGCAGGACTTCCAGAAGAAACTAGGAGGCTTTGTATCACAGAACGATCGAGCTGGTGCTCAAAAGCTAATTGCTGATTATCCGCAGTTTATGGATGAAGCACAGAAGCAGATGGGGTTTATTGATGCCGAACAAAACAAGCAAACAGCAAATGCCGCCATGAACTTACGGCTAGCTTCTCAAACCAATGACCCACGCGCCATGCAGAGCGCAATCCAGGGAGCATCGCCGGTATTACAGCGATTTGGGCTGACGCCTGATGAAGTTTACCAATCCTGGCAGCAAGACCCGCAAGGGTTTAGCCGAACCGCTGACCTAATTCACCTGCATGCTGATCCCAACAGCTATTTTAACGTTACCAACCAACAACAGGCGCAAGGAACATCGCAACAGAACGCTAATACTGCTCAATTCTCTGCGCAGCAAGGGGCTAGACAGGGAGATGAGCGATTAGACCTTGATCGCTTCAAAGTTCAGACAGATAACCAATTGCGCACAAGAGAGATGTCACTGAAAGCGCGGATTGAAAACGCATCAAATAGCCTAGAGAGGGAAAAGCTAAACGCTGAGCTGTCCAAGGTAAAACAGGCCCAGACAGAGAAGCTTAACGACAAAATAAACACTGCGGCGAGTAGCATTGAAAACCTTAACCAGGCTCTAGGCGTTGGCAATGAGATATCAGGTATTGTAGGTGAGCACCCCTCAGCAGTTAGCCGCGCTCAGGGCGGTAGTGTTGGCTGGGCTCCAAACTGGGCGGATGACACAAGGACTCTTAGCGCAAAGGCTAATGAGTACAACACGAAGATGGTACTGCCGATTCTTAAAGGGACATTTGGCGGCAATCCTACTGAAGGTGAACGCGCAGCGCTCATGCAATCAGTAAACAGCCTTAAATCAGCAACAAACAACAACGATTTCATGCGCGAGCTGAACAAGACCCAGAATACGATCGTGCGCATGCAGAAGCGACAAATATCAGACCTCGGCATTCCTGTTAAAAAGTCCAGCGATGAGACCACTGACACAAAAATGCTATTGCAAGATCCGTCTCTGGTTAAGGAATACATCACAGCGCACGGCTACCTCCCTGAGAGCTACTACCAGGCCAAACTGAAAGGGGGCATGTAATGTCAGGAATCAGCAACGATCAAGCCTCGTATGCCCGCAGGCTGGACGAGAAATACGGATTCCCAAGTGGGACTATGGAAACATTGGTAAACACCGAGTCATCTGGCGACGGTAAAGCCACATCATCAAAAGGCGCGCGTGGCTATGGCCAGTTGATGCCGTCTGCTATGACCGATGCCGGAATGAAAGGAGTCGATCCAGCGTCACTACCTTATCGGGAACAGCTCAATATCGCAGCCAATCACCTCAACAAGGGATTTAAACGCTTTGGCGATATTGGGCTAGCCCTTGCCGGGTATAACGCCGGGAATGGGCGTGTAAACGCTGTAAGGAACGGAAAATCGACACTGCCTGGAGAAACGGCGGACTATGTGAGGAAATTTGCAGACGCTGGAATAATTCCTCCAGATAGTGAAGTGATTCAGCACGCTCAGCTAGCGAGAGCAGGCGCAAGTAAAAAGCTTTCTGAGCCAGATTACTCCAAGCTTGATGAGGATATTTCGTCAGTAGGGAATACATCGGCATGGGATGCAAAACGAGCACAATTCAAAGAGCAGGCCGCCGCTGGTCAGCAAGATAGCGCCCAGCCACCAGCAACCGAACAAGCGCCAGCAGACTCATGGGAGGCTAAGAGAGCGCAGTTTCTGGCCTCTCAGCAGCAGGGGCAGCAACCAGAGCAGCAGCAGATTGCACGGTCTAATCTAAATCCTGAAATGGAATACTTACCACCAGGGCTAACTAGCGCTCCAGAGCAAGCTCTTAGAGGTATTGCCAATATTCCATCAGACCTAATGGACGCAGGAGTAGGCGTGATTAACGCAGCAGGGAACGCGGCGGCATGGGCAAACGGCGTCCTGGGCGTAAACGGTGGTGAGTTTACTCCTATGTCGCCGGTTGCGCGTCCGGTTGCTCAGCCCACAGATCAATACGCCAGGCTGGGAGAGGAGATAGGCCCGTATTTAATCCCTGGCGTTGGCGCTGAGAGAACTGCCGCAGCTATTGCCTCGGCAGCTAATGGCGGTCGAGCGGAAAGAGTAGCAACAAGTATTGCCGGTATGCTCGGCGAAAACCTGCCAGGAACTTTGGCATCATCTCAACAGAATGGACAGATAGACCCGTCAAAACTAGCAGAGGAAACAGCGCTCGGGCTGGCCGGCTCACTTGCTGGCCGGGCAGTTGTAGGCGGAGTGTCAAAAGCTACCGACGCCTTGCAGGGCATTAGAGCAAGAGCGGCAAGCGCCGAGCCAGCAGCGGCCATCCCAGCAGCCAATGGATTGACTGACACGCTTTCATCATCAGCTGAGCGAGTTGGCAGGGCTGCGCAGACCGGCGATAAAGGCCGAATCGCTGAAGTGGTTAATGATATTCAGCCTGATAAAAACACGGTTGATGCCGCGCGGCAGCTTGGACTAGATCCTGATGACATGCTAGAGGCTTACACGTCAGGTAACGATGCGTTTAAAGCCGTCCAGATGGCGCTAGCGTCACAGGATGAATCAGTCCTGGCCAAAGTTAAGCGAGATAGCATAAATCGTATTTCAGAACGGGCATCAAAAATTATTGATGACGCTGGAGCAATGCCTGACCGGTTGGCAATGAATGATAAATTCAAGGCAGATTTTGAGTCATCTAGAAATGCGCTCAAAGCCAAAGAAAGAGAGTTATACAAACCAATTCAGGATGCTATACCACCACGATCAGCAGTAGATGCGGTGAATACGAGAAACCAACTAGACTCCATGGCTGATGATGTAGGCGGCTACCAGCATTTATCTTCAGTGGAGAAAAAGGTTTATGACGCTGTATCACCGATGTCCGAAAATTCAGGGCAGCTAACTTACCAGAGACTAAACAATATGCGTGCTATGGTTGGCTCTGAGCTGAATCGGGCTGGCACGCCATTTGGCAGCACCGAAGAGAGAAACCTTAGCCAGCTTTACGCTGTGCTTTCAAAGGATAGGGATGCTGTAGCCGCATATGCAGGATACATAGACCAAGTGAAAGCGGCGAATGCGGTAACCGCTCAGCGTAAAATGATGGAGAAGCGAGTCTATGAGCTTCTTGGTAAGGACTTGAGCGGTGATGTCACGGTTAAGGCGAAAAGCGCTCTTGATGGCTTACAGAGCGGAAATACGCAGCCATTCATTCGGCTGATGAGATCCGTGCCGGACAAAGAGGCCAGAAGCCAAATTATCGCTACTGGAATGCGCGACATGCTGCGTAAGGGTAGCCGTTCTGACCTGGCGAATAACATCAACGGGCTGGTGGACTTCTACGGGGATTTGAAGCGAAAGGGAACCATACGGCTCTTGGCTAACGAATTGCCACCAGAAACGATGAAGGAGCTAGATAGCTTTTACACGCTTGGTAGAAACGTTAAGTCAGCAAACGCATATCACTTAGAGACTGGCAAACTTAATGGCTTTTTGAAGAAGTTCGATCAGCCAGGCGGATTTATTGACCAGCTTTCCAAGCATGGGAAAATGTCTCTAATCGCAACAGCGATGGGGCATGTGCCAGTTGTCGGGCCGGTGCTTAATACCTCGATAGCTGCTCACATGGGAGCCAAAGCTGCTTCAAGAAAAACGGGAGCCCAGGCCGCTCAAGACTTGATGGTAAGTCCAGTATGGCGAGATATGGTTAACGCGGCCAAGACCAGCAAAAGCCAGGCAAAGCAAAATGTAGCATCAAGCCATTTTGAAAAAAGAATAGCAGCTATGCCAGCGTGGAAAGAGTTCTACAGGTCACTACCAGCAGCAGAGAAGGCAAAGATAGCCAGAGTGGGAATAATTGGCTGGCTATCTGGTGAGGCTGAGGGCGATAGTTATTAATCATCGGCCAAGGATGGCTACGAGCTAGGCAGGAAGGAGGAAAGCTTGTTCATCTTGCTTGATAGGCTCCAGGCTGAATCATGCGCAGCTTTAGCTACCCCCTCGACTTCAGATAGGTTTTGCAAAACCTGAGATATCTTGTAATCGCTTTTTCTTTCCTTCCCTTCCAGCGATTCGACTCGCTCTTTTAAGTCGGAAATTACTGTTTGTTGGCAAGCAATGGTCTTGGCCTGGATGCTAACCAGCAGCAGAAGAATGGCGCATAAAACGATACATACAACCACGGCAGCGATCATGGCAATCTACCCCTCACAAAAATGGATTTCTTAAGTAGAAATATATGGATAAACAATATCAGCAAAAACTAGCTATACGAGAGTAAAACCTTACAAAACCTAACCCGCCAAAGCTAGCCATAGCATTGTTAATCGCCAGCTATGGCCCGCAAGCCGCACCAGTTGGAGTTTCGCAACCAGTACGCGCACGCGCGCGGTTATACAGATGAAATTTCCCACTGGAATGTTAAGCGCTACCTATTATGGACAAAAAAGATTAGATGGATTATTGCACGAAGACTTTATGCAACAGTACGCGCGTGCGAAGGTTTTTCGGACATCGCCACGCGAGCGTGAAGATTTATCTGATGCCACCACGCGAGCAGAAGGTTTATCGGTGATCACCACGCGAGGAAGATTTATCGGACATCGTTATGTTAGATCGGCGTGAGTTTTGCGAGTCCATAAAAGCACCGCTAGGCAAAGATGCGCTCAAATTTGAGCACATCTATTTAGATGTCTTACCACTGGCATCAAGTCAGGGTGAAGAATTGTGCGTCTGACAAGATTTTTTCGGGGTCACTATGCGAAGAAATAACCACCAGCTTCACTACGACTTATCTAGCTTAACCCTAAGGAAAGCCTCCCCGTAACATCCCCGTTACTTAACCCTAAGGAAACCCTAAGGAAGCACTAAGGATTTCGTTACGTTCGCTCTGAAACCGCCTTTTACGTGGTAACTTTTTTGGTAACCTATCGCCAGCCACTTTATTCCTAAACACCTCAATTAAGATGCGAGAAAGTTTGCTCACACCTTCCAATCATGTTGGTTTAATCCGTCTTGGCGTTGGTTCAAAAGCATTTCGCGTTGGTTCATTTTTCTGATAAAAACATAATAAAAACAATGCTATTTACAAATTTAACCAACTGAACCAACTGAACTACATCATTTTGCACATGTTATAATGGTCATGCCATCCGTCACGATGGTAGGTGACTTACTGTATGGCACAGTTAACAGCGGTAAGATTACGGTAATTCCTGCATTCATTTTTCCGACCTGCACTTTTAGTGTAGAAACTTGAGGGGTTTTATGATTGATCGCCAGAAGCTAGAAATGGCCATGATTGAAATAGCCAAGCAGAGCGGGGAGGAAATTGACCGACACACCCTCTACACCATCCGCAATGACATCAGGAACGCGCTGGCGGCAACGGCAAGGCACCATCAGCGCATGAGCTCCAATAGCTACCAATGGGAGCGGCCAAAACCGCCGCGACGTTAATTTATTGCTGCGCCAGAGCTTCAGCCAGCCTGTTAGAAACGCCATTCATGCGCTTCCAGGCGCTATAAATATCCTTATCCCACGCTCTGCCTGCCTTTGTCTGATAACCGGCGTCATTGATGCGCTCGGCGATAATGCGCCCATTAATCCAGCCCCTGCCTAATCGTGCTAACGACAATCTTGATCACTTCTGCTTAATCGTACTGTTTTGTGGGTATCCCTTGCTTGCCACCTATCAACGCAGCAGCGGCAACTTCCATCCTCTCCACCAGCTCACACAATCGAGCATCTACACCCGCAACAGGCAGCCCCAGCTTCAACCGCATGGCATCCACAAGCCATGATGTTTTATCCAGGCCAGACGCATCAACATCAGCAGAAAAATTATCCGCCAACTCTGCAGGAACGCGGAAAGTAACAGAGATTGATTTACTCATTAGCATCATCACCGCTAGCAAAAGAACTATTGACCAATGTTATCGCCGTAAGACAAAGCTGTTATGGATAGTTATGCAGAAGAGAAGGAAGAGTAAGGGATCATAGAAAAGGAAAGCATTACGCAGAAATTTCACGCAGAATGAAAAAATCATGACGGCAAGATTGCGGCATCGTGAATTATAGAAACTGGCGTAAGCACGATTAATGCGATTTACAGCAGATTAACAGGGCGCTGATGGAAATTTAGGCAGCAATTAGCACGATTCTTTCAGCGGCCTCCAAGGCGTTATGTACAGAGATAAAGTTGATACCTTCCTTAAAGGCAAGCTCAGTTAATTCGTCTACATATCCACGCATGCTTGCAACTGTTTTCGGTGGGATTGTCGGATCTTCAAAAGACGGTATACCCACTATCACATCAAGTGTTTCCGGCTTTAAAACCATGCTGGAACGAGAAAGTGATTCTAAATCATACACTTTTGCTTTGATGGAATTTATAGATGCCGAAAGACGACTTGGAACCATTAAGCCGAAATTGGAAGCGTAAACGTCGTTATAAAATCCGAACTTTGTGTGTAATTGAACACTTGATAGCTGTACGCGCGTACCAAAAAAGTCAGACAACTTAGGATTCAGGTTTCTAGCTTCATCTGATATTTTCGTAGCCCATTGTTCTGACTGCTTTTGGTTCGGCCGATCATCTTCTTCTGACCTGTCAGCCTCAAGGGTTAAGGTGCCTAGACTGGCAGTAAGTCTGACTGCCTGCCTTAAAATTCCAGATAGACTATCGTCAAGGGCTTCTGCGCTCCGTGAAATAATGAACCCAGATACAGGGGATCTCCACTGCTCTAACTGGAAGTGCGAACCTAAGTGCGTTCGTAAAGAGTTTTTAACCCATGAAATCATATCTTTTATAGCGTCGGATTTTGTTCCGTAGATGGAGTCAAGAACCTCGTCTCTTATCGACTGTATTATATCAATTTTACCGTCAGTTCCACGAGCGACAATGATGGCATTGATCCTTTCCCCAGAGCCAATGATCGGTTCAAAAGACACCGACCACCACTTACCTGCGTAAGCTGGTTTTGCTGGAAAAAATGAAAGGTCAATAGCCATTAGAACATGTCCATCTGAGATATGCATAACCTTGATCTTATCAGAGTTTCCATTGATGACAATCTATCAGTTAGGAAGCTCAGAATTTCCTTAATTACTGCGTCAGGTATGAAGCGGGACGCTTGTGTACTAGTCATTATCTCCTCTAGATTTAAGGAGCGATACATGGGGGTGATTGTTTGAGAAGTGGTACGTAAATCTCTGAATTTCTCCATCTCAGTCTTGATGGCAAACAAAACCCTAAGGATGTTGTTATCACTTGCTGGCGTATGTGCCTGTAAACCTTGTGGTATAGCAAGTCCGTGATCAATAAACAGAAAATCATCGCCACCATCATAAAGAATGTTACCTACATTGCGGTCATGATTAGCTATCCATTCATCGAAAACGCCAACATCTAAGGATGCTTTGAAATTTTGGAGTTTTTCATAGGATTCAACGCAATTTGCGTACCTGCGAAAGCTTGGGTAGGCCGCGTCCTCTGAGCCAAACATAAGCGCATGTTGGCCTTCTGGGACTACGTTTAAAGTAGAGCTGTCGGCAAGGATAAGAAATGGTTTAGGGATGGGGATCCCCAGTTGTCTGCCTAGAGTCGCACAAAATGCTTCCACGCAGATCTCTCTTGGCTCAATAATTTTTGCAAAGACAACAACCGTATCTGTTGCGGTTCTAACATGGCCCTTCCATGTTTGGTTGATGTTGCTATCACTGAAGGGTTCTGCTCCAGGTAAAAGCGTAGCGATCTCTATAGCGTCCATTTTGGGCCCAAAAAATTTTTATTAGTCTGAGATTACACGGATTCATCTTATTGCAATATCCTGACAAATGATCAGTGAAATGCTTTCTGGCAAGGTTTCTTTATTTTACCTAGTGATTGGCTTGAGCCCGCCATGGCTCTAGCATCCTAAAGTAGATACCTTCCGTAAGTGTCATGTTTGAACCGTATTGACGCTTACTAGCGCCCGTGGCAGTCGATTTTCCCATCGCGGGGGTATTAGGCTGAGGCCCATTTAAAGCTCAATTAAGAGAAACTGAAGGCGATAGTGATCTCGAGTCATTGTTTGATAGGGCAATTCGCTGGTATCGAAGGAAAGCCGCATACCAAGGCCTTCATTTGCACGGGTGCCTTTGTTTTGTGGACGCAACCTTACTGCCATGCCATATGCTGCTCATAAATCTCTGGGATGTGATTGGCATGAATTATCTTATGGCTTGGCAATTGCCCTCAACCTCACCAGGACGCGCCAGTCATCTTTCTGATGTTTTTCGCATTCGATATGAGCCGTTGCCTTTTCAAGAATTCTTTTGGCGTTATTGGTATTGTTTACGTACTCATGAGCCATTGACCAGTAAGCGCCGGCAAGCCGGTGTTCAGCTACACGTAGAAGCGGCTCAATTTCAGCTATTCGGCCAATCATGAATGCTGCATGGTTCCAGAGCCAACATAGCGTGCACAACTCTTCATCACTGAGTTTTGTTGCCTGCTTGTGGTTTTGATTAGGACTAATTTTCGGGAGAGTTTGGCTATCTTTCGCGATCTTTCCCTGGGCTTGTGGTTTTGACGAGCTTAATAACGACTCTGCATCCTGCCATGCCAGAACCTTCCATCTCTTCCAGCGGTTAGCTCCACCAGCGTGGGTTACATCGGGTCTAGGAAACGGATTTACTGGTTTCATTTGCATTCGTAGCAACGTTCTGGATGACACACTAACTAAAGAACACACCTGTTTGGTTGTCATCCAAGCCTCCTTATCGAGCATATATCCTCCTTCATCACCATAGCTCTACAGAAGGGTATACACGTAAATTCCGGGTGTTTTTTGTGCAATAGTGTGGGGCTTAGCAAGATGTGGGGGCATTATTGGGGGCATGTTAATAAATCGAATTTGAAAATTTTTATTTTTAACAACTAGTTATTGCTTTATATCGAATCCTATAGGGGCCATTAACACTTCTCCTGATGTCTACTACAGTCCATAAATCCCCCGTATTTCTGCAAGTTCTCGATTATTCCTATGTCTGCTCGCATTTATTGATAGCACTTCTTATTTTATTGTATTGGGATATTGTTATCAGGTATATGACGTACAGATGTCCTAAATAAGCGACGCGTAGAGAGGCCTGACTCTTATCTCAAGTATGACAAGAATAATGTCAGTATTTTACTTCGTGATTTTTCGACCTGACTCTACTTAGACACCCGATCGTTTAGACGAGAGAAGGATTAACTCGGTACACGATATGAATGGGAAGAATTTTCCCATGATGATTAACTTGTTATATTATTTTTTGTCATTGTGCTTCATTTTTATTTTTCCGGGAGAGATGCCATAGCATTTTTTGAAGCTCCTAATAAAGGATTGTTGAGTCTTGAATCCTACAGCACAAGAAACAGCAAATACGGATAATTTTGTTGTAGAAAGCAAGTTATAAGATTTTTTTAATTTTCTTTCAAGAATATAGTCACCAAGGTTTTTTCCCGTATGTTTCTTAAATAACCTTTGAAAGTGCCAGTTTGAATAGCCTGATACCTTGGAAATGTCTGCAAGACTGATGCGATGTTCAAGGTTGTTTTCTATCCAACTCATGATCTCTGTGGTGACTTTTTTTTGAAAGCAAGTGTTTTCTTTCATGATATGCCTGAGTCATATTTTCAATTGATTATGCGTGTTTTTTTAATTGATCTATTTTAAATCTAATTATTGCAATTGAGTTTGTTCTTTAAGGAAGTTGGATTAAAGGGCTTAGCATATGCTGCCCTTTGTGATGTTATCATGCTTAGCGCATTGTTTCTTTATGTGATAAAACAAGTGCGCAGGTTGAAAAAATAAATCCAACCGCCCAAAAAAGAGGCCCTAAAATCCCTGGCCAAATAGGCGTGTAACCAGGGATTAGAATGTAAATAATAAAGCCAATATCAGTGGCGCTGACAACGGCTAAATTTATCCACCATCCTCTGATGTCATTGCGCCAATTCAAGAAAATAGACGTCAAGGCAGCGCAAAGTGCAAAGCAAAATAAATTCCATGCATCTTGTTCTACTCGCCCACTTGCCATTCCTGGTGGCATGCTATCGCCTAATTTATAAACTCCCCAGGCAGCTTGAAAATGTAGAAGAGCCCAGATGAAATAAGCAATAGCCCCCCCTTTGGCGAACCAGGAAGATAAGTCTTTTTTCTGCATTGTCATGATACCTCAAGTTTGTTAATTATCGATCATCAACTGTTGACGGCATTCCTATTTACCACTCACTGCTTTTTAAAACTCTGGCTGGGCAGTGTAATAAATATATTTTCTTTTGTTGCTAGTGTTTTAAATGTATTATATGAGTCTGGAAGTATGGCTAATTATTTATGACAAAAACAATCCGATTGAAAAACGTCCTGTGTTCGCTGGTTGTTTTTGATGATGCAATGATGTGACTGAGGATATAGTTTTTAATCAGGTTATATCCTCAATCGTTATATCGCTCTCCCTGTATCAAATTTCCACTGTCGAACCACTGGGATCGGCTTTGATATGGTAGGTTCCACTCTCGCGAAAACTTCGTACTGTGGCGAAGGTATCTTCCATGAACTGTACGAAAGTTAACTTACCGTCCTTGGCGCGAGCCAAAATCGAGAGGGGGGAGGTGACCGTCTTACCCAAAACAGTAGAGCGATAAGTAAAATAACCGAAGACGGCAGCACCGTCGGCATTCTCAAAAGTGTCCTGTAATTCGAATGCCAGTGTAGACCAGTAGGCGTTCACATCCTTGAAGGTCTGGACCAAGCCTTCGGTTCCTGCTGTCGTCCCTGCCCAAGGCATGATGGCTTTTAGTTCCGGATGTTCATAATTGAGTGAAACATAGATGAAATTGTCCGCCGTAAATTGGCGGACATGCTCGAGATCCGCGGGTTTTTTCAGAAGGTCCAGCAGGAGAGCCAAAGGGCTGCTGAACGTGGCCGGTTTCGCGAGGCTAGCAGCCTGCGCTTCTTTTATGTTAGCGATTTTCTTGTAGACGTTTGACATGGTCTCCCCTTATTCCGGGAACGGCACGCTGAAGTGTGCCGTTCCCTTCAATAATCAATCTTCTGCTAAGACAATTCTCTTGTCTTTTCCAATATGGTGCGCTGAATTGCCGAGTATGGTTGGCAGGCCGGACAGTGTTGACACGACGGCCAGAGGATTCTTCAACCAGCAATTTGCCAACCGCATTTTAGCCTTTGAAATCTTTCTCTGGATTAAAGCCGTCCCAGTTCTCGAATACGTCCATGAAACCAGGAACGGTCTCTTGGCGAGCCCAGTCTCGCTGCAGCTCGCACCAGAGCTGTGTCTTGGAAATCAGTTTGCCACCCGCTTGTTCGACGCGGCGTAGAGCCAACTCATGAGCCGCTACTGAAGTTCCGCCGATGGCGTCGGCGACGACATAGACCTCGTACCCTTCCCTGAGTGCATCCAGAGCGGGGAAGGCCAGGCAGACTTCGGTCCAGAGTGCCGTCATGATCAACTTCCGCCGTCCAGTTGCCTGCACTGCCTGCTTGAATTCGACGTCTTCCCAGGCATTAACCGTCGTACGATCAATAACGGGGTCATTAGGGAGTAGCGCCATGATCTCTTTAATTGGCGGTTTGTTTAAGCCCGTCGCAATATTTACCGCCGAATGAATAATAGGTACGTTATAATTCTTCACAGCTTTAATGCTATGGGTGATGTTGAAAACCAATTCCTTTTGGTCCATCGAACGGATCGAACTCACCTGAATGGGTTGATAGTCGATCACGATGAACACGCAGTTCTCAGGGGTCAGGAGGTGGTCAGCCTTAGGATCACGGATAGATTCACTGGTCATTAGATAACTCTCTTTCACGTTACAGATTAGGTTAGACTCATCGCAATCGCGATAGGCCAAAGAAGGGATCTCAACATCGCCTTCAATGAAAGCAATCTTAATTGGGGTCATGTAATTGTGAGATATCATGCTAAGTCGATACAGCGGACCCGACAATCCCAATTCCGGAGAACATATTGTTCTCATTTTTGGGCTGTGAGAGTAGATCGTAACTTTAGTTGGGTGGGTTTAAGTCCTCGTCATTCACCCAGTCCTAACGCTGTACTTAAATAAGAGAACACAGTGTTCTTTTATTGAGGCTTTCTAATTTTTGTAGAGGAGGTAATGTTTGTCCTTTGTGGGGAGAAAGAACCGTCAGCACAAACGAACATTGTCATCTGCAGTAACGACAGTCATTCCATTGCAAAAAGCGAGTAGATCATGACCCATATCATTGGAATTTCAGGAAGTCTTCGCAGCGCTTCCTTTAACCATTCACTTCTTCAGGCTGCAGTGCAATTGGCACCCGAGAGCGTGACTCTGGATGTTCGTCGAATCAATGGGATACCGCTTTATGATGCCGATGTTGAAGTTAAATCTGGCATTCCCGCTTCTGTTGTCGAATTGAAGGAGGCGATCGCGGTAGCCGATGGCGTGCTCCTTGCCACCCCTGAGTACAATAATGGTATTCCAGGGGTATTCAAAAACGCCATTGATTGGGTTTCACGTCCAGACAGCGATATACGACGCGTTTTCGGCGGAAAACCTTTCGCCTTGATTGGTGCATCGCCGGGGGGATTTGGCACAATCCTATCTCAGGAAGCTTGGCTACCCGTGTTGCGAGCACTTGGAACCCGACCTTGGTTTGGCGGACGGCTTCTCGTTTCCCACGCCAACCAACAATTCGACGTCGATGGCAATCTGACCGACGAGTCGACGCGTCTTCGCTTGGAGGGATTCTTGAGTGGGTTCGTGGAGTTTATTCGTTCGAACGAGCCTTCCATCCGTTAGAGAGTATCGCGCTACCCTGGATCCAGCAGCGCCTGCGCATAATACATTTTTCGGCATCGTCTGACGTGGGGGGCGGAAAGCGTGCGTCTCGATGCCGTTCCTCGAGAGGAATAGCGGTCGCTAAGTGATGCCGTATCATTGTGATTGACATATTTGGAATTGAAAAGGTTGCGGAAGCATGGCCGATCGCTTTGAGGAACTGAAAACTTATATTGCTGTTGTTGAGGCTGGCGGTTTTGCGGCGGCTTCAAAGCGCCTGGCCTTGGCTAAATCTGCGATCAGTCGCCGCATACGAGATTTGGAAATTCGGCTTGGTGCCCCGTTGCTGAACCGGAGCACCCGACAGATCCATCTGACGGACACAGGGCTGAAGTTTTATGAGCAAGCCAAACGCATACTGACTGAGTTGAATGAGGCTGAAAATGCCGTTGGAGGGCGACATAACGATTTACAAGGGCGGTTGCGAATCGCCGCTCCCGTTTCGCTGACCGTACATTGCCTTAGCCGGGTGGTTGGTCAATTTATCGAAGCGAATCCGAATCTGGCACTGGAGTTTGATGCCGACGACAAGATGGTTGACATCATTCGTGATGGATTTGATCTCGCCATCAGGATTTCTAAATTGCGCGACTCTTCCTTGGTAGCCAGGCGGATCACAACCATTCGCCATGTCTGTTGCGCGAGCCCGTCTTTGCTAGATCGGTACGGTCGTCCAAATAGAGTGGAAGACTTGGCGGCATTGCCGGGCATTCGCTATAGCAACGTTGAAGAAAGTTATTATTGGCGCTTTGCTGGCGGTCATACGCCAATGGTGAAATCGCGGCTCTGTTTTTCCAACGGTGATGCTGTTCGTGAGGCCGCCATCGCGGGTTTGGGGATCGCTATGTTGCCCACTTTCATCGCGCATGAGGCGATCAGAAAAGGTGAGCTCGAAGTTGTATTACGTGAGCATATGCGTCCTCCCATTGGTATGTATGCGGTTTTTCCTTCATCACAAAACATGCCTGCGAAAATGCGCGCATTCATTGATTTTTTACTTGCTAATTTCAGTGATGAGCCTTTTTGGGATCGCGATATATTGACCAATGAGAGATGAATCGCTTTGAAAAGAAGGCGTTTGCTTGAAAGTCGAATTACTCTAGCCGTTATGCTGCCGTCTTTCTGAATGAGCGCGAGGCTCTCGACCCGCCGCCAATTGAACCTTCGTTTAGTTTGTCGCGCTACAATAGGCGAAAATTTCCCCATGGAGCCTATCGTGCGCAAATCCAGATTCTTTCTCGTGACCTTGCTGTGCCTGTGCGCCGCCGCCGTGCTGTACGTGATGGCATATCGGGCGCTGGGGCATTACCTCAGTGACGGCGAGAAGGCCTACCCGGATATCAGCGTTGAAATTCGCTGAGAGCCGTGCGGCCTGAAGGGGACTGCGCCGACTTTTTCGCACTGATTTACCCGCCATTTACCCGCCGTCGGCAATGATGACGCTGCGTCTCCACATTGTGTGGTTCTCTTGGGCGGAATGCGGTTATGTCACTGCAGCAGGTTTCGAATGTCTCTTTAAGCAACAACGGCTTAAAGGGCATCGATTACAAACATTATGCGTTGGTGATCGTGGCGTTTTCGGCGCTCGTACGGTCTATATCCTTAACCGACAGGTATTTTTGGTGCGATGAAGCCTCCAGCGTGCTGACCAGCCGTTACGATGTGGGCGCGTTGCTCTATCACGCTTCTTTCGATGTTCACCCGCCGCTTTATTACCTGCTGTTGCATGGCTGGATGGTGCTGTTTGGCGATGGCATTCTGGCGGCCCGCTCGTTGAGCCTGGTGTTCGGCGTGGTGACGGTGGCACTGGCGATGCGCTTTATCCGTTGGCTGGCCAATGAACGGGCGGCGCTGATCGCGGGCTGGCTGATGGCGATCATGCCGATGGCGGTGCGCTACAGCCAGGAGGCGCGCATGTATGCGCTGATGGGGCTGCTGGCGATCGCCGCCGCCATGGCGTTGGCGAAGTGGCTGAAAACGCCGGATAACCGCCGTTATCTGGCGTTGTATGCGCTGTTGATGACGCTGAGCTTTTATACCCATTACTTCACGATTTTCACGCTGATCGCGCATTGGCTGGTGGTGTTGGCGCTGTCGTGCCGCCGCGAAGGCGAGTGTTATATCAAGCGACCGGTATGGTGGCTGGCCAATGCGGCGATCGGGGTGGCCTACATTCCCTGGCTGCTGGTGTTGTTCAATCTGCTGGCGCATATCGCCGAGCTGAGGGTCGGCGGCGACGTCGGTTGGATCCCTCAGGTTTCCTGGAGCGATCTGCCGGCGATGTTCTGGCGTTTTCTCACCGGCCATGATGGCAGCAACTATCCCACGATCATTCTCTGGCTGTTGCCGGCGATGTTTGTCGCTTTATGTTCACTGCTGCTGTGGCGGCGCCAGATGCCGAGAAAATTCTCTCTGCTGCTGCTCTGCGGCATTCTGATCCCGGTGACGCTGGTATTCGCCATTTCCTGGCGCTCGCCGCTGTTTGTCGATCGCTATCTTTATTCCGCCGCGCTCGGCATTCCGCTGGTGTTGGGCGTGCTGATCGCCGGAACGAAAAACCGGGTGCGCGGGATCTCTTTGCTACTGTTCTTCAGCCTGCTGTTCGGCTACGGCGTACGTAACGACTACCCGGTCGAAAAAGATGAGTTCAAGGTCATGGTGCACTATATCAACAGCCACTATCAGCCTAACGATGCGGTGGTGGTCAGCAACATGTTCAACTACCTGAGCTATGTGTATTACAACAAGCAGGGCTACCGCGCCTTGCTGTATACCCCGGCCAGGCCCAATGGTATCTCGGGTAAGCCCAATGCCTATGGTTTCGGTACCTTTTTCCACGATCGGGCGGCGCAGACCTACGTCGATAAGCTCAGCGTTTTATCGAAAGGCCATCGCCGGATCTGGCTGGTCAGCGGCGGGGATTTCAATCAGGACTTCGGCCGTTCGCCGCCGGGGTGGGTCAATACCGGCACCTTCAAGAGCGGCGGCTTTGAGTCGCGCCTGTTCGTGGTGCGTTGAGCAAAATGTCATATTTCCCATTCGGCGTTACATCTGGCCGAGCAAACTTACGCGGGGATGACAGTTCTATACATTGAGATTGGTACTGTAGCTCTACCCGATGATGTTGTGTGTTATCCATTCCCTGTAGTGTATTACCCCATCCCTGTTAAGTTTATCCCGCCTTGTGCGGGATTTTTTTTATCTGAGCATGCCTGGCGGGGTAACGCGATTTTTTTGAATAACACCGTCAGTTTTATTCGGTATTCAGTCGCTGTGCGCTTGATTAGATTGAACGCGAGAGGGGCGCCGTCGGCGCCTTTGTGCAATGAGTGGAGAATTTCTATGGCGAAGACAGTAGTGGTGTTTCATTCCGGCTACGGCCATACCGAGCGTTTGGCGAAAGTGGTGGCGGAAGGCGCCGGGGCGGAACTGATCGCCATCGATCAGAACGGCGATATCAGCGACGAAGCCTGGCAGACGCTGGATGAGGCGGACGCCATCATCTTTGGTTCGCCGACCTATATGGGCGGCCCATCCTGGCAGTTCAAGAAATTCGCCGACGCCAGCTCCAAAGCCTGGTTCGGCCGCAAGTGGCAGGATAAAGTGTTCGGCGGTTTTACCAACAGCGCCAGCCTGAACGGCGACAAGCAGGTGACGCTGATCGCGCTGCAGACGCTGGCTTCGCAACATGGCGGCCTGTGGGTCAGTCTGGGGCTGCTGCCGGCCAACACCAAATCGGCGCAGCGTACCGATGTCAACAACCTGGGCGGTTCGGTGGGGCTGTTGGTGCAAACGCCGTCGGATGCCGGCGTGGATGAGATGTTGTCGGGCGATCTGGCGACCGCCAAGCTCTATGGCCAGCGCGTGGCGGGCTTTGCCGCCAAACTGGCGTAAGGCCTTGCCGCGTGCAGCGTTCATTTTCTCTGCACATTTGGCGTGTAAGCTGCGAGATGTTATTAGCCTACTTGGGCTAACGCTGCATTTCGTACAAATATTCCCGGTTCCTAGGCCGGGTTTTTTGTTGCTAAGGTCTGCTTAAGCTTTCACCGCTATACTGCGCGTCAGCACGGTCATGCAATGCATGGCCGTGTCGTAACTGTCGATTTGCTGTTGTTCAAGCAAGCCCGCTTCATGCGGGCTTTTTTTGGGTTGTTATTGCACAGGCGGCCCAGTTGCAGGAAAATAATCGCGTAGTCATTCAAATATCATTCAACGAGCAATAACCACAATCTTATTAATGTAATTAACGTCGGTCGGCGGCCTATTACGCTATGCGCTATGCTGACAGCAGAGCTGAGCATTATTTTCCGACGGTATGCGGGGGAGTCCACCGCCGCCACATTAGGTTAAGAAAAGTCTGTTAATTAATTGTTAATGCTTTTTATTATTGATTTGTCTGGCTTTTTTGGTTGAAATCCGGGTTGATTATCCCTCACTGGCCGGGCGAGAGAGTATGCACATTATTATTCTGGTTATTAGCAAAATATGGGCGAGGCGATGAACGCCAGAATAAACGCCAGGCATGGCCTGCCGCTTACGGTTCAGCTCATCAATCTTTTCATGCTGGCCTTTTTACTTTCCCTGGTGGGCATTCTTAGCCGGCCGATTGGCTCGCTTTCTTTATTTTGGCCGGTGAATGCGATTTTGCTCGGCCTGCTGCTGCGCAAACCCGCTTACGCCACGCCGCTCGGCTGGCTCACGACCTACCTGGGCATGGTTGCCGCCGATCTCAGCACCGGCGAGGGCTGGTCTTTGGCGCTGTGGCTGAACGCCTGCAACATGTCGCTGATCGTCGTCGGTTACGGCATCATGCTGATGTTGCCGCAATCTCAACGGCGCATGGGCAAACCCCAGGCGATACTCTATATGTTCAGCGCCAGCCTGGCCGGTGCGGCGGTGGCGTCGACGCTGTCGGTGCTGCGTAACGACAGCCTGTACAACAATACGGTGGTGGTCGCCTGGTTGGCCTGGTTCAGTGAGCAGTTCTCGACGACCTTGTTGCTGTTGCCGGTGCTGATGGCGGCGCCGCGGTTGAAACAGCTGTTTCGCATGCAGGTGCGTTGGCGCCTGAAAGGCTGCCTGCCGCTATTGGCGCTACTGCTGTCGCTGGCGTTCAGCGTCTATATCGGCGGGCCGGGCGCCATCGCCTTCCCGATCCCGGCGCTGCTGTGGTGCGCAGTGCGCTACCAGTTGTTCCCCGTGACGCTGTTGACGCTGTTGACCGGCATGACCGAGATCAGCAACATTTCAGCCAACCTGGTGCTGTATGAAACGCCGAACAATCACAACGCCTTCCTCGACACCCTGATGTCCGCCCGCTTGGGCATCGCCATGCTGGTGATGGGGCCGCTGATCCTCGCCAGCTCTATCGCCGCCAATCGCAAGCTGATGCGGCGTCTGGAGCACAGCGCCAACCACGATTTCCTGACCGGGGTGCTGGCGCGCAGCGCGATGACGCGCAAAGCGGGCGAGCTGCTGGAGCACAAGCACCGCTCGAAAGAGGCGGTGTCGCTACTGCTGATCGACATCGATCATTTCAAGCAGATCAACGATACGCACGGCCACAGCGCCGGCGATCAGGTGTTGGCGTCGTTCGCGCACATCGTGCGGCGCGAGCTGCGGCACGATCAGCTGTTCGGCCGCTTGGGCGGGGAAGAGTTCGCCATCATGCTGCCGCGCGCGCTGGCGGCGCAGGGCGTGGCGCTGGGGGAGCATCTGCGCCGGTTGGTGGAGCAGGCGGAACTGCAGGCGGAAGGCAAACAGACGCTGAAAATCACCATCAGCGTCGGCGTCGCCAGCCTGGCGATGAACGAAGTGAAATCGCTGGAGCAACTGATGAATATGGCGGATATCGCGCTGTATCGCGCCAAATCGCAGGGGCGTAATCGGGTGGAGTCGTTCAACGTGGTGAACGGCAACAGCGTCGAGCATATTCTGTTCCGCTAACCGTTTTCAGCCTTGCCTGGGCTCGAAGCGGGTTTCGCAATTAGGGCAAATCAGTATCACGTCTTGCAGCATTGCCGCGCATTTTTGCCGGGTAACATAGCCGCATTTAGGGCAGACGATTTGGGTGGAGCGGTTGATAAAACCTTTGACGCTGCTGGAATCGGACATATCAATAGCCTGTGTCAGGTGAAAACTCACGCTAACACAGGCGACGACAAATTTCGTTGGTTATTTTCTGTACGCAGAGGCTTACAGGCTTTTCAACGCCTTGATGGTTTCATCCATGTCGATCTCGTGCTCGGAGAAGGTATGGGTGGTGTTCTGGAAGGTGGTGATGGTCAGCATGCGCAGCGTTTGCATGGCCTGCGCCTGGTCTTCGGACTGCGGGCGAATGCGATTCATCAGCAGGCCGACCGACAGCACGGTGTTCTCTTTATCCACATCGGCTTTGACCGGCACTTCCTTGGTGAAGGTATTGAAAGACTTGATGCTGGCGATCTTGATTCTTTCATTGGCGATGATGATGTATTTGCTGGGCGCCAACACTTTGACCGCATAAGCCGACGGGCCTTTGGTGTTGTTGGTCGGTTCGAAGGTCACCGCCGCGT
This sequence comes from Serratia sp. CY71090, assembly GCF_052166845.1. NCBI lineage: Bacteria > Pseudomonadati > Pseudomonadota > Gammaproteobacteria > Enterobacterales > Yersiniaceae > Serratia > Serratia sp. CY71090. The sequence continues at coordinate 456,073 of NZ_JBJNOA010000003.1, read as the reverse complement.
TTTTCTTAATCAGCTCCGGATTCTGCACTTTAATCACGTGAAAATAACGATTTTCTCCGTTCTCGTCGGTAATAAAGCCGAAGCCTTTGTCTTCAAAAAAAGTCGTTATCTTGCCGTTCATCGTTATTCTCACAAAAGGGATCAATACAGCGCTTATGATAGCGCGGAATGCCTTGCAGCGACAGATTGCGCGGGCGGCATTTAGTCATGCGATAACGGCATTTAGCGGCTTTCCCCCCACATGCTATGTTCATGCTGACTTCATTCAATGCGAAAAAGGAATATCGATGGGCATCAAACGTCTCAATCACGCCGTGCTGTATGTCAGCGACGTGCGGCAGAGCGCCGACTTTTATCATCAGGTATTGGGCTTCAAGCTGAAGCCGTCCGACAGCCCCGATCGGGCGGTATTTACCCAGGCCGCCGATTCGGACAACGATCACGATTTGGCGCTGTTCAGCAAGAATCTGGGCCAGCAGCGCGCCGGGGTGTTTCGCGCCAACAACGAGCCGCCGGCAGAGCATGAGCCACCGGCCGGGCTGTACCATCTGGCCTGGGAAGTGGACAGCCTGGAAGAGCTGGAGCGCATTCGTCACCAGCTGGCCGAACGCGGCATTCTCGGGCTGGAAGAGGATCACGGCGTGCACAAAAGCATTTATGGCCACGATCCGGACGGGCTGCTGTTTGAGGTGACCTGGTTTATTCCGCCGGCGCTGCTGACCGAAGAGGATAAAAACCAGCAGGGGATCCGTCCGCTGGATTTCGCCGCCGAGAAGCGGCGTTTCGCCGGTCTTTAACCTGCTCCTGAGCGGGGCGCCGCGGCGCCCCGACGATCACAGCACTTTGTTAAGGAAGTTAACGGTGCGAGGGTGCTGCGGCTGAGCCAGCACCTGCCTGGCGTCGCCCTGTTCGACGATCTGCCCGTCGACCATAAACACCACCCGATCCGCCGCTTCGCGCGCAAAGCCGATTTCATGCGTGACGACCACCAGCGTGACGCCCAGATCCGCCAATCCCTTAATCACGTCCAGCACTTCGCCGACCAGCTCGGGATCGAGCGCGGAGGTCGGCTCATCGAACAGGATCACCTTCGGGTTCAGCGCCAGCGCGCGCGCGATGGCGATGCGCTGCTGTTGGCCACCGGAGAGGTGGCGCGGGTAGGCATCCGCCTTGTGACGCAGCCCGACGGTATCCAGCAGCTCATAGGCCACCGCCTTCGCCCGTTCGCGGGAGTGAATTTTGTGCACCACCGGCGCTTCGATGATGTTTTCCAGCACCGTCAGGTGCGGGAACAGGTTGAAGTTTTGGAACACGTAGCCGACGTTGATGCGCTGCCGGAGGATGGCCTTTTCCTTCAGCTCGTACAGCCGGTTGCCCTTGCGGCGGTAACCGACGTAGTCGCCGTCGATGCGGATAAAGCCTTCGTCCACGCGCTCCAGGTGGTTGATCGCCCGCAGCAGCGTCGATTTGCCCGAGCCGGAAGGGCCGAGGATCACGGTCACGGTGCCCGGCTGCAGCGTCAGGCTGACGTCGTCCAGCGCCTTGTGTTTGCCGAAAAACTTGCTGACATTGCTGATTTCGATCAGGCCGCGCGCCGGCACCGGGGTGAGGTTGCGTGCCGGCTGCTCGGGCAAGGCGTAATAATCAATGGCTTCAGACATGCGGGTCTCCTAACGTTTTAGCCAGCCGGCCAGTTTCTGCCAGGGCGTCGGCGGCAGTTCGCGCACCGCGCCCCGGGCGAAATAGCGTTCGATGTAGTATTGGATCACCGACAGGGCGGTGGTGATGAACAGATACCAGACGGTGGCCACCATCAGCAGCGGTATCACCTGCTGGGTGCGGTTATAGATCACCTGGATGGTGTAAAACAGCTCCGGCAGCGCCAGCACATAAACGATCGAAGTGCCTTTCGCCAGACTGATGATCTCGTTGAATCCGGTCGGAATAATGGAGCGCAGCGCCTGCGGCAGAATGATGCGGAAGGTGCGGCGATAGCCCGGCAGGCCCAGCGCCGCCGCCGCTTCGTGCTGGCCGTAATCCACGCCCAGGATGCCGCCGCGGATGATCTCGGCGGTATAGGCGGACTGCACCAGCGTCAGGCCCAGCACCGCCACGGCGAACTGGCCGAGGATATCGATGGTCGGGTAGCTGGCGAACACCACCGAGGTAAAGGGAATGCCCAGCGAGATGGCGTCGTACAGATAGGAAAAGTTATACAGGATGATCAGCACCAGGATCAGCGGCAGCGAGCGAAACAGCCAGATATACCCCCAGGCCAGTGACGCCAACAGGTAAGAGCGCGACAGCCGCGCCAGCGCCAGCAGGGTGCCGAACAGGATGCTGAACAGCGTGCCGAGCAGCGTCAGCAGCAGAGTTTGCCCCAGCCCGGCCAGCACCGCCGGGGCGAAGAACCACTCGGCGAACACGCCCCATTCCCAGCGCGCGTTGCCCGCTACCGATTGCACGATGGCGGCCAGAATAAACAGCGAGAACAGGGCGCCGATCAGCCGCAGCGGATAGCGGGCGGGCACCACTTTCAAGACTTCTTGTTTGGACATGTCATGTCTCCTGACTACAGATAAAGGGGGTTTAGGCGATTTTCCTTTCCGACGCGCAACAACACGCGTCCTCTGCAATCAGGCTTTTGCGGAACGGCAGGCGGCCATCGTAGGGCGGGTGGCTGTAAACCTCGCTGTCAACGGTGGGATCGAACTGCGGCTGATAACCGTTGCTCAGGTACAGGCCCACCGCTTCGGGCTGGCGAAAGCCGGTGGTCAGGTAGAGCCGGCGATACCCCTGCGCCAGCGCCAGCGTTTCCAACTGCTGCAACACCCGCTGCGCCAGGCCCTGGCGGCGCAGATCGCCCCGGGTCCAGATGCGCTTCAGCTCGGCGGTTTGCGCGTCATAGCGTTTGAAGGCACCCATGGCGATCGGCGCACCGGCGCGCAGCAGCACGATGAAGGCCCCTTGCGGCGGTGCATACAGGTCCAGCGGTTCCGGTTCCTGGTCACCAAAATAGTCGCCGTAACGCTGGCGATACTCGCCGAACAGCCCCTCGATCACCGGGGCGATCAGCGGGTCGGTCGGCAACGTCTGAATGAAGGTGTCTTGCGTCATTGCGCGCTCCTAATCGCCCAGGCCGGGCGGGTTGATTTCCGACTGCGCAAGGCGTTCGACGCTCTCGCCCCAGCGATTGAGCACCTGATCGTACTGTCCGCCGCGGATCGCGCCGTTCAGCGCTTCGTTCACCGCCTGCACCAGTCCGTTGCCTTTACGGGTGGTGACGGCGATGTGCGCCGCCTTGGGCCAACCGCCTTCCACCGTGCCAGCGAGCCGGGTGCGGCCGTTCAGCGCCGCTTTATAGGCGCCCAGCACGTTCGGCCCGAAGTAGGCGTCGGCCCGGCCGGACTGGATCGCCAGCGTGGCGGCCGCATCGTCGGTCACGTAGATCGGCTGGAAGGGTTTGAGCCCCTGTTGCCGGTTCTGTTTGTCCCACTCCAGCAAGATGGCTTCCTGGTTGGTGCCGGAGCCGACGATGATCTTTAATCCGGCGATATCGGCAGGCTGTTTGATCGTTGCGATCTTGCCGCCGGTTTTGACGTAAAAGCCGAGCGAGTCGATGCGGTAGGTGGCGAAGTCGAAGCGGGTTTTGCGCTCTTTGGTCACGGTGACGTTGGTGATGGCCGCGTCATACTTGCCGGAAACCACCCCCAGCGGCCAGTCTTCCCACGACGTTTGCACTACGTTAAGCGTTAGGCCCAGGCTGTCGGCCACCAGCTGCGCGATATCCACTTCGCTGCCGATAAGCCGCCGGTTGTCGGCAGCGAACAGCGCCAGCGGCGGCGTGTTGAGCGCGGCGATTGCAACGGTGAATTGGCCCGGCTTCACGAAGTGGAAATCGGCCGGCAGTTTGGCGATCGCCTGCGGGTTTTTCGGCGCGTGGATCGGGGTTTCATTGGCCTGTAAATCGATGCCGGTGCCCGCCTGCGCGGCGCCGGTCAGGCTCAGCAAGGCCGCCACGAGAGCGGCGGTAACGGTTTTCTGCATAGCGGGTATCCCTGAAAACGATCTTATTATTGGGTGAATCTGTTCAACGGGCGCATGAGGCCCAGGTGTTCGCGCAGCGTATCGCCGTGGTACGCCCGGCGGAACAGGCCACGTTGTTGCAGGATGGGCACCACCCGATCGACGAAGTGCCCGAAGGCGTTGGGCGTACCGCCGCTGATGATGAAGCCGTCGGCGGCTTCGCCGTCGAACCAGCGTTGCAGGCCGTCCGCCACCGCTTCCGGCGTGCCGCTGAACACCGGGCGTGGCGAGGCGGCTTCCAGCGCCACCTGGCGCAGCGTGAGGTTCCGCTCGCGGGCGTTGCGCTTGATGGCGTCGGTGGTGCTGCGGAAGCTGTTTTGCCCCAGATCGCCGATGTTCGGGAAGGGGGCGTCCAACGGATGGCGGGAAAAGTCGTAATGTTCGAAGTAGCGGCCAAGGTAGTTGAGGGCGTTCTCGATGCTGACCAGACGGGCGGTCTCCTGGTACTGACGCTCGACGTCCGCATCGTCGTCGCCGACGATCACGCTGACGCCCTGGAAGATGCGCAAGTCGTCCGGTTCGCGCCCCTGTTCCACCAACTGCCGCTTCACGTCCTGGTAGAAATCCTGCGCCTGCTCCAGCGTGTCGTGATGGGTGAAGATCGCATCGGCGTGCTTGGCCGCCAGCCGTTTGCCGTCTTCAGAGGCGCCGGCCTGGAACAGGATCGGGCGGCCCTGCGGCGTGCGGCCGATGTTCAACGGCCCCTGCACCGAGAAGAACTCCCCCTGGTGATTGAGGGTGTGCAGTTTCCCGGCGCGGAAAAATTCGCCGCTGGCCTTATTGCGCACGAAGGCATCGTCTTCCCAGGAGTCCCACAGTCCTTTGGTGACGTCGAGAAACTCGCCGGCGATGCGGTAACGCAGGCTGTGCTCCGGGTGTTCGGCGCGCGAGAAGTTTTTTGCCGAACCTTCCAGCGGCGATGTCACCACGTTCCAGCCCGCGCGCCCGCCGCTCAGGTGATCGAGACTGGCGAACTGGCGGGCGACGGTGAACGGATCGCTGTAGGAGGTGGAGAGCGTGCCCACCAGGCCAATTTTGTCGGTGGCGGCGGACAGTGCGGCCAATAAGGTCAACGGCTCGAAACGGTTAAGAAAATGCGGAATGGACTTTTCGTTGATATATAAGCCATCGGCGACGAAGACGAAATCGAATTTGCCCTGTTCGGCTTTTTTCGCCGAGGCGATATTAAATTCGAGGTTGATGCTGGCGTCGGCGGTGGCGTCCGGGTGGCGCCAGGCGGACATATTTCCCGATGCGCCGTGCAGAATGGCGCCCAGCCGTAATTGCCGTTGATTATTCGCGTTGTCGCTCATCGTGATTATCCTGTCATGCGCCGCAAAGGCGCGCGGTGTTTGATGCGTCCACTATTGATGAGCGGCAACGGGATGTAAAACAACAAAACAGCATATTCAAATGTTGAAAACTGCAAATATCACGGCGAGCGAAAATAATAATCCCCGACGCGGCATCAGCGGCGTCGGAGAAATACTATTTCACGTTATTCAGGCGTTGCTGAGGGCTTTTTTCGCTGCGGTGGTTAATTGTTGCAGCGTGCGCTCCGCCAGCAGCGAAAAATAGTGGGCGGCAGGGAAGAGGGCGCGCTCATCGGGATTGAAACGCGGATGATGCAGTCCGAATTCGCTGGCGGAGCCGATGCTGACGAACGCGCCCGGCACGTGATGCAGATACAGCGCGAAATCTTCGCCGCCCATCTGCAGCTCCGCCTCTTCGACCCGGTAGCCGGCTTCGGCGGCGACGGTTTTGCTGAACGCCGCCCAATGGGCGTCGTTGATCACCGCCGGCGGCCCCGGCTGCCAGTGGAGTTCGGCCTGCGCGCCGAGCGCGGCGGCGACGCCGTCGATCACCTGGCGAATTTTATCCGGCACCTGGCGGCGCACCGCGTCGCTGTGGGTGCGCACCGTGCCTTCCAGCTCGACGGTTTGCGGCAGCACGTTCCAGGTATTGCCGCCTTCGATGCGCGTTACGCTCACCACCAGCGATTCCAGCGAGCTGAAGCTGCGGCTGGGCAGCGTCTGCAGCGCGCCGACGATCTGGCTGGCGGTGACGATGGTATCGACGCCCTGTTCCGGTTTGGCGGCGTGGGCGCCTTTGCCGGTGATGCGGATCTGGAAGCGATCGACGTTGGCGTAGAACGGTCCGGCGCGGGTGGCGAAGGTGCCGGTGGGCAGCTCCGGCGCGTTATGCAGACCAAATACCGCCGCGACGTTATCCAGCGCGCCGGCGTCGATCAGGTGCCGGGCGCCGTTGAAGGTCTCTTCCGCCGGCTGGAAGAAGATGCGCACCGTGCCGGGCAGCTCGGCCTCACGCGCTTTGAGCAGGTGCGCGGCGCCGAGCATCACCGAGGTGTGAAAGTCGTGGCCGCAGGCGTGCATCACGCCGCTGTTTTGCGAGCTGAAGGGCACGTCGGCGATTTCGTCGATTGGCAGGGCGTCGATGTCGCCGCGCAGGGCGATGATCGGCCCCTTGCCGCAGCCGATCTCCGCCACGACGCCGGTTTTCAGCGCCAACGGCAGAATACGAATGCCCGCCTCTTGCAGCCAGCGGGTCAGGCGGGCGGTGGTGGCGAATTCGTGATTGGAAAGCTCCGGGTTTTGGTGCAGTTCACGCCGATAGGCGATGATCTTGTCTGCCAACTGGCTGGTCATAGGCTTGGCTCACAGTGGGAAATAAACCCTAACCCTAGTGCAGGGGGCGCCGAAGCAAAAAGACCATCTGGTTATATTTCATAGCGATTGTGTCTGCACGGCGCGTCAACGATCGGGGGAAGGGGCAGGTTTAGGCGTTCGCGCGTTGTTTGCCGGCGCAGGGAGAGGATTGGCCTGGAACGGTAACGTATCGCAACCGGTGCAATGCATTTACACCGGGCAACACGGATTTTTTCACTCTTTATCGGATTTCTGTGATCGCGGTGGTGGACAAAATCCTGCCTGCTTGCTGTACTGTAATCGACACAGGTTTTGTGTCTTTCATTCACGTTAAAGGTAAGTTTGATGTCTAAGATTAAAGGTAGCGTTAAGTGGTTTAATGAATCCAAGGGCTTCGGTTTCATTACTCCGGAAGATGGTAGCAAGGACGTTTTCGTTCACTTCTCTGCCATCGTTAGCAACGGTTTCAAAACGCTTGCTGAAGGCCAGCGTGTAGAATTTGAAATCACGAACGGTGCCAAAGGCCCATCTGCCGCTAACGTTACTGCTATCTAAGCTGCGTAGCTGAATTTCTTAAAACCCGCTCATTGAGCGGGTTTTTTATTGGGCGCGTTATGCTTCGCTGCGGCGGGCCAACTGGCTGAACAGCAGGATGGCGATGGCGTAACAGCCGACGATGGTCAGCGCCATCGACAGGCCTGAGGTGCCGCCCAGCCCGGTGAGCGGCACGGCGCAGGCGCCGAGCGCGAACATGCACACGCCGATCAAGGCCGACGCGCTGCCGGCTTTGTCCCCCTGGCTTTGCATCGCCAGCGACGAGGCGGTCGGGCCGACGATGCCGATCACCGCCACCGAGAAGAACAGCGGCACCAGCAACACGACCAACGGCGCATGCAGCGCGGCGGCCAACAACAGCAGCAGCGATGCGACGGCCGCCAGCGTTAACCCGCCCCTCAACACCCGGCGTTCCCCCCAACGTGAACTGAGACGGCTGGCCAGCTGCGCCGCAATGATCAGCCCGACGCCGTTAATGGCGAAGCACAGGCTGAACATCTGCGGGCTGAGGCCGTAGATCTGCTGCAAGACGAAAGGCGAAGCGCCGATATAGGCGAACATGCCGGCCATTACGAAGCCCTGCGTCAGGCACAGCCCCATAAAATAGCGCTGGGTCAGCAACCCGCCGAGCGACATCAGCATCGCCAGGATACCGCCCTGGCTGCGGCGCTCTACCGGCAGGGATTCGCGCAGCTTCAGCGCCGACAGGCTGAACAGCAGCACCGCGATGGCCGCCAGTACGCCGAAGATGCCGCGCCAGTTCATCACCTGCAGCATCACGCCGCCCAGCACCGGCGCGACGATCGGCGCCAGGCCGTTAACCAGCATCAGCAAGGCGAAGAAACGGGTCAGCTCATGGCCGGCGTACAGATCGCGGGCAATGGCGCGGGAAATCACCGCGCCACCGGCGCCGGCGATGCCCTGGAGCAGGCGAGCGATCAGCAACTGGTCGATGGTGGGCGCCAACGCGCACCACAGCGAAGCGCCCAGCAGCAGGATCAGCGACAGCAGCAGCGGACGCATACGGCCCAGCTTGTCGCTGTAAGGGCCGAAAATCAGCTGGCCGACGCCCAGGCCGAGCAGCCCGGCGGTCAGGCTGAGCTGCGCGGCGGCGGTGGAGGTATTCAGCTCGCCCGCCATTTCCGGCAGGGCGGGCAGATAGAGATCGGTGCACAGCGGCCCCAGCGCGGCCAACAGGCCAAGCACGACGGCGTACACCAGACGTTGTCTGGCTAAGTGTTTGGTCATGGGAGATTAAGATTTCCTGAACAGGTGAGAAATGGCCTGCTGATACAGATCGCGCAGCAGGGACGCATCGGCTTTTTGCGTGGTAAGGATCCGGTAACCGGTGCCTTCGCTCATGACGGCGATAAACTCCACCCGGGCGGCGATCTCTTCCTCGCTGAAATGGGGGTACAGCCGCTGCAGATTGTGGCACACGTGGCGAAACAGCCGCGCTTCCGCATCGCTGAGCATTTTGGCCACCACCGGGTTGCGCGTGGCCTCGGCGGTCACTTCCAGCATCAGCATGTGATCGGTTTCGCTCTCGCCCGGCTGCTGAAACAGCGTGCGCGCCGCCAACGTGCCGGCGATCAGGTTGATGTGATCGCCAAGGTTTTCCAGCCGCTGCATCTTGTTGGTGATGATGCGGTTGACGATCTCTTCGATGATCGCGTCTTTATTGGCGAAATAGCGATAGATTTGCCCGACGCTAAGCTGCGAGCCCTGGGCGATCTCCGCCATGCTGGCGGCGTGGAAGCCGTGGCGGCGAAAGCTGGTTTTCGCCGCTTCGACGATCTGATCGCGGCGAGCCTGCACTTTGGCCTGTTTACTGTCGTTGGGGGGGAGCATCTGCCCGATCCTTTGCTACGCGTGAGCCGGGTTCACATTTTTGGGTGTGAACGTTCATTCTCAATTGTAGTGTAACCGACCGGAAAGACGCAAGATGAACGCGTGCTGCGATAAAAGGCGTTTAAGCGAACAGGTAGGATTTGATAAAGGCGGCGACGATCAGCACGCACAGCGCAACGGCGATCGCTTCGGCGGCGGTTTTCGGCAGGCTTAACATAGCGATTTCTCATCCAGTCAGGGGTACTGGATGAGATTATGCGCATGCAAGATTAAGGAAACATTAAGGCCTTATCGCCCGTTGACCCACATCACCAGCATAAAGGCCAGCAGCGTCATCGCCAGCGAGCCGGCCAGGTTGAGCAGCATGTTGGCCAGCGCCCAGCCGAAGCGGCCATCCTGCATCAGGTATACCACCTCCAGCGAAAAGGTGGAGAAGGTGGTCAGGCCGCCGCAGAATCCGGTGGTGATCAGTAATTTCCAGGTGGGATCCAGATGCGTCATGCGGGTGAAAATCGCCATCGCCAGGCCGATGATAAAACCGCCGATCAGATTGACCATCAGCGTACCGAGCGGAATGTGGGCGTTCAGCGGATTCATTTTCATACTTACCGCCCAGCGCAAAACGCTGCCGACGCCGCCGCCGATAAATACGGCCAGTAAAGAGCTCAACATGGGGCAACTACCTTTCAATCAGAGAAATTCACGAGGCTCGGAAAGGGACAGGCGTAACGCTACGCGCCTCTCTCCGAGAGGTTACGTAGACATCATCAGCCTGTGAAGGCGGTTAGGGAGGAATGTCATCTCCAGCGTGCCGCACGGCCTTTTTCGCCGCACCCGGTGGATGTTACACCTAATGCCGCCTATTTTGTAGTATCGACACTCTGCGAGGTAAAACGGATGGAAATCAGAACGGCGCGTCTGAGCGACCGGCACGCTATCGCTGAATTAATGACGGCGCTGGGTTATCCCGGCACCGAGGCGTTTCTGACACAGCGGATGCACCAACTTCTGGCGCACCCGGACGAGGCGTTGCTGGTGGCGGAGCAGGGCGAACAAGTGCTGGGCGTGTTGTCGTTGCATTTTCTGCCGCAGTTGGCGTTGGCCGGCGACATTGGCCGCATCAGCTATTTTTGCGTCGACGATCGGGCGCGCGGCGCGGGCGTAGGGCGGCGGTTGCTGGCGGCAGGCGAGGCGCTGGCGCACCGTCGCGGCTGCGATCGGCTGGAAGTCCATTGCCACAGCCGCCGCGAGCGGGCGCATGCGTTTTACCGGCGTGAAGGCTTTATCGAAGCGCCGAAGTATTTTGCCAAGTTATTAAGTCAGTAAGTTACTCCCCTGGCGGCGCCGCCGTTTCCAGCCGGTTGCGGCCATTCTGCTTCGCCCGATAGAGCGCGCCGTCGGCCGCTTTCAGCCAGTCCAGATAACCGCCCAGCGCGGGGTGGAAGTTAGCGATGCCGGCGCTGATCTGCAGCCGCAGCTGCGGCGCCTCCTTGAAGCTGACCGCGTCCAGCCGCTGCTGGATACGGCGCAGAACGATTTCCGCCTGTTCAGCACTGGTGTTCGGCAGCACTGCGCCAAACTCGTCGCCGCCGTAGCGCCCGACGATATCCACGTTGCGCATGCCGATCAGCAGCTCTTCCGCCAACGCCGCCAGGGCTTCATCTCCCAGCGGATGACCGAAGGTGTCGTTGATGGTTTTGAAGCGATCGATATCCATCAGGATCAGCGTGGCGTTGTCCTGGTAGCGGCGGCAGCTGTCGAACTGGCGATGCAGCAGGTGCTCCCAGTGGCGGCGGTTATATAAGCCGGTCAGCCCATCGCGGGTGCTGATGCGCTGCAGCTCCTGTTTCTTTTCCGCCAACCGTTTGGCGGTGCGGTAGGTCACCAGACCAAGCAGCGTCGGATAAAGGTAGATCATCGGCAGGCACAGATAGATTTGCAGTGCCGTGCTGTGCGGGTGAAACGGGAAGCCGAGCAGCGCGGCGGTGAGCATCGCCGTGGCCAGTTGAATGACCAATCCTTTCACAAACAGCGTTTTGCCGGCTGAAGCGATGTTATTCATGCTCATCATCGACAGGATGACGATGGCGGGCAGCGCGTTGAACGCCATCATCGCCGCCCAGAAGCCGCCGAAGGCGGAGTCGATCAAGAGGTTGCGGATCTCGGCTTTGAACGGATCTTTGGCGCGGCAGGCCAGGCGATAGGCGAGATGCGGCCAGAGAAAGCCGTGAAAGGCCAGCAATAGCCAGACCGCCGTGGGCGGAGCCAAGGGGTAGAGCGCGGCGCAAACGCAGATAAAGCCGAGCCCCAGACCGGCGACGCGGGGCAGATAGGTGCGTTTGGCGAAGCTGAGGCCGGATTTTCGGGCATCGAAAATGGGTGGAGCAATATACATCCGGCATCTCCCTGATAGGCATCACGGCAGAGTAGCATGCGGGTGATAAACTAAGAATAGTCTGGGATTCACGCCGCGGGGGCGCGTGACATTCCTGCGACCGATCTCACTCTGTTACATGTTGCGGTTGTGCAAGCCGAAGGAAAGTCGCTAAATATTCGCAGGCAAGGTCAGTTTTTCTCGCTGTTCACGCAGCGTTTTATGATAAGAAGGTGAGTATGGAAGGTATCAGCATTACCAAACTTCTGGTGATTGCGGTGTTGGTGATTTTACTGTTCGGCACCAGCAAACTGCGCACGCTCGGCGCCGATCTTGGCGCGGCGCTGAAAGGCTTTAAAAAAGCCGTAGGCGACGACAGTACGCCGCCGGCCGCCGGCAACAATGCCGCCGAAAGCCAGTCCGCGCAGCAGAGCGTCGAGAAGAAAGACGTTTAATCTCGTCTGATGGCGCACAATAAAAAACGGATGCCTTGCGGACATCCGTTTTTTGGCGTTTTCGCCGTCTTTAGCGTAACAAACTATTACGCGTTATTTCACTTCCATCCCTTTGGCCTGCAGATCGGCGTGGTAAGACGAACGCACGAACGGGCCACAGGCGGCATGGGTGAAGCCCATCGCCATCGCTTCTTCTTTCATCTCGTCAAACTCGGCTGGGCTGACGTAGCGCTGCACCGGCAGGTGGTGACGGCTCGGCTGCAGGTATTGGCCCAGCGTCAGCATGGTCACGCCGTGGCGACGCAGATCGCGCATCACTTCAATGATTTCCGCGTTGGTTTCGCCCAGGCCAACCATCAGGCCGGATTTGGTCGGGATATCCGGGTGCGCTTCTTTAAAGCGCTCCAGCAGCTTCAACGACCACTCGTAGTTGGCGCCCGGGCGCACCTGGCGGTAGACGCGCGGCACGTTTTCCAGGTTGTGGTTGAACACGTCCGGCGGCGTGGCGGTGAGGATCTCCAGCGCGCGATCCATACGGCCGCGGAAGTCCGGCACCAACGTTTCAATTTTGATGTTCGGGCTCTTGGCGCGGATGGCCGAGATGCAGTCGGCAAAGTGCTGAGCGCCGCCGTCGCGCAGATCGTCGCGGTCAACCGAGGTGATCACCACATAACGCAGCGCCATGTCGGCGATGGTTTGCGCCAGCTTTTCCGGCTCGTTGGCGTCCGGCGCGATCGGGCGGCCGTGGGCCACGTCGCAGAACGGGCAGCGACGGGTGCAGATGGCGCCGAGGATCATAAAGGTGGCGGTACCGTGGTTGAAACACTCGGACAGGTTAGGGCACGAGGCTTCCTCACAGACGGAGTGCAGGCCGTTTTTACGCATGGCGGCTTTGATGCCCTGAATGCGCGTAGAGTCGGCAGGCAGTTTGATCTTCATCCACTCGGGTTTACGCAACAGCTCCTGCCGTTCGGTGACCACCGTTTTGACCGGGATCAGCGCCATTTTGTCAGCATCGCGGTATTTGACGCCGCGTTCCATCTGAATTGGTTTACTCATAATCGTGCAGGTTCCAGTTACGAAGCTCGACCGTCTGGTAGCCGAGTAAATGAACAAATTCCTGTACCAGGATTGGGTGTATGTCTTCAATGCCAACGCCGGGCGCCAGCGCGCTGACCTGCGTCATCTGCATGCCGGCGTAACCGCAAGGGTTGATGCGTTGGAAGGGGCTGAGATCCATCGCCACATTCAGGGCCAGGCCGTGGAATGAACTGCCTTTGCGGATCCGCAAACCCAACGAACAGATTTTCTGCTCCCCCACGTACACGCCGGGCGCATCCGGACGGGCGCGCGATGCGAGGCGGAAGTGGGCGAGGGTGTTGATAACCGTATCTTCTATCGCCGTGACCAATTGGCGTACGCCGACCTTATTGCGTTTCAGATCGACCATCACGTACATCACCTGCTGGCCCGGCCCGTGGTAGGTCACCTGGCCGCCGCGATCGCTCTGGACAACCGGGATATCGCCGGGCATCAGCACGTGTTCGGCTTTGCCGGCCTGGCCCTGGGTGAATACCGGGTGATGCTGCACCAGCCACAGCTCGTCCGGCGTAGTCTCGGTACGACTGTCGGTGAAGTTATGCATGGCTTGGGATACAGGCGCGTAGGGCTGCAACCCCAGCTGACGCAAAATGATCTTGTCTGGTTGCAAAAGAGTCATCGTCAGGTTACAGAAGTGGTAAAGCCATTATACCGGGCGCTCCGGCTTGCGGCCAGCCTTTCGCTGACCAAAAATGCGCAACCCGGGAAGACGCTGCGCCATCCCGGGTTGATAAGCAGGGTTTTATGCTGGAATTACAGCACCATGCGAACAATTTCAATGTTGCCCAACTCCTCGTACAGGGTTTCGACCTGCTCGATATGAGTGGCGTTGATGGTGATGGAGACCGAGTGGTAGTTGCCTTTACTGCTTGGCTTAACCTGCGGGTTGTAATCGCCCGGCGCATGGCGCTGCACCACTTCAACTACCTGGTCAACCAGCTCAGGCTGCGCCAGGCCCATCACCTTGTAGGTAAACGAGCAAGGGAATTCGAGCAGTTCGTTCAGTTTAGTTTTTTGCATGTGCGTGCGCTCCAGAGTGCTAGCTAATCTATAAATTATAACTCCCGCCGGGGCGGGAGTTAATGTTATTCAGTATATGGGGGCAATTTCGCCCGTTTCAACCGTTAACCGAACCAGTGGTGGAACATCAGTTTGATGTAGTCCACGATGCGGCTGAAGAAACCACCTTCTTTCACTTCGTTCATCACCACCAGCGGACGCTGGTCGATGGTTTTGCCGTCCAGCTGGAAGTTGATGCTGCCCACCACCTGGTTTTTCGCCAGCGGCGCGTGAATTTCCGGCGTGTTCAGCACATAGCTGGCCTTCAGATCTTTCATGCGGCCGCGCGGGATGGTCAGGTAGACGTCTTTATCCACGCCCAGCTCAACGCGATCGGCATCGCCGAACCAGACCGGCTCGGAGGCGAACTCTTTACCGACTTTCAGCGGCGCCACGGTTTCGAAGAAGCGGAAGCCCCAGGTCAGCAGCTTCTTGCTCTCGGCTTCGCGGCCTTTGTAGGTGCGGCCGCCCATCACGGCGGAGATCAGACGCATCTGGCCTTCGGTCGCCGAAGCCACCAGGTTGTAACCCGCCGCGTCGGTGTGGCCGGTTTTGATGCCGTCGACGTTCAGACTGTTATCCCACAGCAGACCGTTGCGATTCATCTGGCGGATATTGTTGAAAGTGAACTCTTTTTCTTTGTAAATCGCGTACTCTTCCGGCACGTCGCGGATCAGCGCCTGGCCGATCAGCGCCATGTCGCGCGCCGAGCTGTACTGGCCCTGGGCATCCAGGCCGTGTACCGTCTGGAAGTGAGTGTTCTGCAGGCCCAGCTTGCTGACGTAGGTGTTCATCAGGTTGACGAACGCGTCCTGGCTGCCGGCGACGTAGTCGGCCATCGCCACGCAGGCGTCGTTACCGGACTGCAGGTTGATGCCGCGGGTCAGTTTGGAGACCGGCACGCGATCGCCCGGCTTCAGGAACATCAGCGAGGAACCTTTGAACACCGGGTTGCCGGTCGCCCAGGCGTCCTGGCCGACGGTCACCAGATCGTCCTGGCCGATTTTACCCGCTTTCAGCGCCTGGCCGATGACGTAGCTGGTCATCATTTTGGTCAGGCTGGCCGGATCGCGACGCGCATCGGCGTTCATCTCGGCCAGCACCTTGCCGGAGTTGTAATCAATCAGGATGTACGCTTCCGCATCGATCTGCGGGACACCTGGGATCATGGTTTTGATGTTAACGTCATCGGCATGTGCAACGGAGGCTGCGCTCATTGCGATAACGGTGCCGAGTGCGATGCTTTTGATTAAGCGAAAAG
The DNA here is from genome assembly GCF_052166845.1 of Serratia sp. CY71090. Taxonomy (NCBI): domain Bacteria; kingdom Pseudomonadati; phylum Pseudomonadota; class Gammaproteobacteria; order Enterobacterales; family Yersiniaceae; genus Serratia; species Serratia sp. CY71090. The sequence continues at coordinate 440,665 of NZ_JBJNOA010000003.1, read as the reverse complement.
AAGTTACTTGTTTCATGATCGGGACTACAACATCCGTGAAAGTAAAGTTAAAAAACGAGCCACACTATAGCAGATGCGATCCCGGCAGGCATTATCCATTCATCTGACTAATTGCGGTTAGTGCCCTTTTAGCTGCAAGAAAATGTTTCAGCTAAATAACCGCTTAACAGCCGTGAATGCCCGCCGGGTTTAACGCTCAGGGTGCAGCAGTAACGAAAGACTGTTGTTGCGCTTCGCTGGCCAGGCGTTGTTGCAGTTGGGCCGCCTGCTGACGGCTGCTGAACGGGCCGAGCTGGACGCGGTAAACGTTGCCGCTGGCCGCCACTTTGCCCGGCACGCCAAACTGTTGGCTCAGGCTTTGCTGCCAGCTCTGGGCGCGCTCGGCGCTGCTCAACGCACCGACCTGCACCACGTAGCCGCCGGAGGAGGAAGCGGCAGCCATGCCGGCAGCGGCAGCGCCGGCCGCGACCGGTGCGGCTACTGCGGCGGCTTCAGGCTCGGCACTTTCCAGCACGCCGGCCGGTAATGCGCTTGGCGCGCCGAGGAAACCACTGCGGCCGTTGGCTGCGTTGCCGGCGTTCGCAGGCGCGTCGTCATCGGTGCGCAGGGTGCTGTTATCAATAGGGCGCACCGCCGCGCCGCTGGCGACCGGCACGTCCTGTTGGATCGGGGTGCCCATGCCGCTGGAGCCAAGATCCGGGCGCGCCGGCAATGCGTAGCTCTGTTTCGCCACGATGGTGCCGATGGTGCCAGGGCCGCTCAGCGTGCCGTCCGGCGCCACGTTGATGAAATCGACTTTGACCTTGGTGTTGTTGGACAGGTTGAGACGATCGGCGGCGGCTTTCGACAGATCGATGATACGGCCCTTGGTGTAAGGCCCGCGATCGTTGACGCGCACCACCAACTGACGGCCGTTGGCCAGGTTGGTGACGCGCACGTAGCTTGGGATCGGCAGCGTTGGGTGGGCCGCAGTCAGGCCATTAGGATCGAACTGCTCGCCCAGCGCGGTGGTGTTGCCGTTGGCCTCTTCGCCATACCAGGCCGCCAGGCCGGTCTGCGAGAAGTTCTGCGGATCTTTTACGATGCGGTAAGTATCGCCATTAACCTTATAATCCTGCATGTTATTAGGGTTATAGGGTTCATATTGAGGCTCGACGCCGCCGATTTCCACCACCGGGCCGTTGTACGGCTGCGGAGGGGCTTGCTGTTCCGTGGTTGGGGCGGTACAGGCGGAGAGCAACACCGCCGCGACGCCGATCCAAAGCCATTCCTTACGCATTACTCACCTCTTATAAACTTTTAGACAGCATTTTCCGATGCGTGTGGATCGACATGATGATGCCGAAACCGGCCATCAACACTATCAGCGCCGAACCCCCGTAACTGACCAGAGGCAAAGGTACGCCAACTACCGGCAAAATGCCACTGACCATACCGATGTTAACAAAGACATAAACGAACAAAATCAGCATCAAGCCGCCGACCATCACGCGGCCGAAGGTGGTTTGCGCCTTGGCGGCGATCATCAGCCCGCGGATGATCACCAGCAGGTAGAGCGCCAGCAGCACCAACACCCCGATCAGCCCCAGCTCTTCGGCCAACACGGCGAAGATAAAGTCGGTATGGCGCTCCGGCAGGAACTCCAGCTGCGACTGGGTGCCGTGCAGCCAGCCCTTGCCGGACAGGCCGCCGGAGCCGATGGCGATCTTGGATTGAATGATATGATAACCGGCGCCGAGCGGGTCGCTCTCCGGATCGAGCAGCATCATCACGCGGTCGCGCTGATAGCCGTGCATCAGGAAGAACCACAGCACCGGGATGAAGGCCGCCAGCGCGACGGCGGCGACGGCGATCAGCTTCCAGCTCATGCCGGACAGGAACAGTACGAACAGGCCGGAAGCGGCGATCAGGATAGAGGTGCCCAGATCCGGCTGCGCGGCCACCAGCAGCGTCGGCAGGAAGATCAGCACCAGCGCGATGGCGGTGTTTTTCAGCGAAGGCGGGCAGACATCGCGGTTCATAAAGCGCGCCACCATCAGCGGCACGGCGATCTTGGCGATTTCCGATGGCTGGAAGCGCACCACGCCGAGATCCAGCCAGCGCTGCGCGCCTTTACTGATCTGCCCGAAGGCGTCCACCAGGATCAGCAAAATCACGCAGAAAATATACAGATAGGGCGCCCAGCTTTCGTATACGCGCGGCGGGATCTGCGCCATGACGGCCATCACGATCAGCCCCATGACGATCTGCCCGATCTTGCGCTCCATCATGCCGATGTCCTGGCCGCTGGCGCTCCACATCACGAAGGCGCTGTAGACCAGCAGGGCCAGGATCAGCAGCAGGAACGTCGGATCGATGTGGATTTTGGTCCAGATCGAGCCTTTTTGTTGGCTTTCAGTCATGTTCTACCTTAGTCACCTTCTACGCCAGGCGGCAGCGGGGCCTCGCTTGGCAATTGCGTATTGTTGTCGCCCAGCAGAATATGGTCGAGGATCTGGCGGGTGATGGTGCCCACCGCCGGACCGGAGCCGCCGTTTTCCAGAATGATGGCGACCGACACCGTCGGGTTGTTGAACGGCGCAAAGGCGGTCATCAGCTTGTGATCGCGCAGGTGCTCCGCCAGTTTATGGGCGTTGTAGGTTTCGTAACCGAAGACCTGTGCGGTGCCCGATTTCGCCGCGGCTTTATAAGATGCGTCCGCAAAGTACTTGCGCGCCGTCCCGTTCGGACGGTTGGCCACACCGTACATGCCGTCTTTGGCGATTTCCCAGAAGCCGGAGTGAATATCGCCGATCTGCGTGCTTTCTTCCTGTTTGAACGGCACCAGCGCGCCGTTGACGCGGGTGCTCTGCAGCAGGTGCGGCGTTTTGACGGTACCGTCGTTGATCAGGGTGTTCAGCGCCTTGGCCATCTGGATCGGCGTGGCGGTCCAGTAACCCTGGCCGATGCCCACCGGAATGGTGTCGCCCTGATACCACGGTTTTTTATAGCGTTTCAGCTTCCATTCGCGCGTCGGCATCAGGCCGGAGCGCTCTTCGGCCAGATCGATGCCGGTGTACTGGCCGTAACCGAATTTGGTCAGCCAGCTCGACAGCCGATCGATCCCCATATCATAGGCGACCTGATAGAAGTAGGTATCCGCGGATTCTTCCAGCGCTTTGGTGACGTTCAGGCGGCCGTGCCCCCATTTTTTCCAGTCGCGAAAGCGTTTTTCCGAGCCGGGCAGTTGCCACCAGCCGGGATCGAACACTACGGTGTTCTTGGTGATCACCCCGGCGCTGAGTGCCGACACGGCGATATAAGGTTTCACCGTCGACGCGGGCGGATAAACCCCCTGCGTGGCGCGGTTGATCAGCGGGCGATTCGGATCGTTCAGCAGACCCTGATAGTCCTTGCTGGAAATGCCGTCCACGAACAGGTTCGGATCGTAGCTCGGATTGGACACCATCGCCAGGATGGCGCCGGTGCGCGGATCGCTCACCACTACCGCGGCGCGGCTGCCAACCAGCAGCTGTTCGATATAGCGCTGCAGATCAAGATCGAGCGTCAGGTAGACGTCCTGGCCGGCGGAAGGCGGCTGCTCGTGCAATTGGCGGATCACCCGGCCGCGGTTGTTGACTTCAACCTCTTCGTAACCGGTTTTACCGTGCAGCGTGTCTTCGTAATAGCGTTCGATGCCCAGCTTGCCGATATCGTGGGTGGCGGCGTAGTTGGCCAGCTTGCCGTCTTTGTCCAGACGTTCAACGTCGCGGTCGTTGATCTTCGACACATAGCCGGTGACGTGGGTGAGGGCGGATCCGTAAGGATAGTAGCGGCGCTGGTAGCCTTTCACTTCCACGCCGGGGAAGCGGAACTGATTGACCGCAAAGCGGGCGACCTGCACCTCGGTCAGCGCGGTTTTCACCGGAATGGAGACGAAACGGCGCGAGCGCTTGCGCTCTTTTTCGAAATTGGCGATGTCGTCGTCAGTCAGATCGACCACAGTGCGCAGCGCCTGCAGCGTGGCCTTGAGATCGTCGACCTTCTCCGGCATCAGCTCCAGCTGATAAATGGTGCGGTTGAGCGCCAGCGGGGTGCCGTTGCGATCGTAGATAATGCCGCGGCTGGGCGCGATGGGCACCAGTTTGATGCGGTTTTCGTTGGAGCGGGTGCGGTAATCCTCGACGCGGACCACTTGCAGATTATACAGGTTGGCGATCAGGATGCCGGACAGCACCAGGATGACCAGGAACGCCACCAGGGCGCGGCGTACAAACAGGGCGGATTCAGCCGTATAGTCGCGAAAAGGGTTACGTTCTATTTTCATCCCGCTGCTTTATTTCACTCTGTCACGGTCACCACCGGCTATTCCCGGTGGTAAGGATGATTTGTTGTAATACTCCAGGCGCGGTAGAGGCTTTCGGCCACCAGGACGCGCACCAAAGGATGCGGCAGCGTCAACGGAGAAAGCGACCAGCTCTGCTCGGCAGCGGCTTTGCAGGCGGGCGCCAGCCCTTCCGGGCCGCCGATCAGCAAGCTGACATTGCGGCCATCCTGCTTCCAGCGCTCAAGCTGCTGTGCCAGCTGCGGCGTTTCCCACGGCGTGCCTGGGATATCCAGCGTAACGATGCGGTTGCCTTTGCCCACCGCCGCCAGCATCTGTTCGCCTTCCTTGTCCAGAATGCGCTTGATGTCGGCGTTTTTGCCGCGTTTGCCGGCCGGGATCTCGGTCAACTCAAACGGCATGTCTTTGGGAAAGCGGTGCAGGTAATCCATAAAGCCGGTTTGCACCCAGTCTGGCATTTTGGTGCCGACCGCCACCAATTGCAGTTTCACCGCTTAGCTCCAGAGTTTTTCCAGCTCGTACAGGCGACGGCTTTCTTCCTGCATCACGTGCACGATCACTTCGCCCAGATCGACCACGATCCAGTCGGAGGCTTCCTGGCCTTTCATGCCGTACAGCTCCATGCCCGCGGCGCGGGATTCCTGCACCACGTGGCTGGCGATCGACATCACGTGGCGCGTTGAGGTGCCGGTGCAGATGATCATGCAATCGGTGATGCTGGATTTGCCCTGGACGTCCAGAGCGACAATGTCTTGGCCTTTCAGATCATCGATTTTATCGATGACGAAATCTTGGAGCGCTTTACCTTGCAAAGGTTCCCCCTCGGGTGTGTTCTGTTCAGTCGGCTGCGGCGGGCAAAATGCGCGCGCCGCGGCGTAACCGGATAATGGTTTCGGCAGGCTGCCGCTGAAAGCCAGCTAACTGGTGACTGCCCGGCCAGCTAAGGTTTCCGGGGTTTTCAGCGGATACCTGAAAAATAGCGGCGCAGTATATCACGCACCTTTCACTAGCGATATAAACCCTGCAACTCGATATAGCGCTGCACCGGGCGCGGCAGCAGGTCGTCGCAGTTGAGGCCCTGATGGCGGCGCTGGCGGATCTCGGTGGCGGAAATTTCCAGCTCCGGCGTATCGGCCAGATAGATATGGCCGTGCGGGCGACGGCTGAGCAGCGCCGGGTCGGCGGTGCGATGGCGTTCCAGCCACTGCTGCAGTTCCGGCGTGTCCATGCGATCGTTATAGCCCGGGCGCGCCAGCACCAGCAGGTGGCAGACGTCCAACAGCGCCTGCCAGCGGTGCCACTTATGCAGCGTCAGCAGCGAGTCCTGGCCAATAATAAACGCCAGCGGCTGGGCGGCGCCACGCTCTTTACGAATCGTTTCCAACGTCTCGATGGTGTAGGAGGGCGTGGTGCGGTGCAGTTCGCGATCGTCGACCGCAAACAGCGGGTTGCCGGCGATCGCCAGCTCGACCATCTTCAGGCGCTGCTGCGCATTGGCCTCCGGCTGCGGGCGGTGCGGCGGCACATGGTTAGGCAGCAGCGTGACGCGATTCAGGCCCACTTCGGCGGCCAGCGCCTCCACCGGCCGCAGGTGGCCATAGTGGATCGGATCAAAGGTGCCGCCGAACAGCGCGTGCAAAACGGTGGGGTTTTCCGGGTTAGTGGGCATCGCTAAAACTCGTGGCCAGGGGTTTGCCGCACAGCAGCATCGACAGGGTTTCCAGTTCCGGCCAGACCGACTGGCCATAGTCCTGCTTGAGGGTCAGCTCGATTTGCGTCAGCAGCTGTACCGCCTGCTGCAACTGGGGGCCGGACAGGCGTTGCAACGCCTGGGTCACCAGCGGGCGGCGGTTCTGCCAGACCTTGTGCTGATCGAACAGCGAGCGCAGCGGCGCGGAAGCCATGCGGCGCTGCAGCGTCAGCAACAGCAACAGTTCGCGCTGCAGGGTGCGCAGCAGGATCACCGGCTCCACGTCCTCTTGCTGCAGCTGCTGCAGAATATGCCAGGCGCGCTTGCTCTTGCCGGCCAGCAGGGCGTCCAGCCAGTGGAACGGCGTGAAGTGGGCGGCGTCGTTCACCGCCTGTTCGACGCGCGGCAGGGTGAGCTTGCCGTCCGGGTGCAGCAGCGACAGCCGCTCCAGCGCCTGCGACAGCGCCAGCAGGTTGCCTTCGTAGCAGTAGCACAGCAGCTGATTGGCCGCGTCGTCCAACTCCAGTTTCATCGACTTGGCGCGCGTGGCGACCCAGCGCGGCAGCTGCGCCTGTTCAGGCGTCTGGCAACTGACGAGAGCGCCGTGCGGGCTGAGCGCCTTGAACCAGGCGCTGTTTTCCTGCGCTTTGGTGAGGCGCGGGCCGCGCAGGATCAGCAAAATATCCTCGTGCAGCAGCGTGGCGAGCTTGGTCAGCTGTTCGCCGATCGGCGCCGTCGGGCCGTTTTCCGGGAAGATCAGCAGCAGCGTCTGGCGGCTGGCGAACAGGCTCATCGCCTGGCAGATGCCGAAGATGGCGTCCCAGTCAGTATGGGCGTCGAGGGAAATGCTGTAGTGCTCGCTGAACTGCTGCTGTTGCGCGGCCTGCCGGAGCAAATCCTGGCTTTCCTGCAGCAGCAGCGGTTCATTGCCGCTCAATAAATAACAAGCGCGCAGCCCCTCTCGGAGCTGCGCGGCAAGTTGTTCCGGATAAATGCGGATCATTGTGCGGTTTGGCTTGCCGCTCGTTCGCCGACGGCAGCGGCTTTCTGCCGGTTTTCTTCTTCCGCCGCGTGCACGGTCAGCAGTTTGCGCACCAGTTGCTGCGCCGCCTGCTCACGCATTTCCTGGCGAATGATCTCCTGCTCGGAGTCCTTGGCCAGCGCGGTCAGCGGGTTGTCGAAGAACGAACGGAACACTTTCACCGACAGCGGATACAGGTCGTGGCCCGGGATCAGCACCTGGGCCTGCACGGTCAGCACCAACTGGTACTCGGCGGTTTTACCGTCCTGGAAGATCGAGGCGGTATCCTGGCTTTCCGTCGCGCCGACGATGCGCAGAGAAGGCACGTCTTTACGCTTCGGATCGCTGACGATGGTCACGGCGTTCAAACGCAGTTGCTCACGCACCGCGCGCGTCAATGGCCCGTAAGGATCCGAACTGTCCAGGATCAGCGTTTTCATTTCATTAGGCACCTGCGTGGTGCCACGCAGGTGAAAACCGCAGCCGGCGGTGACCAGCACCGCCAACCCCAGCAACAGCGTCAGAATACGTTGTCGCACAACTCCTCCTTGTGTTAACCCACAACCAGGTTAAGCAGTTTGCCCGGAACGTAAATCACTTTGCGAATCGTGACGCCGTCCAGATATTTAGCCACCAGATGCTCTTCGGCAGCGCGCGCGCGCACTTGCTCTTCGGTCGCATCGGCAGATACGGTGATTTTAGCGCGAACCTTGCCGTTCACCTGCACCACCACCAGCTTGGAGTCTTCGACCATCGCCTGCTCGTCGGCAACCGGCCATGGCGCGGTGTCCACGTCGCCTTCGCCACCCAGCGCCTGCCACAGGGTGAAGCACACGTGAGGGGTGAACGGATACAGCATGCGCACCACGGCCAGCAGCGCTTCTTGCAGCAGCGCGCGATCCTGCTCGCTCTCCTGCGGCGCGCGGGCCAGCTTGTTCATCAGCTCCATCACGGCGGCGATTGCGGTGTTGAAGGTCTGACGGCGGCCGATATCGTCGGTCACCTTGGCGATGGTTTTGTGCAGATCGCGGCGCAGCGCTTTCTGATCTTCGTTCAGCGACGCCACGTTCAGCGGCTGCACCGCGCCTTTTTCCACGTGATCATAGGCCAGTTTCCACACGCGTTTCAGGAAGCGGTTAGCCCCTTCCACGCCGGATTCCTGCCACTCCAGCGTCATTTCTGCCGGTGAAGCGAACATCATGAACAGACGCACGGTGTCCGCGCCGTATTTTTCCACCATCTCCTGCGGGTCGATGCCGTTGTTCTTCGACTTCGACATTTTGCTCATGCCAGCATAGACCAGTTCACGGCCTTGCGGATCCGTAGCCTTGATGATGCGGCCCTTGTCGTCGCGCTCGACGGTGGCGTCAACCGGGGATACCCAGACGCGCTCGCCGCTGTTGCCGGTGTAGTAGAAGGCGTCGGCCAGCACCATGCCCTGACACAGCAGGCGCTTGGCCGGCTCATCGGAATCCACCAGGCCCGCATCGCGCATCAGCTTGTGGAAGAAGCGGAAGTACATCAGGTGCATGATGGCGTGCTCGATGCCGCCGATATATTGATCGACCGGCAGCCAGTAGTTGGCGGCGGCCGGATCCAGCATGCCCTGGTCATACTGCGGGCAGGTGTAGCGCGCGTAGTACCAGGAGGACTCCATAAAGGTGTCGAAGGTGTCGGTTTCGCGCAGCGCCGGCTGGCCGTCGACGGTGGTTTTCGCCCACTCAGGATCGGCCTTGATCGGGCTGGTGATGCCGTCCATGACCACGTCTTCCGGCAGGATCACCGGCAGCTGGTCTTCCGGCGTCGGCATTACGGTGCCGTCTTCCAGCGTCACCATCGGGATTGGCGCGCCCCAATAACGCTGGCGGGAGACACCCCAGTCGCGCAGACGGTAGTTAACCTTACGCTGGCCTACGCCCTTGGCGACCAGTTTGTCGGCGATGGCGTTGAAGCCCGCTTCATTGTCCAGACCGTCGAACTCGCCGGAGTTGAACAGCGCGCCTTTGTCGGTCATCGCTTCGGCGCTCACGTCAGGCTGGCTGCCGTCGAGGTTCAGGATCACCGGTTTGATCGGCAAATCATATTTGGTGGCGAATTCCCAGTCGCGCTGGTCGTGCGCCGGTACTGCCATCACGGCGCCGGTGCCGTATTCCATCAGCACGAAGTTGGCGACCCACACCGGCAGCTTCTCGCCGCTCAGCGGGTGGACCACGAACAGGCCGGTCGGCATGCCTTTCTTCTCCATCGTCGCCATTTCTGCTTCGGCCACTTTGGTGTTGCGGCATTCGTCGATGAACTCGGTCAGCGCCGGGTTGTTGCGCGCGCCCTGTTGCGCCAGCGGGTGGCCCGCGGCGACCGCCACGTAGGTGGCGCCCATGAAGGTGTCCGGGCGGGTGGTGTAAACCGTCAGCTTCTCTTCGCTGCCAGCCACGTCGAAGGTGATTTCCACGCCTTCGGAGCGGCCAATCCAGTTGCGCTGCATGGTTTTCACCTGCTCCGGCCAGCTTTCAAGCGTGTCCAGATCGTTCAGCAGCTGATCGGCGTAAGCGGTGATTTTGATGAACCACTGCGGGATCTCTTTACGCTCGACCTTAGTGTCGCAGCGCCAGCAGCAGCCGTCGATAACCTGTTCGTTGGCCAGCACGGTCAGATCGTGCGGACACCAGTTCACCGCCGAAGTCTTCTTGTAGACCAGGCCTTTTTCATACAGCTTGGTGAAGAACCACTGTTCCCAGCGATAGTATTCCGGCTGGCAGGTGGCGATTTCGCGATCCCAGTCGTAGCCGAAGCCCAGCAGTTTCAGCTGGTTCTTCATGTATTCGATGTTGTCGTAGGTCCACGGGGCCGGCGCGGTGTTGTTTTTCACCGCTGCGCCTTCCGCCGGCAGGCCGAACGCATCCCAGCCGATCGGCTGCAGTACGTTTTTGCCCAGCATGCGCTGATAGCGCGAGATCACGTCGCCGATAGTGTAGTTACGAACGTGGCCCATGTGCAGTCGGCCGGACGGGTAAGGCAGCATGGATAGGCAGTAGTACTTTTCCTTGCTGTCGTCTTCGGTAACTTTGAAAGTCTGCTTCTCTTGCCAGTGAAGCTGTACGTTCGATTCTATGTCTTCTGGACGGTATTGCTCTTGCATGGCGGCCGGTGGTCCTGTAGGTGTAAACCGTTGCCCCGGTCAGAGGCAACGCAATGAACATTTAGTATTCGTAGATCCGCATAGCATAGCTGATAAGACCTCCCGGCAACAACTCCAAGCGCCTGACTCGGCGCATTTAAAAAAAACGCCGTCATGACGCGGCTCACAACCTGCGGATCCCGCGTCTTGCCAAGTGACATCAGTCATTTACGGCTAAAATAAGAACAAGTAGCTTAGGGGGGATCCCTACAGCCAAGTCCGGCGCAGCGTTTATCGAGGAGAGTCTATGAACAAGGTTGCTCAGTATTACCGCGAATTGGTGGCATCGCTGAGCGAACGCCTGAAAAACGGCGAACGCGATATCGATGAACTGGTGGCCAGCGCGGAGCGGCGCTTGAACGAGGCCGAAGATTTGACCCGCGACGAAGTGCGGCAGGTGACGCAGGCGGTGCGGCGCGATCTGGAGGAGTTCGCCCGCAGCTATCAGGAGAGCCGGGACGAGTTTACCGACAGCGTGTTTATGCGCGTGATTAAAGAGAGCCTGTGGCAGGAACTGGCGGATATCACCGACAAAACCCAGCTGGAGTGGCGCGAGGTGTTCAAGGATGTCAGCCACCACGGCGTTTACCACAGCGGTGAAGTGGTGGGGCTGGGCAATCTGGTGTGCGAGCAGTGTCACTACCATCTGGCGTTTTACACGCCGGAGGTGCTGCCGCTCTGCCCGAAATGCGGTCACGACCAGTTCCAGCGCCGGCCGTTTGAACCTTGAGGACGTTCCCCGCCAGGGCGGGGAACGCTAAGGCCGGCGTTTAACGGAACAGTTTCTTCAGCAGGTTGCTCAGGAAACCGCCGCTGACGGTTGCCGGGGCAACGTCCGCCTGCGCCGGTGCGCTGGCCGGTACGGCGACGCCGGCCGGGATTTTCTGCACGACCGCGATGCGGCTGTCCTGGGCGGCTTTCTCCGCCGCTTCCGGGCCATAGGCGAAGCCTTCCGCCAGCACGAATTCAACGTCGGTGATGCCGATAAAGCCCAGGAACAACTTCACGTACGGCGTGATTAGATCCGTCGGCGTGTCGGCGTGGATGCCACCGCGGCTGGAGATGACGATCGCTTTCTTGCCCGTCACCAGCCCTTCGGCGCCGGCGGAGGTATAGCGGAACGTCTGGCCGGCGCGGGCGATAAGATCGAAGTAGATCTTCAGCTGCGTCGGGATGTTGAAGTTGTACATCGGGGCGCTGATGATCAGCGTGTCGTGCGATTTCAGCTCGGCAATCAGCTCATCGGACAGCGCCAGGGTGCTTTGCTGATGCGGCGTCAGCGGTTTGTCGCCGGCGGTAAAGCCGGCCATCACTTCACCATCCAGCTCCGGCAGCGTTGGGTTGGCCAAATCGCGCATGGTAAACGTGTCTTCAGGGTGAGTTTCACGCCATTGTTCAACAAAAAAATCGACTAATTTTCCAGACTGGGAATATTCACCCAGAATGCTTGATTTCAGGACCAGTACGCGGCTCATTGGCTTATCTCCAGGCGAAGGCTAATCGGTAACGATGTCAGTCGGTGTAAACGCATGGTAGAGGCAAGCCATGAACAGTGATAGCGCAAAAATTCGCTGAGTTAAATCAAAAAAGTTGAATGAGGGGCGCGAGCGCGCCCCGATAGGATCAATAACGCGCTACGCGCTCGGCCAGCAGATCGATAAAGCCCTCGCGGTTGATGCCGGTCAGCACTTCCACGTTGGCCGCGTTGCCGGTTTGCTGGAAATAGTCCACCACCGTCATGCCGACGGTGTATTCCCCTTTGGTCTCCACGCCGACCCAGCGTTCTACGCCGGTGAACAGCTGTGGCGCCAGCAGCCAGGCGATGGTGCAGGGATCGTGCATCGCTGCGCCGGGCAGGCCGCGCGGATGGCTGAGGTACAGCGGCAGATAAAAATCGAGCATCTCCGCGACCGCCTGCGCGACCGGATTGTCTATCTGACGAATGCGCTCGATATCCTGCGGCAACACCAGCGCCTGATGGGTGACGTTCAGCCCGGCCATGGTCAGCGGCACGCCGGATTTCAGCACCATTTCGGCGGCTTCGGGATCGACGAAGATGTTGAACTCCGCCACCGGCGTAGTATTGCCGGCGTTCATGCCGCCGCCCATGAATACGATGCGCTCGATGCGGCTTTTCAACTCGGCATGCTGGGCCAGTAGCAGGGCGATATTGGTCATCGGGCCGGTCACCACCAGGGTGATCGGCTGCGGGCTGGCGCGCAGCAGGTCGGCGATCAGCTCGACGGCGCCGCGGGGATCGGGTTTGAGGGTTGGCGTCGGCAGGTGGGTGTTGCCCATGCCGGTTTTGCCGTGGACATAGTCGGCGATCACCAGCTCGCGCATCAGCGGGCCGCCGGCGCCGGCGGCGACCGGGATGTCCTCGCGCTGCATCAGGGTCAGCAGGCCCAGCGCATTATGCAGGGTTTTCTCCGGCGTCTGGTTGCCGGCGGAGGTGGTAATGGCTTTGACGTCCAGCTCCGGCGAACGCAGCGCCATGGCCAGCGCGATGGCGTCGTCGAGGCCGGGATCGCAATCGATGATAATAGGGCGGGGCATGTTCTTTCTCCTCTGTTTGTTATCCAGCGAGCATCGGATCAAAACCGGGGAGAAACAAGCGCTTTTAGTGCCGGGAGAAAAGATGCGCCCCTGGCGGGGCGCATCGAGAGCGTTTAGTGCAGGATCTTGGCCAGGAAGTCCTTGGCGCGATCGGACTCGGGGTTGTTGAAGAAATCGTCTTTGTTGCGGTCTTCGACGATTTTGCCTTCGTCCATAAAGATCACCCGATTCGCCACCTTGCGGGCGAAGCCCATTTCGTGGGTTACCACCATCATGGTCATGCCTTCGTTCGCCAGTTCGACCATCACGTCCAGCACTTCGTTGATCATTTCCGGATCGAGCGCCGAGGTCGGTTCATCGAACAGCATGGCTATAGGATCCATGCACAGCGCGCGGGCGATGGCGACGCGCTGCTGCTGGCCGCCGGACAGCTGGCCGGGGAACTTGTTGGCATGGGCGGAGAGGCCGACGCGTTCCAGCAGCTTCAGGCCCTTCTCGCGTGAGGCGGTCTTATCGCGCTTGAGCACTTTCACCTGCGCCAGCGTCAGGTTGTCGATGATAGACAGGTGCGGGAACAGCTCAAAATGTTGGAACACCATGCCGACTTTGGCACGCAGCTGCGCCAGGTTGGTTTTCTTGTCGTTGACCGGCGTGCCGTTCACCAGGATGCTTCCCTGCTGGATCGGCTCGAGGCCGTTGACGGTTTTGATCAGGGTGGATTTGCCGGAACCTGAAGGACCGCAGACGACGACCACTTCGCCTTTTTTCACTTCGGTGGTGCAATCGGTCAACACTTGGAAGTGACCGTACCACTTGGAAACATTTTTCAGGGATATCATCAAACAGTCCTTTTCTTCAAATAGCTTACCAGCGCCGAGGCGGCGAGGCTGATAACAAAATAGACAAAACCGGCGAACAGGATCATTTCAACCTGGGTGCCGTCGCGTTCGCCGATGGTCGACGCGGTGCGGAAGAAGTCGGCCAGGCTCAGTACGTAAACCAGCGAGGTATCCTGGAACAGTACGATGCCCTGGGTCAGCAGCAGTGGCACCATGGCGCGGAACGCCTGCGGCAGGATCACCAGCCGCATGGACTGCCAGTGGGTCATGCCCAGCGCCAGCGCGGCGGAGGATTGGCCGCGCGAGATGCTGATGATACCGGCGCGGATGATTTCCGAGTAATAGGCCGCTTCAAACAGGGAAAAGGCTACCATAGCCGAGATCAGGCGAATATCGGTTTTCGGCGACAGCCCTAGAACCTGTTGTAATAAGCTTGGAACCACCAGATAGAACCACAGCAGCACCATCACCAGCGGTACCGAACGGAACAGGTTGACGTACAGGGTGGCGAACCAGCTTATCGGCTTGAACGGCGACAGACGCATCACCGCCAGCACGGTGCCCCACAGGATGCCGACCACGATGGCGGTCACGGTGATCTTCAGCGTGATCACCATGCCTTGCAGCAGATAAGGGAAGCTTGGGACGATCGACGCCCAGTCAAATTCGTACATTATTTACTCCCCAGGTTGCCAGGCAACTGCACTTTCTTTTCGACCAGACGCATAAACAGCATGATAACGGCGTTGATGCCGATATAAGCCAGCGTGATGGCGGTAAAGGATTCATAGGCGTGTGCGGAGTAATCCAACAGCTTGCCGGCCTGCGCGGCCATGTCCACCAGGCCTATGGTGGAGGCGATGGCGGAGTTTTTGACCAGGTTGAGCATCTCCGAGGTCATCGGCGGCACGATCACCCGGTAGGCGTTCGGCAACAGCACGTAGCGGTAGGTTTGCGGCAGCGTCAGGCCCATCGCCAGCCCGGCGGCTTTCTGGCCGCGCGGCAGGGACTGAATGGCGGCGCGCACCTGTTCGCAAACGCGGGCGGCGGTAAACAGCCCCAGGCAGAGCATGGAAGAAACAAAGAACTGCACGTTGGGATCCAGCTCGGTTTTGAACCAGGTGCCGATATTGGCCGGCAGCAGCTCGGGGATCACCAGATACCAGGTAAAGAATTGCACGATCAGCGGCACGTTGCGGAACAGTTCGACGTAACAGGTGCCGAGGGTGGAAAGAAAGCGGTTGGGCACGGTACGCAAGATACCGAACAGTGAACCGACGAAGAAAGCGATAATCCAGGCACAGACGGAGAGGGCCACCGTGACCTGAAAGCCGGACCAGATCCAGCCGAGGTAAGTGGTGTTCCCAAACGGGGCCTGCTGCATGAAGATACCCCAGTTCCAATCTATTGACATAACAAACTCCGATAAACGGGCGCAGGGCGCCGAAGATTGATGACTTGATGAGCGCCGATCGCCGCGCGGCCAGTCTGGCTGGCTTGTTGTGTACGGGTGTCGGTGATGCGCCTTGGGGAAAATGAGGGAGGGGAACGGCCCCCCTCATTCCTGTCTGTCCCAGTCATCAACTGGGCCGGTTTGGCCTGGCGGCCGCGCCGGCTTTTGTTCTATTTAGTTCAACGCTTTGTCGTTTGGCTCTTTGAACAGTTGCTTCATGTCGTCCGACAGTTCGAAGTTCATGTTGAGGTTTTTCGGTGGAATAGGCTGCTTGAACCATTTCTCAAACCACTTGGCCGCTTCACCGGAGGTTTGCGCCTGGGCGATAGTGTCATCGACCAGCTTTTTAAACTCAGGATCGTCTTTGCGCAGCATGCAGCCGTAGGCCTCTTTCGACTGCGGCGTGCCGATGATTTCCCACTGATCCGGTTTCTTGGCCTTGGCGCGTTCGCCCGCCAGCAGGGCATCATCCATCATGAAGGCCACGGCGCGGCCGCTTTCCAGTGTGCGGAAGGAATCGCCGTGGTCTTTGGCGCTGATGATGCGCATGTTCATCTTGTCGCTGTCGTTCAGCTTGTTCAGCAGCACTTCGGAGGTGGTGCCGGAGGTGACCACCACCGGTTTGCCGGCCAGGTCTTTAAAGTCTTTGATGTCGGAGCCCTTTTTCACCAGCAAGCGGGTGCCGACCACGAAAATGGTGTCGGAGAAGGCGGCCTGTTTCTGGCGCTCGAGGTTATTGGTGGTGGATCCGCACTCGAAATCATAGGTTCCGTTTTGCAGCAGCGGGATGCGGTTCTGCGAGGTAATCGGCAGCATTTTCACCTGCAGATTCGGCGCATTCAGCTTTTTCTTAACGGCTTCAACGATTTGGTTGGAGTAGTCCTGAGAGTAGCCCACAACTTTTTGTTGGTTGTCGTAGTAGGAGAACGGCACTGACGATTCGCGGTGGCCGACAACGATCACGCCATTGTCTTTGATTTTCTTCAGCGTACCGGTCAGGTCTTCCGCATGCGCCACGCTACCTGCCGCACCGAGCAGCAGTAACGATAACGCCAATTTACGCATTTGCATGGTCCAACTCCTTTGCTGTTGTTGTGGCTCTGACTAAAGAGCGTCAGGTTAAATCGACTGTTTATTGCTCAAGTTATAAAGATAGTCTTATGAACTGAACGCTGTTAAAAAATAACCGATTGTGAACACCTTGAAACTAAAATGTTTCATTTTTTGAGACGCCGCGCGCACCAAATCAATGCAACAAAACGTCGGCGCACCCGCGCGGT
Source organism: Serratia sp. CY71090 (assembly GCF_052166845.1). Classification (NCBI taxonomy): domain Bacteria; kingdom Pseudomonadati; phylum Pseudomonadota; class Gammaproteobacteria; order Enterobacterales; family Yersiniaceae; genus Serratia; species Serratia sp. CY71090. Next base: position 424,327 of record NZ_JBJNOA010000003.1, on the reverse strand, counting down.
GCGCTTAATGCACCCAAAATGTGCGCAGGTGCGACAAAACGTCAGCAAAAGTAAACCGGCGCGCGATGTCGCCATAGATAAAAGCAAGGAGTGTGCCAGCCGCGTTGATTTAACGACGTTTTCTGACTGAGGCGGGGATATTGACGGGAACGCGGGGCGCGGCGGGCGCGCCCCGGCGAAGAGGATTATTTGCGGCGCAAGCCCAACATCAGCGCCCAGCCGCCCAGCAGCAGGGTAATCACCCACAGCGGTGTGGCGCCGAAGCGCGCATAAGGCGTGACGCCGGTGGTCGGCGTGACCTTCACTTCGAGCACCTGGCGGGTAAACTGCGGGATCTCGGCGATCACCTCGCCGTTTGCATCCACCGCGGCGGTGACGCCGTTATTGGTGCTGCGCAGCAGCGGCCGGCCGAGCTCCAGCGCCCGCATGCGCGCCATCTGGAAGTGCTGCCACGGGCCGATGGAGTGGCCGAACCAGGCGTCGTTGGAGATGGTCAGCAGGAAGTTGGTGTCCGGGCGGAAGTTATCGCGCACCTGCTGGCCCAGCACGATCTCGTAACAGATGGCCGCCGTCAGGTTGTAGCCGCGTACGCTGAGCTGCGGCTGCACGTAGTCGCCGCGGCTGAAACCGGACATCGGCAGATTGAAGAACGGCGCGATAGGGCGCAACAGTTCACCCAGCGGCACGAATTCGCCGAACGGCACCAGGTGATGCTTGTTGTAGCGATCTTTGGCCGGGTAGCTGTACGGCGTCGGTTCGCCCAGCACGATGGCGCTGTTGTATTCCTGCACGCCTTGTGGGGTGGCGCGCGCATCGACGATGCCGGTGATCAGGCTGCTGTTCTTCGCCCGCATCAGGTCATCCATCATGGTCAGGAAGCCGTTCTGACGCGGCTCGAAGTCAGGGATGGCGGACTCTGGCCAGATGATGATCGGCGCCTTGCCCATGTAAGGGCGGGTTTCGTCCAGATAGGTTTGCAGCGTGCTGAGCAGGATGCTCGGATCCCACTTCATTGACTGGGGAATGTTGCCTTGCACCATGGCGACGTTCACCGCTTTCTCCGGCTGCGGGGTAAACCACTGCAGCTGGCGCAGCGGCCACGGCAACAGCAGCAGCGCGGCGGCGATCACGGCTGCCGACAGGCGCCGTTGATTGACGGCGTACACCAGCAGGCCGGCGATGGCCATCAGCACAAAGGTGATGGCGTCAACACCCAGCAGCGGCGCGATGCCCTTCAGCGGGCCGTTGATCTGGCTGTAGCCGAACTGCAGCCACGGGAAGCCGGTCAGCACCCAGCCGCGCAGGAATTCGGTCACCTGCCACAGCGCCGGCGCGGCGATGGCCAGCCGCCACCAACTGGTGGCCGGCCACAGGCGCGTCAGCAGCCCGGCGAACAGCCCGGTGTACAGCGACAGGTAAGCGGCGAGCAGTACCACCAGGAAGACGTTGACGGCGAACGGCATGCCGCCGAAATCGGCGATGCTGACATACACCCAGTTGATGCCGCTGCCGAACAGCCCGAAGCCCCAGACAAAGCCGAGCAGGGCGGACTGTTTGGTGGTGCGATTGAGGGTAACGGCCAGCAGGCCGAACAGGGAGACGATGGCCGCGGGCCAGAAGTCGTAGGGCGAGAACGCCAGCGTCCCGCCGGCACCTGACAACAGCGCCAGCAGGGCGCGAACCCGCTGGCGTTCAAGTAATGAGGCTTTAGCCATGTTGGATTTAATCTTCCAGTTTCGGTGGTGGAGAATCGTCCGGAATTTTTACATGAACCTGGATGATACGTCGACTGTCGGCCATGGCAACTTTAAATAGGTAACCTTCGATTTCAATGGTTTCCCCGCGCGCCGGCAGGTGGCCGAAGGCCTGCATCACCAGACCGCCGATGGTATCGACCTCGTCATCGCTGAAGTGGGTGCCGAAGGCTTCGTTGAAGTCTTCGATCGGGGCCAGCGCGCGCACGGTGTACATGTGGCGGCTGAGCTGGCGGATATCCAGATCGTCTTCGTCGTCATATTCGTCTTCGATCTCGCCGACGATCAGTTCCAGGATATCTTCGATGGTGACCAGGCCGGACACGCCGCCGAATTCGTCAATGACAATCGCCATGTGATAGCGCTGGGAGCGGAATTCTTTCAGCATCCGGTCGACGCGCTTGCTTTCCGGCACCACCACCGCGGTGCGCAGCACCTTGTCGATGCTGAACGGCTCGGAATCTGCGCGCATGAACGGCAGCAGATCCTTGGCCATCAGGATGCCTTCGATGTGATCTTTGTCTTCGCTGATCACCGGGAAACGCGAGTGGGCGGAGTCGATAATCACGTCCAGGCACTCTTCCAGCGTCTGGTTGCGCTTGAGCGTCACCATCTGGGAGCGGGGGATCATGATGTCGCGCACGCGCTGTTCGGCGATATCCATCACCCCTTCCAGCATGTCGCGGGTATCGGGATCGATCAGGTCGTTTTGTTCGGAATCGCGGATCAGCTCGACCAGATCGCCACGGTTTTTGGGCTCGCCGTGGAACAACTGGTTAAGGATAAGAGTAAAGAACCCCTTCTTGGGACTGGGGCTGTCATTGCTTTGTGAATGGTCGTCGCTCATGGCGTTTTCGTTACTGTCACTCATGTCAGAGTTAAGGGGCGTCAGCGACAGCCCCGCAGAGGGGCTGTAGGGTAAACGGCTGACGTCAGACGGGGTCTTTTTCCGCCAGGTACGGATCAGGATAGCCCAGTCCGTGCATGATTTCGGTTTCCAAAGACTCCATTTCTTCGGCTTCATCGTCTTCGATGTGGTCATACCCTAGCAGATGGAGGCTGCCGTGGACAACCATATGCGCCCAGTGGGCCTCCAGCGCCTTGCCTTGCTCAATCGCTTCCTGTTCAACCACCTGGCGGCAGATGATCAGATCGCCGAGCAGCGGCAGCTCGATGCCCGGCGGGGCTTCGAACGGGAAAGAGAGCACGTTGGTCGGCTTGTCTTTGCCGCGGTAGGTCAGGTTCAGCTCGTGGCTTTCCGCTTCGTCCACCAGACGCACGGTCACCTCGGCCTCTTCCTGAAATTGCGGCAGCACGCCTTCCAGCCAGCGCTGGAAGGTGGCCTCGTCCGGCAGGCCGTCGCTGCTTTCACAGGCAATCTGCAAATCCAAAATCACCTGGCTCATGGTGTCTCCTGCTCGGAGGCGGCGAGCGCCTCGCGCTTACGTTGTTCGGCAATCGCGTCTTTGCGTTTCTGTTCGGCCGCTTCCCAGGCCTCATAGGCGATGACCACGCGGGCCACCACCGGGTGGCGCACCACGTCTTCGCTGTGGAAGAAGTTGAAGCTCAGCTCTTCCACGTCCGACAGCACTTCCACCGCGTGACGCAGACCGGATTTCTGGTTGCGCGGCAGGTCGATCTGGGTGACGTCGCCGGTGATGACCGCCTTCGAGTTGAAACCGATGCGCGTCAGGAACATCTTCATCTGTTCGATGGTGGTGTTCTGGCTCTCATCCAGAATGATAAAGGCGTCGTTCAGCGTGCGGCCGCGCATATAGGCCAGCGGCGCGACTTCGATCACGTTACGTTCGATGAGCTTCTCCACGCGCTCGAAGCCCAGCATTTCGAACAGGGCGTCGTACAGCGGGCGCAGATAAGGATCGACCTTCTGGCTCAGATCGCCCGGCAGGAAGCCCAGCTTTTCGCCGGCTTCGACCGCGGGACGGGTCAGCAGAATGCGGCGAATTTCCTGGCGTTCCAGCGCATCCACCGCGGCGGCGACCGCCAGGTAGGTTTTGCCGGTGCCCGCCGGGCCGATGCCGAAGGTGATGTCGTGATCGAGAATGTTGGCGATGTATTGCGCCTGGTTAGGCGTGCGCGGTTTCACCATGCCGCGCTTGGTTTTAATGGTGACCGCCTTGCCGTAATCCGGCACGCTGTCGGCCACCTGTTCCAGCACCCGGCTCTCTTTGATCGCCAGATGGATTTGCTCCGGATCGATATCCGGGATCACGCCGCGAATCGGCGCGGTATCCACGTAAAGATGGCGCAGGATATCGGCGGCGGCGACCACGCACAGGTTCTTGCCGACCAGCTTGAAACGGTTGTCGCGGCGATTGATTTCGATGCCCAATCGGCGCTCGAGTTGCTTGATGTTGTCATCAAACGGGCCGCACAGGCTGAGCAAACGCTGGTTGTCTGCGGGCTCTAACAAAATTTCTTGTGTTGCGACGTTCAAACTATTCCTCTAGGTCACATCGGGCCTGGTTGATGTCACATAGCGCGTCCGGGACGCGCGCGTTCAGGACGAGCCTGAATACTCTCTTTCTTGAATTATTCATGGTGCGCCGCAACGGCGCAAGTTTACCGCTGATCTATCTGTGCGCCGTCGGCGGAATTCAAGGGAAGACAAGGAAAAAACGCGGCGGGGCGCAAAGCCCGCCGCGTCATCACAGGACAAGACAGCTGGGAATCAGTTCTTTTTCACGAATTCGGATTTCAGTTTCATCGGGCCGAAACCGTCGATTTTGCAGTCGATGTTGTGATCGCCTTCCACCAGACGAATGTTTTTCACCTTGGTGCCGATTTTCAGCATCGAGGAACTACCTTTGACCTTCAGGTCCTTGATCACGGTGACCGCGTCGCCGTCCGCCAGCAGGTTGCCGTTGGCGTCTTTGACGATCAGCGCGTCCTGATCTTCCGCCGGGGCGCTGTCGCTCCACTCATGGGCGCACTCAGGGCAGATGAACAGGGCATTGTCCTGGTAGGTGTATTCGGAGTTGCACTTCGGGCAGTGTGGGAGTTGCATGTTATGTCGCCTCTTCAACAATAAAAAAATAAAAAAAAACATCACCGGGCGCGGACGCCCGGCGGAGAAACGGTAAGGAGTAGCGCGAACGGGCGGCGATAAGGCGGCCGCCGCGGCGTCAGGGCTGGTAAATGCCGACGCCCAGCGCGTTTTCTTTGCGGGTACGGGCGATCACCGACTGCGGGGATTCATGTACGCGCAGATCCATCTGCTGTTCGGTGCGCACCACTGCGCCACGCAGGGTGTTGGTCAGCACCTCGGTAATTTCCACGTCGACAAACTGGCCGATCATGTCAGGCGTGCCTTCGAAGTTTACCACACGGTTGCATTCCGTGCGCCCGGCCAGTTCCATCACGCTTTTGCGCGAGGTGCCTTCCACCAGAATGCGCTGGACGGTGCCGAGCATGCGGCGGCTGAACTGCAGCGCCTGCTGGTTGATGCGATCCTGCAGAATGTACAGCCGCTGCTTTTTCTCTTCTTCGCTGACGTCGTCAACCATGTCCGCCGCCGGGGTGCCCGGGCGCGACGAATAGATGAAGCTGAAGCTGACGTCGAAGTTGACGTCGGCGATCAGGTTCATGGTCTGTTCGAAGTCGGCCTGGCTCTCGCCCGGGAAACCGACGATGAAATCGGAGCTGAGCTGAATGTTCGGGCGCGCCTTGCGCAGCTTGCGGATAATCGCCTTGTACTCCAGCGCGGTGTGGGCGCGTTTCATCATGGTCAGGATGCGATCCGAACCGCTCTGCACCGGCAGATGCAGGAAGCTGACCAGCTCCGGCGTGTCTTCGTACACCGCGATGATATCGTCGGTGAACTCGATAGGGTGGCTGGTGGTGAAGCGAATGCGATCGATGCCGTCGATGGCCGCCACCAGGCGCAGCAGTTCGGCGAACGAGCAGATATCGCCGTCATGCGTGGCGCCGCGGTAAGCGTTGACGTTTTGGCCGAGCAGGTTGACCTCGCGCACGCCCTGCGCCGCCAGCTGGGCGATTTCGAACAGCACGTCGTCGCTCGGGCGGCTCACTTCTTCACCGCGGGTGTAAGGCACCACGCAGAAAGTGCAGTATTTGTTGCAGCCTTCCATGATCGACACGAACGCGGTCGGGCCTTCGGCGCGCGGTTCCGGCAGACGGTCGAATTTTTCGATCTCCGGGAAGCTGATGTCGACCACCGGGCTGCGGGTGCCCTGGACGTGGTTGATCATTTCCGGCAGGCGGTGCAGGGTCTGCGGGCCGAATACCACGTCGACGCAGGGCGCGCGGCTGCGGATCAGTTCACCTTCTTGCGAGGCCACGCAACCGCCGACCCCGATGATGACAGACGGGTTCTTTTCTTTCAGCAAGCGCCAGCGCCCCAGCATGGCGAAAACTTTCTCCTGCGCTTTTTCGCGGATCGAGCAGGTGTTAAGCAACAGCACGTCCGCTTCTTCGGCGTTTTCGGTCCACTCGAAGCCGTGCGTGCTGTTCAACAGGTCGGCCATTTTCGATGAATCGTACTCATTCATCTGGCAGCCCCAGGTTTTGATATGTAGTTTTTTCGTCATTGACTTGCCATTACTCAGTGCGGAGCGAAAGTTGCGTTACGCGACATGCAGGGCGCGTATTGTAATCATTTGCCGCCGTTGTGACCAGCGCGGGGGAAAATGGCACGCAACCTGAAGCCGAAGCGAAAATCCGGTACACTGCGCAAAACGCCATGCCGGGTGGGATGGCGAGCATTCACACAGAAAACATAGCCAATATGAAGACATCTCAAAATCGGTATGACGCGGTGGTGGTGGGCGGCGGCATGGTCGGCGCGGCGGCGGCCCTCGGGCTGGCGCAGGCGGGCTGGTCGGTGGCGTTGCTGGAACATCAGGCGCCGCAGGCGTTCGAGGCGCAAAGCCCGCCGGATCTGCGCATTTCCGCTATCGGCTGCACCTCGGTGGGGCTGCTGAAACAGCTTGGCGCCTGGTCCGCAGTGACGGCGATGCGCACGGCGCCGTATCGCCGGCTGGAGACCTGGGAATGGGCATCGTCGCGGGTAGCGTTCGACGCGGTGTCACTGGGGCTGCCGGAGCTGGGCTTTATGGTGGAAAACCGCATTCTGCAGCTGGCGCTGTGGCAGCAGTTCGCGCAGTGCGCCAATCTGACGTTGCTGTGCCCCGCCAGGCTGCAATCGCTGCAGCGGGCGGACAAGGCCTGGCAGTTGACGCTGGACAGCGGTGAAACGCTGCAGGCGCGGCTGGTTATCGGCGCCGATGGCGCCAACTCGCAGGTGCGCAAGCTGGCGGCGATCGGCACCAACGGCTGGCAGTATCGTCAGGCGTGCATGCTGATCACCGTCGATACCGGCGCGCCGCAGCAGGATGTGACCTGGCAGCGCTTCTTCCCGTCCGGGCCGCGCGCCTTCCTGCCGCTGTACGACAGCTGGGCATCGCTGGTGTGGTATGACAGCCCGCAGCGCATTCGCCAACTGCAGGCGATGCCGCCGGCGCAGCTGGAGCGCGAGATCGCCGCCGCTTTTCCAGCGCGGCTGGGCCCGGTCAAGGTGCACGCCGCCGGATCGTTCCCGTTGACGCGGCGTCATGCGCAGCGCTACGTGCTGCCGGGGTTGGCGCTGCTGGGGGATGCGGCGCATACCATCAACCCGCTGGCCGGACAGGGCGTCAATCTGGGATATCGCGACGTGGATGCCTTGCTGAGCGTGTTGAGCGAGGCGCGGGAGCAGGGAGAGGACTGGAGCAGCGAGGCGGTGCTGCTGCGCTATCAACGCCGCCGCCGTACCGACAATCTGCTGATGCAGAGCGGGATGGATCTATTTTATACCGCCTTCAGCAATAATCTGGCTCCGCTGAACGTGGCGCGCAATCTGGCGCTGATGGCCGCGCAGCGGGCGGGCAAGTTGAAAGAACATGCGTTGAAGTACGCCTTGGGATTGTAACCGACAGGGCTCAGCTGCGGCTGGGCCTATTAAGGATGGCAGAACGCCAGACAGCAAAAAGCCCGCCGAAGCGGGCTTTTCTAAATATGGCTGGGGTGCCAGGATTCGAACCTGGGTATGCTGGTATCAGAAACCAGAGCCTTACCGCTTGGCGACACCCCAATTATGGTGGCTACGACGGGATTTGAACCTGTGACCCCATCATTATGAGTGATGTGCTCTAACCAGCTGAGCTACGTAGCCGATGTTACTTTTTACTTCTTTGATTTGCAAGCAGTTTGTTATGGCTGGGGTACCTGGATTCGAACCAGGGAATGCCGGTATCAAAAACCGGTGCCTTACCGCTTGGCGATACCCCACCTGCAAACAAATCTTATGTTGAAACCCCGTTCCCGAAAGAATATGGCTGGGGTACCTGGATTCGAACCAGGGAATGCCGGTATCAAAAACCGGTGCCTTACCGCTTGGCGATACCCCATCAACATACTGCGCCGACGATGAAGAGAAATGGTGCGGGAGGCGAGACTTGAACTCGCACACCTTGCGGCGCCAGAACCTAAATCTGGTGCGTCTACCAATTTCGCCACTCCCGCAAATGCAAAAAAGAGATGGTGGCTACGACGGGATTCGAACCTGTGACCCCATCATTATGAGTGATGTGCTCTAACCAGCTGAGCTACGTAGCCCTCTTTTTTTGCTTTGCCTTCATCGGCGTTGCGGGGCGCATTATGCGTATATGACCGATTTGCGTCAACAAGTTTTTTCCCGAAAAAGCGCCCGGAAGCGCCGTTTGTCTGGGTTGTGAACATTATGGCGATAAAATCGGCAATTCAGGCAGTTGGCGGGCGGAAAAGGCAACAAAAAGGCGGGCCAAGAGGCCCGCCCCAAGGGAAAACGCCGCGCGATTATTTATAGGCGGCCTGGTGCACGCCGACGGCGCGGCCGGAAGGATCGTCCATCTTCTTGAACGATTCGTCCCATTCGATGGCCTTGGCGGACGAGCAGGCGACGGACGGGCCGCCCGGCACGCATTCGGCGGCGCTCGGCAGCGGGAACAGCTCCTCGAAGATTTCGCGGTACAGGTAGCCTTCTTTCGAGGTCGGCGTGTTGTACGGGAAGCGGAAACGCGCGGTTTCGAGCTGTTGATCGCTGATTTGCTGCGCAGCCACCTCTTTTAGCGTGTCGATCCAGCTGTAGCCGACGCCGTCGGAGAACTGCTCTTTCTGGCGCCAGGCCACGCTGGCCGGCAAATAGGACTCGAAACATTCGCGAACGATGTGTTTTTCCATTTTGCCGTTGCCGCACATTTTATCTTTCGGGTTGATGCGCATCGCCACGTCGAGGAATTTCTTGTCCAGGAACGGCACGCGGGCTTCGACGCCCCAGGCGGACATCGCCTTGTTGGCGCGCGCGCAGTCGAACATGTGCAGCGCCAGCAGTTTGCGTACGGTCTCTTCGTGGAATTCGCGGGCGTCCGGCGCCTTATGGAAGTACAGGTAGCCGCCGAACACTTCGTCCGCGCCTTCGCCGGAAAGCACCATCTTGATGCCCATCGCCTTGATTTTGCGCGACATCAGGTACATTGGCGTCGAGGCGCGAATGGTGGTGACGTCGTAGGTTTCGATGTGATAAATCACGTCGCGGATGGCGTCCAGGCCTTCCTGTACGGTGAAGTGGATTTCATGGTGCACGGTGCCCAGATGGTTGGCCACCTCCTGCGCGGCGCGCAGATCCGGCGAGCCCTCCAGGCCGACGGCGAAGGAGTGCAGCTGTGGCCACCAGGCCTCGCTGCGTTCCTGATCTTCCACGCGGCGCGCGGCGTACTTCTTGGTGATCGCCGAAATGACCGAGGAATCCAGCCCGCCCGACAGCAGCACGCCGTAAGGCACGTCGGACATCAGGTGGCTTTTCACCGACTCTTCCAGCGCGGTGCGCAGGGCGGCGGCGTCGGTCACGTTGTCCTTGACGCTGTCGTAATCGAACCAGTCGCGGCGATAATATTCACGAATCTCACCGTCCTGGCTCCACAGGTAGCTGCCGGCCGGGAATTCCTTGATGGTGCGGCACACTGGCACCAGCGCTTTCATTTCCGAGGCGACGTACAGGTTGCCGTGCTCGTCGTGGCCCATGTACAGCGGAATGATGCCCAGGTGATCGCGGCCGATCAGGTAGGCGTCTTTTTCGGTGTCATACAGGGCGAAGGCGAACATGCCTTGCAGATCGTCGAGGAAGTCCGGGCCTTTCTCCTGGTACAGCGCCAGGATCACTTCACAGTCGGAACCGGTCTGGAACGCGTAGCGGTCGCTCAACTGTTGGCGCAGCGCCTGATGGTTGTAAATTTCGCCGTTGACCGCCAGAACGTGGGTGTGCGCAGCGTTGTACAGCGGTTGAGCGCCATTATTGACGTCGACGATCGACAGGCGTTCGTGAGCCAGAATGGCTTTGTCGCTGGCGTAAACGCCGGACCAATCCGGGCCGCGGTGGCGCATCAGACGTGACAGCTCCAGCGCTTTCTTACGCAGTTCAACGGGATCGGACTTCAGATCGAGCACACCGAAAATAGAACACATACAACTCTCCTAACGGGCTTTTATGACTGTGATGTTGTTATGGGCAGCATTGCCGATTTATCAGCGATAACCCGGTTTTGCTGCGCTGTGGTTATGAAAATGCGCCAAAAGCTGCGAGAGATGCAAGTGTTTTAGCCATGCGTTGATAAATAGTTGTTTGCTTAGGTGTGGTTTTTAACGGATGTTCAGTTATCGACGCGAAAAATTATCGATTATGCAATTTTTAGCGTGATGGCGGGATTGCCGGCCAGTTTGGCCGGCAATCGATTAGCGATTAGGCGATGAGCTGCCACAGGGTGAAGGCGGCGTCCGGCGTCCAGCCGGCGTTGGAGGTGTGCGCCTGGATACAGGTATATTTCTTGCCTTTATAGCTCACCACGTCGCCAGCCTTGTAACTGTGGTTGTTCTGCCACTCGGGCGCCCCCGGATCGGGCGGCGTGCCGTCGTTGGCGGTTTTGACCGCCAGCGCGCTGCTCGGCAGCGAGGTATTGCCCTGGCTGTCGGTCGCGGTAACGAAGTAGCTGTACTGGGTCGCCGGCGTCAGACCGCCGTCGGCCAGCGACAGACCGGCGGTTTGGCCGATCGGGTTGCCGTTGCGGTAGACGGTGTAGCTGGCGATCGGTGAGGCGCCGGTGGCGGCGGCCCAGCTCAGTTTCAGCGAGGTGGCGCCCAGCTCGGCGACCGTCAGCGCCGTCGGCGCATTAGGCTTTCCCGGCGGTGGGGTGACGCCGCCCTGAATCAGCGGCGCATAGCGGGTTTTGAACTCCCAATTGTAGGCGACGCCGGCTTTGCTCTTGCCGTTGTCCCAGTTGATTGACCAGGTCATCAGGCCCTTGATCGACAGGTTTTTGGCGTCGAGACGCGAGAAAGCGTTATACACCGCCTGTTTGTCGATCACGTAGCCAGTGGCGGCGGCATCGTTGTTGCTTGGCAGGCCGATGACGAATTTCGCCGCCGGGATCTTCGCATAGCCGCGGGTGCCGGTGACCAGGCTTTCCGTCAGATAGTAGAGGAAGTCCTCTTTCATGGCGTCGTTATTCTGCGTGATCCAGGCGTTGAGTTCATCCACCCAAATACCGTCGCCGCCCTGATTGTAATATTGCGGCGCGATAAAGTCGTAATAGCCTTCTAGGGCGTTGATATAATCCAGGTAGGTGCCGTTGGTGCGTAAATACGGGAATTCCGGCGCCATGCTGATAATAAAGTTTTTTCCCTGCTCGGCGTAATGGTCTTTTACTTTTTTCAATGCCGCAGGCAAGACGGTTTTATTATTGGCGGCGCCGATCGCCGCCTGTTCCAGATCGATATCCAGGCCGTCGAAGCCATAGACTTCCACCAGGCGAATAATCTCGTCTTTCAGCTTGTCTTCATCGCCGGTCTTTAGCTCGATATGCGCGTCTGCGCCGCCGAGGGAGATCAGCACCGCGCGGCCCTGGCTGTTCAGCACGCCCACCTGGCGGCGGAACTCGGCGTCGGACAGGTTGTAAGGCTTGAAGGTCGGGATGCCCTGGCCTTTCATAAAGGCGACGGCCACCACGTTGTATTCGGCGGGAATGTCGGTCAGGTTCATCGTGGCGAACTGCCCTTGCTGGTAGCCGTCACTGGCGCCGGCGGCCCAGTTGTGCCAGAAACCCATCAGGATCTTTTTATTGGCGATAGACGGCATAATGGCCGCGTCATCGGCGGCGACGGCATTAATAATGTTATTGGTGCTCATGGTAGCCTCATTAATTAGGGGTAAGAGTTTTCCGCTCGCCGGCAATATCAGCTATTGGCGGGGCGTAAATTTATAATGAGGATTTTTAGCGCAGGCAGGCTGAAACCTTTTGTGGCCATGAACGAATTAAATTCAAACTGACGCTGAGGGAGAAGGAAATAATGGCGGCCGGGCGGCCGCCATGGCCGCATCAGAAGATGGTGATATCGGCGACGGAAGGGTAGACGTAGCTCGGACGGAACGGCATGGTTTCGATGTCGCTCAGCGTGGAGACGCCGGACAGCACCAGCACGGTTTCCAGGCCGGCCTGGAAGCCCGCCAGAATGTCGGTGCGCAGGTTGTCGCCGACGATCACCGTCTCTTCCGAGTGCGCCTGCATTTTGTTCAGTGCGGCGCGAATGATCCACGGGCTGGGCTTGCCGACATAAAACGGCTTGCGGCCGGTGATCTTCTCGATGGGCGCGCACAGGGCGCCGCAGGCCGGCGAGAAGCCGTGGCCGTGGCTATCCGGATTGGTCGCGATAAAGCGCGCGCCGTTACTGACGAAGTAGGCGGCTTTGTGCATCATGTCCCAGTTGTAAGAGCGAGTTTCACCGACGATCACAAAATCCGGGTTGATGTCGGTGATGGTGAAACCGGCTTTGTACAGCTCATGGATCAGCGCGCCTTCGCCGACCACATAGGCTTTTTTGCCTTCCTGACGGCGCAGGAAGTCGGCGGTGGCCATCGCCGAGGTATAGAACGCGCTCTCCGGCACTTCCAGCCCGGCGGCGGCGAAGCGGTTCGCCAAATCCTGTGCGGTCTGTGACGGGTAGTTGGTCAGCACCACCAGCGGCATGCCTTGTTCCTGGATGCGCGCCAGGAACAGATCGGCGCCGGGCACCGGCGTATTGTCATGCAGCAGCACGCCGTCGATATCGCATATAACGTTTTTGATTTTCATTTGTCGCTGTTTCTCATGATTACGGCAGGCAAGGGGTGACGATAACACACCTGCCAGAAGCGGCGGATCAGCTTTCCAGCAATCGCTGCAAGAGCACGCCGTTGAGCATCGCGCGTTTGGCCAGGGCGAAAGCGCCGATCGCCGAGCGATGATTGAGTTCGGAGGTCACCACCGGCAAGTTTTTGCGGAAGTCCTTCAGCACCTGGGTATTGATGCAGCTCTGGATCGCCGGCAGCAGCACCTTGTCCGCTTCGGTGATCTCACCGGCGATCACCACCTTCTGCGGATTGAACAGGTTGATGGCGATGGCCACCGCCTTGCCCAGATAGCGGCCGACGTGTTCGATCACTTCGCTGGCCAGCAGATCGCCGCGGTTGGCGGCCTTGCAGATGGCGTTGATGCCGCAGTCTTCCAGCGTCAGTTTGCTCGGGTAGCCCTGGCTCAGCAGTTGGCGCACGCGCTGTTCGATCGCCGCGTTGGCGGCCACCGTCTCCAGGCAGCCGAAGTTGCCGCAGTGGCAGCGTTCGCCGAGCGGATCGATCTGGATATGGCCGATCTCACCGACGTTGCCGTTGTTGCCGAGAAAAATCTGCCCGTTAACGATGATGCCGGCGCCGGTGCCGCGGTGCAGGCGCACCAGAATCGAGTCTTCACAGTCGCGGGTGGCGCCGAAGTAGTGCTCCGCCAGCGCCAGGCTGCGGATGTCGTGGCCGACGAAGCTGGTGACGTTAAAGCGCTGCTGCAGGTTGTCTACCAGCGCCCAGTTGCTGACGCTGATGTGCGGCATATAGCGCACCACGCCCAGCGCCGGATCCACCAGGCCAGGCAGGATCACCGCGATGGCGATCAGTTCGCGCAGGCGGCGCTGGTTCGCTTCGATGAATTGGGCGATGGCGGCGAACAGCGCATTCTCCAGTGTTTCCTGGGTGCGTTCCGGCAGCGGATAGTGTTCTTCGCTGAGCGATTTACCGCTCATGTCATACAGCGTGATGGTGGCGTCGTGGCGGCCGAGACGCACCGCGACGGTATGGAAATGACGGGTTTCCGACACGATGGAGATCGCGCGGCGGCCGCCGGTGGAGGCTTGCTGATCGACTTCTTTGATCAGCCCGCGCTCCAGCAGCTGGCGAGTAATCTTAGTGACGCTGGCGGGGGCGAGCTGGCTGAGTTCGGCGATTTGAATGCGCGAGATCGGGCCCTGTTGGTCGATCAGGCGATAAACTGCCGCGCCGTTAAGTTGTTTGACTAAGTCAACGTTCCCTATTTGTGCTTGTCCGCCAGTGCTCATCAATAATGTTACTCGCTGTTCATTGAATTAAACCTCGTTACCGTTAACGAGCGTTTTGGTGATCTTGAAATCACGGGTGAAGGCGGTCAGGTTAGCCACCTTGCCGGCTTCGATGGTGCCCAGACGGCGATCGGCGCCGATCGCGCGCGCCGGGTACAGCGTCGCCATGCGCAGCGCTTCGTCCAGCGCGATGCCGATATGCTCGACGCTGTTTTGCACCGCTTCGATCATGGTCAGCGCGGAACCGCTCAGGGTGCCGTTCTCATCCACGCACAGCCCGTCCCGATAGTATATTGTTTTACCGGCGAAAATAAATTGGTCAATATCTGCACCCGCCGGTGCGGTCGCGTCGGTGACCAAGACCAATTTATCACCTTTCAGGCGTTTGGCGTTACGGATACTCGCCCAGGCCACGTGATGGCCGTCGGCGATGATGCCGGTATAGACCTCCGGCGTGTCGAAGATAGCCCCCATCAGCCCCGGTTCGCGGCCGGTGATATACGGCATGGCGTTGTACAGGTGGGTGGCGAAGCTGATGCCGGCGGCGAAGCCGGTGCGCGCCTGATCGTAGGTGGCGTTCGAGTGGCCGGCGGAGACCACGATGCCGGCCTCGGTCAGCTGCTTGATAAAGTGCGGCTCAACCATTTCCGGCGCCAGCGTCACTTTGGTGATCACGTCGGCGTTGGCGCACAGGTAATCGATCATGTCCTGAGTCGGCTTGCGAATGAACGCCGGGTTGTGGGTGCCTTTTTTCACCGGGCTGAGGTACGGCCCTTCCAGGTGCAGGCCCAACGCCTGGTTTTGGTGCTTTTGCAGATAAGCGCGCATCACGTCGACGCTGTGCTTCATGAATTCGTCGCTGCTGGTGATCAGCGTCGGCAGATAGCTGGTGCAGCCGGATTTCTCGTTGGCGCGCTGCATGATCTCCAGCGTTTCTTCCGAGATCGCTTCCAGCGAATCGTTGAACTGGACGCCGCCGCAGCCGTTCAACTGCACGTCGATAAGCCCGGGGGCCAGGATGGCGCCACCCAGGTCGCGCGTTTCGATGCCGGCGGGCAATTCAGCCACCGGGCAGACTTTCTCGATCAGCCCATCAGCGATAATGACTGCATGGTCATCAAGTACGTCGTGGCCGGTATAGATTCGGCCGTGGGTTAAAGCGAACATCGTAGCCCCCTGCAAAGATTAAAGACTTTTCACGCTTTCCGCTTCTAACTCGCGGAAGTATTTGACGGTTTTGACTTTCAGTTCCATGGTGGCCGGTTCGTCGCACACCACCACCGCTTTGGCGTGCAGCTGCAGGCAGCTGATGGTCCACATGTGGTTGATGTTGCCTTCCACCGCGGCTTCCAGCGCCTGCGCCTTGGCGTGGCCGGTCACCAGGATCATCACTTCTTCCGCGTCCAACAGCGTACCCACGCCGACGGTCAGCGCATATTTCGGCACCAGGCTGACGTCGCCGCCGAAGAAGCGCGAGTTGGCGATGCGGGTGTCTTCGGTCAGCGTTTTGATGCGGGTGCGCGAAGCCAGGGACGAAGCCGGCTCGTTGAACGCGATATGGCCGTCGATGCCCACGCCGCCCATGAACAGGTTAATTTTGCCGTAAGACTTGATCTTCTCTTCGTACTGGCGGCACTCGGCGTCGACATCCGCGGCGTTGCCGTTCAGCAGGTTGATATTTTCACGAGGAATATCAACGTGATCAAAGAAGTTGCGGTACATGAAGGTGTGGTAGCTTTCCGGGTGTTCCTGCGGCAGGCCAACGTACTCGTCCATGTTGAAAGTCACAACATGCTTAAAGCTTACTTCACCTGCTTTGTGCATCGCAATCAGATGTTTGTAGGCTTCCAGCGGCGTGCCGCCGGTAGGCAGGCCGAGTACAAACGGGCGCTCTGCGGTTGGCTTGAATGCGTTGATGCGTTGAACGATATGACGCGCGGCCCATTTGCCGACTTGTGCGGTATCTTTCAGTGGGATAAGTCTCATCTAACACCTCTTGGGATAAGTAAACTAAAGCTATACTGTACGGGCCTGCGGGAGTCCTAAGCGTAACCCAGCTTTATGATTCTCGCGTGAATCGTCCGTCCGGTTGATTTTTTGAATGATAAAATAAGTTTTGTGTGATGGCCAGCAATCTGGGAGGTAAAGACTACTTTTTGGTGATATTTATCACAAAAAGGGAGGTTTTAATTTGCGATACAAAATAAATTTTTTACACTCGGCATGAGTGATACGTGCCATGCGTTTTTTCTAAAAAGGTAGTGAGAGCTCCAAATAAACTACTAATAGGGTCCGTCCGCGGACAACATAGGGGGAAAAGGTGAACATTCTTAGTTATTTGCAAAAGGTGGGACGGGCGCTGATGGTGCCGGTCGCCACGCTGCCCGCCGCCGCCATCTTGATGGGCGTCGGGTACTGGATTGACCCTGTTGGTTGGGGCGGCGACAACGCGCTCGCCGCTTTCTTCATTAAATCCGGCTCCGCTATCATCGACAACATGTCGGTGCTGTTCGCTATCGGCGTGGCCTACGGTATGTCCAAAGACAAGGACGGCGCCGCCGCGTTGACCGGCTTCGTTGGTTTCCTGGTGCTGACCACCCTCTGTTCGCCGGCCGCCGTGTCGATGATTCAGAAGATCCCGCTGGATCAGGTGCCTGCCGCGTTCGGCAAGATCCAGAACCAGTTCGTCGGTATTCTGGTGGGCATCATTTCCGCCGAAGTGTACAACCGCTTCAGCGGCGTCGAGCTGCCTAAGGCGCTGTCGTTCTTCAGCGGCCGCCGCCTGGTGCCGATCCTCATCTCCTTCCTGATGATCTTGGTGGCTTTCATTCTGATGTACATCTGGCCGGTGATCTTCAACGGTCTGGTGAACTTCGGTGAACACATCCAGAAAATGGGCTCGGTCGGCGCGGGCATCTATGCCTTCTTCAACCGCCTGCTGATTCCGGTTGGCCTGCACCACGCGCTGAACTCGGTGTTCTGGTTCGACGTGGCCGGCATCAACGATATTCCTAACTTCCTCGGCGGCCAGCAGTCGATCGAAGCCGGTAAAGCGGTTGTCGGCATCACCGGCCGTTATCAGGCGGGCTTCTTCCCGATTATGATGTTCGGTCTGCCGGGTGCGGCGCTGGCCATTTATCACTGCGCGCGTCCTGAGAACAAAGCCAAAGTGGCGGGCATCATGCTGGCGGCCGCGTTCGCCGCCTTCTTTACCGGTATCACCGAACCGCTGGAATTCTCCTTCATGTTCGTGGCGCCGGTGCTGTACGTGATCCACGCCGTGCTGACCGGTATCTCGGTGTTCATCGCCGCCAGCATGCACTGGATCGCCGGTTTCGGCTTCAGCGCCGGCCTGGTGGATATGGTGCTGTCTTCCCGCAACCCGCTGGCGACTCACTGGTACATGCTGATCCCGCAAGGCCTGGTGTTCTTCGTCATCTACTACGTGGTGTTCCGCTTCACTATCAATAAGTTCAACCTGATGACCCCGGGCCGCGAACTGGCGGTTGCCGGTGACGAAACCGACGGCTACGACGTCAACGTCGACAGCAACGCCGGTAAAGACGAGAACGAAACCACCACGCTGGCCCGTCGCTACGTCGGCGCGATCGGCGGTTCCGACAACCTGACCGGCATCGATGCCTGCATCACCCGTCTGCGCCTGAACGTGAAAGACTCCGCGCTGGTGAACGACGCATTGGCGAAACGCCTCGGCGCATCGGGCGTTATCCGCCTGAACAAGCAAAGCGTGCAAGTGATCGTCGGCACCCGTGCCGAACTTATCGCCAGCGCGATGCGCAACGTGATCGCGTCCGGCCCGGTAGCGGCAGCGGCGGCTCCGGCGGCGGCCCCTGCTGCAGAAGCCAAACCGCAGGCGGTGCCGAACGCGCCGAAAGCCGCGTTTGAAACGCTGGTGGCGCCGGTAACCGGTGAAGTGGTGGCACTCGATCAGGTGCCGGACGAAGCCTTCGCCAGCAAGGCGGTAGGCGACGGCCTGGCGATTCGCCCGACCGACAACATCGTGGTGTCGCCGGCTGACGGCACCGTGGTGAAAATCTTCAATACCAACCACGCCTTCTGCCTGGAAACCGACAAGGGCGCTGAGATCGTGGTGCACATGGGGATCGACACCGTCGCGCTGGAAGGCCAGGGCTTCAAACGCCTGGTGGAAGAGGGCGCGGAAGTGAAAGCCGGTCAACCGATTCTGGAACTGGATCTGGATTACCTGAACGCCAATGCGCGTTCGATGATAAGCCCGGTGGTAGTCAGCAACTCTGACGACTATGCCGGCCTGGCGGCGCTGGCCAGCGGCTCTGTGGTCGCCGGTCAGACCAAGCTGTACGAGATCCAGAAATAAGGCTGTTTTTACCTGAGTAGTACCCGGGGCCGGTCACGCATCATGGCGGAGTTTGCCCCGACTTGGCGGGAAGAGAGCGATCTCTTCCCGCTTTTTTTATCCCATCTCGCTCCACGGCGGTGCGCTGCGCGCCGATGGTGCAATATGCCGCATTTTTCGTGAAACAAACGGTTGTTTCCAGACGTGGCTTGTTGGATCATAGGCGGTTATGTGTAGCGCTTTGCATTGAGGAACAGTGAAATGAGTGAGGCTGAAGCCCGCCCAACCAATTTTATCCGTCAGATCGTCGATGAAGATCTGGCGTCGGGGAAACACACGTCGGTACATACCCGTTTCCCGCCGGAGCCTAACGGCTATCTGCATATCGGCCACGCCAAGTCCATCTGCCTGAACTTCGGCATCGCCAAGGACTATCAGGGCCAGTGCAACCTGCGTTTCGATGACACCAACCCGGTGAAAGAAGACATCGAGTTCGTGGAGTCAATCAAGCACGACGTGGAGTGGCTGGGCTTTGAGTGGAGCGGCAACGTTCATTACTCCTCAGACTATTTCGATCAGCTGCATCAGTATGCGGTTGAGCTGATTACCAAGGGGCTGGCCTACGTCGATGAGCTGTCGCCGGAGCAGATCCGTGAATATCGCGGCACCCTGACCTCGCCGGGCAAAGACAGCCCGTACCGCGACCGCAGCGTGGAAGAGAACCTGGCGCTGTTCGAGAAGATGCGCAACGGCGAGTTCGCCGAAGGCGCCGCCTGCCTGCGCGCCAAGATCGATATGGCTTCGCCGTTTATCGTGATGCGCGACCCGGTGCTGTACCGCATCAAGTTCGCCGAACACCACCAGACCGGCGACAAATGGTGCATCTACCCGATGTACGATTTCACCCACTGCATTTCCGATGCGCTGGAAGGGATCACCCATTCGCTGTGCACCCTGGAGTTCCAGGATAACCGCCGTCTGTATGACTGGGTGCTGGATAACATCACCATTCCTTGCCACCCGCGGCAGTACGAGTTTTCGCGTCTGAACCTCGAATACGCCATCATGTCGAAGCGCAAGCTGCACCAACTGGTGGCCGAGAAGATCGTCGAAGGTTGGGATGACCCGCGCATGCCGACCGTCTCCGGTCTGCGCCGCCGCGGTTATACCGCCGCCTCGATTCGCGAGTTCTGCCTGCGCATCGGCGTGACCAAGCAAGACAACAACGTCGAGATGGTGGCGCTGGAATCCTGCATTCGCGACGATCTGAACGAGAACGCCCCGCGCGCCATGGCGGTGCTGGATCCGGTGAAAATCGTCATCGAGAACATGGGCGATGCGGTGGAAATGGTCACCATGCCTAACCACCCGAACAAGCCGGAAATGGGCAGCCGCGATGTGCCGTTCAGCCGCGAGATCTATATCGATCGCGCCGACTTCCGCGAAGAAGCCAACAAGCAGTACAAGCGTCTGGTGCTGGGCAAGGAAGTGCGTCTGCGCAATGCGTACGTGATCAAGGCCGAGCGCGTCGAGAAGGACGAAGCGGGCGAGATCACCACCATCTTCTGCAGCTACGATGCGGAAACGCTGAGCAAAGATCCTGCCGACGGCCGCAAGGTGAAGGGCGTGATCCACTGGGTGTCCGCGGCGCACGCGCTGCCGGCGGAAATTCGCCTGTACGATCGCCTGTTCAGCGTGCCTAACCCGGGCGCGGCGGAGGATTTCCTCTCTACCATCAACCCGGAATCGCTGGTCATCAAGCACGGTTTCGTTGAGCCGAGTCTGGCGGCAGCCCAGCCGGAGAAGGCCTACCAGTTCGAGCGTGAAGGCTACTTCTGTGCCGACAACCGTTACTCGTCGGCCGACCATCTGGTGTTTAACCGCACCGTTGGCCTGCGTGATACCTGGGCGAAAATCGAAGGCTAATCTTATTCGCCTTGGAAATTAATGAATCAGCGCGGCTTAGGCCGCGCTTTTTTTATGTCTGCCATTGAGCAAATCATCTATTCCTGCAGCGTTATTCCGGGCTGTGCTTAATTAACCTCGGTGCGTTAATCAATAAGTTTTCTGATATTGGACTTAATAGCCTTAATTTTTACTTATATATTCGTGATGCGAATTAATTTCATTTGGAGAGCGCTCTCAATTTTTATTGTCTGAATGACGGATTTGGTCAGGCTGAAACCATTAATCGTCTCTGGTTGACCTTGTATCTCAATTTATTCTGATTTAATTGAATTTTTTATTCGACACCTTCCATGAACACTGGCGTAACAAAATCTCACTGATATGTGCTCCTTGTCATATTTTGACAAATCTCCCGCATTTTTCATTTGATAATTCGCGTCGCGAAAAATAGTCTGTCTGTAGCAATTAGTGCTGTGGGAATAACATCTCGTCGGCAATTTTTTTTACCCGTTCGGGTTTTTTATTGGCAGTCGTGCAGGGCAGTGGTGAACACAGGCGGCTGCAACTTTTAAGTTAAGTCAAAGAGGAATTTCAATATGGGTACGCACGGTGCTCAGCGTAAAACGCTGGCGCTCGCAGTCGCGGGCGCGCTGTTGGGAACAGGGTTTGCCATGGCGCCTGAGGCGAAAGCCGCAGGGTTTATCGATGATTCCACGCTGACCGGCGGCATCTATTACTGGCAACGTGAGCGCGACCGTAAAGATCTCAATCCGGACAGCAAGGATTACAACCAATACACCACCAACCTGTCGCACTCTACCGCCAACCTGAGCCTGGATTTCGCCTCGGGCTACGCCTGGGACATGTTCGGCTTGGATGTCGGTGCCTTTACCGCCATCGAGCTGGCTGAATCCAGCGCCAGCGGCCACCCGAACGAGATCGCGTTCTCCTCAAAAAACCGTACCTACGACGAAGACTATTCCGGTGACAAAGGCGGCGTCAGCCTGTACAAAGCCGCCGCCAAGTTCAAATACGGCCCGGTCTGGGCGCGCGCCGGCTATATTCAGCCGAGCGGCCAAACCCTGCTGGCGCCGCACTGGAGCTTTATGCCGGGCACCTATCAGGGCGCCGAGGCCGGCGCCAAGTTCGACTACGGCGATGCCGGCGCGTTGAGCTTCTCCTACATGTGGGCCGACAAATACAAGGCGCCGTGGCATATCGAGGTGGACGACTTCCGCCAGAACGATAAGAAAACCCGCGTCTCCTACCTGCACTCGCTGGGCGCCAAGTACGATTTCAAAAACGATCTGGTGCTGGAAGCCGCCTTCGGCCAGGCCCAGGGTTACGTGAATCAGTACTTCACCAAGGCGTCTTACAAATTCGATGTGCTGGGCAACCCGCTGACCACCAGTTACCAGTTCTACGGTGCGGAAGATCGCATCAGCGACAAGAACGATCCGAACAGCATCTACGACGGGCTGGCCTGGCTGCAGGCGCTGACCTTCGGTTACACCACCGGCCAGTTCAACTGGCGTCTGGAAGGCACCATGGTCAAGGCGGAAGGCAACCAGGGCTTCTTCCTGCAGCGCATGACCCCGACCTACGCCTCGTCCAACGGCCGCCTGGATGTGTGGTGGGATAACCGCTCCGACTTTAACGCCAACGGCGAGAAAGCGGTGTACGCCGGCGTGATGTATGACCTCAGCAACTGGAACCTGCCGGGCATGGCGGTCGGCGGCTCCTACGTTTACGCCTGGGACGCCAAGCCGAGCACCAACCCGATCTACGATCAGAGCCAGCGCCTGAAAGAGAGCGCCTGGAGCCTGGACGCGATGTACACCATCCAGGAAGGGCGCGCCAAGGGCACGCTGATCAAGCTGCACTACACCCAGTATGACAACCACACCAACATCCCGAGCTGGGGCGGCGGTTACGGCAACATCTTCCAGGACGAGAAAGACGTCAAGTTCATGGTCATCGCGCCATTCACCATCTTCTGATGCGTTCCCCGGCCTCGTCGCCGGGGGCAGTTAAGGGAATTCAACGATGAAAAAAATCATGCTGATGTTGGCGGCCGCCGCGGCCTTGAGCGCCTGCGCGCAACCCGCCGCGCCGCCGGAAGACGCCAAATTGAAGCAGGCTTACAGCGCCTGCATCAACACCGCCGAAGGTTCGCCGGAGCGTCTGCAGCCCTGCAAGGCGGTGCTGAACGTGCTGAAACAAGAGAAACAGCACCAGCAGTTTGCTGAGCAGGAAACGGTGCGGGTGATGGATTATCAGAACTGCATTATGGCGGTGCACAGCGGTAACGGTCAGGCTTACGACGCCAAGTGCGGCAAGCTGTGGCAAGAAATTCGCGATAACAATAATTAAGAAGGACGAGAAGATGAACGCATTCAAACTGAGCGCGCTTGCCGCTTTGACGGCAACGATGGGATTCCTGGGCGGCATGGGTAATGCCATGGCCGATCAACAGCTGGTGGATCAGCTGAGCCAGCTGAAGCTGAACGTGAAAATGCTGGATAACCGCGCCGGCGAAAACGGCGTGGATTGCGCGGCGCTGGGCGCCGACTGGGCCTCATGCAACCGGGTGTTGTTCACCCTCAGCAACGACGGGCAGGCGATCGACGGCAAGGACTGGGTCATCTATTTCCACAGCCCGCGCCAGACCTTGCGGGTGGATAACGATCAGTTCAAGATCGCGCATCTGACCGGCGATCTGTACAAGCTGGAGCCGACCGCCAAATTCAGCGGTTTCCCGGCCGGCAAGGCGGTGGAAATCCCGGTGGTCGCCGAATACTGGCAGCTGTTCAGAAACGACTTCCTGCCGCGCTGGTATGCCACCTCCGGCGACGCCAAGCCGAAAATGCTGGCGAATACCGACACCGAAAACCTGGACCAGTTCGTGGCGCCGTTCACCGGCGATCAGTGGAAGCGCACCAAGGACGACAAAAACATTCTGATGACGCCGGCTTCGCGCTTTGTCAGCAATGCCGATCTGCAGACGCTGCCCGCCGGCGCGCTGCGCGGCCAGATCGTGCCGACACCGATGCAGGTGAAAGTGCACGCACAGGACGCCGACCTGCGCAAAGGGGTATCGCCGGATCTGAGCACGCTGGTCAAGCCGGCGGCGGACGTCGTCAACCAGCGCTTCGCGCTGCTGGGCGTGCCGGTTCAGGCCAACGGTTACCCGATCAAGACCGACATCCAGCCGGGCAAGTTTAAAGGCGCGATGGCGGTGTCGGGCGCTTATGAGCTGAAAATCGGTAAGAAAGAGGCGCGGGTGATCGGCTTCGATCAGGCCGGGGTGTTCTACGGGTTGCAGTCGATCCTGTCGTTAGTGCCGAGCGACGGCAGCGGCAAGATCGCCACGCTCGACGCCAGCGATGCGCCGCGCTTCCAGTATCGCGGCATTTTCCTTGACGTGGCGCGCAACTTCCATAAGAAGGACGCGGTGCTGCGCCTGCTGGATCAGATGGCGGCTTACAAGCTCAATAAATTCCACTTCCACTTGAGCGATGACGAAGGCTGGCGCATCGAGATCCCCGGTTTGCCGGAGCTGACGGAAGTCGGCGGCCAGCGCTGCCACGATCTGAGCGAAACCACCTGCCTGCTGCCGCAGTACGGCCAGGGGCCGGATGTCTACGGCGGTTTCTTCACTCGTCAGGACTACATCGACATCATCAAATACGCCCAGGCGCGCCAGATTGAGGTGATCCCGGAGATCGACATGCCGGCGCACGCCCGCGCCGCGGTGGTGTCGATGGAGGCGCGCTATAAAAAGCTGCATGCCGCCGGCAAAGAGCAGGAGGCCAACGAATTCCGCCTGGTGGATCCGACCGATACCTCCAATACCACCTCGGTGCAGTTCTTTAACCGCCAGAGCTACCTGAACCCGTGCCTGGATTCCTCCCAGCGCTTTGTCGACAAGGTGATTGGCGAGATTGCCCAGATGCATAAAGAAGCCGGGCAGCCGATCAAAACCTGGCACTTCGGCGGCGATGAGGCGAAAAACATCCGCCTGGGCGCCGGCTACACCGACAAAGCGAAACCGGAGCCGGGTAAAGGCATCATCGACCAGAGCAACGAAGACAAGCCGTGGGCCAAGTCGCAGGTTTGCCAGACGATGATCAAAGAAGGCAAGGTGGCCGACATGGAACACCTGCCGAGCTACTTCGGCCAGGAGGTCAGCAAGCTGGTGAAGGCGCACGGCATCGACAGAATGCAGGCCTGGCAAGACGGCTTGAAAGACGCCGAGAACGCAAAGGCGTTCGCCACCTCGCGCGTGGGCGTCAACTTCTGGGATACGTTGTATTGGGGCGGTTTCGATAGCGTCAACGACTGGGCCAACAAAGGATATGAAGTGGTGGTCTCCAACCCGGACTACGTCTACATGGACTTCCCTTACGAGGTGAACCCGGACGAGCGTGGTTACTACTGGGGCACCCGCTTCAGCGACGAGCGCAAGGTGTTCAGCTTCGCGCCGGACAACATGCCGCAGAACGCGGAAACCTCGGTCGACCGCGACGGCAACCACTTTAACGCCAAAAGCGACAAGCCGTGGCCGGGCGCCTACGGTCTGTCCGCTCAGCTGTGGAGCGAAACCCAGCGCACCGATCCGCAGATGGAATACATGATCTTCCCGCGCGCGCTGTCGGTGGCGGAACGCGCCTGGCACCGAGCCGGTTGGGAGCAGGACTATCGCGCCGGCCGTGAATACAAAGGCGGGGAAACCCACTTTGTCGACACCAAGGCGCTGGAGAAAGACTGGTTGCGCTTCGCCAATATCCTGGGCCAACGAGAACTGGCCAAGCTGGACAAAGGCGGCGTCGCTTACCGTCTGCCGGTGCCGGGCGCGCGCGTGGCGGGCGGCAAGCTGGAAGCGAATATCGCGCTGCCGGGATTGGGCATCGAGTACTCCACCGACGGCGGCAAGCAGTGGCAGCGTTATGACGCCAAGGCCAAGCCGGCGGTATCGGGTGAGGTGCAGGTGCGTTCGGTCAGTCCGGACGGTAAACGTTACAGCCGCGCCGAGAAGGTCTAAGCCCGGCACATCGGCCTGTCGTCATGGCGGCGGGCCGCTTAACGAAGGGGGAATGCGTTCGCCCCCGCGCGTGCCGGCGTGGGGCGGATGTTGAAGTGAGAGCAGTACGTGGAGTCGCAGTGCCGCTGCAATTGTAGTATTTCATGACATGATCTTTCCCCGGCTGGTCCGGGGATTTTTTTGCCCGTTGTACGGCGGGCATAAAAAAACCGCCTCAATGTGAGGCGGTTTCTCATAGCCGGTCAGGCTTATTTCTTGTCGTGCAGCGATTCGTCTTCGCGGCAGTCACCGGTTTCACAGTGGCCGTACAGGTACAGACTGTGGTTGGTGAGCTTGATGCCGTGCTGCTTGGCGATATCACGCTGGCGCACTTCGATGGATTCGTCGCTGAATTCGATCACTTTGCCGCAGTCCAGGCAAATCAGGTGATCGTGGTGATGCTGTTGGGTCAGCTCGAACACGGACTTGCCGCCTTCGAAGTTGTGACGTGTCACAATGCCCGCATCGTCAAACTGGTTCAGTACGCGATAAACCGTTGCCAGGCCGATCTCTTCGCCCATATCAATCAGTTTTTTGTACAAATCTTCCGCACTGACGTGATGGCATTCCGGATTTTGCAGTACTTCCAGGATTTTGAGTCGCGGAAGCGTGACTTTTAAGCCGGCCTTCTTCAATGCGATGTTGTTGTCGGTCATGCGAATTCAGTCCTGTTACTATGCTAATCAAGTTGAGGCGTACTCGCCTGTGGCATCGGTCGGCACAAAGAGTTAATGCGTCTCATTATAGAACCGGTTGTACTAAATGGAAACCGCCGGTTGTTAACAAAGATATAATTGCACTATTGCATGTTTTGCATGCAACGCCTTGATGGATGGGATAAACCGATATCTCAGTCTACCGTGACGGGGTGGGAAGTTACAAATCTGTAGCTTCTATCGCAGCAATCCCTGTTGCCGATGACGGCCCTGTCGGCACACTATGCACTTTACAGGGCCTTTGTTCAACCTTTCGCCAGTCCCGGCGTTTAGCCGACGATATCGGCCAGGCTCAGCTCTTCGACAATCTGTTTGACCCAGGCGTCGACGCGCTCGTTGGTCAGCTCCGGCTGACGGTCTTCGTCGATCGCCAGACCGATGAAGTGGTTGTCGTCCGCCAGGCCTTTGGAAGCTTCGAAGTGGTAGCCTTTGGTCGGCCAGTGGCCCACGATGGCCGCGCCGCGCGGTTCGATGATGTCGCGGATGGTGCCCATCGCGTCACAGAAGTATTCCGCGTAGTCTTCCTGGTCGCCGCAGCCGAACAGCGCCACCAGTTTGCCGTTGAAATCGACTTCTTCCAGCGTCGGGAAGAAATCGTCCCAGTCACACTGCGCTTCACCGTAGTACCAGGTCGGGATACCCAGCAGCAGGATATCGAACCCTTCCAGGTCTTCTTTGCTGCTTTTGGCGATGTCGTGCACTTCAGAGACGTCGTCGCCAAACTGTTTCTGGAGAATTTTCTGGATCATTTTGGCAATGTTTTCGGTATTGCCAGTGTCGCTGCCAAAGAAAATGCCTACAGTAGCCATATCGCGTATAACCTTTAAATTCAATTAATTGCATTACTCGGCGCCGGCACTGCCGCCGATTAAAATGATGCCATGGCAAGAGCCTTTCGCCACGGTGGCGGGCGCCGACAGGCGCAGTCTCTTACCGGTAAATGCGTATCATGCCAGAAAGTGGCGCCGGGGTTTTATCGCATTTATGCGATGCCGAAGGATGAAGAAAAGCGTGGTCGATCCGGCGTTGTCCTTAACGCCGCGCCGCGCGTGCGGCCGAAGAGATCAATGTTCCGGCTGTTCTTCCGCCAGTTGCGCCAACAGCATCTGCTCGATGAGTTCGCTGCGGCTGATGTTGCGCTGTTCCGCCAGTTTGTTCAGGGCGTCCACCGCATCCGCGTTGATTTTCAGCTCTACGCGCCGCAATCCGCGCACTTTATCGCGCCGTAACTGATTGCGCTTATTGATTCTAAGCTGTTCATCGCGGGAAAGCGGGTTGGTTTTCGGGCGCCCCGGACGGCGTTCATCTGCGAACAGATCCAGCGTCGTGCGATCCGTTTGTTCTTTTGCCATAGGTAGCGGTACTGCAAGGGAGTTTGCATCAAAAAGCGCTCGCACGCTTCCGGAGGCATCGGTTAACACACTTCGGGCCAATAAACCCTAACCCAAATTTACCCCCGAACCGGCGTTCGCGAACGCGCTGGCGCGGCGGCAAAATTATAGCGCGCCATATTACCCCAGCAGATGGAGCGGCGACAATGCCTAACTGCGGGCTAAACGCGCTAAGCCGTTATCTTTAGCGCGTTTTTTCGCCAGGTAAGCGCGTTTTTCAGGCTTCGCCGAGGAAACGGTGGATGGCGCGCAGCACCGCTTCCGGTTTTTCGGCGTGCACCCAATGGCCGGTGCCGGCGACGACGTGCGCGCGTGCCTGCGGGAATTGGCGGGCGATGTCTGCACGGTAGCTGTCCTGCACGTACGGCGACAGGCCGCCGCGAATGAACAGGGTCGGGTGTGGCCAGGCCGGGACTTCCTGCCAGCCGGTGATGTCTTCGTAGCGTTCGATCAGCACCGGCAGGTTGAAGCGCCATTCACCGTTATGGAAGGACTTCAGCAGGAACTGGATCACGCCTTCTTCCTGCAGGTAGTCGCGCATCAACTGGGCGGCCGCCTGGCGCTGGGTAATGCCGGCGGCGCTGACGGCCTTCAGCGCGGCGAAGATCTCGTCATGGCGTCGGGTCTGGTAATCCACCGGCGCGACGTCAATGACGATCAGCTTGGCGATGCGCTCGGGCGCGATGGCGGTCAGCGCCATCGCCGCTTTGCCGCCCATCGAGTGGCCGATGACGATCGCTTTCTCCAGCTGCAGGTCGTCGAGCAGCGCCAGCAGATCCTGCGCCATGGCGGGGTAGTTCATGTCGTCGGCGCGCGGGGAGAGGCCGTGGTTGCGCAGATCGACTTTGATCACAGTGTGCTGTTTATGCAGATCGCGCGCCAGCACGCCCAGGTTGTCGAGATTGCCGAACAGCCCGTGGATCAGCAGCACCGGCAGCGCGTCTGACTCGGCGGCCAGCAGTTGATAATGTAATTTCATGGCGAAGTTCATACTGAGAGAGATTCAGATTAGGGTATCATGATTGAATCGCACGATGAATCATGCGGAATTTTCGCGGCGCGGGCTTGGCAGTGCCGGCTATAGGTATTAGTCTGCATTTGCCGTCCGGAGGCACATTGTTGTGTTCGCCCCAGCGCTTTTAACCTTATAATCCCATGGCTTGAATGCAGGATCTGGCTTCAGGTTCTAAGTAGAAAAAACAGTATTGGATAAAGATGAAAACTATTGAAGTCGACGAAGAGCTTTACCGTTATATTGCCAGCCACACGCAACACATCGGTGAAAGCGCGTCCGATATTTTACGCCGCATGTTGAAATTTACCGCCGGCCAGCCGGTGCGCGCGTTGCCTGCCGCCAGTGCGTCGCCGTCCGTCGAGCTGGAAAAAACGGCGCCGGTTCAGCGTCCGCGCGATCGCGTGCGCGCCGTGCGTGAACTGCTGCTGTCGGATGAATACGCCGAGCAGAACAAAGCGGTCAACCGTTTCATGCTGGTGCTCTCCACGCTGTACACCCTTGATGCCGCCGGTTTTGCCGCCGCCACCGAGGCGTTGACCGGCCGTACCCGCACCTATTTCGCCGGCGATCAGCAGACCCTGCTGGCCAACGGCACGCATACCAAGCCGAAGCATGTGCCTGGCACCCCTTACTGGGTGATCACCAATACCAATACCGGCCGCAAACGCAGCATGATCGAACACATCATGCAGGCGATGCAGTTCCCGGCGGAACTGATCGAGAAAGTTTGCGGTACCGTCTAATTTAGCGAACAGCCCGTCATGATGGCCGTGCGCGACGTATTTGCCCGGTCACCGACAGGGATGAGGGAGATATGTCGATGGCGAATAATCCACGTGCCGGGCAGCCCGCCCGCCAAAGCGATCTGATCAACGTAGCCCAGCTGACGTCGCAGTACTATGTGCTGCAACCGGAAGCCGGCAATGCCGCACATGCGGTGAAGTTTGGCACCTCCGGCCACCGCGGCAGCGCGCAGCGCCACAGCTTCAACGAAGCGCACATCCTCGCCATCGCCCAGGCGATCGCTGAAGTTCGTCATCAGCAGGGCACCACCGGCCCGTGCTACGTGGGTAAAGACACCCATGCGTTGTCCGAGCCGGCCTTTATTTCCGTGCTGGAAGTGCTGACCGCCAACGGCGTCGATGTGATCGTGCAGGAAAACAACGGCTTCACGCCAACGCCGGCGGTATCGCACGCCATTCTGTGCCACAACCGCCGCGGCGGCGCGCAGGCCGACGGCATCGTCATTACGCCGTCCCACAACCCGCCGGAAGACGGCGGCATCAAGTACAACCCGCCGAACGGCGGCCCGGCCGACACCAACCTGACGTCGGTGATCGAAAAACGCGCCAACGATCTGCTGGCGCAACAGTTGAAAGGCGTTCAGCGTCAGTCGCTGGACAAGGCCTGGAACAGCGGCCACCTGCACGCCAAAGATCTGGTGCAGCCTTATGTCGAAGGCCTGGTTGACGTGGTCGACATGCCGGCCATTCAACGCGCCGGCCTGAAACTGGGCGTGGATCCGCTCGGCGGTTCCGGCATCGCCTATTGGCAGCGCGTGGCGGAACACTACAAGCTGGATCTGACGCTGGTGAACGACTCCATCGATCAGACCTTCCGCTTTATGCACCTGGATCACGACGGTATCATCCGCATGGACTGCTCGTCCGAGTCAGCGATGGCCGGCCTGCTGGCGCTGCGCGACAAATTCGATCTGGCGTTCGCCAACGATCCGGATTACGACCGTCACGGCATCGTCACGCCGAAGGGCCTGATGAACCCGAACCACTATCTGGCGGTAGCCATCAACTACCTGTTCCGGCATCGCCCGCAGTGGGGCGCCGATGTGGCGGTAGGTAAAACGCTGGTGTCCAGCGCGATGATCGATCGCGTGGTGGCTGACCTGGGCCGCAAGCTGGTGGAAGTGCCGGTCGGTTTCAAATGGTTCGTGGACGGCCTGTTCGACGGCAGCCTGGGCTTTGGCGGCGAAGAGAGCGCCGGGGCCTCGTTCCTGCGTTTCAACGGCCAGCCGTGGTCGACCGACAAAGACGGCATCATCATGTGCCTGCTGGCGGCTGAAATCACCGCGGTAACCGGTGAGAACCCGCAGCATCACTATGACGATCTGGCCAAGCGCTTCGGCGCGCCAAGCTACAACCGTATCCAGGCGCCGGCAACCCATGCGCAGAAAGCGGCGCTGTCCAAGCTGTCGCCGGAGATGGTCAAGGCCAGTACGCTGGGCGGGGACCCGATCACCGCGCGTCTGACCGCAGCGCCGGGCAACGGCGCGTCGATCGGCGGCCTGAAAGTGATGACCGACAACGGTTGGTTCGCGGCCCGTCCTTCCGGTACCGAAGAGGCATACAAGATCTACTGCGAGAGCTTCCTCGGGGCGGAACACCGAGAGAAAATCGAGCACGAAGCGGTTGAGATCGTCAGCGAAGTGCTGGCTTCCGCCAAATAATCGCTGTTCTCGTCTGATAAAAAGCGCTGTTTTTACAGCGCTTTTTTTATGCCTGTAATTTAGATATATCTTTTTTTCGGCGCAGGCTTGCGCATTTAGATATATCGATCTAGATTAGCGTTATCGACGCTGTTTAGATATATCTAAACAACCTCATATTGATGTTCACTGTTAGAGCGAGGTATCACCCTATGTTTCATCGATTAGGTTTACACCGGCATCATCACCATCATGAATGTGAAGAGGGGCGCCGTCATCGCGGTGGGCGCCATCACTTCGGCGGCGACGGCGAAGAGCATGGCCGTGGCGGACGCGGCGGCCGGGGCGGGCGTCATCGTCTGTTCGAACACGGCGATCTGCGCCTGGTGCTGCTGGCGCTGGTGGCGCGCAAGCCCAGCCACGGGTACGAATTGATCAAGGCGATCGAGGAAGCCTCTTCCGGCCTGTATGTGCCGAGCCCGGGGGTGATTTACCCCACGCTGACGCTGCTGGAAGAGCAGGATTTCCTCGAACCGCTCACCACCGGCAACGGCCGCAAAAGCTACCGCATCACCTCGGCGGGCGAGGGCGAGCTGCAAAAGCATCAACAGGTGGTTGAGGTCATTCTGGCGCGTTTGGCGGGCGCCGGCCGCGAGCATCATCGGCACGGCAACCTGGCGGAAGGCATTTACGACGCCATGAACCGTCTGCGCAGTCTGCTGCGCGGCAACGTGATGCGCGCCGATCTTACGCCGCAGCAGGTGGAGCGCATCAACGCTGCACTGTTGACCGCCGTGGCGGCGATCGAAAGCGAAATGCACATTCAACCCACGCAGCAGGAGGAGAACTGATGCCCGGCTACCGTTTTAACATTACCGTTGAAGCCCTGAGCGACCGCCAGGGCAACCCCGTCGAGAAGGCACCGCTGAGTTTTGAGGTGACCAACCATGACGATATTCTCGAGATCGTCGAGCGCATTCGGGCGCGTGACGATCTGAACTTCGGCCCTGAGCAGAGCGCGGCCTTCGCCGTGGGGTTGAAACTGTTCTCCGAAGTGATGATCGAAAACCGCAAACACCCGGTGTTCGCTCCGCTGCGCGAGGCGTTCAAGGAATTTATGGTCGGATTGAAGAAGGGCCCGGCGGCGTAACGGCGCGGCAAACCGCGCCCACCGGGATTAAGGCATGAAACGGTAGCCGACGCCGGTTTCGGTCAGCAGGTGTTTGGGCCGGGCCGGATCGGCTTCCAGCTTCTGCCGCAAATGGCCCATGTAGATGCGCAGGTAGTGGCTGTGCTCCACGTAGTTCGGCCCCCAGACGTGGCTCAACAGCTGGCGTTGGGTGATCACCTTGCCGGCGTTGGCCAGCAGCTCCGCTAACAGGCGAAACTCGATCGGCGTCAGATGCAGATCTTCGTCGTTGCGCAGCACCCGGCGATTCACCAGATCGACGGTGATAGCCGAAAAGCTCACCAGCGGGCTTTCCTGTTGGTTGGCGGAGTGGCGGCGCAGCGCGACCCGCACCCGCGCCAGCAGCTCACCGATGCCGAACGGCTTGCTGAGGTAGTCGTCGGCGCCGGCGTCCAGCGCGGCAATTTTGTCCTCTTCGGCGTTGCGCGCCGACAGCACGATCACCGGAATGGCGCTCCACTGCCGCAGATCGCGGATGTAGCTCAGCCCGTCGCCATCCGGCAAGCCCAAATCCAGGATGATCAGATCTGGTTTGCGCGTGCCGGCCTCAATCAGCCCACGCTGCAGGGTTTCACTTTCAAACACCCGCAGGCCTTCGCTCTCCAGCGCGGTGCGCACGAAGCGGCGGATCTCTTTTTCATCTTCAACAATCAGAATGTTGGTTGGCGTTATGCTCACGTTTCCCCTGCGTTGATTACAGATCGAAGGCGTCGCCGTCGATCTCGGGCGGTTTTTCCAGCGGCAGCACGAAGCGGAAGCTGGCGCCGCCGTTGGCGCCGTTTTCCGCCCAGATGCGGCCGTCATGCACTTCAATAATGGCACGACAAATGGCTAACCCCAAGCCGACGCCGGGGATCGCCGACTCTTTATTGCCGCGTGAAAACTTGTCGAAAATCAGCTGCAGCTGATCGGCGGGGATGCCGGGGCCGTTATCCCAGACCTCGACTTCCAGCCACTCGGGCAGCGTGCGGGCGCGAATGCCGATGGTGGCCTCGGCGCCGGCGTATTTATTGGCGTTTTCCAACAGGTTGGTGAACACCCGTTCCAGCAGGCTGCCGTCGCAGTTGACCAGGATTTGTTCCGGCGGCAGCTCGACCTCGATCGGATGCTGGCTGAGCAGCGGCTCCAGCATGTGCAGCGAAGCGCCGACGATCTCTTCCAGCGACTGCCACTCTTTACGCAGGCTGAAACCGCCGGACTGGATGCGCGCCATATCCAGCAGGTTGTTCACCAGCCGGGTGGTGCTCAGCACCTGCTGGCGGATCTGGCTGGCCTGGGTGGCGTGATTGGAGCCTTCGGCCGCCAGGTCCAGCGTGAGAATTTCCGCCTGGCCGAACAGCACGGTCAGCGGCGTGCGCAGATCGTGCGACAGCGCCGCCAGCAGCGAGTTGCGCAGCTGTTCGCGTTCGGCGTCCAGCTTGGCTTCTTCGGCGCTGCGCGCCAGGTGCAGCCGTTCCAGCGCGCTGGCGATCAGCACTGCGAAGGTTTGCAGCAGCCGCTGTTGTTCCGGCACCATCAGCTGGCGCAGGTTGTTGGGTTCGATCGCCAACAGGCCGAAGGTCTGTTTGGGGGTATTGAGCGGCAGCAGCTGGTAAGGCACGCCGGGCAGAGTGTCGGTGCCGGCGCCGGCCGGCAAGCCTTTATCGAAACTCCAGCGTGCGATGGCTTCGTCTACTGACAGCAGCCCGCCTTCCTCGCCGATCATTTGCTGCAGCCGGCCGTCTTCCTGCGGCAGCAGCAGCACGGTTTTCGCCTGGAAGCTGCTGGAGAGGAAATGACGGCTGGTGTTGGCGATGTCGGCCACGGTCAGCGCGCGGCTCAGCCCGCGTGACATTTCGTACAGATGGCGCGCCCGCTGCTCGCGGTAGCGCGCCACCCGGGCCTGATAACGCACCCCGGCGGTCAGGTTGCCGATGATGATACCGACGGCGAGCATCACGCCGAAGGTCAGCAGATACTGCATATCACTGACGGCGAACGACCATTCGGGCTGGACGAAGAACAGATCGAAACTGGCGACGTTGATCACCGCCGCCAGCACCGATGGCCAGCGGCCGAAGAACAGCGCGACGATCGCCACGCCGAGCAGGTAGACCATCACCAGGTTGGCCTGATCGAAGCCCGGTAGCAGCCACTGCGAGAGCAGGGTGATCAGTGCGCACAGCGCCACCGCCACCGCGCAGCCGCGCAGCTGCATGCGCCATTTCTCATTGAAGCTGCGGCCGTCGTGCTCCTTGCCCGGCGGCGGCTGTGCGGCGTCGCTGTCCAGCGCGACGATCACCAGATCGAGATCCGGGCCCAGCCGGCCGAGGCGATCGGCGAAGCTGCCGCGCAGCTTCCAGCGTTGCTCGCTGCGGCGGCCGATGATGATTTTGCCGAGGTTATGTTCGCGGGCGTAGCGCAGCACTGCGCGCTCTTCGGACGGATCGGCCAGGGTGGCGGTTTCGGCGCCCAGCTCCTGCGCCAGCCGCAGCGCGCGCAGAATGGCGCGGCGCTGGTTTTCCGGCAGCCGGTGCAGCTTGGGGGTTTCCACGTAGACCGCATGCCAGTGGCAGCCGAGCCGCGCCGCCAGGCGGGCGGCGATGCGCACCAGCTTTTCGTTGCCGCTGTTGTGGCCGACGCACAGCAGAATGCTGTCGCGGGTGTGCCACACTTTCTCGCGCCCCTGGGTGTCGCGAAACTCGCGCATCTGGTCATCGACTCGATCGGCGGTGCGGCGCAGCGCCAACTCGCGCAGGGCGATCAGGTTGCCTTTACGGAAAAAATGCTCGATGGCGCGCTCGGCCTGGCCGGGAATATACACTTTGCCTTCGTGCAACCGCCGGCGCAGATCGTCCGGCGGCAGATCGACCAGCACCACTTCGCTGGCCTCGTCAAACACGTGGTCGGGCACCGTTTCGCGCACCCGCACGCCGGTCACGCCGCCCACCACGTCGTTCAGACTTTCCAAATGCTGCACGTTGACGGTAGTCAGCACGTCGATGCCGGCGTCCAGCAGCTCTTCCACATCCTGCCAGCGTTTGGGGTGGCGCGAACCGTGGGCGTTGCTGTGCGCCAGTTCGTCCATCAGGATCAGCGCCGGATGGCGCGCCAGCGCGGCGTCGAGATCGAATTCATGCACCAGCCGGCCGCGATGCTGGATGCGCTTTTGCGGCAACAGCGCCAGGCCATCGAGCAGGGCGGCGGTCTCGCTGCGGCCGTGGGTTTCCACCACGCCGACCAGCACGTCCAGCCCCTGAGCGCGCAAACGCTGGGCCTCCTGCAGCATGGCGTAGGTTTTGCCCACGCCGGCGCAGGCGCCGAAGAATACCTTCAACCGGCCGCGCGGTTTTTCATTGGCCAGCGCCAGCAGGCTATCGGGATCGGGACGCTGCTGTTCTTCTTCGACCATGACAATTCCTTGTGTTACCAAGCAAAAAGGGGTTCGGCATGCCGAACCCTATCACTATGCTGAATACGGCGCGTTACTTCAACGCATCCAGCGCCAGGTTCAGCTTCAGCACGTTGACCACCGATTCCCCCATGAAGTTGGGCGTGGCCCGATCGGTGTTGTCTTCGATCAGTTTGGCGACCTGTTCCGGCGGCAGATGGCGCGCCGCCGCGACCCGCGCCAGCTGATAACGCGCCGCGGCGATCGAAATCTGCGGATCCAGCCCGCTGCCGGAGGCGGTCAGCAGATCCACCGGGATCGGGCCGCTCATGGCCGGATTGGCCTGGCGCAGCTGCGCCGCGCGTTCGACGATAGCCTTATCCAGCGCCGGGTTGGTGGCCGCCAGGTTGCTGCCGGCGGAGGCCTGTGGATTATAAGCCGAATCGCCGGTGGCCGACGGGCGGCCCCAGAAATAGTCGGCGCGCGTGAAGTTCTGGCCGATCAGCGCGGAGCCGACCGCCTTGTCGCCCTGGTACAGCAGCGAACCGTTGGCCGCGCCCGAAAACAGCAGCTGCGCCAGCCCGGTGGTCAGCAGCGGATAGGCGATGCCGGTGATCAGCGTCAGCAGGATCAACATCACCAGCGCAGGTCGTAAATACGTCATGTTCATTTCCCTCAATGGTTAACCGGCGACGTGCAGCGCGACCAGGATCAGGTCGATCAGTTTGATGCCGACGAACGGCACCAGCAGACCGCCGACCCCGTACAGCCACAGGTTGCGGCGCAGCAGGGCCGCGGCGCTCATCGGTTTGTAGCTCACCCCTTTCAACGCCAGCGGGATCAGGAACACGATCACCAGGGCGTTGAAGATCACCGCCGACATGATGGCGGAGGCGGGGGAGTGCAGGTGCATCACGTTCAGCGCGTTCAGCTGCGGATAGGTGGCCGCGAACGCCGCCGGAATGATGGCGAAGTACTTGGCCACGTCGTTGGCGATGCTGAAGGTGGTCAGCGAGCCACGCGTCATCAGCATCTGTTTGCCGATATGCACCACTTCGATCAGCTTGGTCGGGTTGGAATCCAGATCGACCATGTTGCCCGCCTCTTTGGCGGCCTGGGTGCCGGAGTTCATCGCCACCGCCACATCGGCCTGCGCCAGCGCCGGGGCGTCGTTGGTGCCGTCGCCGGTCATCGCTACCAGACGGCCTTCCGCCTGATACTGGCGGATCAGCGCCAGCTTGGCTTCCGGCGTGGCTTCCGACAGGAAGTCGTCCACCCCGGCTTCGGCGGCGATCGCCGCTGCGGTCAGCGGGTTATCGCCGGTGATCATCACCGTTTTGATGCCCATCTTGCGCAGCTCATTGAAGCGTTCCTTGATGCCGCCCTTGACGATATCCTTCAACGCCACCACGCCCAGCACCCGTGCGCCTTCCGCCACCACCAGCGGCGTGCCGCCGGTGCGCGCCACGCTTTCCACCAGATCGTCCACCGCCCGCGGGAAGTGCCCCTGATTGGTTTCGACGTGACGGCGAATGGCGTCCACCGCGCCTTTGCGGATCATGCGCTCCTGCACGTTGACGCCGCTCATGCGGGTCTGGGCGGAGAAGGGCACGAAGGTGGCGTTCAGCGCCTGCAGATCGCGCTCGCGCAGGTTAAAGCGCTGTTTGGCCAGCACCACGATGCTGCGGCCTTCCGGCGTTTCATCCGCCAGCGAAGCCAGCTGCGCGGCGTCCGCCAGCTCTTGCTCTTTCACGCCCGGCGCCGGCAAAAACTCCGAAGCCTGACGGTTGCCCAGCGTGATGGTGCCGGTTTTATCCAGCAGCAGCACGTCCACATCGCCAGCGGCTTCCACCGCGCGGCCGCTGGTGGCGATCACGTTGGCGCCGAGCATGCGGCTCATCCCGGCCACGCCGATGGCGGACAGCAGGCCGCCGATGGTGGTGGGGATCAGGCAAACCAGCAACGCGACCAGTACGGTGATGGTGACCACGCTGCCGCTGCCGGCCGCCTCGACGCTGTATTGCGAGAACGGGAACAGGGTGGCGGTGGCCAGCACGAACACGATGGTCAGCGCCACCAGCAGGATGGTTAAGGCGATCTCGTTTGGCGTTTTGCGGCGCTTGGCGCCTTCCACCATGGCGATCATGCGATCGAGGAAGGTTTCCCCCGGGTTGACGCTGCACTGCACCACCAGCCAGTCGGACAGCACGCGGGTGCCGCCGGTGACCGAGGAGAAGTCGCCGCCGGATTCGCGGATCACCGGGGCGGATTCGCCGGTGATGGCGCTTTCATCCACCGAAGCGCCGCCTTCCAGCACTTCGCCGTCGCACGGGATGGTATCGCCGGCTTCCACCAGCACGATATCGCCTTTGCGCAGGCTCTCGGCGGCCACTTTCTCCGTGGCGCCGTCGCGGCGCGGGCCGGCCAGCTTTTTCGCCCAGCTGGTTTTCTTGGTGCCCTTCAGGCTTTCCGCCTGGGCTTTGCTGCGGCCTTCGGCCAGCGCTTCGGCGAAGTTGGCGAACAGCACGGTGAACCACAGCCACAGGGAGACGCTGCCGGTAAAGGCGGCGGCGCCGTCGGTTTGGCCGGTGAGCATCGCCAGCCAGATAGCGGTGGTCAGCAGGCTGCCGATATACACCACGAACATCACCGGGTTGCGCCATTGAACGCGAGGGTCCAGTTTTTTCACCGCATCGATCAGCGCGGTGCGCACCAGAGCCGGTTCAAACAGCGCGCGTTGTTTGCGAGTCATCTCTTATTCTCTCTCTCTGACGTCGGTTAGTTTGCCAACCAAAGCTGCAAATGCTCGGCCACCGGGCCCAGCGCCAGCGCCGGCACGAAGGTCAGCGCGCCCACCAGCAGCACGGTGCCGATCAGCAGGCCGATAAACAGCGGCCCATAGGTTGGCAGGGTGCCGTTGCCCGCCGGCTGGCGTTGCTTGGCGCTCAGCGAACCGGCGATCGCCAGCACCGGCAGGATCACCCCGAAGCGGCCGACGAACATGGCGAAGGCCAGCAGCAGGTTGTAGAACGGCGTATTGACGCTCAATCCGGCGAAGGCGCTGCCGTTGTTGTTGGCGGCGGAAGACAGGGCATACAGCACTTCGCTGAAGCCGTGGGCGCCCGGGTTGAGGATGCCGGCGCGGCCAGCGTCGGTGCCGATGGCCAGCGCGCTGCCCAGCAACACCAGCGTCGGCGTGACCAGGATCGCCAGTGCGGTCATCTTCATGTCGTAAACGTCGATTTTCTTGCCCAGGTATTCCGGGGTGCGGCCGATCATCAGGCCGGCGATAAACACCGTCAGCAGCACGAACAGCAGCATGCCGTACAGGCCGGAGCCGACGCCGCCGAACACCACTTCACCGATCTGCATCAGCCACATCGGCACCATGCCGCCCAGCGCGGTGAAGGAATCGTGCATGGCGTTGACCGCCCCACAGGACGCGGCGGTGGTCACCACCGAGAACAGGCTGGTGGCGAGAATGCCGAAGCGCGACTCTTTGCCTTCCATATTGATGTTGCTGTCGGCGCCCAGCGCGCTCAGGTGCGGGTTGCCCGCCAGCTCGGCAACCATCACCACCACCACCGCCACCACGAAGATCAGCGCCATCGCCCAGATCAGCGCATGGCCCTGGCGGTTTTCACCGGCCAGCTGGCCGAAGGAGAAGCACAGCGCGCAGGGGATCAGGAAGATGGCCAGCATCTGCACGAAGTTGGTCAGCACGGTCGGGTTTTCGAACGGGTGCGCCGAGTTGGCGCCGAAGAACCCCCCGCCGTTGGTGCCGAGCATCTTGATCGCTTCCTGCGAGGCGACCGGCCCCATCGGCAGCGTCTGCTGCGCGCCTTCGAGCGTGGTGACGTGCAGGTAAGGCAGGAAGTTTTGCAGCGTGCCCTGGCTGACGAAGAACAGGGCGATCGGCAGCGCGATCGGCAGCAGCACATACAGCGTGATGCGGAACAGATCGGCCCAGGCGTTGCCGACGGTCTTGCCGGCGCGGCGGGTAAAGGCGCGGATCAGCGCAAAGGCCACGGCGATCCCGGTGGCGGCGGAAACGAAGTTCTGCACCGCCAGCCCGGCCATCTGGCTGAAATAGCTGAGGGCGCTTTCGCCGCTGTAGGCCTGCCAGTTGGTGTTGGTGACGAAGCTGACGGCGGTGTTGAGCGCCAGATCCCAGGAGAGGCCCGGGAAGCCTTGCGGGTTGAGCGGCAGCGAGCCCTGCGTCATCAGCAGGGCGAACAGCAGCGCCAGGCCGAGCAGGTTGAACGCCAGGATCGCCAGCGCGTACTGCCACCAATTCATCTCGGTGGCGCGGATGCCGCAGGCGCGCCAGACGCCGGCTTCCACTGCGCGCAGCGCAGGCAGCGGCTCACCTTCGATCAGGCGCGCCATAAAACCGCCCAGCGGCCGGGCCAGCAGCAGAAGCACCAGCAGGAAGCTGGCGATCAGTAAAAAGGCTGAAGCCGCCATCAGAAATCCTCCGCGTTAAACAGGGCGTAGACCAGATAGGCCAACAGCAGCAGGACCAACAGCGCACCACCAATAACGCTGAAACTCACGGGACACCTCCAGAGGTGTTGTTTTTGATAGAGGCAGTGTAGGGAGAGGGGTAGAAAGAAGATGAAAAAATCGCGCGGGCAGGTGTAAAAAAAGTATAAAAATGGCTGAAATTTCAGCGGAAATTGGCCGTTTCAGGCAGCCTGCTTGCGGCGAGATTGCGCCTGATGTGTGAATAAGCCGGGGCTGAGGCGTGGGATGAAGAACCGAATAATAACCACAATGTAACCCATGTTTAGTTAAAAATTAACTTGATTGTAACAAAATTACGAATCACTGCGGTGATTGGCGATTTTTTGTGCGATTTAGTGGTCGGATGAGTAGTAAACTTTCATCAAGTGCGCTAAAATTTTGTCCAGTTACCAAATTACCGATTGTTCATTTGATACGCCGACGCCGTTTTCCCTGACAAATCAACGGCAGGCGTTTTTAAGGAGGTTCGCATGTCTACGACCTATCACGCTTATTCACTGCATCGGATTCTCCTGCGCCGCAGCGCAGTGGTTATCGCGGGCATTTTAGCCCTGCCGGTGATGCTGTTCCGCAGCGATCGCGGGCGTTTTTACAGCTACCTGCACCGCGTCTGGTCAAAAACCAGCGACAAGCCGGTCTGGCTGCAGCAGGCGGAACTGGCGTCCTGCGACTTCTACTGAGTCACTGCCGACTCACGAACAACCCTCGCCCTGCGGCGGGGGTTTTTTTATGCCCTGGCCGCCCCTACCCAACGTAAGGTCGTATTCGGCAAGCCGTTCTTCTACACTTTCCTCAATCGGCTAACAACGCGGGAGAGCGGTATGAGCGACAAGATCCCTATCGGCATCAGCGCCTGTTTACTGGGCGAGACGGTGCGTTTCGACGGCGGCCACAAGCGGTTGGCCTTTGCGGTGGAACAGTTGGCGCCCTATGTGCGCTTTGAGCCCGTTTGCCCGGAAATGGCGATCGGCCTGCCCACGCCGCGCCCGGCGCTGCGCCTGGTGAAACAGACGCAGCCCTGGCCGGCGATGCGCTATAGCAACGACGCGAGCGTGGATCTGACCGAGGAGATGCGCAGTTTCTCCGCGCAGCGCGTGGCCGCGTTGCAGCACCTGTGCGGTTATATTGTCTGCGCCAAGTCGCCGAGCTGCGGCCTGGAGCGGGTGCGGGTCTACAGCGAGAACGGCAAGGACTCGCGTAAAAACGGCGTCGGGCTGTTTACCGCCGAACTGCTGCGTCAGATGCCGTGGCTGCCGGTGGAAGAAGACGGACGATTGCAGGATGCGGCATTGCGGGAAAACTTCATTGAACGGGTGTACGCGCTGTATGAGTTGAATATGCTGTGGCGCCAGGGGCTGACCCGCGGCGGGCTGATCGCGTTTCACAGCCGCTACAAGCTGTCGCTGCTGGCGCATTCGCAGCCGGCTTATCGCGAGCTGGGGCGCTTCGTCGCCGACATTCATCGCTGGGACTCGCTGGAGGCCTTCGCCGTGGAATACCGCAGCCGCCTGATGGCGCTGTTGGCGCACAAGGCGACGCGCCGCAACCATACCAACGTGCTGATGCACGTGCAGGGGTACTTCCGCCGCCAGCTCAGCGCGGCGCAGCGCCAGGAGCTGGCGCACCTGATCGACCGCTACCGGCAGGGCATGCAGCCGCTGCTGGCGCCGATCGCCTTGCTTAAGCATTACATGGCGGAATACCCCGACAGTTATCTGGCGGAACAACGCTATTTCGAACCTTATCCGGAGGCGCTGCGTTTGCGTTACGGCCATTGATTGACAAGGGAATTTTATGACCACGCATCTGGTCTGGTTGCGTAACGATCTGCGTATCACCGACAACAAAGCGCTGCACGCCGCCTGCAGCGATCCCAAAGCCCGGGTGTTGGCGGTGTTTATCGCCACCCCGCAGCAGTGGCGGCAGCATGAGATGGCGCCGCGGCAGGCGGCGCTGATCCACGCCAGCCTGCAGGCGGTACAGCAGGCGCTGGCGCAAAAGGGCATTGCGCTGCATTGCCATGCCGGCACGGACTTTGCCGCGTCGATCGACTGGTTGGCGGAGTATTGCCGGCGAGAGCAGGTGGACGCGCTGTTTTACAACCGCCAGTACGAACTGAATGAACGGCGACGCGATGCGCGGCTGGAGCAGCAGTTGAATGGACAGGTAACGTGCCACGGTTTTGATGACAGCCTGCTGTTGCCGCCGGGCAGCGTGCTAACCGGCGGCGGCGAGATGTACAAGGTTTATACGCCGTTTCGCAACGCCTTCATTCAGCGCCTGACTGAGTCCGACGTGAGCTGCCTGCCGGCGCCGAAGATCCGTGCCGATGGCGCGTTGCCTGCGCCTGAAGCGCCGGCGGCGTTCGATTATCCCGCGGCGGACATCGGGGATGACTATCCCGCCGGCGAGGAGGCCGCGCTGCAGCGGCTGCGCGCCTTTTGTCGTGAGCAAGTGCAGGATTACCTTCGCCAGCGCGATCTGCCCGCCATCGCCGGCACCAGCAGCCTGTCGCCCTATCTGGCGATTGGCGCGCTGTCGCCGCGCCAGTGCTTCAATCGCCTGCGCGCCGAATGCCCGCGGTTGCTGGAAGATCGCGAGAGCGGCGCTTTCGCCTGGCTGAACGAGCTGATTTGGCGCGAGTTCTACCGCCATCTGCTGGTGGCCTATCCCGAGCTGTGCCGCCATCGGCCGTTTATCGCCTGGACGGACAAAGTGCGCTGGTGCGATGACGCGGCGAAGCTGCAGGCCTGGCAGCGGGGCGAGACCGGCTATCCGATCGTCGATGCCGCCATGCGCCAGTTGAACGCTACCGGCTGGATGCACAACCGGCTGCGCATGATCAGCGCCAGTTTTCTGGTGAAGGATCTGCTGATTGACTGGCGGGCCGGGGAGCGCTACTTCATGTCGCAACTGCTGGACGGGGATCTGGCGGCCAATAACGGCGGCTGGCAGTGGGCGGCCTCCACCGGCACCGACGCCGCGCCGTATTTCCGCATCTTCAACCCGACGACGCAGGGTGAACGTTTTGATCCACAAGGCACTTTTATCCGTAAATGGTTGCCGGAACTGGCGGATGTGCCCGACAATGACATCCATCATCCTCACCGTTGGGCGGAAAAGCAGCGCCGTACGCTGAACTACCCGCTGCCGATCGTCGATCACAAACAAGCCCGCGTGGAGACGCTGGCGGCGTTCGAGGCGGCGAAACGGGGAGAGTCTTGAGGCAACTGCAAGGAGCGACGTAATGATGAAAAAGGTGCTGGCCCTGTGCCTGAGCGGCTATTCCGCGCTGGCGATCGCCGGCTTTGACGTGGTGGCGCTGGGCGTCGACGGCGGCGTCAGCGACGGCAACCTGACTTCCTACCTGATCCGCAGCGATAATCAGCCGCAGTATGTGGCGCTGGACGCCGGCTCGCTGTTGCCGGGCATCGCCAAAGGGCTGGAGAAGGGCAGTTTCCCGCAGGTGACCCCCGAGCTGGCCGCGCCTTACACGCCGCAGGGCTACGTGTTCCGGCAGTTGATCGGCGGCTATTTCATCAGCCACGGCCATCTGGACCACGTGGCGGGGCTGATCGTCGGCTCGCCCGAGGATAATAAAAAAACCGTTTACGCCCAGGCGGACACCGTGCTGACCCTGCGCAACCATTACTTCAACTGGAAGGCCTGGCCGAACTTTACCGATGCCGGCAACGGTGCGCGGCTGGGCACCTACCGGCTGCAAACGGTGCGGCCGCAGCAGCGATTTACCCTCGGCCTGACCGGGTTGACCGGCGTGATGTATCCGCTCAGCCACGATCGCTATCCGTCGTCGATGCTGCTGATTTCCAACGGCAACGAGTTCTTCGCCTATTTCGGCGATACCGGGCCGGATAAGGTGGAGCAGTCGCGCGATCTCGATACCGTCTGGCGCGCGCTGGGGCCGCTTGTCGAGCAGAAAAAGCTCAAGGGCATGATTATCGAAACCTCTTACCCTAACGGGGTGGAGGACAAACATCTGTACGGCCATTTGACGCCGGCCTGGCTGCTGAAGGAGCTGAAGAATCTGACGCAGTACAGCGGCGGCGAAGGCTCGCTGAACGGTCTGCCGGTGGTCATCAGCCACA
This sequence comes from Serratia sp. CY71090, assembly GCF_052166845.1. Lineage (NCBI taxonomy): Bacteria > Pseudomonadati > Pseudomonadota > Gammaproteobacteria > Enterobacterales > Yersiniaceae > Serratia > Serratia sp. CY71090. The sequence goes on along the minus strand of NZ_JBJNOA010000003.1, from coordinate 380,021 downwards.
TCAAGCCCAGCCTGAAGCAGGGCGAAGACGCGCGCGCCGCCATTGCGCAGCAGCTGGCGCAGGGCAACGATCTGGGGGTGAAATTCATCCTGATGGCGCAGGGCGACCGGCAGACATTTTGACTATGAAGAGAGAAGAGAATGCGTAACCTCGATCTGGAACAACTGATCAACACAGAACTGAACGCCGCGGCGTTTCAGGACTACGCCCCCAACGGTTTGCAGGTGGAGGGGCGTGCGCATGTACAGCGCATCGTGACCGGCGTCACAGCCTGTCAGGCGCTGTTGGACGCCGCGGTGGCGCATCAGGCCGACGCGATCATCGTGCATCACGGCTATTTCTGGAAAAACGAGGCGCCGGCGGTGCGCGGCATGAAGCGTAACCGCCTGAAAACGCTGTTGACCCACGACATCAACCTGTACGGTTATCATTTGCCGCTGGACGCGCATCCGGTGCTGGGCAACAACGCGCAGCTGGCGCAGGCGCTGGGCATTCGGGTGATTGGTGAAATCGAGCCGCTGGTGCCGCACGGGGAATTCGAACAGCCGCTGACCGGCGAAGTGCTGCAACAGCGCATCGAAAGCCGGCTGGGGCGCGCGGTGCTGCACTGCGGCGATAACGCGCCTGAGCATATTCGCCGAGTGGCCTGGTGCACCGGCGGCGGCCAGGGCTTTATCGACAGCGCGGCGCGCTTCGGCGTCGATGCGTTCATCAGCGGTGAAGTCTCTGAGCAGACCATTCACAGCGCGCGCGAAATGGGCGTGCATTTCTTCGCCGCCGGTCACCACGCCACCGAGCGCGGCGGCGTGAAGGCGTTGGGGGACTGGCTGGCCCAGCACCACGGCTTTGATGTGACCTTTATCGATATCCCGAATCCCGCCTGATCTTTTTCTTCCCCGGATCCAGCCCGGCCTGCGCGCCGGCTGAATCCTTTTATCGCGCTATTTCCTTATTTTCCTTATGGTTGCGTTCTATTGACAGCCGGGGCCGCGTCACGCATAACTGGTGTGTTTTTCAGCGCGATAATAAGGAGAATAAGGGTGCAACAAGCACGTTATTACCTGTTGGGTGAAAGAGCGGTAGTGCTTGAACTGTCGCCGCCGGTGACGTTACCGAGCCAGCAGCGCATTTGGGCGCTGGCGGAAAAGCTGAATCACCACCCCGACGTGCGGGAAGTGGTGCCGGGGATGAATAACCTGACGCTGTTGCTGCATACGCCGCAGGCCGACGCCGAAGCGATGCTGGCATTGCTGCAGCAGGGGTGGGAGAGCAAAGAGCGCCTGACGCCGGAATCGCGTCAGGTGGATATTCCGGTTATCTACGGCGGGGAACAGGGCCCCGACCTGGATGAGGTGGCGCGTCATACTGGCATGACGCCGCAACAGGTGGTGGAATGCCACGCGGCGGCGGCCTATGTGGTCTATTTCCTCGGCTTTCAGCCGGGCTTCTCCTATTTGGGCGGCATGCCGGAACAACTGGCGACGCCGCGCCGCGCTGAACCGCGTCTGGCGGTGGCGGCCGGTTCCGTCGGCATCGGCGGCGGCCAGACCGGCATCTATCCGCTGGTGACGCCCGGCGGCTGGCAGCTGATTGGCCGCACGCCGCTGGCGTTGTTCAATCCGCATGAAATGCCGCCGACGCTGCTGCGCCCAGGCGATAGCGTACGCTTTGTGCCGCAGAAGGAGGGCGTATGCTGATTATTCTGCGCGCCGGCATCTATACCACGGTGCAGGATTTGGGCCGCGAGGGATTCCGCCGCTTGGGCATCAGCACCGGCGGAGCGCTGGATCAACCGGCGCTGAAGATCGCCAACCTGCTGGTGGGCAACGCGCCGGAGGCCGCCGGGCTGGAGATCACCCTCGGCCAGTTCAGCGCCGAGTTTACCCGCGCAGGCTGGATCGCCCTGACCGGCGCCGGCTGCGACGCGCAGCTGGACGGCAAACCGCTGTGGACCGGCTGGCGCTATCCGGTGAAAAAGGGGCAGCGGCTGGCGCTGGGCACGCCGAAACGCGGCATGCGTAGCTACCTGGCGATCGCCGGCGGCATCGCCGTGCCGGAAATGCTGGGTTCGCGCAGCACCGACATGAAAGCCGCCTTTGGCGGATGCGAGGGGCGTAATCTGAAGGACGGCGACCGGTTGCCGCTCGGCAACTCCGCCGCTGAACCGCAACATTCCTGTGGCGTGAAACAGCTGCTGTTCACCAATCGCATCCGTGCGTTGCCGGGGCCGGAGTACGCCGAATTCAGCGAAGAGGCGCAAGATACGTTTTGGCGCGCCGCCTGGCAGCTCAGCCCGCAGAGCAACCGCATGGGCTACCGTCTGCACGGCGGCACGCCGCTGGCACGCACCACCGAGAGAGAGATGCTGTCGCACGGCCTGCTGCCCGGCGTGGTGCAGGTGCCGCACAACGGCCAGCCGATCGTGCTGATGGCCGATGCGCAAACCACCGGCGGTTACCCGCGCATTGCCTGCGTGATCGAAGCCGATCTCTACCATTTGGCGCAGATCCGGCTCGGCGAACCGATCCACTTCGATCTCTGCTCACTGGCCGAGGCGCAGCGCGCCAAGGCCGAGCAGGATCTTTTCCTTCGACAGATTGCCTGGGGGTTACATGATCGTTGATTTGAACGCCGATCTCGGCGAGGGCTGCGCCAACGACCAGGCGCTGCTGCAATTGGTGAGTTCGGCCAACATCGCCTGCGGCTTCCACGCCGGCGATGCGCAGACCATGCGTCAGTCGGTGCGCTGGGCATTGCAGTACGGCGTGGCGATCGGCGCCCATCCGAGTTTTCCCGATCGGGAGAATTTCGGCCGCACTCGCATGCAGCTGCCGCCGGAAACGGTCTACGCGCAGGTGGTGTATCAGCTCGGGGCGCTGGCGGCCATCGCCCGCGCCGAGGGCGGGGTGATGGTGCACGTTAAGCCGCACGGCATGCTGTACAACCAGGCGGCGGTTGAGCCGGCGCTGGCGGAAGCGATCGCCCGGGCGGTGCAGGCGGTCGATCCGGCGCTGCGGCTGGTGGGGCTGGCCGGCAGCGAGCTGATCCGCGCCGGGCAACGGCTCGGTCTGACCACCCGGCAGGAGGTGTTCGCCGATCGCGGTTATCAGGCCGACGGCACGCTGGTGCCGCGCGGTTTGCCGGGGGCATTGATCGAGGATGACGAACAGGCGCTGGCGCAAACGCTGGAGATGGTGCGCCATCACCGGGTGCGCAGCGTGGATGGCGTCTGGGCCCCCGTACAGGCGGAAACCGTCTGTCTGCACGGGGACGGCGAGCATGCGCTGGCGTATGCGCGCAAGCTGCGGGACAGTTTTGTTCAGCAGGGGATCCGCGTCAGCGCGGAGCAGTAAAGCAAGACACAACATCACAAGCAAAAAACTATTAGAAAATATCGAGGGAAGACTATGGAACAGGCCGTGAATCTCTGGCCACTGATCGGCATCGCCGCTATCGTGGTCGGGTTTGTATTGCGTTTCAACCCGGTGCTGGTGGTGATCGCCGCCGGCATCATCACCGGTCTGGCGGCGCTGATGCCGCTGGACGTCATTCTGGAAAAGCTCGGCGAGGGCTTTCTCAACACCCGTAACCTGCCGCTGATCCTGCTGCTGCCGCTGGCGGTGATCGGCCTGCTGGAGCGCCACGGGTTGAAAGAGCGGGCGCAGGCGTGGATCGCCAGGATCAAAAGCGCCACCGCCGGCCGTTTGCTGATCGTGTACCTGTTCGTGCGCGAGATCACCGCGGCGATGGGGCTGACCAGCCTGGGCGGGCACCCGCAGATGGTGCGGCCGCTGCTGGCGCCGATGGCGGAAGGGGCGACGGAAAACCGCTACGGCGAGCTGCCGGAGCGCACCCGCCACCGCCTGCGCGCCATGTCGGCCGCCACCGACAACGTCGGGCTGTTCTTCGGCGAGGATATCTTCGTGGCCTTCGGCGCGATCATCTTCATGCACAACTTTATGCTGGAGTCCGGCGGCATTCAGACCGAGCCGCTGCATATCGCGCTGTGGGGCATTCCGACCGCCATTTTCGCTTTCCTGATCCACGCCTTCCGGCTGTATCGGATGGATAAACAACTGAGCGCCGAGCTGGCGCAGCTGAATCAGGCGGCGCTGCAGGCGAAGGGGGAAGCACGATGAACTTCCAGCAACAATATCTCTACTGGCTGGCCGGCGCGGTGCTGCTGATTGTGGCGGTGATGTCCTTCCGCGATCGCGCCAACCCGCGCCGCATCACCACCGGGCTGTTTTGGGGGCTGTACGGCCTGGTGTTCCTGGTCGGCGACTGGACTTACCGCCTGCTGGGCGACGTGCTCGGCGAAGGCAGCAACGAGAAACGCATGCTGCACATCATCGTTGGCGTGGTGGTGGTGGTGATGGCCCTGATCGCCGGCTTCGGCGGCGTGCGCCTCGGCAGCTATCATCAACGAACGCCGCAGGAGCGCGAGGCCAGCGCCAAGCGCCTGGGCAACAAGCTGTTTATCCCCGCGCTGGCTATCCCGGTGGTGACGGTGATCGGCGTGCTGCTGTTCAACAACATTCCGGCGTTGCAAAGCGCGGTGTTCGGCAGCGGTAACCATGCGACGCTGATCACCCTGTTCTCTATGACCGTCGGCTGCCTGATTGGCCTGGCGATCGCGGTGAAAATGACCCATGAGAAGGCCTTGCAGCCGGTGCAGGAAGCGCGGCGCTTGCTGGATTCGATCGGCTGGGCGTTCATTCTGCCGCAGATCCTCGCCACGCTTGGCCTGCTGTTTACTGTCGCCGGCGTCGGCACCGCAATCTCGCATTTGACCCAGGAGTATTTGGCGGTGGATAACCGCTTTATCGCCGTGGCGGTCTACGCTATCGGTATGGCGGTGCTGACCATGGTGATGGGTAACGCCTTCGCCGCGTTCCCGATCGTCACCGCCGGCATCGGCATTCCTATCCTGGTGTTGCAGCACGGCGGCAACCCGGCGGTGATGGCGGCGATCGGCATGTTCTCCGGCTATTGCGGCACCCTGATGACGCCGATGGCGGCGAACTTCAACATTGTGCCGGCGGCGCTGCTGGAGCTGCCGGACAAGAATGCGGTGATCAAGGCGCAGGTGCCGACCGGCGTGCTGCTGCTGTTGGTTAACGTGTTCCTGCTGTATTTCCTGATGTTCCTGTAGGAGTAAGGATGCAAAAAGTATTGATTACCGGCTTCGAGCCGTTTGGCGGTGAGCGGCTCAACCCCTCCTGGGAAGTGGTGAAGCAGCTCAATGATATGGAGCTGGTGGGCACGCGCATCGTGGCGCGCCAGCTGCCGTGCGTGTTCGGCGCGGCGCTGGAGGCGCTCAATGCGGCGATCGACGAGGTGCAGCCGGTGATGGTGCTGGCTGTCGGCCAGGCCGGCGGCCGCACCGACATCACGATTGAACGGGTGGCGATCAACGTCGACGACGCGCGCATTCCCGACAATCAGGGGCAGCAGCCGGTGGACGAACCGATCGTCGCCGGCGGTCCGGCGGCCTATTTCAGCACCTTGCCGATCAAGGCGATGGTCAGCTCGATGCGCGAGGCCGGCATTCCGGCCTCCGTTTCGCAGACCGCCGGCACCTACGTGTGCAACCATGTCATGTACGGCCTGCTGCACCGGTTGAGCGGCCAACGCGAGGTGAAGGGCGGGTTTATTCATATCCCGTACCTGCCGGAACAGGCGGCGGCGCACCCCGGCGCACCGAGCATGGCGGCCTCGACGGTGCTGTTTGCGCTGGAGCTGGCCGTTTCCATCGCGTTGCAGGTGGAACACGATCTGAAAGTGGCGGGCGGCGCAACGCATTAATCAAGAGAATCCCCGGCGCATCGGGCTGCGCCGGGTCTACGCAAGGAGTGGTCTATGCCGGAAGGACCGGAGATCCGCCGGGCGGCGGACAAACTGGCGGCGGCGGTGATCGATCAGCCGCTGACCTCCGTCGATTTCGCTTTTCCCCAGTTGAAGCACTATCGCCAGCGTCTGCTCGGCGAGCGTATCGTCGCCATCGAGCCGCGCGGCAAGGCGCTGCTGACCCATTTCTCCAATGGGTTGACGATGTACAGCCACAACCAGCTGTACGGCGTGTGGAAAGTGGCGGCGGCGGGGGAGGCGCCGGAGACCAAGCGCGATCTGCGGGTGCGGCTGGAAACCGCTCATAGCGCGATTTTGCTCTACAGCGCTTCCGACATTACCGTCGGGCCGCGCGAGGAAATAGAGCAACACCCGTTTTTGCAACGCATCGGCCCCGACGTGTTGGACATGTCGCTGACGGTGGATGAGGTGCAGGCGCGTTTGCTGACGCCGCGTTTTCGCCGCCGGCAACTGGGCGGCATGCTGCTCGACCAGGCGTTTCTTGCCGGATTGGGCAACTATCTGCGCGCCGAAATCCTGTGGCAGGCCGAGTTGGCACCGCAGCACAAACCGCAGGATCTGGCGCCAGATGCGCTGCGCCACCTGGCGGAGGCATTGCTGGCGGTGCCGCGCCTTTCCTACCAGACGCGCGGGCGGGCGGATGACAACCGGCATCACGGCGCGCTGTTTCGCTTCAAGGTGTTTCATCGCAGCGGCGAGCCCTGTGAACGCTGTGGTGGGATGATCGTGCGTACCGAGCTGTCTTCGCGGCCGTTTTATTGGTGCCCAGGCTGCCAGAAATAGCCAAAAAAAACGCCGCCCGAAAGGGCGGCGCTGTGCGTTTCAGCCGGTAAAACGGCTTACTTGTTTTTCAGCTGGGATTTGAAATCACGCTCGGCATAGCCGGTGTACAGCTGACGCGGACGGGCAATTTTGATGCCTTCGTCGTGCATTTCGTTCCAGTGGGCGATCCAGCCGATGGTGCGCGCGATGGCGAAGATCACGGTGAACATGGAAGAAGGAATGCCCATCGCCTTCAGGATGATGCCAGAGTAGAAGTCGACGTTCGGGTACAGTTTCTTCTCGATGAAGTACGGGTCGTTCAGCGCGATGTGTTCCAGCTCCATCGCCACCTGCAGCAGGTTGTCGTCCTTCTTGTTCAGCTCTTTCAGCACTTCGTGACAGGTCTCGCGCATCACGGTGGCGCGCGGATCGTAGTTCTTGTACACGCGGTGGCCGAAGCCCATCAGGCGGAAGGAGTCGTTCTTGTCCTTGGCGCGCTTGATGAATTCCGGAATGTGCTCGACGGTCTTGATCTCTTCCAGCATTTTCAGCGCCGCTTCGTTGGCGCCGCCGTGCGCCGGCCCCCACAGGGAGGCGATGCCGGCCGCGATGCAGGCGAACGGGTTGGCGCCGGAAGAGCCGGCGGTGCGCACGGTTGAGGTAGAGGCGTTCTGCTCATGGTCGGCGTGCAGGATCAGGATGCGATCCATGGCGCGTTCCAGCACCGGGTTCACCACGTACTCTTCGCACGGGGTGGCGAACATCATGTGCAGGAAGTTGCCGGCATAGGACAGATCGTTGCGCGGATAAACGAACGGCTGGCCCAGGGAGTATTTGTAGCACATCGCGGCCACGGTCGGCATTTTGGACAGCAGACGGAACGCGGTGATTTCACGGTGACGCTCGTTGTTGACGTCCAGCGCATCGTGGTAGAACGCCGCCAGCGCGCCGGTCACGCCGCACAGCACCGCCATCGGGTGCGAGTCGCGACGGAAGCCACGGAACAGATGGGTGATCTGGTCGTGGATCATGGTGTGACGGGTCACGGTGGTCTTGAAGGTTTCGAATTCTTCCGGCGTTGGGGTCTCGCCGTACAGCAGGATGTAGCACACTTCCAGGTAGGAAGATTCTTTCGCCAGCTGCTCGATAGGGAAGCCGCGGTGCAGCAGCACGCCTTTGTCGCCGTCGATGAAGGTAATCTTGGATTCGCAAGAAGCGGTGGAGGTAAAGCCGGGATCAAATGTGAAATAACCTTTGGAACCCAGAGCGCGGACATCGAGGACATCGGGGCCCAGTGTCGGTGTCAATACGCCCAGTTCGATCGGAGCTTCGCTGTCGTTAATGGTTAGCGTCGCTTTCTTATCAGTCATTTACTGTCTCCTTAGCGCCTTATTTTAAAAACCACTAACAACTGAAATACCTTAAATCTCTGCAGGTTGCCCGCAAAAAATGGTGCGGACGCTAACTCTGTGAGCGACTGCGCAACTGTGCGCGGGTAGGGTACAGAGTGCTGACCAGGCGAACGAGACGGGTGACCAGTTGTTAACGATTCATAGTAATTCGTTATAGTCTGTTAATCTTACCTATGAGCTGTTCGAAGAGATGTGAACCTATCCCAATAATCTGTTTTTATGTGCTTTATTTGCTTTTGACGCCGGCAAACTCGAGCGGGAAACAACGGCTATTGGGATAGGTTCGCCAAATACACTGTTGCATAACTCGAACCCGGGAGGAAGTGTATCTGCTGACCCATAGCGCATCATAGGACCGTTTGTGCCCCTATATGTAATGGAAATGTTGATCTCTTGTCAAATCAGATAATTAATTTTGCACTAATTGTGAAATCCGTGATCTGAATCACTGTTCGGGGGAAATGTTATCAAAGCGGTTGTATGAGAATTGTAATCAGAATGTGATCCTCCTATACTGCCGCCAGGTCTCCGGATTACCCTGAAGTAGGAGCACCCAGCGTTATAAATGCGCGCCGTTTGAGCACAGAGGATGTTGATGTTTGAGCGCGTGACGTGTAAGGGTTTTAGGCTCTTAACGCTGTCTGATCCCCGCCCAGGCCCGGAGGAAGGAAAATAATAAGAGCTGTGTGGGCAAATACGTGAAAAAACAACGACCTGTCAACTTGGATCTGCAAACGATCCGGTTCCCCGTAACTGCGATAGCGTCTATCTTACACCGAGTCTCTGGCGTAATTACCTTCGTTGCCGTGGGTATCCTCCTCTGGCTGCTGGGCCTGTCACTCTCTTCCCAAGAGGGGTTCCTGCAGGCGGCCGCCATCATGAATAGCTTCATCGTCAAATTCATATTCTGGGGCATCCTCACGGCGCTGGCCTATCACATTTGCGGTGGCATCCGTCACTTGTTAATGGATTTTGGCTACATCGAAGAGAGTTTGGCCGCCGGCACCCGTTCCGCCCAGGTGGCGATCGGTCTGACCGTCGTGCTGTCAGTTCTGGCTGGAGTCCTCGTATGGTAAACAACGTTTCTGCATTAGGGCGCAACGGCGTGCACGATTGGCTGCTGCTGCGCGCTTCCGCTATCATCATTACCCTGTACGTCCTGTATATCCTGGGCTTTTTCGTCACGGCTCCGGAACTCACTTATGACATCTGGCGCGGTTTCTTCGCCACTTCCATTACGAAAGTGTTCACTCTGCTGACCCTGCTGTCGATTCTGGTGCACGCCTGGATCGGGCTGTGGCAGGTGCTGACGGACTACGTCAAGCCGCTGGCGGTTCGCCTGGTGTTGCAGCTGGCTGTCGTGGTCGCGTTGCTGGTCTATTTACTGTACGGAACAATCGTAGTGTGGGGTGCTTAAATGAAACTGCCAGTCAGAGAGTTTGATGCCGTCGTAATCGGCGCCGGCGGTGCGGGCATGCGTGCCGCGCTGCAAATTTCCCAAGCGGGCTCGACCTGTGCCCTGCTGTCCAAAGTTTTCCCGACCCGTTCCCATACCGTGTCCGCACAGGGCGGCATCACCGTCGCTCTGGGCAACAGCCACGAGGACAACTGGGAATGGCATATGTACGACACGGTGAAAGGTTCCGACTATATCGGTGACCAGGACGCCATCGAATATATGTGTAAAACCGGCCCGGAAGCGATTCTGGAACTGGAACACATGGGTCTGCCGTTCTCTCGTCTGGACGACGGCCGCATCTATCAGCGCCCGTTCGGCGGCCAGTCGCTGAACTTCGGCGGCGAGCAGGCGGCGCGTACCGCAGCCGCAGCCGACCGTACCGGCCATGCGCTGCTGCACACCCTGTACCAACAGAACCTGAAAAACCACACCACCATCTTCTCCGAGTGGTATGCGCTTGATCTGGTGAAAAACCAGGACGGCGCGGTGGTCGGCACCACGGCTATCTGCATCGAAACCGGTGAAGTGGTTTACTTCAAAGCCAAAGCCACCGTGCTGGCGACCGGCGGCGCTGGCCGCATTTACCAGTCCACCACCAACGCCCACATCAACACCGGCGACGGTGTCGGCATGGCGCTGCGCGCCGGCGTGCCGGTGCAGGACATGGAAATGTGGCAGTTCCACCCGACCGGCATCGCCGGCGCGGGCGTGCTGGTGACCGAGGGTTGCCGCGGCGAAGGCGGTTACCTGCTGAACAAACACGGCGAGCGCTTCATGGAGCGTTATGCGCCGAACGCCAAAGATCTGGCGGGCCGCGACGTGGTTGCCCGTTCGATCATGATCGAAATCCGCGAAGGCCGCGGCTGCGACGGTCCTTGGGGCCCGCACGCCAAGCTGAAGCTGGATCACCTGGGCAAAGAGGTGCTGGAATCCCGTCTGCCGGGCATTCTGGAACTGTCCCGCACCTTCGCGCACGTCGATCCGGTGAAAGAGCCGATCCCGGTTATCCCAACCTGTCACTATATGATGGGCGGCATTCCGACCAAGGTGACCGGCCAGGCGCTGACCGTGAACGAGAAAGGCGAAGACGTGGTGATCCCGGGGCTGTTCGCCGTGGGCGAAATCGCCTGCGTATCGGTGCACGGCGCCAACCGTCTGGGCGGCAACTCGCTGCTCGACCTGGTGGTGTTCGGCCGTTCCGCCGGCATGCACCTGCAGGAATCGCTGGAAGAGCAGGGCGTGAGCCGTGACGCCAGCGACTCCGACGTGGAAGCCTCGCTGGACCGTCTGAACCGTTGGAACAACACCCGTTCCGGCGAAGACCCGGTTGAAATTCGCAAAGCGCTGCAGTCTTGCATGCAGCACAACTTCTCGGTATTCCGCGAAGGCGATGCGATGGCCAAGGGCCTGGAAGAACTGAAAGTGATCCGTGAACGTTTGAAGAACGCACGCCTGGATGATACCTCCAGCGAGTTCAACACCCAGCGCATCGAATGCCTGGAGTTGGATAACCTGATGGAGACTGCGTATTCCACCGCCGTGTCGGCCAACTTCCGTACCGAGAGCCGTGGCGCACACAGCCGCTTCGACTATCCGGAACGCGATGACGCCAACTGGCTGTGCCATTCGCTGTATCTGCCGCAATCGGAAAGCATGACGCGCCGCGAAGTGAACATGCAACCGAAGCTGCGCCCGGCATTCCCGCCGAAAGTGCGTTCTTACTAATTGCGGAGATCGACAGATGAAACTCGAATTTTCCATTTATCGCTACAACCCGGATGTCGACGACGCCCCGCACATGCAGGACTACACCCTGGAAGCGGAAGAAGGCCGTGACATGATGCTGCTGGATGCGTTGATCCAGCTGAAAGAAAAAGACCCGACCCTGTCGTTCCGTCGCTCATGCCGCGAAGGCGTGTGCGGTTCCGACGGCCTGAACATGAACGGTAAAAACGGCCTGGCGTGCATCACCCCGGTTTCGTCGCTGCGCAAAGGCAACGGCAAGATCGTGATCCGTCCGCTGCCGGGTCTGCCGGTGGTGCGCGATCTGGTGGTGGATATGGGCCAGTTCTACACCCAATATGAAAAGATCAAGCCATACCTGCTGAACGACGGCAAGAACCCGCCGGCGCGCGAGCACCTGCAGTCGCCGGAGCAGCGCGCCAAGCTGGACGGTCTGTACGAGTGCATTCTGTGCGCCTGCTGCTCGACCTCTTGCCCATCGTTCTGGTGGAACCCGGACAAGTTCATCGGGCCTGCCGGTCTGTTGGCGGCGTATCGCTTCCTGATCGACAGCCGTGACACGGAAACGCAAGAACGTTTAGATGATCTGGACGACGCTTTTAGTGTTTTCCGCTGCCATAGCATTATGAATTGTGTCAGTGTATGTCCTAAAGGCTTGAACCCGACGCGTGCGATCGGGCATATCAAGTCCATGCTGCTGCAACGCGGCGCATAAACGGAATGAGATGCTGCGCCGGGCTCTTTTCCGGCGCACGTCCCATAGGGGAGGGAACCTCTAAAAACTGACCCGCGGCTGCGGCGCTATGCAGCCTGGTTCTTCCGCCGGTTTTTAGAGGTTCCTTGTAAGGGACCGCAAGGTCCATAACAGAACGTATCGGGCCGACATGGCCGCAAGTACGTCGAGTGAACCGTTTTACGGCAAACCGTATTCATCACGGTAATTATGTTAACCACGGCGAAAACTAAAGCTTCAAAGCTTAAGGGATCATGATGCAGAACGGCGCAATGAAGGCCTGGCTGGATTCCTCCTATCTGGCGGGCGCGAACCAGTCTTACATAGAGCAGCTCTATGAAGACTTCTTAACCGATCCGGGTTCCGTTGAAGATAGCTGGCGTTCCATTTTTCAACAGCTACCAACCGCGGGTGTCAAACCCGATCAGCTTCACTCTCAAACGCGCGATTACTTCCGCCGCCTGGCGAAAGACTCCGCGCGCTACAACACCACCATCACCGATCCGGAAACCGACGCCAAACAGGTCAAGGTACTGCAGCTGATCAACGCCTTCCGCTTCCGCGGACATCAGCATGCCAACCTCGATCCGCTCGGCCTGTGGCAGCGCGAGCAAGTTCCTGACCTTGATCCCGCTTACCACAACCTGACCGAAGCCGATTTCCAGGAAACCTTCAACGTGGGCTCTTTCGCCATCGGCAAAGAAACCATGAAGCTGGGCGATCTGTACGCCGCGCTGAAGCAGACCTATTGCGGGTCGATCGGCGCTGAGTACATGCACATCACCAACACCGAAGAGAAACGCTGGATCCAGCAGCGCATCGAGTCGGTGGTGGGGCGCGCCAGCTTTACCGCCGACGAAAAACGCCGTTTCCTGAACGAGCTGACCGCGGCGGAAGGCCTGGAGCGCTACCTGGGCGCCAAATTCCCGGGCGCCAAACGCTTCTCGCTGGAAGGCGGCGACGCGCTGGTGCCGATGCTGAAAGAGATGGTGCGCCACGCCGGCAAGAACGGCACGCGCGAAGTGGTGTTGGGCATGGCCCACCGCGGCCGTCTGAACGTGCTGATCAACGTGCTGGGCAAAAAGCCGGCCGATCTGTTCGACGAATTCGCCGGCAAGCATAAAGAACACCTCGGCACCGGTGACGTGAAATATCACCAGGGCTTCTCCTCCGACGTGGAAACCGAAGGCGGCATGGTTCACCTGGCGCTGGCGTTCAACCCGTCGCACCTGGAGATCGTCAGCCCGGTGGTCATGGGGTCGGTACGCGCCCGTCGCGATCGTCTGGACGAAGCGCGCAGCAACATGGTGCTGCCGATCACCATCCACGGCGACGCCGCCATCACCGGCCAGGGCGTGGTTCAGGAAACCCTGAACATGTCTCAGGCTCGCGGCTACGAAGTGGGCGGCACCGTGCGCATCGTCATCAACAATCAGGTTGGCTTCACCACCTCCAACCCGCTGGATGCGCGCTCTACCGAATACTGCACCGACATCGCCAAAATGGTTCAGGCACCGATCTTCCACGTTAACGCGGACGATCCGGAAGCCGTGGCCTTCGTCACTCGCCTGGCGTTGGATTTCCGTAACACCTTCAAGCGTGACGTGATGATCGATCTGGTCTGCTACCGTCGCCATGGGCACAACGAGGCCGACGAGCCGAGCGCCACCCAGCCGGTGATGTATCAGAAGATCAAGAAACACCCTACGCCGCGCAAAATCTATGCTGACGTTCTGACCGAACAGAAAGTGGCCAGCCTGGAAGATGCCACGGAAATGGTCAACCTGTATCGTGATGCGCTCGACCGCGGCGATTGCGTGGTTGAAGAGTGGCGTCCGATGAACCTGCACTCCTTCACCTGGTCGCCGTACCTGAACCACGAGTGGGACGAAGAGTACCCGAGCAAGGTTGAGATGAAGCGCCTGCAGGAGCTGGGCCGCCGCATCAGCACCGTGCCGGAAGCGATCGAAATGCAATCGCGCGTGGCGAAAATCTACGCGGACCGCGCCGAGATGGCCGCAGGCAACAAGCCGTTCGACTGGGGCGCCGCCGAAACGCTGGCTTACGCCACCATGGCGGATGAAGGCATTCCAATCCGCATCTCCGGCGAAGACGCCGGCCGCGGCACCTTCTTCCACCGTCACGCGGTGGTGCACAACCAGAAAAACGGTTCGGTCTATGTTCCGCTGGCGAACATCCACAGCGGCCAGGGCGAATTCAAGGTCTGGGACTCCGTGCTGTCTGAAGAAGCGGTGCTGGCGTTCGAATACGGCTACGCCACGGCGGAACCGCGCACGCTGACCATCTGGGAAGCGCAGTTCGGCGACTTCGCCAACGGCGCACAGGTCGTTATCGACCAGTTCATCAGCTCCGGCGAGCAAAAATGGGGCCGTATGTGCGGCCTGGTGATGCTGCTGCCGCACGGCTATGAAGGCCAGGGCCCTGAGCACTCTTCCGCGCGTCTGGAACGCTATCTGCAGCTGTGCGCAGAGCAGAACATGCAGGTGTGCGTCCCGTCTACGCCGGCGCAGGTTTACCATATGCTGCGTCGTCAGGCGCTGCGCGGTATGCGCCGTCCGTTGGTGGTGATGTCACCGAAGTCGCTGCTGCGTCACCCGCTGGCGATTTCTTCGCTGGACGAGCTGGCTAACGGCACCTTCCTGCCGGCGATCGGCGAGAGCGACGACTTGGATCCGAAAGCGGTCAAGCGCGTCGTGCTGTGCTCCGGCAAGGTCTACTACGACCTGCTGGAACAGCGTCGCAAGAACGAGCAGAAAGACGTGGCCATCGTGCGCATCGAGCAGCTGTATCCGTTCCCGCATCAGGCCGTGCAGGCCGTGCTGGAGCAATACTCGCATGTGCATGATTTCGTCTGGTGTCAGGAAGAGCCGCTGAACCAGGGCGCCTGGTACTGCAGCCAACACAACTTCCGTGAAGTGGTGCCGTTCGGGGCTTCTTTACGTTACGCAGGACGTCCGGCCTCCGCTTCTCCGGCGGTGGGCTATATGTCCGTACACCAGAAGCAGCAGCAGGCTCTGGTGAACGACGCGCTGAATATTGACTAATGTTCGCTCGCTTGCCGGCCGAGGGGTCGGCAAGCAGATGATAAAAAACTTAAGGGAAAGCTAAATGAGTAGCGTAGATATTCTGGTTCCTGACCTTCCTGAATCGGTTGCCGATGCGACCGTAGCCACCTGGCACAAAAAACCGGGCGACAGCGTGCAGCGTGATGAAGTCCTGGTTGAAATCGAAACCGACAAAGTGGTGTTGGAAGTGCCGGCCAGTGAAGCGGGCATTCTCGATGCTATCGTGGAAGAAGAGGGTGCGACCGTGCTGTCTCGCCAGCTGCTCGGCCGCATCCGCCCAGGCGACAGCTCCGGCAAACCGACCGCCGAGAAGAGCCAGGAGAAAGAGTCCACGCCTGCACAGCGCGCGACCGCGAGCCTGGAAGAAGAAAGCAATGACGCGCTCAGCCCGGCGATTCGCCGCCTGATCGCCGAACACGACCTCGATGCCGGCGCCATCAAAGGCACCGGCGTGGGTGGCCGCATCACCCGTGAAGACGTGGAAGCGCACCTGGCCAAAGGCGGCGCCGCCGCCAAACCGGCCGCCGCCGTTGAAGCCGCACCGCAGCCGGCTCTGGCCGGCCGCAGCGAAAAACGCGTGCCGATGACCCGCCTGCGCAAACGCGTCGCCGAGCGTCTGCTGGAAGCGAAGAACAGCACCGCGATGCTGACCACCTTCAACGAAATCAACATGCAGCCGATCATGGATCTGCGCAAGCAGTACGGCGAAGCCTTCGAGAAACGCCACGGCGTGCGTCTGGGCTTCATGTCCTTCTACATCAAGGCGGTGGTTGAAGCGCTGAAGCGCTTCCCGGAAGTGAACGCGTCGATCGACGGTTCCGACGTGGTTTACCACAACTACTTCGACATCAGCATCGCGGTTTCTACCCCGCGCGGCCTGGTGACGCCGGTACTGCGCGATGTAGACGCCATGAGCATGGCTGACATCGAGAAGAAAATCAAAGAGCTGGCCGTTAAGGGCCGCGACGGCAAACTGACCGTGGAAGAGCTGACCGGCGGTAACTTCACCATTACCAACGGCGGCGTATTCGGCTCCCTGATGTCCACCCCGATCATCAACCCGCCGCAGAGCGCCATCCTGGGCATGCACGCCATCAAAGATCGCCCAATGGCGGTCAATGGTCAGGTGGTGATCCAGCCGATGATGTATCTGGCGCTGTCTTATGACCACCGCCTGATCGACGGTAAGGAATCCGTCGGTTATCTGGTGACGGTCAAAGAGATGCTGGAAGATCCGGCTCGTCTGTTGCTGGACGTCTAGTAACCCTTGCCGGGCGCGGCGTGCCGCGCCCGCACTCTGTGCTATGTGGCCGGAAAACCATGCGGTTTACCGCGTAATAATGGTCCGGCTAAAAACCTTCAGAACTGAATGGATAGAACATCATGAATTTACACGAATATCAGGCAAAACAGCTGTTTGCTCGGTATGGCATGCCGGCACCGACCGGTTACGCCTGTACCACTCCGCGTGAAGCAGAAGAAGCCGCATCCAAAATCGGCTCCGGCCCGTGGGTGGTGAAATGTCAGGTTCATGCTGGCGGCCGCGGTAAAGCGGGCGGCGTTAAAGTCGTCAACAGCAAAGAAGATATCCGTACTTTCGCGGAAGCCTGGTTGGGCAAGCGTCTGGTGACTTACCAGACTGACGCGCTGGGCCAGCCGGTTAACCAGATCCTGGTTGAAGCGGCGACCGACATCGATAAAGAACTGTACCTGGGCGCCGTCGTAGACCGCGCGACCCGTCGCATCGTATTCATGGCGTCTACCGAAGGCGGCGTGGAAATCGAGAAAGTGGCGGAAGAAACCCCGGAACTGATCCACAAAATGACCATCGATCCGCTGGCGGGTCCACAGCCTTATCAGGGCCGTGAGCTGGCCTTCAAACTGGGCCTGACCGGCAAGCAAGTCAGCCAGTTCGCCAAGATTTTCATGGGCCTGGCGACGCTGTTCCTGGAGCGTGACCTGGCGATGGTTGAGATCAACCCGCTGGTGATCACCAAGCAGGGCGATCTGGTGTGCCTGGACGGCAAACTGGGCGCCGACGGCAACGCCCTGTTCCGTCAGCCTGAACTGCGTGAAATGCGTGACCCTTCCCAGGAAGACGAGCGTGAATCCCGTGCGGCTCAGTGGGAGCTGAACTACGTTGCCCTCGACGGCAACATCGGCTGCATGGTGAACGGCGCCGGTCTGGCGATGGGCACCATGGACATCGTTAAACTGCACGGCGGCGAACCGGCCAACTTCCTGGACGTTGGCGGCGGCGCGACCAAAGAGCGCGTGACCGAAGCGTTCAAAATCATCCTGTCCGACGACAAGGTGAAAGCGGTTCTGGTTAACATCTTCGGTGGTATCGTACGTTGCGATCTGATCGCTGACGGCATCATCGGCGCAGTGGCTGAAGTGGGCGTTAACGTCCCGGTCGTGGTGCGCCTGGAAGGGAACAACGCCGAACTGGGCGCCAAGAAACTGGCGGACAGCGGCCTGAATATCATTGCTGCGACCAGCCTGACTGATGCGGCTCAGCAAGTTGTTGCAGCAGTGGAGGGTAAATAATGTCCATCTTAATCGATAAAAACACCAAAGTAATTTGCCAGGGCTTCACCGGTAGCCAGGGGACTTTCCATTCCGAACAAGCTATCGCTTACGGCACCAAAATGGTTGGCGGCGTCACCCCAGGCAAAGGCGGCACTCAGCACCTGGGTCTGCCGGTGTTCAACACCGTGCGCGAAGCGGTTGAAGCGACCGGCGCGACGGCCTCTGTCATCTACGTTCCAGCGCCGTTCTGCAAAGACTCCATTCTGGAAGCGATCGATGCCGGCATCAAACTGATCATCACCATCACCGAAGGCATCCCGACCCTGGACATGCTGACCGTGAAAGTGAAGCTGGACGAAGCCGGCGTGCGCATGATCGGGCCGAACTGCCCAGGCGTGATCACCCCGGGCGAGTGCAAAATCGGCATCATGCCTGGCCACATCCACCTGCCGGGCAAAGTGGGCATCGTTTCCCGCTCCGGCACCCTGACCTATGAAGCGGTGAAACAAACCACCGATGCCGGTCTGGGCCAGTCCACCTGTGTGGGCATCGGCGGCGACCCGATCCCGGGCTCCAACTTCATCGATATCCTGAAGATGTTCCAACAGGATCCGCAGACCGAAGCGATCGTGATGATCGGTGAGATCGGCGGCAGCGCTGAAGAAGAAGCGGCGGCTTACATCAAAGAACACGTCACCAAACCGGTTGTCGGCTACATCGCCGGCGTGACCGCGCCGAAAGGCAAGCGTATGGGCCACGCAGGCGCCATCATCGCCGGCGGCAAAGGCACGGCGGACGAGAAGTTTGCTGCGCTGGAAGCGGCGGGCGTGAAAACCGTTCGCAGCCTGGCGGACATCGGCGATGCGGTAAAAGCGGTGCTGAAGCGCTAAGAACCTAGTACGAAATAACAATATCTCGACATGTTTGGCCACCCAATGGGTGGCCTTTTTTATGGGCGAAACTCAGAAAACGTTGAGCGCCTTAATCAGCGCGATCCGATCCTGCAGGCGGCGCTGCTGCACCGGATCCGCGGCGGCTTGCCGCTGCTGCTCCAGCGAGGCGAGGGCGGCGCGGTAATCGTCGGCGTTGCGGAACAGCGCGTCTTTGACGTTGATCGAGGCGACGTTGGTGTAGCGGCCATCGTCGGTGGTCGGCACCTGGATAACGCCTTCATTCAGCAGCCGTTTAACGATCGCCCGCTGCGGTTCGTATCCCTCCATGCCGATCAGTTTCCAGCGCTGCGGCGGCACGCCCTGGTATTGGCCGTGTTTCACTTCTGTCAGGTAGCGCAGGGCCAGGTGGCGAATGGTGCCTTCTTCTTCACCGTACTGCGCTTTGCTGTCGAACAGCACCGGGAAGGATTGCCCTTCCAGCGCGCCGCCCTTTTGCGTCAGGTGGCCCATGCGGTAACTGTTCATGCCCAGACGGATCGGCATATCGTCCGTGACCGGCGTGCCGTCCGCCAGGCGCAGATCGACGATGCGCGAACCGGCGGGTTGGCGCAGATCAATGGTGTAAGTGACGCCATCGAAGAAATCGTTGGTGGAATATTTGGACGAACGCCGCGCCGGGTTAAAGCTGTAGGTGACGTCGCCCGGCTGCAGCTGATTGAAGTAGCCGGCGGACCACTCCATGTAGCGTTTAAGCGCTTTACCGTTAAGCTGATAAACGGTGATCTCGCCGCCGGCGTATTGGTAGTTAAAGGCGATATCCTTGGCCTTGATGTCGCCGACGTCCAGTTTGGCGCGATCGTTGTCGATCTGCAGGGCGATCACCTGCGCCAGCGGTGCGTAGTGACGGGCGGCCTGCTGGAACAGCGCGCTGATGCCGGTATCCTGCACGTGTACCTGAGGAATGCCGCGGAACTCGTCGGCAGGCACCAGGTCGCTGCCGCTCAGCTTCGCCACCACCCGGTTGGCGTTGGCGCGCAAAATGTCATGATACGGCTGGTAGAGAGCCTGCATGGCGCTGTCGGGCGTCAGCCCTTTGATCGGGTAGGTGTAGCTGTTTTTATCGATCAGCGTGAATTTGCCGTCGCGGCGTTCAAATTGCAGATCGATGCGTGACAGCGCGCGGCCGTATTTGTCCGGTTCGGTGATGATGACGCCGTTGACCACCGCCTTGTCGATCTTCACATGCATGTGGCCGGCGACGATCGCCGCCAGTTCCGGGTTGGCGTTGGCAATGTCGGCCACGCCGGTGCCCGGGCGCTGGTTCTCGTTGTCGATGCCCATATGCGCCACCAGTACGATGGCATCGACCTGGCCGTCGATTTGTTTGATGACCTGTTTCACCGCCTGCACCGGATCGGTGAAGTTCAGCCCCTTGATACGATCGGTGCCCTTGGCGAATTCAGCGGTCATCGGCGTGTCCATGCCGATAATGCCGATCTTCACGCCCTGGCGTTCGAGGATGGTGTAGGCCGGCAGATAAGGCTTGCCGTTGTCCCAGACGATGTTGCCCGCCAGCGCCGCGCCCTTGAACTGCTTGAGCGGGGTGGCCAGCACCGGCAGGCCGAAGTCGAACTCGTGATTGCCCATCACCCAGACGTCGTAATTGAGTGCATTGAGGCCCAGCATCATCGGGCTGACGGCCTCATGCTTGAAGGTTTCAACGAAGTTGCCCTGAATAGTGTCGCCGGCGTCCACCAGGATCAGGTTAGGCTGCTCGGCGCGCACCTTTTTGACCTGAGTGGCTATCTGGCTCAGGCTGCCCGCCAGGTTTTCCGTGTCGCTGGCGTAGTCCCAGGGCACGAAGGTGCCGTGCAGATCGGAGGTGCCCAGCAGGGTGATGTTTACCGTTTCGGCGGCCATGGCGTTTCCCGAGAGTCCCAAGACAGAGGCAAAGATGATTTTTTTCATAACTTATTGTCACTCAATGGAATTTTAACATAAGTGGTCATTTTGCTACAAAATCGCAACCTTTACGATCCCATCGCGAGAAATAGACTAATATTGGAGAGAGATTTGTTGTTTTGTGACTGCAATCACTGTCACGGCTTAATGGAAATAAAAGGTTAATTATGTCGCAGAATAAGCGCGTAATAATACAATGGCGGCTCTTTTAAATTACATTTATTTAACACAAAAATATCATTAAAAAACAATTAAACCATTGCGCAACATGCCCTCAAGAAAAATAGGCGAAATGTGCTGATGAATATGGAAATAATATGCGGATAGGCTTAAATTGTCTCAGATCAAATTAGCCCGAAGTACCTCTTTCGGCTAAGATTTGACCTGTAACCAAAAGTCCAACCCACGTCACGTAAAAACCTATTTATTGTGTGGGATTGGGCGAGTATCATCCATGTTGTGATTATGGATGGTTGATCTTGTTGCATTTGTTACCCGTTGTCGGTTTTCAGTGGCGTGCTTGTCGGCGGCCCGAGGGGCTATTGGCCGAGTGTGCGGTTGAAAGCGGAGAAGCTGGATCAAATTTGTTGTGTTTAAGGGCATTCACTGCGGGGCGTTACTGGCGGCTTTGAAAGAAGTATGCCGATAACCGCGTGTCGGAGTCTTCCTGCGAGGAGCAAGGAGTCAAGATGTTTGATATTGTCGAACTGTCGCGCTTACAGTTTGCTTTAACGGCGATGTACCATTTCTTATTTGTCCCATTAACGCTCGGTATGGCGTTCTTGCTGGCAATTATGGAAACGGTATATGTCCTGTCTGGCAAACAAATCTATAAAGACATGACCAAATTCTGGGGAAAGTTATTTGCGATTAACTTTGCTCTGGGTGTGGCCACCGGTTTGACCATGGAGTTCCAGTTCGGGACTAACTGGTCGTATTTCTCTCACTACGTCGGCGATATCTTCGGGGCCCCACTGGCCATCGAAGGTCTGATGGCGTTCTTCCTTGAATCGACGCTGGTCGGCCTGTTCTTCTTCGGCTGGGATCGTCTGAGCAAGGTGCAGCACATGGCGGTAACCTGGTTCGTGGCCCTCGGCTCAAACCTGTCCGCGCTGTGGATCCTGGTCGCCAACGGCTGGATGCAGAACCCGATCGCGTCGGATTTCAACTTCGAAACCATGCGCATGGAGATGGTCAGCTTCTCCGAGCTGGTGCTTAACCCGGTTGCGCAGGTGAAATTCGTTCACACCGTGGCTGCAGGCTACACCACCGGCGCCATGTTCGTGCTGGGCATCAGCGCTTACTACCTGCTGAAGGGCCGCGACATCGCTTTCGCCAAACGTTCCTTCGCCATCGCCGCCAGCTTCGGCATGGCTGCTGTGCTGTCGGTGATCGTGCTGGGTGACGAATCCGGTTACGAAATGGGCGACGTACAGAAAACCAAACTGGCCGCCATCGAAGCGGAGTGGGATACCCAGCCGGCGCCGGCGTCCTTCACCCTGTTCGGCATTCCCGATCAGGACAAGATGGAAAACTCCTTCTCTATTCAGATCCCGTATGCGCTTGGCCTGATCGCCACGCGTTCCACCGACACGCAGGTCACTGGCCTGAAAGATCTGCTGGCGCAACATGAAGTGCGTATCCGCAACGGCATGAAAGCCTACCAGCTGCTGGAAGAGCTGCGCGGCGGCAATACCGATCCTGCGGTGCGTGCGGAATTCAACAAAACCAAGCAAGACCTGGGCTACGGCATGCTGCTGAAGCGTTATACCCCGAACGTCAGCGACGCGACGGAAGCGCAGATCCAGCAGGCGACCAAGGACTCCATTCCACGCGTGGCGCCGCTGTACTTCGCCTTCCGCATCATGGTGGCCTGTGGCGTGCTGATGCTGCTGATTATTGGCCTGTCCTTCCTGAGCGTGGTGCGCGGCCGCATCGGCCAGAAGAAATGGCTGTTGCGTGCGGCGCTGTATGGCCTGCCGCTGCCGTGGATCGCGGTGGAAGCCGGCTGGTTCGTGGCGGAATACGGCCGTCAACCGTGGGCGATTGGTGAGGTGCTGCCGACCGCAGTCGCCAACTCTTCGCTGACCGCGGGCGACATTCTGTTCTCGATGGGGCTGATTTGCGGCTTGTACACCCTGTTCCTGGTGGCTGAAATGTACCTGATGTTCAAGTTTGCGCGTCTGGGTCCAAGCAGCCTGAAAACCGGCCGCTACCACTTTGAACAACCGACTGCCGCCGTGCAGGAAGCGCGCTAAACAGGAGTCCACGTATGTTTGACTATGAAGTACTGCGATTTATCTGGTGGGTGCTGGTTGGCGTACTGCTGATCGGCTTCGCCGTCACCGACGGTTTCGACATGGGCGTCGGCATCCTGGTGCGCATCATCGGTAAAACCGATACCGAGCGCCGGGTGATGATCAACTCCATCGCCCCGCACTGGGACGGTAACCAGGTGTGGCTGATCACCGCCGGCGGCGCGCTGTTCGCCGCCTGGCCGATGGTCTACGCAGCGGCCTTCTCGGGCTTCTACGTCGCCATGATCCTGGTGCTGGCGGCCTTGTTCTTCCGCCCGGTCGGTTTTGACTACCGTTCCAAGCTGGAGAGCAGCCGCTGGCGCAACATGTGGGACTGGGGCATCTTCATCGGTTCCTTCGTGCCTGCGTTGGTATTCGGCGTGGCGTTCGGCAACCTGCTGCAGGGCGTGCCGTTCCATGTGGACGAATACCTGCGTCTGTTCTACACCGGCAACTTCTTCCAGCTGCTGAATCCGTTCGGTTTGTTGGCGGGCGTGGTCAGTCTGACCATGCTGGTCACTCAGGGCGCGACCTACCTGCAGATGCGCACCACCGGCGAGATCCACCTGCGGTCACGCGCCGCAGCGCAGATCGCGACGCTGATCATGGCGGTATGCTTCCTGCTGGCGGGTGTATGGCTGGTGAAAGGCATCGACGGCTACGTGATCACTTCGGCGCTGGACACCATGGCGGAATCCAACCCGCTGCGTAAAGAAGTGGCGCATCAGGCCGGCGCATGGCTGATCAACTTCAACAAGTATCCGCTGCTGTGGGCATTGCCTGCACTGGGCGTGGTGCTGCCGTTGTTCACCATCCTGTTCTCGCGTCTGGAGAAAGGCGCGCTGGCGTTCGTCACTTCGTCGCTGACCATCGCCTGCGTCATCCTCACCGCCGGGGTCACCATGTTCCCGTTCGTGATGCCGTCCAGCACCGTGCCTAACGTCAGCCTGACCATGTGGGACGCGACGTCGAGCCTGTTGACGCTGAAAGTGATGACCGTCGTGGCGGCGATTTTCGTGCCTATCGTTTTGGCGTACACCAGCTGGTCGTACTACAAAATGTTCGGTCGCCTCGACAAGAACTACATCGAAAACAACAAGCATTCGCTGTACTAAGGATAAGGAGCTAAACCATGTGGTATTTTGCCTGGATTCTCGGAACGCTTCTTGCCTGCGCCTTCGGCATCATCACGGCGCTGGCGCTTGAGCAGAGCGAAGCGACCAAAGCTCAGCAAGACGGTAAGTAATGAGCTCGTCCGTGATTGACAAGCTGTACGCTGTCACCGACAAGGGCCCGGTTCGGGCCCTTTCCCTGGTGCTGGCGTTGATTTTGGCGGGGTGCGTGTTCTGGGATCCGACGCGTTTCGCCGCCAAAACCAGCTCGCTGGAGATTTGGGAAGGGCTGTTGCTGATTTGGGCAGTGTGCGCCGGGGTGATCCACGGTTTCGGATTCCGCCCGCAGCGCAGCGTCTGGCGCGCCTTTTTTGCGCCGCTTCCCGCAATTGTGATCTTGTGCGCAGGATTACTTTACGTTTCTTTATAATCTCCCTGATGTCCCCACGTTATGGGCCCTCACGGCCCATAATTATTTTCATTCCCATCTTGTAACCCATTCCCAACCCGATCCGTCTTGCGTATAGTAGCAGCGTTAAATTGCATTGCTGGGAAGTAGAGTGAGTAATACGTTGTTTCGATGGCCGGTTCGCGTTTACTACGAGGATACCGATGCCAGTGGTGTGGTCTATCACGCCCGCTACGTCGCCTTTTTTGAAAGAGCGCGCACAGAGATGCTGCGTCAGCACAACTTTCATCAACAGCAGCTGCTCAGTGAACAAGTCGCTTTTGTCGTCCGGCGCATGACGGTGGATTATCTGGCTCCGGCTCGTCTCGACGAGCAACTGGAGGTCCAGAGTGAAATCACCTCTCTGCGCGGGGCTTCTCTCACGTTTGCTCAACGCATTGTCAATTCTGACGGGGCCCTACTGAGCCAGGCAGATGTCCTGATTGCCTGTATTGATCCACACCAAATGAAGCCAAGAGCGCTTCCTAAGTCTATTGTCGCGGAGTTTAAGCAGTGACTGACATGAACATCCTAGATTTATTCTTGAAGGCGAGCCTGCTGGTTAAGCTTATCATGTTGATTTTGATATGCTTCTCGGTAGCCTCCTGGGCGATCATCATTCAGCGCACCCGCATCCTCAATGCGGCGACGCGTGACGCCGAAGCCTTTGAAGACAAATTCTGGTCCGGTATCGAGCTTTCCCGTCTGTACCAGGAAAGTCAGGCGCGTCGCGATAGCCTGACCGGTTCCGAGCAGATCTTCCATTCCGGGTTCAAAGAGTTCGCCCGCCTGCACCGCGCCAACAACCATGCGCCGGAGTCGGTGATCGAAGGGGCGTCGCGCGCGATGCGCATTTCGATGAACCGCGAGCTGGAAACGCTGGAAACCCATATTCCGTTCCTCGGCACCGTCGGTTCGATCAGCCCGTACATCGGCCTGTTCGGCACCGTGTGGGGGATCATGCATGCCTTTATCGCGCTGGGCGCGGTGAAGCAAGCCACGCTGCAGATGGTGGCGCCGGGTATCGCCGAAGCGCTGATCGCCACCGCGATCGGTCTGTTCGCCGCCATCCCGGCGGTTATGGCCTATAACCGTCTCAACCAGCGCGTCAACAAGCTTGAGCAGAATTACGACAACTTTATGGAAGAGTTCACCGCTATTCTGCATCGTCAGGCCTTCTCCAGCGACAGCAAATAAGTAGGAGGTAGCATGGCGAGAGTACGTGGACGTAGTCGGCGTGAGCTGAAGTCCGAAATTAACATCGTTCCGCTGCTCGACGTGTTGCTGGTGCTGCTGCTGATTTTTATGGCAACCGCGCCAATCATCACGCAGAGCGTGGAGGTTGACCTGCCGGACGCCACCGATTCCAAGACGGTGTCCAGCGATGATAATCCGCCGGTGATCCTCGAGGTTTCCGGCGTAGGTCAATACACCCTGGTGGTGGATCACAACCGTATGGAGCTGCTGCCGCCTGAGCAAGTCGCGGCCGAAGCCAAGTCGCGTTTGGCGGCTAACCCGAAAACGGTCTTTTTGATCGGCGGTGCGAAGGAAGTCCCTTACGATGAGATTATCAAGGCATTGAATATTCTCCATCAGGCGGGCGTGGCTTCCGTGGGGCTGATGACCCAGCCGATCTGACCGTAAGGCCAACGGCAACCCGGTTCCTGCGCTGTGGCCCAGGAACCCCGTATAAGCAACACCAGTTTTTGGGAATCTATTTTGGTAAAGGCAACTGAGCAAAACGATAAGCTGAACCGCGCCGTTATTGTTTCGGTCGTTCTGCACTTCATACTGATTGCCCTGCTGATTTGGGGATCGCTGCAGGAAAAGGTCGACATGGGCGCCGGCGGCGGCGGTGATGGCACCGTGGTGGGCGCGGTGATGGTCGATCCCGGCGCGGTGGTGGAGCAGTACAACCGCCAGCAGCAGCAGAGCAACGATGCGCAGCGTGCCGAAAAGCAGCGCCAGAAAAAAGCGGAGCAACAGGCCGAAGAGCTTCAGCAGAAGCAGGCGGAGCAGCAGCAGCGCCTGAAAGAGCTGGAGAAAGAGCGTTTGGCGGCGCAGGAGAAAGCCGCGCAGGACGCCAAGGCGCAGGCTGAGCAACAGCAGAAGGCGGCGGAGCAGCAAAAACAGGCCGCCGAGCAGCAAAAAGCGGCGGAAGCCGCCGCAGCCAAGGCCAAAGAACAACAGAAGGTCGCCGAAGCCGCTGCCGCCAAGGAGAAGGCCGAAGCGGACAAGGTCGCCAAGGCGCAGGCGGAAGCCCAGAAGAAAGCCGAAGCGGAAGCCAAGAAAGAAGCGGCCGCCGCCGCCGCCGCCAAGAAACAGGCGGAAGAGGCGAAGAAAGCCGCCGCCGCCGCGGCAGAAAAGAAAGCCGCAGAGGCCGCGGAGAAGAAAGCGGCCGCTGAAGCTGAGAAAAAAGCCGCAGCGGAAGCCGAGAAGAAGGCTGCCGCCGAGGCAGAGAAGAAAGCGGCCGCCGCTGAGAAAGCTGCGGCAGCCAAGAAAGCCGCTGCAGAGAAGAAAAAAGCCGCCGCCGAGGCTGCGAAGCAGTCGGCGGAAGTTGATGACCTGTTTGGCGGCCTGGCGGATGGCAAGAACGCGCCGAAAGGCGGCGGTGCCAAATCGAAGGGCGACGGTAAACCGGCCGGGCAGGGCAATGCCAAAACGGCTGGCGCCAGCGGGGCGGATATCAGCGGTTATATGGGGCAGATCCAAGGGGCGATTCAGAGCAAATTCTATGACGCCAGTTCGTTCGCCGGCAAAACCTGCGACCTGCGTATCAAGCTGGCGCCGGACGGCCTGCTGATAAGTGTACAAGCGGCGGGCGGCGATCCTGCTTTGTGTCAGGCCGCGGTCTCTGCCGCCAAATTGGCGCATATACCGAAGCCGCCGAGCGATGCCGTTTATCAGCACTTTAAGAATTCTATCCTTGAATTCAAACCGCAATAACGGTTGATTGAGTGAGTAATATCACAGGGATGTACTAAGGTAACCAACAGGGATTATGTAGTTTTGCGTAAGTTGGTTTGTTAAAATTCTGCTAATTTATCGCAGGCATCCCGCCTGGATAAGGGAGATGAGATGAAGCAGGCATTTCGAGTAGCGCTAGGTTTTTTAATTCTGTGGGCGTCCGTGCTGCACGCGGAAGTTCGCATTGAAATCACCCAAGGGGTCGACTCCGCTCGCCCGATTGGCGTGGTGCCGTTTAAATGGGCGGGCCCAGGCACGCCGCCGGAAGATATCGGCAAGATTGTCGGCGCGGATCTGCGCAACAGCGGCAAATTCAACCCGATCGACGTGGCGCGCATGCCGCAGCAACCGACCTCCGCGTCTGAAGTGACGCCGGCGGCCTGGACTGCATTGGGCATCGACGCCGTGGTGGTCGGCCAGGTTCAACCTGGCGCCGACGGCAGCTACCTGATTTCCTACCAACTGGTGGACACCTCGGGTTCGCCGGGCACCGTCTTGGCGCAGAACCAGTATAAAGTGACCAAACAGTGGTTGCGTTATTCTGCCCATACCGCCAGCGACGAAGTGTTCGAGAAGCTGACCGGCATCAAGGGCGCGTTCCGCACCCGTATCGCCTACGTGGTGCAGACCAACGGCGGGAAATTCCCGTACGAGCTGCGCGTAGCGGATTACGACGGTTACAACCAGTTCACGGTGCACCGTTCGCCTGAGCCGCTGATGTCGCCGGCCTGGTCGCCGGACGGCAGCAAACTGGCTTACGTGACCTTCGAGAGCGGCCGCTCTGCGCTGGTGGTGCAGACCCTGGCTAACGGCGCTATCCGCCAGATCGCCTCGTTCCCGCGCCACAACGGTGCGCCGGCGTTCTCGCCGGACGGCAGCAAGCTGGCCTTCGCGCTGTCCAAGAGCGGCAGCCTGAACCTGTACGTGATGAACCTCGGCTCCGGCCAGATCACGCAGCTGACCGATGGCCGTAACAACAACACCGAACCGACCTGGTTCCCGGATGGCCAGTCGCTGGCGTTTACCTCCGACCAGGGCGGGCGTCCGCAGATTTATAAAATCAGCGCCAGCGGCGGTGCCGCGCAGCGTCTGACGTGGGAAGGCTCTCAGAACCAGGATTCTGAAGTCAGCTCCGACGGTAAATTCCTGGTGATGGTGAGCACCAACAGTGGTGCACAACACATCGCCAAACAAGATCTTGGATCGGGCGCCGTTCAGGTTTTGACCGGCACCTTCCTGGATGAAACGCCTAGTATTGCGCCAAACGGCACCATGGTGATCTATAGCTCCACGCAAGGTATGGGCTCCGTGCTGCAGTTGGTGTCAACTGATGGGCGTTTCAAAGCGCGTCTTCCGGCAACTGATGGACAGGTCAAATTCCCTGCCTGGTCGCCGTATCTGTGATGCATGTGTAAATATGTATGGCAAACTATAAAAGGATCAAAGAAATGCAACTGAACAAAGTGCTGAAAGGGCTTCTGCTGGCACTGCCAGTTCTGGCTGTAGCAGCTTGTAGTTCTAACAAAAGCGCGAACAACGACCAATCTGGTATGGGCGCTGGCGCCGGCACTGGTATGGAAAACGGCAGCAGCAACCTGTCTTCCGAAGAACAAGCTCGTCTGCAGATGCAAGAACTGCAGAAGAACAACATCGTTTACTTCGGCCTGGACAAGTATGACGTAAGCTCCGAATTCGCTCAGATGCTGGACGCGCACGCTGCATTCCTGCGTAACAACCCGTCTTACAAAGTGACCGTTGAAGGCCACGCTGACGAACGCGGCACGCCGGAATACAACATCGCTCTGGGTGAGCGTCGTGCTAACGCCGTTAAAATGTACCTGCAAGGTAAAGGCGTTTCCGCTGACCAGATCTCTATCGTTTCTTACGGTAAAGAAAAACCAGCAGTACTGGGCCACGACGAAGCGGCTTATGCTAAAAACCGTCGTGCCGTTCTGGTTTACTAAGAGAATCGCATGAACAGTAACTTCAGACGTCACCTGTTGAGTCTGTCGTTACTGGTTGGCGTAGCGGCCCCTTGGGCCGCTACTGCCCAAGCGCCAATCAGTAATGTCGGCTCCGGCTCGGTCGAAGACCGTGTCACCTCGCTTGAGCGCATCAGCAATGCTCAAGGCCAGCTTTTAAACCAACTCCAGCAGCAACTCTCTGACAATCAACGCGACATTGATTCTCTCCGTGGGCAAATCCAGGAAAGCCAGTATCAGTTGAATCAGGTCGTTGAACGCCAGAAGCAAATCTATCAACAGATGGATAGCCTCAGCCAGGGCGGCGCTCAGAGCGCCTCTGCGGCAGCGGGCGCTGCCGGCGGGGCAGCCGCAGGCGCATCTTCCGATGCGGGCAGCAGCGCGCCTGCAGCCGCTTCTGCAACGCCGAGTGGCGGTGATGAGAACAGTGACTACAACGCCGCTGTTTCTCTGGCGCTGGAAAAAAAACAGTATGATCAGGCGATTTCCGCCTTTCAGTCCTTCGTAAAACAGTACCCGAAGTCTACTTACCAGCCCAACGCCAACTATTGGCTGGGTCAGTTGTTCTACAACAAGGGTAAAAAAGACGATGCGGCCTATTATTTTGCGGTGGTGGTGAAGAATTACGCTAAATCACCGAAGGCGCCGGACGCCATGTACAAGGTGGGTATCATCATGCAGGAAAAAGGGCAGGCTGATAAAGCCAAGGCCGTGTTCCAGCAGGTGATTAAACAATACCCAACCAGTGCGGCGGCCAAGCAGGCGAAAAGTCGCGTAGGCGGTTAACGGTTAGAAAAATGAGCCCAGAAGTTAGTCGATTTGACCGATTTCTGGGCTCATTCGCGTGAAGAACAAGCAGTTGAACGCATCAGTAAAAAATTTAGGTTGCGCTGCCAAGATAAATTAGTAATATATGCCGCCGTTGCCAAGACATCTTGCAAGATGTTAAAGCGGCAGGGAAATTGGGTCGTTAGCTCAGTTGGTAGAGCAGTTGACTTTTAATCAATTGGTCGCAGGTTCGAATCCTGCACGACCCACCAATTTCTGAAGTAGCAGTAACCACAACAGTGGGTGATTAGCTCAGTTGGTAGAGCATCTCCTTTACACGGAGGGGGTCGGCGGTTCGAGCCCGTCATCACCCACCACTGTTATGGGTCGTTAGCTCAGTTGGTAGAGCAGTTGACTTTTAATCAATTGGTCGCAGGTTCGAATCCTGCACGACCCACCATTCTTAGAGAATGGCAGCTTCAGAATCGGTTTGATGTGGCAAAGTAAAGGTCCGAGTCGAGTACCCGTCGAGTTGTCCTGAACATCCCCATCCTTGTTTTCCGCGAGTCGGTTTTTGTAACCTATTCGCCATCAGCAGTAAACCACATCAGTGGGTCGTTAGCTCAGTTGGTAGAGCAGTTGACTTTTAATCAATTGGTCGCAGGTTCGAATCCTGCACGACCCACCACTCTTTGATAGAGCAAGGTGTTAAATCGTCAGGATGAGAACCGTAGAGGTTCGAGTCTCGCAAAGCGAGACAACATCACCCCGGTGATGGCCCGTTAGGGCGAGGCCAAAGGCCGAGTTATCCTGCACGACCCACCACTCTTTGATAGAGCAAGGTGTGAAAAATAGCAGTACCACAGCAGTGGGTGATTAGCTCAGTTGGTAGAGCATCTCCTTTACACGGAGGGGGTCGGCGGTTCGAGCCCGTCATCACCCACCACACTGCGGGTCGTTAGCTCAGTTGGTAGAGCAGTTGACTTTTAATCAATTGGTCGCAGGTTCGAATCCTGCACGACCCACCAATTCAGAAAAAAGCGCCTTTTGGCGCTTTTTTCGCATCTGCGCCACCTGACTCTGCCTTTATCCTCTTACTGACATGGCCCACTGAGTCGTGCGGGTGAGATCCTGCGTTCAGGTTCGAGCATCGCGCAGCGATACGACAACGCGCAGCGTTGCCCGTAGGGTGAGGCCACAGGCCGAATCAATCCTGCACGACCCACCAATTCAGAAAAAAGCGCCTTTTGGCGCTTTTTTCGCCTCTGCGCCACCTGACTCTGCCTTTATCCTCTTACTGACATGGCCCACTGAGTCGTGCGGGTGAGATCCTGCGTTCAGGTTCGAGCATCGCGTAGCGATACGACAACGCGCAGCGTTGCCCGCAGGGTGAGGCCACAGGCCGAATCAATCCTGCACGACCCACCAATTCAGAAAAAAGCGCCTTTTGGCGCTTTTTTCGCCTCTGCAGCACCCCAACCTGAATCCCTGCTTTCTCGTTTCAACACTGCATCGATCGGCATCTCGCTCTTCTCTGAACGCCATACGCCCTCACCAGGACATTATCCGTCGTGATCTGCGTGGTCAATGTCTTTATTTTTAATCTATTAAACACTGAGTGCGTAAATATGAAAATATCAGCGGACTTTTCGCGCGGTTTTAGGTATTTTGTTTAGTATATAAAACGAGGGGCGTTGCGGCAGGCGATATTCACGCGGCAGGCGCCCAGCCTAGCATGAGATTGCAGCGATGAGTGAAATGTTTGATGTCAACGCGGCGGTGTATCCCTTCCCGCCGAAACCGGTACCGCTGGACGTAGCG
Organism: Serratia sp. CY71090; assembly: GCF_052166845.1. NCBI lineage: Bacteria > Pseudomonadati > Pseudomonadota > Gammaproteobacteria > Enterobacterales > Yersiniaceae > Serratia > Serratia sp. CY71090. Next base: position 348,173 of record NZ_JBJNOA010000003.1, on the reverse strand, counting down.
GAAAAAGCCTTTTATCGCGAGAAGATCAAAACCCTGCTCAAGCAGCGCAACGCGGTAATGGTCGCCCATTATTATACCGACCCGGAAATCCAGGCGCTGGCGGAAGAAACCGGCGGCTGCGTGGCGGATTCGCTGGAAATGGCGCGCTTCGGCAGCTCGCATCCGGCTTCCACGCTGTTGGTGGCCGGCGTACGTTTCATGGGGGAAACCGCCAAGATCCTCAGCCCGGAAAAGCAGGTGCTGATGCCGACGCTGTTTGCCGAATGTTCGCTGGATCTGGGCTGCCCGGAAGAGGAATTTCATGCGTTTTGCGACAGCCATCCCGATCGCACCGTGGTGGTCTATGCGAATACCTCGGCGGCGGTCAAAGCGCGCGCTGACTGGGTGGTGACCTCCAGCATTGCCGTCGAACTGATCGAGCATCTGGATAGCCTGGGCGAGAAAATTATCTGGGCGCCGGATCGTCATCTCGGCAGCTACGTGCAGAAGCAGACCGGCGCCGACGTGTTGTGTTGGCAAGGCGCCTGCATTGTCCATGACGAGTTTAAGACCCAGGCGCTGCGGCGCATGAAGGCGCTCTATCCGCAGGCGGCCATCCTGGTGCATCCCGAATCGCCTCAGGCGGTGGTCGAGCTGGCGGATGCGGTGGGATCGACCAGCCAACTGATTCAGGCGGCGAAAACATTGCCGCATCAACAGCTGATTGTCGCCACCGATCGCGGTATCTTTTACAAGATGCAGCAGGCTTGTCCGGACAAGGAACTGTTCGAGGCGCCGACCGCCGGAGAAGGCGCGACTTGTCGCAGCTGCGCGCACTGCCCGTGGATGGCGATGAATGGCCTGAAGGCGATTGCCGAAGGGCTGGAGCGGGGGGGCGCGCAGCATGAGATCCACGTGGACGCCGCGCTGCGTGAAAAGGCGCTGGTGCCGCTGAACCGCATGCTGGATTTCGCCGCTCAGCTTAAGATGCAGGTTAAAGGCAACGCTTAACCGTTTAAAAGGATGACCTCATGAGCTTCTTCAGTACCAGCAATATTTTGGTGCATATTCCGCTTGGCGCGGGCGGTTACGATCTGTCGTGGATCGAAGCCATCGGCACACTGTTCGGGTTGCTGTGCATCTGGTACGCCAGCAAGGAAAAAATCATCAACTACCTGTTCGGCCTGATCAACGTCACGCTGTTCGCGGTGATTTTCTTCCAGATCCAGCTGTACGCCAGCCTGCTGCTGCAGCTGTTTTTCTTCGGCGCCAATATTTACGGTTGGTATGCCTGGAGCCGCCAAACCCAGGATAACCAGGCCGAGCTGCAGATCCGCTGGCTGCCGCTGCCGAAAGCGTTGGCCTGGGCGGCGGTTTGCGTCATCGGCATCGGCCTGATGACTTTCAACATTGACCGCGTGTTCGCCTGGCTGACGCAGATTGCGGTGGCGGTGATGCAAGGGCTGGGGCTGAACGTACAGATGCCGACGCTGCAGCCGGACGCCTTCCCGTTCTGGGATTCGGCGATGATGGTGCTCTCCATCGTGGCGATGATCCTGATGACGCGCAAGTACGTGGAAAACTGGCTGCTGTGGGTAGTTATCGATGTCATCAGCGTGGCGATCTTCGCTTACCAGGGCGTGTACGCGATGGCGCTGGAGTACGTCATTCTGACGCTGATCGCGCTGAACGGCTCCTGGCTGTGGATCAAGAGCGCCGGGCGCAACCATTCCAATCCGTTATCTTCCGCTCCGTAACAACGCAGAGGGCGCCGTGATGGCGCCCTCTTGGCTTAGTGGCGATGCCCCAGGTGCGAATGCGCTTCGGCATGTGAGTGTTCACTCGGCTCCGGCGCCCGGTTGATGCCGCAGTCCGGCGTCTCGCAGTGCCGGTACTCCATCTGAATGGTCACGTGGCCGATCTTGTAGTGTTCCAACAGATAAGCCTGGATACGTTGCAACAGCCCATCGTGGTCATGCGGCGGGATCACCTGCGCATGCAGCGTCATCAGCTTCTGTTCGCCGATCTGCCAGACGTGTACGTGGTGGATATTGCGCACTTCCGGGATGTTCAGGCACAGGTCTTTTTGCAGCTTGGCGATATCGACCTCCTGCGGCGTGCCTTCCAGCAGCTCGTGGAAGCTCTCCTTCAGCAGCCGCCAGGCGCTGCGCAGCACCAGACAGGAGACCAGCACCGACAGGATCGGGTCAATCGGCGTCCAGCCGGTGGCGAGAATAACGATGGCGGCGACGATGGCGCCCACCGAGCCGAGCAGGTCGCCCAGCACATGCAGCGCGGCCGCCCTCACGTTGATATTTTTCTCTTCGTTGCCGCGATGCAGCAGCCAGAAGGCGAACAGGTTCGCCAGCAGCCCCGCTATGGCGATGATCAGCATCGGAGTGCCCATCACCGGCTGGGGTTCGAAGAAACGCCGTATCGCCTCCCATAGGATGAATACCACGATCACCAGTAGCGCCGCGGCGTTAAGGAAGGCCGCCAGGGTGGTCAGGCGCAGATAGCCAAAGGTGTGGCGCGCGTTGGGCTTGCGCTGGGAAAAGTGCACCGCCATCAGCGCCACCAGCAGCGCGGCGGCATCGGTCAGCATGTGTCCCGCGTCGGCCAACAGCGCCAGCGAGCCGGACAACAGGCCGCCGACCACCTCGGCCACCATAAAGACGGCGGTGACTAAAAAAGCGGTCAGTAGGCGTTTACTATTACTGTCTTTCGGCAGGTGTACGTGTGGAGTGTCCGACATTATTCATCCTTATGCATAGCGAAAGTGGGGGCGGCGGCGAGCAGAGCGTCCAGCTCCGGTTCTATCTGCGCCACTAACGCCTTTAATTTAGTATAAGCGGCGGCGGCAAGCTCGCCCCGACGTGCGGTTTCCACCAGTTGCTGGCACAGCTGCGCGGCTTCCGGCAGCTGCAGCATCAGCAGGCTGCCCTTGATGCGGTGCGCCGCCTGTTCCAGGCGTGGCCAGTCGCTCGCGGCGACGGCATCCGCGAGCCGCTGCCGGTCTTGCCGCAGCGTGTCGCTGAGCGTCTGCGCCAGCCGCTGCATCATGGCGCGATCGCCGCCCGCCATTTCGGCCAGCGTTTGCCGCAGGTCAGTAAGGACTGACTTTTCTTCCTGAACCTGCGGTTGCTGAGCCAATACCTGGCCGATCGCCGCCAGTGAAATCGGCTTGGTCAGGAAGTGGTCGATCGCCACCAGCCCTGGCGGGATGCGGGTAAACTCCTGCACGTCTGCCGAGCAGAGCACGATGCGGCAAGGCGGGCGCCGTAGCCGCTGTTCGTCGCGGCGGATCAGCCTGGCCAGCGTCAGGCCGTCCGGGCGCGGCATGTTATAGTCGATAAACAGCAGATCGAAAGGTTGCCGGCGCTGAGCCTTCAGCAGCGCATAGCCTTGTTCAAAGCGGGCCGGCTGCAGCCCGAAGTGGCGCAGCTGGCGTTCCAGCAACAACAAATTGGTGGGATGGTCGTCGATCAGCGCGGTACGCAAGGTGGAAGACGGCAGAGCAAAGGTGTGCTCCTCCTGGGCGCCAGCCGTCGCGGCGCCGCTCAGCTCGACCGGTATCGCGACCTCGACGCGGGTGCCGACGCCCGGCTGCGAGTGCAACTCGATGCGGCCGCCCATCTGTTCGACGATTTCTTTGCAGATCGACAGGCCCAAACCGGTACCTTGCACCGAGATGCGTTGCGCGCCGCGCGCGCGGTAAAACGGTTGGAACAGTTTGCCTATTTCATCGGCGGCGATGCCGCAGCCGCTGTCGTTCACCGTTAATCGCAATTCCCCCTGCCGCTCATCCTGCGCGCGCCAGCCGACGTAGACCTGAATGGCGCCGCGCGGCGTGAACTTTATCGCGTTGTTTATCAGGTTGTTAGCCACCTGAAGTAAACGCTCACCATCAATAATCACCGCCTCCGGCAGAGCCGGATCCGCCACCACGCTCAAGGTCAACGGCCGTTCGCCGATCAGCGGCCGGTAAAGGGCGTCGATGCGCGCGACCCAGGGGCGCAGCGCCACCGGTTTCGGCGCCAGCGTCAACGACCCGGTTTCCAGCCGCGCGTGATCCTGCAGGTCGTTGAGCAGGTTGAGCAGCGATGAGGCCGAACTGTAAATCACCGGCAGGCCTTCCGGCGCAGGTTGGCGTTTGAGCTCCAGTTCCAGCAGGCCGAGGATGGCGTGCATCGGCGTGCGCAGTTCATGGCTGACGGTGGCGAGGAATTTGCTCTTCATGCGGTTTTCCGCTTCCGCGCGGCGGCGCGCCTGCTCGAGCTCTTCGCGTTCGCGTTTTTCACGGCGCTGCAGCATGAAACGGCGCAGCGTCAGCGCCAGCAGCAGCACGGTGGCGGCGGCCAACAGCGCCAGCAACCAGGTGGTCTGCGGCGGCATGCGGTTGTCGTTCACCGCGTCGATCAGGTTGCTGCGGTCGACGATCCACTCGTCGCGCAGCGATTGCAGGGTATCCGCCGGGATCTGCATCAGGTTCTTATCCAGGATCGCCAGCAGCAGCGGCCGATCGCGGCGCACGCCGAAGGCCACCGGATAGGGGATGTTGTTGGCGGCGAAGGCCAGCTTGATGGCGCCGGAATAGCGCGACAGCGCCAAAAAGTTGGCGGAGATGACGTTATCCACCAGCGCATCCAGCTGGCCGTTGGCCAGCGCGTCGTACATCGACTTGCTGTCGGCGAAGCTGACGGTCTGTTCCTGCTCCGGCACCAGCCCCTGAGCCAAATCGCCCTGCAGCACGCCGATGCGCTTGCCGGCCAGATCGCTCCAGGTCGAGACGCCGTTGGCATACTGGCCGACGTAAACGCCCCACAGCGAACGGTGGATCGGCATGCTGGCGCCGTAGCGCGCCTTGACGCCGCGCGCCAGCGGCAGGGCGGCGCGGAAGCTGGCCTGGCCGGACTGCACCAGCTGATCGGCCTGCTCGGCATTGCGCGCCCACAGCGGCGCGAAACGCAGCCCGGTGTTTTGCGCGATGATGTTGAGAATATCGATGGCGTAGCCGCGCGGCTGGCCGTCGGAACCGCGGTAGGCGAACGGGAAGTTGTTCTCGATGGCGGCGTAGTAAACCACGCGGTGGCTCGCTACCCAATTCTTCTCCATCGTCGTCAGATCGGCATTGCCGGTATCGAGGTAGCTGGGGATCTTTTTGCTCCAGCGGCTCTGCAGGGCATTCATCAGTTCCATCGGCGCGTCGGCGATGGCGGTGTTCAGCGTGTCTATCAGCCGCGGATCGGCGGCGGCGAACACGAAGGAGAGGTTGCCCAGGTTCTCGTTGCTTTCAATCTGATAGAGCTGGCCAAGCTGCAGCTGGTCGATGATAAAGCTGGCGCTGGCCTCGTCGGCGATAAAGTAGTCGCTGCTGCCGTTCAGCAGCGAATAGACCGCCTGCAGGTTGTTGTCGTAGCGCTGGATCTGCGATGCCACCGCCTGCAGGGCGCCGCCGGACTGCATGTCGGTCAGCGCGCCGATCGCGACGCGGGCGTTGGCGGAATTGAGCATCACCGGCCGATCGTTGCTGCGATCGCGCAATACGCGCAGGTTGCTGACGTAGTAAGGCTGGGAGATCTCCAGCCCGTGCAGCGCTTCGCTCTGCGGGATGCCGTACAACAGATCGACCTTGCCGTCGTGCAGCGCCTGCTCCAGCTGGGTCAGGTCGGCGAAGCCGTAAATGGCGAAGCGGATGCCGGTCACCTGCTGAATATAGCCGAGGTAGTCGGCGTTCAGCCCATACAGATCGTCATCCACAATGATGTTGTACGGGCTGGTGTTCTCACTGATGATGCCGACGCGCAGCGTGCGATCGCGCCAGGGATTTTTCTCGCCGACGATCAGCATATTCTCGGGGGGATTCAGGTTGCTGACCAGCTGATAGCGCACCGGCTCCCCCGCCTGCGCCAGGCCGCACCACAGGATCAGCAGCAGCAGGGCGCGGCGCATCATGGCGCCAGCTCTTTAAACACCGCTACCAGCTCCAGCAGATTACCGGCGCCGGTTTTGCGCTGGATGTTTTTCTTGTGGGTGCTGACGGTCTTGTTGCTGATGTGCAGCCGGTCGGCGATCTGCAGGTTGGACAGCCCCTGGCTCAGCAAACCCAGCACCTCGAGCTCCTTGGGCGTGAGCAGCCCGCCGTCCGCCGTCGGCGCTTCTTCGGCCAGCGCGGCGGCGGGGAAACTGGTTTCACCGTCCAGCACCTGCTCGATCGCTTGCACCAACTCCGCCAGCGAGCTGCCTTTGTTGACGAAACCGTCGGCGCCGGCGGCATGCGCCATGCGCGCATACACATCGGCCTCTTGCGCGGTATAGATCAGGATCTTCTGTTGCGGGTAGCGGCGGCGGATTTTTTTCAACAGCTGCAGCCCGTCGACCTGCGGCAGGCCGATATCCAGGATCACCAGGCTGAAAGCGGTCTCGGCCAGCAGAGCCAGCGCCTGGACGTCGTCCTGCGCCGCCTGCAGACGGTAGGGGCGGGATGATTTCATTAGCGCCGCTTCCAGTGCGACATGAACCACCGGGTGGTCATCAACTAATAACAGAGAAGGCATGTTCAACTCGGGTCGCTTTATATTCCGATCGCTAGCATAGCGAAAAAGGAGGCTCTGCGCTCCCCTGATGAAACAGCACAATCTGCTGTTAATTTGGCGGTTCCAGCGGAGGGGGGCAAAGGTGATTTACAGCGCCATTCCCACAGGCTAGATTGTTGGGATCTACACCGTTACGCACTGCGAAATACCCCTCGATACCGAATGGAAAAGCTATGAATTACCAAAACGACGACTTACGCATTAATGATATTAAGGAACTCCTGCCGCCGGTGGCTCTGCTGGAGAAATTCCCGGCCACTGAACGCGCGGCAAAGACGGTGTCCCAGGCCCGCAGCGCAATTCACAATATCCTTCGTGGCAGCGACGATCGCCTGCTGGTGGTGATTGGTCCTTGCTCCATCCACGATACCCAAGCCGCCAAAGAGTACGCGGGGCGCCTGCTGGCGCTGCGTGAAGAACTGAGCGGCGAGCTGGAAGTGGTGATGCGCGTATACTTCGAAAAACCGCGCACCACCGTGGGCTGGAAAGGCCTGATCAACGATCCGCAGATGGACAACAGCTTCAACATCAACGACGGCCTGCGCCTGGCGCGCAAGCTGCTGGTGGAGATCAACGACAGCGGCCTGCCGGCCGCCGGCGAATTCCTCGACATGATCACGCCGCAGTACCTGGCGGATCTGATGAGCTGGGGCGCCATCGGCGCGCGCACCACGGAATCGCAGGTGCACCGCGAGCTGGCCTCCGGCCTCTCGTGCCCGGTCGGTTTCAAGAACGGTACCGACGGCACCATCAAGGTGGCGATCGACGCCATCAACGCCGCCGGCGCGCCGCACTGCTTCCTGTCGGTGACCAAGTGGGGCCACTCGGCGATCGTTAACACCAGCGGCAACGGCGACTGCCACATTATCCTGCGCGGCGGCAAAGAGCCGAACTACAGCGCGGCGCACGTGAAGGACGTCAAAGCCGGCCTGAGCAAAGCCGGGCTGCCGGCGCAGGTGATGATCGACTTCAGCCACGCCAACAGCAGCAAACAGTTCAAAAAGCAGCTGGACGTGAGTGCGGACGTGTGCGGGCAGATCAGCGGCGGTGAAAAAGCGATTATCGGCGTGATGATCGAAAGCCACCTGGTGGAAGGTAACCAGAGCCTCGAAAGCGGCGAGCCGCTGGTTTACGGCAAGAGCGTCACCGACGGCTGCATCGGCTGGCAGGACACCGAAACCGTGCTGCGCGATCTGGCGGCGGCGGTGAAAGCGCGCCGCGGTTAATCGCGTAAAGAGGGGCTCGCCAGCGGGCCCTTTTTCTATTTACCTTAAAATTTTATATCTCCTGTCAATTTAAGGCCTACAGTCAATAGGCTTACTAAATCTTTAAGCGACCCCCTTCGCATTATTCCTATTTAAGAAAAGAATAATTGTCACTGCTCGCGGCATTGTGCTTATATAAGACGCTTTTTTTATTCCATAAACCCCGCAGGCCTAATAAGCGGGGAGTGGTATGACCTTATTCCTTTCAGGATGAAAGAATTATGACAAACAATACCTCGCAGCCGCTGGGGCTGCACCGGATTAAATTCCATGGGAAAGGTGGTGAGTACTTCGCTATTTGGTTAGTCAATGCATTATTGACCGCCCTGACCCTGGGAATCTATTCCGCCTGGGCGACGGTGCGCCGTCGCCGCTATTTTTACGGCAACACGGAATTGGACGGCGATCGTTTCGACTACCATGCACAACCGCTGCAAATTCTGAAAGGGCGGCTGTTGGTGATCGGCGGCATCATCGTGTTTTATATCTTGCTGGCGATAACGCCACTGTTGGGGCTGCTGGCTTTGCTGGTGTTGCTTGCCCTGCTGCCGTGGATCGTTATCCGCAGCTGGCGCTACAATGCGATTATGTCGAGCTATCGCGGCGTGCGTTTTAATTATGTCTGCCGCACCGGGCGCGCCTATTGGGCTTTACTGTTCTGCCCGTTATTGCTGATTATCGGGCTGTATGTCGGTCTGATCATCTTGCTCGGCATTGGCAGCGGTCTTGGCAGCATCAACGCCATCGCTTTTATGCTGGTGCTGACGCTGATTTTGGCCGTGCCGGCATTTGCGGCGGTAAATGGTATTATTAGCGCACTGCAGCATGATTTGTACGTTAATAACCTGTTCTTCGGGCGCACTCCGTTTATTGCCGAACTGAAGAAATCGGCCTTTATCAAATTTGCCTTGATCGGCCTGCTCATATTCCTGCCATTCATGTTGGTCGCGTTGGTGTGCATCGGTTCGTTCTTCTTTACTCTCTATCAGATGGTGTTGATGGGGATGTTAACCAACGAAGCCATTGATGTGCTGGTGCTGGACAATATCAGCAGCCTTCTGCTGATGATGGTGGTGCTGTTAATCGGCGCGCTGGTGGCCAGCAGCTACCAGGTCGTTGCCCAGCGCAACTATCTGTTTAACCAGGCAAGGCTGAACGGCGACATCAAGCTGCATTCCTCAATGAAAACGCTGCCATACATGGGATTGTTGATCACCAATACCCTGATTACCCTGTTCTCGCTCGGTTTGGCGGCGCCGGTGGCGGAAGTGCGTCATGCCCGTTATCTGGCGGCCTGCACGGCGGTTGAAGGCGATCTGGCGCTGCTGGACATTACGGCGCATCAGGAAAGCGCCAACAGCGCGGTGGCCGAAGAAGCGCTGCAGGCGCTGGATCTGGGCGGCAACTTCTGAGGCGCCGATGATCCTTGAAGGCGCTTATCAGTTGCCGGGACGGGCCGCACGTGAGGCGGCTCGTCTGCTGGTGAACGAAAGCGGCGAAGGCGTGACGTTGCAGCGGCAGGATGAACAGCGTTACATCCCGCTGACGGACATTACCGTTTCTGCCGCGCTGGGTAATATTCCGCTGACGCTCACCTTCAAGGGCGGCGGGCGCTTTGTGCCTGACGACGACGCAGCCTTTCGCCGCTGGTTCTATCAGCGCCGTTCGCCAGGGTGGGTGCATCGCCTGGAACGCCATAAACGCGGCGTCGCTCTGGCGCTGCTGATGACGCTGCTGGCGGTAGTGGCTTACGTTTACGTGGTGCTGCCGTGGGCGAGCAGCGAGATCGCCATGCGCATCCCCACCTCGGTGGAACAGACGCTGGGCAAACATACGCAGACGTTTTTGGACCAGAGCGGCTTCGCGCCCTCTGCACTGCCGGCCGAGCGGCAACGGGCGTTGCAGCAGCTATTTCGGCAGGTGATGCCGGCCGAGATGCGCCAGGAGCGCACGCCGCTCTCGCTGAAGCTGATGGCGGCGCCCGGTGCGCCGAACGCCTTTATGTTGCCCGACGGCACGCTGGTGCTCAGCGATAGCCTGGTCACCTTGTCAAAAAACGACGATGGCCTGGCGGCGGTGATGCTGCATGAGATGGGGCATCACGCTCATCGTCACCCGATGCGCATGTTGGTGCGTTCGTCACTGGTGGCGTTGACGCTGATGTGGATGACGGGTGACGTCAGCGGCATCGGCGATACGCTGCTGCAGTCTGCGTCCTTCGTGAATGAGATGCAGTTTTCTCGCGGGATGGAGCGTGAGGCGGATGCGTTTGCGATAGCGGAAATGCAGCGCCAGGGGCGTTCGCTGGCGGAAATGGCGGCGATCTACCGCGCGTTGGCGCAGGCGCCTGAACGAGAAAAGACCGATGACTGGGCGCTGCCGGCCTGGCTCAGCACCCATCCGGCGATGCAGGAACGGCTGGACGCGGTGAATGAGGCGATGGCGCAGCAGCAATAAAAAAGCCCCCGGTGAAAACCGGGGGCTTTTTCGTGAACGGGCGAAATTACTTCGCTTTACCCTGGTTCGCTACGGCCGCCGCTTTTGCTGCGATCTCGTCGGCGTTACCCAGGTAGTAACGTTTGGTTGGCTTGAAGTTCTCGTCGAACTCATACACCAACGGCACGCCGGTTGGGATGTTCAGCTCGAGGATTTCATCTTCGCTCAGGTTATCCAGGTATTTCACCAGCGCGCGCAGCGAGTTGCCGTGCGCCGCAACGATCACGCGCTCTCCGCTCTTGATGCGTGGCAGGATCTCTTCGTCCCAGTAAGGGATAACGCGATCGATGGTCAGCGCCAGGCTTTCGGTCAGCGGCAGCTCTTGCTCGGTCAGAGAAGCGTAGCGCGGATCGTGGCCAGGGTAACGTTCGTCTTCTTTGGTCAGCTCAGGTGGGGTCACCGCGAAGCCGCGACGCCATTGTTTCACCTGCTCGTCGCCGTATTTTTCTGCGGTTTCCGCTTTGTTCAGACCCTGCAGCGCGCCGTAGTGACGTTCGTTCAGCTTCCAGGATTTTTCGGTTGGCAACCAGGCCTGATCCAGCTCGTCGAGGATGTTCCACAGGGTGTGGATCGCGCGCTTCAGTACGGAGGTGTAAGCGAAGTCGAAAGTGAAACCTTCTTCTTTCAACAGCTTGCCTGCTGCTTTCGCTTCGGTGCGGCCCTTGTCGGACAGATCAACATCATACCAACCGGTGAAGCGGTTTTCTTGGTTCCACTGGCTTTCGCCGTGACGCACCAGAACCAGCTTAGTTACAGCCATAGCTTAACTCCTTAATAATCTGACATTTCAATGATAACGAAAATCATTATATTGCCGCGGGCCGGGGCTCGGCAATCGATAGTGTCTAACCATAGCCAATTTCTTGCCGCAAAGTAAGGGCTGGCGAAAGGAAAAAGCTGAATCGTTCAGGCTGATGCGGAAGGGGGAGAAACGGCACGTCGGAATCGCTCCGGACGCGCCGTGGCGTGGGGAAAATCAGGCCGATTTTTTCAGGCAGTTGCTCATGAAGGTTTTACGCGCGTCGCCCTTCAGATCCTTGGTCTTGGCGTCGGCATTGCAGCTTTTCATTTTCTGCTGCTGCGGCGTCAGGGTTTTGCCGGACGCAGCGGTGCCTTCGGACTTCAGGCAGGTGCTCATAAAGGTGGAGCGATCGGCGCCTTTCAGCGACTTGGTGGATGCCTGCTGGTTGCAATCGGTCATGCGTTTCTGTTGGGCCGCCTGCGCCGGCGAAGGCGTTTTCGTCGCCGTCGTCGCGTCGGCCGCCATCAGATTGGTGCTCAGCATTAAGCCCGCCAGCAATGGAAGTGCAGTAATCAGACGCATAGGTGTTCCTTCAGCTATTGATTGGCCGCCATCGGCCGAAAATTGTGACGTTGCACAAGGCGTTGTGCTTATCACGGTAGCCTGAGTGTAGTGTGCGCTTTGGAATAAGGGAAGGTGGGCGCCGTTGGGGGGATGGCGCTAAAAGGTAAGCATTTATAACAAATTGCCCCCGGCCGCGCGGCGAGGGGCGTAGCGGGTCAGATAGGATAAAACTGATAATGCGTGGCGCTGCGGTAGCGGCTCCCCGGTTGCAGCCAACAGTCCGGCTGCGGCCACTCGGGATGGTGCGGGCTGTCCGGCAAAAACTCGCTCTCCAACGCCACGCCGGCATGGTTGGCGTAGCTGCCGCCATCGCGCGCCGGCGTGCCGGCCAGATAATTGCCGCTGTAGAGCTGCAGCGCAGGCGCGTCGGTGAACACGCTCATTTGCACTTGCCCGTCGGCGGACCACAAATGCGCCGCCGGGCTCTCCAGCGCCCCGCAGGTACGATGCAGCAGAAAGGCGTGATCGTAGCCTTGCACCCGCTGCTGGTCGCGATCGCGCAGGAAATCCTGCAGCAGCGTTTTCGGCTGGCGGAAATCCATGCCGCTGCCGTCCACCGGCGTCAGATCGGCGCAGGGAATGCCCTCGGCGTCGACAGGCAGGTAGCGATCGGCGAACAGCTGCAACCGTTGGGCGCGGGCGTCGGTGCCGGCGCCGTCCAGATTGAAATAGGCGTGGTTGGTCAGATTGACCGGGCAGGGGCGATCGACCTGCGCCAGATAGTTGATTTCCAGGCGATTATCCGAGGTCAGGCGGTAACAAACCTGCACGTCGAGATTGCCGGGGAAACCCTGATCGCCCTCCGCCGAATGCAGCGCATAGCAGACCTGCTGCGCATCATGCTGCACCCGGCGCCAGCGGCGGGCATGAAAACCGTCGGGGCCACCGTGCAGCTGATGGGCGCCCTGATTGGCGGCCAGCGCATGGGGTTTCCCGCCGATGGGCAGACTGGCGTTGGCGATGCGGTTGGCGTAACGGCCGACGGTGGCACCCAGATAGGCGCCCTGACGTGGGTAGTCCGCCGGGCTGTGGCAGCCCAGCAACAGCTCGCGCTTTTCACCGGATTTGAGCGGCAAGACGGCGGACAGCCAGGTGGCGCCCCAGTCCATCAGCGTCACCGTCATGCCGCCGGCGTTTTGCAGCAGTGTCAGCTGGTAAGGTTGCCCATCGGGCGCCGCTGCCGCGGTTGCCGTCAGCATGTACCGGCTCCCTGCGAAGCCTGGCAGACATAGAACGTTTCCTGCAATCCGCCGGTTTGCCGCGGATACTCGTGCGCCACGGCGGCACGCACCGTCTCCACGAGATCCTGCGGCATCAACGCGACGATGCAGCCGCCAAAGCCGCCGCCGGTCATGCGCACGCCACCGCGCGGGCCGATCGTCGCTTTGACGATCTCGACCAACCGATCGATCGGCGGTACGGTGATTTCAAAGTCATCGCGCATCGAGGCGTGGGATTCCGCCATCAGCCGGCCCATGCGCTGCAGGTCGCCGGCCGCCAGCGCGTCGGCCGCCGCCAGCGTGCGGGCGTTCTCGCTGATGACGTGCCGCGCGCGTTTGGCCACCAACGGATCCAACTGATGTTGACGCGCTGCAAACTGTTCGGGGCTGACGTCGCGCAGCGCCTTGACGCCGAAGAACCGCGCCGCTTCTTCGCACTGTGTGCGGCGGGTGTTGTACTCGCTGTCCACCAGCCCGCGTTGCACATTGGAGTTGATGATCACCACCGCGACGCTGCCCGGCATCGGCACCGCACGGGTCTCCAGCGAGCGGCAGTCGATCAGCAGAGCGCTGTCGCGCCGGCCGAGCGCGGAGATCAACTGGTCCATGATGCCGCAGTTGCAGCCGACGAACTGGTTCTCCGCCTCCTGGCCGTTCAGCGCCAGCGCCACGCCGTCCAACGGCAGCTGATAGAGCGCCTGCAGCGCCTGGCCCACCGCCACCTCCAGCGCGGCGGAGGAGCTGAGCCCCGCCCCTTGCGGCACATTGCCGGCGATCACCAGATCCGCGCCGCCGAAGTCGGCGTTGCGGCGCTGAAGATGTTTCACCACGCCGCGCACATAGTCGGACCAGCGCTGATCGGGGTGGCTGACGATCGGCTCGTCGAGCGAGAATTGATCCTGCTGATTCTGATAATCGGCGGCCAGCACGCGGATCTGACGGTCGTCGCGCTTGGCGCAGGCGATGACGGTTTGGTAATCGATGGCGCAGGGCAGCACGAAGCCGTCGTTGTAATCGGTATGCTCGCCGATCAGGTTCACCCGCCCCGGCGCCTGGATGGTCAACGCCGGCGCGTAGCCGAAGTGTTCGGTAAACAGGGAATGGGTAAGCGGTTTCAGGCTCATGCTTGGGCTCCGGCTTCACGGTAATGTATATCGCTGACGGCGCGCAGACGCTCTGCGGCCTGTTCAGCGGTCAGATCGCGCTGGGTTTCCGCCAGCATCTCGTAACCGACCATAAACTTGCGCACGCTGGCTGAACGCAGCAGCGGCGGATAGAAATGGGCGTGCAGCTGCCAGTGCCGGTTGTCGGCACCGTTGAACGGCGCACCGTGCCATCCCATCGAATAGGGGAAGGAACACTGGAACAGGTTGTCGTAGCGGCTGGTCAGCTTCTTCAGCGCCAGCGCCAGATCTTGGCTTTGCGCCGCGCTGAGATCGGTGATGCGCTGCACCGCCGCTTTCGGCAGCAGCAGCGTTTCAAACGGCCAGGCGGCCCAGTAGGGCACTACCGCCAACCAGTGTTCGGTGTTCACCACGATGCGTTCGCCTGCGGCCAGCTCGCGCTGCGCATAATCCAGCAGCAGCGGGGAGGCGTGTTCCCGAAAATAGTCGTGCTGCAGGCGATCTTCGCGTTCGGCCTCGTTCGGCAGAAAGCTGTTGGCCCAGACTTGCCCGTGCGGGTGCGGGTTGGAGCAGCCCATCGCCGCGCCTTTGTTTTCGAACAGCTGTACCCAGGGGTAGTGCTTGCCCAGCTCAGCGGTTTGCGCCTGCCAGGCGGCGACCACCTGTTCCAGCGCCGGCAGCGCCAGTTCGGGCAGGGTCTTGCTGTGATCGGGAGAGAAGCAGATCACCCGGCTGACACCGCGCGCGCTCTGGCTGCGCATCAGCGGATCCTGGCTATCGGGCGCCGGTGGCGTATCGCTCATCAGCGCGGCGAAATCGTTGGCGAAAACATAGGTACCGCGATAATCCGGATTGCGATCGCCGGTGACGCGCGCATTGCCCGGGCACAGGAAACAGTCGGGATCGTGCGTTGGCAGCGTTTCCGTCGGGACGGCTTCTTGTTGGCCCTGCCAGGGGCGCTTGGCGCGGTGCGGTGAAACCAGCACCCACTGGCCGCTGAGCGGGTTGTAGCGGCGGTGCGGATGATCGATAGGGTTAAATTCCGTCATACGGTTCCTTTCTTGGCGCCGACGAAAGTGTAATCGCTTCCAATTACCGTCTTGAGACGCCCGTTGCTGAACAGGGAGAGGCTATTGCGCAGAAAGATAGCACGCCCGCGGCGGTAAAAAGGTGATCTAACGCGAAAAATGGAATCGTTTACACTTCATAGAAAAGCGCAGGAAGGGCGAAGAAAAGCGGGCGACAACGTGATTGAGGGCATTGCGGTGAGGTGCTGGTGATAGCGTTTTCACCTGACCAGCCGGCAGAGAGGGGGCTCTCTGCCGGCTTCAGCCGTTAAGAATGCTGGTACAGCGGATAGGTGAAGAACAGCAGATGGGTCAGATTAAGCCCGAAATGGAACAGAATCGGCACCCACAGACGGCCGCTCCACATCCACGCCAGGCCGTAGATCACCCCGGCGAGGGTCGCGAAGATCACCATCAGCGTACCGCCCGCCAGATGCGCGGCGCCGAACACCAGGGAGGCGACGATCAGCGCCGGCCAGGCGCCCAGCCACTGGCTGAGACGCTGTTGCAGGTAGCCGCGAAACAGCGCTTCCTCGGCCATGCAGACGAAGAACAGGTTTGCCATCACGAAAGGCAGGATCCAGGCGGGCGCATGCAACTCGATTTTTAAGCCGCCCAGCGCGACGGCCAGCAGCAACAGCGCCGGCACGGCCAGCAGCAGCGCAATCCAGCCCGCTTTGCCAGCGTTGCCGCCGCGTTCGGCGGAAAACAGCGTGGGCAAGCAGGCGAACAGCAGGAAGGGCACCATCGCCTTATCGAAGTTGTAATACATCGTGAACGGCGCGCTGAGCGGGCCGGCTTTTTCGCCGTCGATCATCAGTTGATTGTGGATGCCCGGCACCAGATGCAAGAACAGCGCCACGCAGCCGGCGACCACCAGCCCTTCGAGCGCAATCGCCAGATTACGCTGCTCGCGAAAATGGTGGCGCAGCCCCGCCAACGCCACGATGGCCAACAGGCAACCCAGGCTGAGCGGCGTCAGTACCCCATGATAAAGCCCCATGCCCGCCGAGGCGGCCAGGATCACCCAGGCTATCAGCCGATTAAACGGCAAGAAAAATAACGAAGCAGCCAGTACGCCCCACATAATATGTCCCTTTAAATATGTACACGGCGCTCAGCGCCTTTGCGGCGTGCGATGATGGCGAAATTGAGCGCTAGAGCGGATAGTAGCACACCAAGATGACGCTAAAGGTCGGGGCAGTGATGCATTTGTGCATGATGCTGGCCCACACGACCGGCGGCGATGAGGGTTAGCCTTTCATCCAGGCCTGCGAACGGGTGATTTCGGCCAGGTTTTGCAGGGTATCCAGGCTCTGCTGGTGGATCTCCTGCGTGGGGGCTGCGCACAGATCGTGCAGTACGGTCACCTGAAAGCCGGCGTCGTGCGCCTGCCGCGCGGTGCTCTCGATGGCGAGCGGCGTGCTGACGCCCGCCAGCAGCAGATGGTGGCACCGATGTTGCCGCAGCCAGGCTAACAAATTGTTACCGGAGAAAGCGCTGACTGCCGTTTTTTCAAACAGCAGATCGGTCTCTTCCTGATGCAGTTCGGGCATCCAGCGGCAGCCCGGGCCGTTTAACCGCAGTGCGCCGATCTGCTTGAGATGGTTGAACAGCGGCGAATGGGGCGGAATGTCATGATAATCGTCGGCGAATCCCACCCGCACCCAAATCACCGGGATTTTTCGCACCCGGGCATAGGCCGCGGCGGCATTGACGTTGGCGAGCAGGTGGGTCGCCGCCACCTGTTCGCGGCAGTGGTTGGCGCGCCCTTTGGGCCCGATCAGATCTTCGATCAGGTCGATGATAATCAACGCAGCGGACATGGCGTCTCCAAAAATGGCCTTCTTCCTTTCTATGATAAAAGGCCAAATGTGATGTGCTGCGGTGAAGTGTTGCCGGATATGTTTACGCCGCGTTTCAGGCGGAGGCCGCCTCCAGCCGTTGCTGTTGGTAACCATAGCCGCCTTCGCCGTCGGGCACGAAGCTGAGGCGGTGAGTGATGCACTGCGGCGCATCTTCGGCATGGTGCGAGACGAACAGCAGCTGGGTGGCGCCCTGGCCGATCAGCACGTCGATGAAGCGGCGCACCAGCTGGCGATTGAGCGGATCCAGCCCCTGCAGCGGCTCGTCGAGGATCAGCAGTGCCGGGTGTTTCACCAGCGCGCGGGCGATCAGCGCCAGCCGCTGTTGGCCCCAGGAAAGGCTGTGGAACGGGGCGTCACCGCGCGCGCCGTTGAGCCCGAGCAGCGCCAGCCATTGTTCGGTCAGCTGCCGCTGACGATCCGAAACCGCCTGATAAATGCCGATCGAATCGAAAAACCCTGACATCACCACGTTGCGCACGCTGGTGTTGACGCGATAATCCAGATGCAGGCTGCTGCTGACGTAGCCGATATGGCGTTTGATTTCCCAGATGGTTTCCCCGCTGCCGCGGCGGCGGCCGAATAGCGTCAGATCGTTGCTGTAGCCCTGTGGATGATCGCCGGTGATCAAGCTGAGCAATGTGGATTTGCCGGCGCCGTTCGGGCCGACGATCTGCCAGTGTTCGCCGGGATTTACCTGCCAGTCGAGGTGATTGAGGATCGGCCGATCGTCATAACTGACCACGCCGTCACGCAGGACGATCAGCGGCCGATCCGCCTGCAGGGCTACTTTTTGCGTCGGATCCTCGGTTTCCGGCAGCGCCAGCCCGCTGAGATTTTCGCTGTGCGCCAGCTGCGCCACCAGCGCGTCCGCCATCACCTGGCTGCGCGGCCCGCGGCTGGTCAGGGTGCACTCCGCCAGCACGCCCACCCGCCGGACAAAATCCGGGATTTCGTCGAACCGGTTGAGCACCAGCACCAGGGTCTGGCCCTGGGCGGAAAGCTCGCTCAGCAGCGTGGCGAGCTGCGCGCGCGAGTGCACGTCCAGCCCGTCGAAAGGCTCGTCGAGGATCAGCAGGTCGGGCTCGGGCATCAGCGCCCGGCACAGCAGGGTCTTGCGCGTTTCGCCGGTGGAGAGGTATTTGAAGCGGCGCGTTAGCAGGGCGGTGATGCCGAACTGTGCGGCCAGCCGCTCACAGCGCGCGGCGTCTTTCACCTCTTCCTGAATGATCTCAGCCGCGGTGCGGCCGGTGTCGTCCTCGTCCGCGCTGAGCAGATCGGTGTTGTTGCGTTGCCACTCGTCGCTGACCATTTTTTGCAGCTGTTCGAAGGAGATGCGCACCGCGTGCTGAAAGTCGCTGCGGCGCTCGCCACCGAGCAGAACCAGTTCGTCGGCCAGCGCCCGCGCCAGGGCAGATTTGCCGCTGCCGTTGGCGCCGACGAAGGCCCAGCTGTCGCCGGCCTGGATTTCCAGCGCGTCCAGCGTCAGGGTGCGGGTATCGCTTAAGCGGAATGAACCTTGCGAAATGTGCAACGACGACATCACCTGTTCCTTTTTTTGCAATTATTTGCCTTAGAAATAGGCGCATTGCAGGGGGATGTCAATCAACAAAAATGCAACGTTACGTTGCGCTTAACACAACGTGGCGACAATCACGTGGTCGGCGTTGAACAGGGCGTGTACGGCGGCGCCGACGCTCAGCTGCAGACGCTGCAGCTCCGCCGTCGTCAGCGTGGCGCACAGGGTTTCGCCGCCCGCCAGCGTCACCAGCACCTCACTGTGTTCGGCGCCTGGCTGAATGCCGGCCACCACGCCCGCCAGCGCGTTATCCGCGCCGGCATGTTCCGCCGTCTCGACGCTTAACCGCACCCAGGGCGCCTTGATCAGCGCCAGCACCTCTTTGCCCGGCGTCAGCTGCAGCCGGTCGGCGCTTTGCTGGGTAATGGCCGCCGTCAGACGAGTGCTGCCGTCGCTCAACAAAATCGCCAGGTGCTGCTGCACCTGCTGATGATCGCGTTCGATGACGGTACCGAAGAACTGATTGCGCGCGCTGGTTTGCAGCGAGAAGCGCGAGATGGCCGCCAGCAGGCTGTCGAGCGGCAGATCGTCCTGCTGCAACACGTCGAAGGCCTTTTGCTGCACCTGGCCCAGCAGGTCATACAGCTGGATCAGCCGCTGGCCATAGTGCGTCAGCTGTGCGCCGCCGCCGCCTTTCCCGCCGGTGGCGCGGTCCACCACCGTTTGTTCCGCCAACTGGTTCATCTCATTGATGGCATCCCAGGCGCTTTTGTAGCTGATGCCCGCCAGTTTGGCGCCCTGGCTGATGGAGCCGGTGTGCTGCACCTGTTTCAGCAGCGCGATGCGGCGCGGATCGGCGAACAGCTTTTGCTGGAGTTTGAGAGTCAGAAGAATTTCGGCCTGCATAGCGCATCCTGTCGGCGGCAAAAATCTTATTGTCGCCGATTTGGCGGCAAAGCGCCAAACGCAGTGCGCTGGAGAGCGGGGTAATAAAGACTGGCATTGCTTTATTGTTATAATATAACATAACAGAAAAACGATAAGGCTTTACGCCGGCTGCGGCCAGTTTTTATTTCACCACAGGGATGCTCCACATGAGTACGACACGCCGGCGTCTTGTCACGCCCAGAAAATCTTTATGCCTAGCCGCCGCCTGGGTCGGTGGCGCACTGACGGCGCCGCTGGCTTTCGCCGCCGACTGCGATAAAGCCCGCAGTGCCACGGGATGCGAAGAACATCTCACCGTGGAGGCGGCGGCCCCCGCCGGGCGCTACGATGCGTTGAACGCCGTGAGCCGCAGCGCGTCACAGCTCGGGCTGACCGCTCGGGAGACGCCGCGCAGTGTCGATATCATCAGCGCGCGGGCGATCCAACAGCGGGGCGATCGCTCGCTGGCCGCCGCCGTCGAGCGCGCCACCGGTCTGTCCGGCGTCGCTTCGCCAACGTTGTCCAATAACTTTTCCGCGCGCGGTTTCCGGCCGATCGCCTGGCTGTATAACGGCGTGGAGATGCCCGGCAGCACGCTGCAGCTGGGCGATCCGGCGCATTACGACAGCATCGAGGTACTGCGCGGGCCGGGATCGGCCTTGAACGGCCTGAGCGCCGCAGGCGGCAGCGTCAACCTGATCTCGCGGCGGCCGACCTTCAGCCGCCAGCCGGTTGAACTCGACTATGGCTTCGGCAGCTACCGCAGCCAGCGTTTGCATCTGGGAGCCGGCGGCGCGCTGGTGGTGGACGATGCGGTGGCGTACCGGTTGGACGTCAGCGGCAACGACAGCGGTAGCAACGTGCAGGACGAGCGCGATCGGCAGAAGCGGGTTTCCGGCTCGCTGCTGTTTAAGCTGACCGACGATGCGCTGTTGACGCTGAGCCTGGACCGCATGCTCAACCGCACCAATAACCCTTACTACGGCACGCCGCTGCTGGATGGGCGCATTGCCGGTGAGCTGCGCGACATCAATTACAACAACCTGACCGACAGCCGCATCCAGAGCAACGCCACCGCATTTCAGGCCGGTCTGGACTGGTTTATGACGCCCGAGGTGGAATGGCATAACCAATTCTATTACTACAGCGGCTTTCGCGAATGGCGCAACGTCGAGCGTTTCCGCGTCGCGGCGGCGGCCCGGCCCGGCGACGTCAACCGCGACTCTTTCGGCGCCCTGGCGCACGACGACGATCTGATCGGCAACCGCAGTTCGCTGGTGTTCGATCGCGCCATTGCCGGTTTCGATAACCGGTTGCTGGTCGGCTTCGACCTGAGCAAGCGGCATTTTCAGTACTACTCCAACGGTTTCCCCGGTTCTGAAGACGTGCCGCTCGGCGCGCCGCCCAGAGAGCCGTTCGCGCAGGGCACCGATCGCCAACGCGCGCCGGTGCGCCACGTCACCCAGAATCAGTACGCCGCCTTTCTTGAAGATCGCTTCAGCCTGACCGAGCGTTTAGCGTTGCTGGGCCAGTTGCGCTACAACCATATGGACATGGACTGGCGCTTCCAGGGGCCGCAGGAAGAGAGCCGCGCGCGCACCTACGTTTTCAGCACCTGGAGCCTGGGCCCCAGCTATGCATTGACCGATAACCTCACGCTCTACGCCAACTACACCACCGGCCAGGAGCCGGGCAACGATCTGTTCTTCCTCAGCCCGGCGCAGATCGATCTGCCGCTGACGCGAGCGCGCCAGTGGGAGGCCGGCGCCAAAGGGCAGTTTTGGGGTAACAAGGGCGAGGCGACGCTGGCGCTGTACGAACTGCGCAAGGACAACCTGTTTGTGCCCGACGCGCAGCGGCCGGATGCGTTGAACGCGGTAGGCAGGCAGACGTCACGTGGCATCGAACTTGGCGTGGTGCTGCGTCCCGACGATCGCTGGGAGCTGGCCGGCAACGCCGCCTACACGCACGCCCGCTACGACGACTATCGCGGCGGTAGCCCGCTGCGCAGCTACAACGGCAATCGCCCGGCCTATATCCCGGACTGGACCGCCAACCTCAGCGTGCATTATCAGGCGACGGAACGTTTGGGGCTGGCTTCTTCGCTGCGCTACGTCGGCAGCAGTTACAACGACGATGCCAACCGGCGCAAGATGCGCGCGTACACCACGCTTGATCTGGCGGCGGATTATCAGCTGACGCCGATCGTCGATGTCGGTTTCCGCATTCGCAACGCCACCAACCAGCTGTACGCCTATCAGCGCACCTACCCGGATCAGGCGCTGATCGCGCCGCCGCGCAGCTATGAAACCTTCGTGTCGGTCAGGTTCTGACGGCGTGAAACGTTCGCTTTACCTGTTGTTGTGCGCCCTGGGATTGGGCTGGGGCGCGCCGCTGCGTGCCGATGCCGTCAGCCTGCACAATTGCGGGGTAACGCGCGATTACCCGCAGCCGCCGCAGCGGGTGCTGGTTTACGCCAACCCGGCGCTGGAAAACCTGCTGGCGCTGGGGCTGGCCGGCCGTGCGATCGGCGTGGTCGGGTATGACCGCGCGCGCGATCTCGCGCCGACGGCGCCGGCCGAGGCGCTGCGGGTGCCAGCCAGCCCGGCGCCGCCCACGGCGGAAGCGTTGCTGCTGATGCGGCCGGATTTTGTCTATTCGGCCAGCTATTACTGGCTGTACAGCCCGGAAACGCCCGATCGGGCGCGGCTGGCGGAATGGGGCATCGGCACTTATCTCTCTCCCGGCGCCTGCAGCGGCCAGCAAAGCGCGATCGCCGCCGCGCTGACGTTCGAAGACATTTTCACCGAGCTGCGGGAGCTGGCGCGTATCTTCAACGTCAGCCGCGCCGGTGAAGCGCTGATCGAACGGCTGCGCGGGCAGTTGAGGGCGCTTGAGCCGCAGCGCGCACAGCTGCCGCATTGGCGGCTGCTGTGGTGGTATGCCGGCGCGCAGACGCCCTATGTGGCCGGCTGCTGCGGCGCGCCAGGCTTGCTGAGCCGCAGCGTCGGCAGCGAGAACCTGTTCGGCGATCTGCCCGAGCTGTGGCCGACGGTGTCCTGGGAGGTTATCGCCGCCCGCGATCCGGATGCGATCGTGCTTGGCGATCTGCCGCGCGGCGGCTTCGGCGACAGCGCGGCCGACAAGATCGCCTTTCTGGAGCATCACCCGCTGACCGCGACGCTGCGCGCCGTGCGTCAGCGGCGCTACGTGATCCTCCCCGGTTACGACATGGACCCTTCCGCCCGCACCGTGGCGGCGCTGGGCCGTTTGATTCGGGGCCTGGCGGCCTTGCCGCCGCAGGCTCCGACGCTTTCCAACAAGGAACCTTGATATGACTGCCGTTTCATTCTCTTCGCTGCTGGACTCCTGGGATCGCCAGCAGGCGGCCTACATCGCCGAACGCGAAGCGCGTTTTAACGCCCAGCTGGACGTGCTGGCGCTGGCCGTCGGCCAGGATTTTCACGTGCTGGATCTGGCCTGTGGCCCGGGATCGCTCAGCCTGCGTATTTTGCAGCGCTTTCCGCAGGCCAGGGTGACCGCCATCGATCTCGATCCGCTGCTGCTGGCGGTGGCGCGCGGCGCGCTGGCGGAGTATGGCGATCGGATCCGTATCCTGCAGGCCGATCTGGCGGATCCGGCCTGTTTTTCCGCGTTGTCCGGCCCCACGCCGCAGGCGGCGGTGTCCAGTACGGCGCTGCACTGGCTGATGCCGGAACAGCAGCTGGCATTGTACCGTAACGTCGCCGGGCTGCTGGCCGCCGGCGGCGTATTCCTCAATGCCGATCATCAGCGCTGTGACCATCGCCATCCGCGGTTGAAAGCGTTGGCGGAGCGGCACGACGAGCAGACCCAACAGCGCGCCTGGGACAGCGGCGTTGAGGATTGGGATCGTTGGTTCGCCGGTGCGCTGCAATCGCCGGCCTTGGCCGCTTATCAGGCCGAGCGCGAAGCGCTGTTCGCCGGCCGCCCGGTACCGCCGCCGACGCCGGTGGATTTCCAGCTCGCGGCCCTCAGACAAGCCGGTTTCAGCGAGGCGGGGACGGTATGGCAACTGTTGGACGACTATGTGATCGCAGGCTGGAAATAGCATGAGCCGGCGGTTACTGCCCGGCCGTGAGGCCGGCTGGTTGTTGCTGCTGGCGGCGGCGCTGCCGCTGGCTCTGCTGGGCGCCACCTTGTCGGGGCCCGCGCCGATCGCGTGGCGCGACGCCTGGCGCATTGTACTCGGCGTCAGCGGCGGCGCAGCGTCCGATGCCGAGGTGTATCAGCGCATCATCTGGTCGCTGCGGATGCCGCGCGCGCTGTTGGCGGCGCTGGCCGGCGCCGGGCTGGCGTTGGCGGGCACCGTGCTGCAGTCGCTGACCCGCAACCCGCTGGCCGATCCCTGGGTGCTGGGGATCTCCTCCGGCGCCGGCGTGGGGGCGGTGACGGTGTTGGTGTTGGGGCTGGGAGGCGGCCTGCTGTCGGTGTCCGGCGGGGCGTTTATCGGCGCGCTGGCGGCGTTTGCGTTGGTGATGCTGCTGGCCGGGCGTTCGCTGCAGGGGGAGTCCACGCTGTTTATTCTGGCCGGGGTGGCGGTGACGCAGCTGCTCTCCGCGCTGACTTCGCTGATCACCCTTTGGCAGGCGGACGCCAACGCCACGCGCGGCGTGATGTTCTGGCTGCTGGGATCGTTCAGCGACGCGCGCTGGCCGCAGGTCGGGCTGTGCGGGCTGGCGCTGGCGGCGACGCTGCTGCTTTGCTGGCTGTGGGCGGGCGAACTGGACGCGCTGGCGTTTGGCGGCGTGACCGCCGCTTCGCTGGGGGTGACGGTGGCCCCGCTGAAGCTGCTGCTGTATGTGGCGGCCACCGCGCTGACGGCGGCGATCGTCGCGTTCAGCGGCGCGGTGGGGTTTATCGGGCTGACGGTGCCGCACGTCGCCCGGCGGCTGGTCGGTTCGCGGCATCGGCTGCTGTTGCCGGCCAGCGCGCTGTGCGGCGCCCTGTTCGCCGTGGCGGCGGACACGCTGGCCAGAACGCTGTTTGCCCCGCGCGAGCTGCCGGTCGGCGTGCTGACGGCGCTGCTGGGGGTGCCGATATTCCTGCTGTTGCTGTATCGAAAGGTCAATGCATGACGATTGAAAAAGCGCGATCCGGCCTGTGCGCCGAGGCGGTGAGCTGGCGAGCGGGGGCGCGTACGGTGCTGGAAAATCTCAGTTTCTGCGCCTTGCCCGGTGAGATCACCGGCGTGCTCGGCGTCAACGGCAGCGGTAAATCGACGCTGCTTAAGCTGCTGGCCGGGCTGCAGACCGCCGCCGGGGGCCGCGTTTGGCTGGAAGGGCGCGAGCTCGCTGAGTTTTCCGCGCGGGAACGCGCCAGGCGCATCGCCTTTCTCGAGCAATCCGCCCCCGGCGCCTTCGCGCTGCCGGTGAAGGAGGCTGTATTATTGGGGCGCCTGGCCCATACCGGCCGCTGGCGCGGTTTCGGCGCCGAGGATCGCCGCCTCGCCGGGCAGGCGATGGAGCAAGTGGGCATCAGCCACCTGGCCGACCGCGATTGGCAGCGGCTGTCCGGCGGCGAACGGCAGCGGGTGCATCTGGCGCGCGCGCTGGCGCAGCAAACGCCGTGGCTGCTGCTGGACGAGCCCGCCAACCATTTGGATATCGCCCATCAACAGCAGTTTATGGCCTTGCTGCGGCGGCTGAAACTCAGCGTGGTGGTGACGCTGCACGACCTTAATCTGGCGGCCTGTTATTGCGATCGGGTCGCGCTGCTGCAGCGGGGCGGGATCTGTGCGGCGGGCGCGCCGCGGCAGGCGCTGACGCCGGAGAACATTCACGCGGTATACGGTGTGGAGGCCAGGCTGGCGGCGCCCGCCGGCTATGCGCCGCCGTTGATCTATTACCCCGCGCCGGGATGAGGGCGGCTGAAAGGGCACGTTTGGCCGATCACAATTTCGCCTCGCTGGCTAAAATAACTCCGTTTTACCGATTTTTTTGGGTTAGAATAACCGGATATGCGGTGAAAGGCATTTGCCGCTCAATGGGCAGTTAAGCGAGGCTATCATGTTGGAATTATTGAAAAGTCTGTTGTTCGCCGTGGTGATGGTGCCGGTGGTCATGGCGCTCATTCTCGGCCTGATCTACGGTTTTGGCGAAGTGTTCAACGTCTTCTCCAAAGTGGGCCGTTCGAAAGAAAACCGCGCCCAGCACTGACCGTTCCCCATCCCGATACCCGCCGGCATTCCCCGGCGGGCATTCCTCAAGTTATCTCACGCTTTGCCGATAAACCGCATGACAAGCTTTCGCGCAACGTTATATTATTTTTTATATAACGAAGAGTGATAATGCACGTTAACTTGCGGAGAAAAACAATGAAACAGCAATGGACTAAATGGGTTGGCGGGATCGTTCTGGCATCGGGTCTGGTGGCTCAGGCTGCGGCGGCGGAAAAGATCACCGTGTTCGCCGCCGCGTCGCTGACCAACGCGCTGCAGGACATCGCCACCCAGTATCAAAAAGGCAAGGACGTGCAGGTGGTTTCCTCCTTTGCGTCGTCCTCGACGCTGGCGCGCCAAATTGAGCAGGGCGCTCCGGCCGATCTGTTTATCTCCGCCGATCAGCAGTGGATGGATTACGCCATCGACAAGCAGCAGATGGTAAAAGACACCCGTTACACGCTGCTGGGCAATGAACTGGTGCTGATCGCCGCCAAGAGCGATAAGCAAGACAAGATCGCCATCGACAAGCAGACCGACTGGGCCAAGCTGCTCAACGGCGGCCGCCTGGCGGTGGGCGATCCGGATCATGTGCCGGCCGGCATCTACGCTAAGGAAGCGCTGGAACACCTGGGCGCCTGGAGCGCATTGGAGCCGAAACTGGCGCGCGCCAACAATGTGCGTAGCGCCATGGCGCTGGTGGAGCGCGGTGAAGCGCCGCTCGGCATCGTCTACGGCTCCGACGCGGTCGCCAGCGACAAGGTGAAAGTGGTGGGCGTGTTCCCGGAAGACAGCCACAAACCGGTTGAATATCCGATGGCGATGGTGAAAGATCGTCAAAATCCGACGGTCAGCGCTTTCTATACCTATCTGAAGAGCCCGGAAGCGGCCGCTATTTTCGAACATTATGGATTCACCCCGCGTAAATGATTCTGAGTGAGTACGAGTGGCAGGCGGTTGAGCTGAGCCTGAAAGTCTCCGGTTTGGCGGTGGTCTGCAGCCTGCCGTTCGGCATTCTGATGGCCTGGGTGCTGGTGCGTTGCCGCTTCCCCGGCAAGGCGCTGCTGGACGGCGTCATTCACCTGCCGCTGGTGCTGCCGCCGGTGGTGGTCGGCTATTTGCTGCTGATCGCCATGGGGCGGCGCGGCGTTATCGGCGAGTGGCTGTATGACTGGTTCGGTTTCAGCTTCAGTTTCAGCTGGCGCGGCGCCGCGCTGGCATCGGCGGTGGTGGCGTTTCCGCTGATGGTGCGCGCCATTCGGCTGGCGCTGGAGGCGGTGGATACCCGGCTGGAGCAGGCGGCGCGCACGCTGGGCGCCAATCCGTGGCGGGTGTTTTTCACCATCACGCTGCCGCTGTCGCTGCCCGGCGTCATTGTCGGCGTGGTGCTGGCCTTCGCCCGTTCGCTGGGGGAGTTTGGCGCCACCATCACCTTCGTCTCCAACATTCCCGGTGAAACCCGCACCATTCCGCTGGCGATGTATACGCTGATTGAAACGCCGGGGGCGGAGGCCGCCGCCGCGCGTCTGTGTGTTATCGCCATCGTGCTGTCGCTGGCTTCGCTGATGGTGTCCGAATGGCTGGCCCGCTGGGGCCGCAAACGGATGGGGGTGTAAATGCTGGAGCTGGATTTCTCGCAGCAGCTGGGCGACCTCAATCTCAACGTCCGCGCCGATTTGCCGGCGCAGGGCATCACCGCGATTTTCGGCCTGTCCGGCGCGGGCAAAACCTCCCTGATCAACGCCATCGGCGGCCTGACCCGTTTGCAGCAGGGGCGCATCGCGCTCAATGGCCGTACGCTGGTGGATACCGCCTCCGGCCTCTGCCTGCCGCCGGAAAAGCGCCGTATCGGCTATGTGTTTCAGGATGCGCGGCTGTTCCCGCACTACCGGGTGCGCGGCAACCTGCAGTACGGCATGGCGGCCGGCATGCGCGCGCAGTTCAATACCATCGTCGAGCTGCTGGGCATCGGGCCGCTGTTGCACCGGCTGCCGCTGACGCTCTCCGGCGGTGAAAAACAGCGGGTGGCGATCGGCCGCGCGCTGCTGACCGCGCCGGAACTGCTGCTGATGGATGAACCGCTGGCCTCGCTCGATCTGCCGCGCAAACGCGAGCTGCTGCCGTATCTGGAGCGGTTGGCGCAGGACGTGAACATCCCCATCCTTTACGTCAGCCACAGCCTGGACGAGATCCTGCGGCTGGCCGAGCAGGTGATGGTGCTGGATCGCGGCGAAGTGCGCGCGTTCGGCGGGCTGGAAGAAGTCTGGGCCAGCAGCGCGCTGCGGCCGTGGCTGCAGCGTGAAGATCAGAGCAGCGTGCTGCGCGTCAGCGTGATCGAGCATCATCAACGTTATGCCATGACGGCGCTGGCGCTTGGCGATCAAAGGCTGTGGGTCAGCGGCATCGACGCTGAATTGGGCACCCAACTGCGCATCCGCATCAACGCCGCCGACGTCTCGCTGGTGCTGCAGCCGCCGGTCAACAGCAGTATTCGCAACGTCTTGCCAGCCAAGGTGAGCGAGTGTCTGGACGTGGACGGGCAGGTGGAAGTGAAACTGGCGGTCGGCGAACACGTGCTGTGGGCGCGCATTACGCCATGGGCGCGCGATGAACTGGCGATCCGCCCCGGGCAGTGGCTGTATGCGCAGGTGAAAAGCGTGTCGATCAGCCGCGAGAGCCGTTAAGGCGGGCCCTCTCGGCGGGAGGGCGAAAAGACTACAGCACGCGGGTGCGGATCACCTCGGCGATGCCCGGCTGCAGGTTATCGGCGATCACCAGATCGGCACGTTCCTTGATGGCGTCATCGGCGTTGCCCATCGCCACGCCCAAACCGACCGCTTCCAGCATGCTGATGTCGTTGTAGTTGTCGCCGAACGCCACCACCTGATCCATGCTCAACCCCTGCGACTCCACCCATTGGCGCAGGCGCTTGCCTTTGCTGTTGCCGCCTTTGGCGATATCCACCTGATCGTGCCAGGACCATTCGCACGCCAGCCCCAACTCTTTTTCCACCGTGTCGGCAAACTCGCGCAGCGCCGGAATATCGGCGTGCGAGGTGGCGAATTTCCAGATCGCCTGCGCGTCGTCGGCCGCCTGCGTCAGGCTGCCGACCTGCAGCAGCGTCGGGCGCTGCGCCGCCGGCAGGGTTTCGGCCCAGGCCAGCGAGCGAATCACGTGGCCGCTCGGTTCCTGATACAGCATGGCATCGTCAACGTACATCAGCCCGTGAATGTCGGTCTGTTTGAGCATCTGCAGCACCTGTTTGGCCTGCTCCTTCGCCAAGGGATCGGCGGCCAGCACCTTTTTCTGCTGAAAATCATACAGGTAGGTGCCGTTGCAGCAGATGGCCGGGGTATCTATCTGCAGCGCCTGGTAAAACGGATGGATGGCGACGTGGTGGCGGCCGGTGACCACCACCACCTGGACGCCGGCGGCGCGCGCCTGCGCCAGCGCTTCCAGCGACTGCGGTAAGATGCGTTTTTGGTTGTCCAACAGGGTGCCGTCAAGATCGAGGGCGATGACGCGGTAGCTCATAGGGTTCTCGTTATCGTTAGCCATAAAATTAATCCGATGGTACCTCTTCGCTCTGATGCAAACAATTCGGTCTGCCTGCTATCGCCGACCGATGACTTATTTGGACGCTGATGAGAACAGAGTTTTGAACATCGGTACCAGAAGTTTGTTGCCATATTCGCTAAGATGGTTATCGTCAAAATAGATGGGCCGCCCATTGTGAGTTCCCGCGCACTTGCCGTCTTCGCACAGGTAAGGAAGCGGATCCAAAATTTTTACGCCACATTTTTTCGCCGCTTCATCTTGAGCTTGCCAGACAAAAGCATGACGTTGTCGGTAATCTGTTTCGGAGATGGATATGTCGGGCTCTGAACCGCCAAAACTCAGCAGGCGCGACAGTGTTTTTGGCACATTGACGAGCATTTCCGGCACCGGACGCACAACATAAATTTGCCGTTCTGTAGCCATTTCACACAGAGTGTCGACGAGTGAAGTTTTGAACTCGGACAAAAATCCCGGCTCAGGGGTACGATATACCTTCGAAAAATACACCGATGGTTGGTTCTGCTTCGCGCCCGCAATTTGCTGGCCGAAGGCGTAAGCACTGGTTCGGTTAATCACGACTGCGGGGATATTGTTGTCCAGCGTGGATAGTTTTTCTTTTATCCACTGATTGAATGCGCTGCACTGAATATTATCGTCAAGCGCGCCGGGAACAACGTTGGCTCCGAAGAGCGTTGGGCAGCCTGCATAAGTGAGATTGAGAAGCCCATCAGTTTGATTTGGCAGGGCGGACTCGACTGCAGAGATCATCGCATCGCCGTGGCTATCGCCAACGATGATAACCCGAATATTTTCGCCTCCATAGATACAGGATGGCGAGCTGAAGCCGGACTTGGCGAAGCATTCATCTCTGTTGGCGAGCATGTTGGTACTTTCGTTGGCGATCAGATCGATTTGCTGCGGTAACCTGCCGGAGAAATTAACGGTAAACAGTGTGACACACAGCGCAGCAACCAGCATGGTAGCGATTCCGATTGTACACACTGATTGACGCGTTGTTTGCCTTGAAAGCCACTTGCGGACAGGGGTTTCTATAAGACGAAGCGACAACTCGCCAAGCAACACGCTGGCCAGTAATCCCGCAACTACCCATTTCATCTCGGATTGAGCATTGGTGTAGACAAGCAGCACCACAATCGGCCAATGCCAAAGGTAAATAGAGTAGGATGAAACACCCAGACGTGCAGCGACGGGGTTTGAGGTCAAGGGGGAATCCTGGCGGCCGGCGGCAAGCACCAACATGGCGCCGATAACCGGCAACAGGGCGTTGTAACCGGGCCAGGGTTTACTGGCATCACATCCCACGATGGCTATCGCGATGCATAGCATCCCAAGCCATTCCGTATAAATACGTCTTTTTCCGCTGAGCGTTCGGTTTTGCGTTAACCGCCAGACGATTCCTCCGGCAAGCATTTCCCAGGCTCGGGTTGGGATAAGAAAAAAACCGGCGGAGGGCGCGAGGGAAGACATGATGATTGATAAGCCAAAGGAGACCGCGCCGGCTAAAATGATGAAGCGCATGAAGCCGTTTTTGCCCCCCAATCGCCATATCAACATAAGGGCCAGCGGCAGGATAATATAGAACTGCCATTCTACGGATAACGACCAAGTATGCAGCAGCCATTTTTCATGGGATACGCTGTCAAAATAGCCGGCTTCTTTCCAAAACTTCACGTTAGACAGGAAGAGTATGGCGGTAAAGGCATGTTTTGCCAGTTGACTGTAATCCAGCGTTGGTAACCAGAACCATCCCAGGCACAGTAAGGTCGAACAGAGCGCAAGTAGGGCGGGAATGATGCGACGGGCTCGAGCCAGGTAAAAGCGCCAAAGTGAAAAACGATCTTGTTCCAGGCCGGTAATGATGATCTGCATCATCAGGAAACCGGATATGACGAAGAATACATCTACGCCGACAAAGCCGCCGGAAAAACCCGGGATGCCGAAATGAAAAAGTACGACAGCGATCACTGCCCAGGCTCTAAGCCCGTTGATGTCATGTCTGAAATTCTGTGAAGAAGAAAGCATATCTATTACTCAGTAAATGTATTTTGGGTTTTTTATAGTCATCCATAAGGAGTGCGGGCACGCTTTTCCATGGTGTTATTGCAATCGCGATTGAAGTTTTTATTCATTCCTCTTAATTATTTTTCATTTGTATTTATGTAATCAGTCAAATTAATTCATTAGGTGAATTATTAAAGGGGCACGCCACTGGCATAGGAGGCATGCCAAACTCGACATAACTGCTATGTCCAGCGAGTCATGGGCGTGTCTGTGTCGACCTTGGGCGGCAATATGTTATGTATAGATTAATTGATATTTTTTATATTATTAATATATCTATATCTATTATGATTTGTTTCTTGTTATTTATATTAATTATGTTTTTAGTGACGCCAGGTGGTTATGTGTATTGCTAATGTAAAGAGGATTAACCGTTCGGCGGCAAATTCTATTTTAATTTTTGAGCAGGCTTTTTAATTTATCAATAATTCGTGAGTCTGTCTTCCATTCTCTATGACTGCTCGTTTCCGATAAGAAAATCGCAGCAGACGTTAGGGTGATGGCTTTTGGCATTTTGAACGTGGATGTTGTCTGGGGGGGAAAGAATGTGGCTTGGGGATTTAAGCGTAATGCGGTAGTGCCATGCGACGGATGTGCGGTAAGCTAGGGGCAAGCGAACGGCCTGAAACCGGTTCCTCTTTTACCCTTTGCAAGGAGAACACATGAAGCAAATCGTTTATGTCGCCAGCCCGGAGAGCCAGCAGATCCACGTCTGGCAGTTGGACGACGCCGGCGCGCTGGCGCTGCTGCAAACCGTTGACGTGCCGGGCCAGGTGCAGCCGATGACCCTTCATCCGGACAAGACTCACCTGTACGTCGGCGTGCGTCCGGCGTTCGGTATCGTCAGCTACCGCATCGAGGCGGATGGCACGTTGCAGCAGGCCGGCATGGCGCCGCTGCCGGGCAGCCCGACCCATATCTCGACTGATTTGCAGGGGCGTTACCTGTTCTCCGCTTCCTACAGCGGCAACTGCGCCAGCATCAGCCCGATCGGCCACGACGGCGTAGTAACGGCGCCGATCCAACAGATCGACGGCCTGAACGCGCCGCACTCGGCGAACATCGATCCGACCAACCAGCTGGTGCTGGTGCCGTGCCTGAAAGAAGACCGCATCCGTCTGTTTAACCTGAGCCTGGCGGGCCAGCTGACGCCGCACGCGCAGGACGCGGTGGATATCGCCGCCGGCGCCGGCCCGCGCCATATGGCGTTCCACCACAACGACAAGTTCGCCTACTGCGTCAATGAGCTGAACGGCACGGTAGACGTGCTGGCCATTTCGGAAAACGGCGGCAAATACAGCGTGACGCAGACGCTGGACATCATGCCGAGCGATTTCGACGGCACCCGCTGGGCGGCGGACATTCATATCACGCCGAACGGCCGCTTCCTGTATACCAGCGATCGCACCGCCAGCATTCTGACCCTCTTCAGCGTTTCCGAAGACGGCGGCACGCTGAGCGTGGTCGGCTATTATCCGACCGAAACGCAGCCGCGCGGTTTCAATATCGATCACAGCGGCCGCTTCGTGATTTCGTCCGGCCAGAAGTCCGATCACATCGCGGTGCATGAAATTGATCAGGCCAGCGGTAAGCTGACTACGCTGGCGCGTTATCCGGTGGGCAAAGGCCCGATGTGGGTAAGCGTGCTGGCGAAGTAATTCGTCAGCCAGACTCGAGTGGAAAGCGCGGTGCGGTTGACCGCGCTTTTTTATTGGCGGGGGATCAGTTGAACATCACCGTCAGCGTGGCGCTGCCGAGACTGTGGAAATGGACGTTAAAGCCCACCAGAGCGCCGCTGGACCCTTCATCCACCTCGATGCTTTCCACGTCCAGCGCGTGCACGGTGAACTGATAGCGGTGGCTTTCGCCATTCGGCGGCGCGGCGCCGCCGTAACCGGCCGAGCCGAAGTCGGTACGGGTTTGCAGCGCGGCGCTCGGCAGCGGCGCTTTGCCGGAGCCTGCGCCCTGCGGCAGCTCACGCACGTCGGCCGGGATATTGGCCACCACCCAGTGCCACCAGCCGGAGCCGGTTGGGGCATCAGGATCGTACAGGGTGACGACGAAGCTCTTGGTGCCCTCGGGCACGCCGTCCCAGGCCAGGTGGGGCGACAGGTTATCGCCGTGGTAGCCCATGCCGTTGAAAACCTGCGTCTGCGGCATTGTGCCGCCGTCCTGCAGATCGTTGCTGTACAAACGAAAAGCCATAATGACTCCCAGTTGCGATAAAAGCTGAGCCCTTAAGCTAGATCTTTTTGGTGGAACAATACAACCCCTTGCGCCAGCGGCGGGCGGTTGATCTCGACGGTAACATGCACCAGTTCGGGATGAACGGCCAACAGTCGACGTATCCTGTCGGCGGTGAGGGCGCGATCGGCGCTGCTCAGGGCGATGACGCAATGATATTTTCCTTTGCCGATGCGGCCTAAATGCAAATCTGTCAGCGTGAGCGAGTGGCCGGAGGTGGCCAGGGTCTGACGCATCTCTTGCGCCACGGGGGCGTCCATTTCGGCATCCAGCAAAATCTTCCCGCTATCGCGCATCAGGCTATAGGCCCAGGCGGCCACCATCATCGCGCCGACGATGCCCATCAACGGATCGAGCCAGGCGGCGCCCCAAAGCTTGCCGCCGAACAGCGCGACGAGGGCCAACACCGAGGTGGCGGCGTCGGCGATGACGTGGATATAGGCGGAACGCAGGTTGAGGTCATGATGATGGTCATCGTGGTGATCCCCGTGGTGGTGATGGTGGCCGCCGCCGCGCAACAGCCAGGCGCAGAGCAGGTTGACGGCCAGCCCGATCGTACCGATGGCGATGGCTTCGTTATAATGAATCGGGCTGGGATTCAGCAGCCGCTGCGCTGACTGAAACAGCATCAGCGCCGCCACCAGCACCAACAACACCGCGCTGGTGTAACCGGCCAGCACTTCTATCTTCCAGGTGCCGAGGCTGAAGCGGCGAGCCTTGGCCAACCGGCGTGCGGCGCCGTAAGCCAGCAGCGACAGGCCCAGAGCCAGCGCATGCGAGCTCATGTGCCAGCCGTCGGCCAGCAATGCCATCGAGTTAAACAGCCAGCCCCCGGCTATCTCGATGACCATCATACTGGCGGTGAGTATCACCGCCCATCTGGTGTTTCTTTCGGCCAATGGGTTACCATCGTCAAAAACGTGGCTGTGCTCGCGGTGCAAAGCGGGCGCGTGAGACGTCATGGTGAAGTTCCTCAGCAAAAGGTAGTGTGCTGAAATATACTATACCCCAGTATAGTAAATAACAATCAGGCGGAAATAATGAGCCATACCCTCAGAGATCAAAAGAAGCTGTTGGCGCGGGTGCGCCGCATTAAAGGGCAGGCCGAAGCGCTGGAGCGCGCGCTGGAGAGCGGCGGCGAATGTTCTGCTGTGCTGCAGCAGATCGCGGCGGTGCGCGGCGCGGTCAACGGTTTAATGGCGCAGGTGCTGGAAGGGCATGTGCGCGAACATCTGGCTGCCGCGGACGCGACGCCGCAGCAGCGCGAGCAGGACATCGAGCAATTGATGACCGTTTTACGTTCTTATATGAAGTAATCATGATTTCACTGAAAAAACGCACGCCGTGGTTCGGCTGGCTGCGCCGTTGGGCCAAAGGCATCAAGCGCGATATTTACGCGCTGTGGCTGGCCGCCCGTGATAAGCGCACCCCGTGGTATGCCAAGCTGATCGCACTGCTGGTGGCCGGCTATGCGATCTCGCCGATCGATCTGATCCCGGACTTCATTCCGGTATTGGGCTATCTAGACGACGTGATTATCGTACCGTTGGGCATCATGCTGGCGGTGCGCCTGATCCCCAAGCCGCTGATGGCCGAGCTGCGCGAGAAGGCGCAACAGCGCGTCGACAACCCCACCGGCCGCATGGCGGCGGCGATGATCATTTTACTCTGGCTGCTGTGCCTGGGATTGCTGGCCCGCTATCTCGACCAGCATTGGTAAGGCATTAACGCGCGGCGGCAGCCACGGCGGCGGTCAGGCGGCTGAGCTGGTCCGCTTCGATGATGTAAGGCGGCATCAGGTAAATCAGCTTGCCGAACGGCCGGATCCATACCCCGCGCTTGACGAACCCGCGCTGCAGCTCGGCGACATCCACCGGTTCGCGCATCTCCACCACCCCAATCGCCCCCAGCACCCGCACGTCCGCCACTTTCGGCAGCGCCGCCAACGGCAGCAGTTCCTGTTTCAGCTGGGCCTCGATGGCGCTCACCTGCGCCTGCCAGCGATTTTCCGCCAGCAGCGCCAGGCTGGCGTCCGCCACGGCGCAGGCCAGCGGATTGCCCATAAAGGTCGGCCCGTGCATAAAGCAGCCGGCCGCGCCGTTGCTGATGGTCTCCGCCACGTGGCGGGTGGTCAGGGTGGCGGAAAGGGTCATGTAACCGCCGGTCAGCGCCTTGCCCAGACAGAGAATGTCCGGCACCACCTGCGCGTGTTCGCAGGCGAACAGCTTGCCGGTGCGGCCGAAGCCGGTGGCGATCTCGTCGGCGATCAGCAGCACCTGATGGCGGTCGCACAGCTCGCGCACCCGCTTGAGGTAGGTTGGGTGGTAGATGCGCATGCCGCCGGCGCCTTGCACCACCGGTTCCAGGATCACCGCCGCCACTTCACCGGCGTGCTGCTCCAGCAGCGCGGCGAACGGCGCAATGTCTTCTTCGCGCCATTCCTCGTCGAAGCGGCACTGCGGCGCGGTGGCGAACAGGTGCGGCGCCAGATAGCCCTGATAGAGGCTGTGCATCGAGTTGTCCGGATCGCAGACCGACATCGCGCCGAAGGTATCGCCGTGATAGCCGTGGCGCAGAGTGAGGATGCGCTGCCGGCGCTCGCCGCGCGCCTGCCAGTACTGCAGCGCCATCTTCAGTGACACTTCCACCGCCACCGAACCGGAATCTGCCAGGAACACGCACTGCAGCGCTTCCGGCGTCATTTCCACCAGCCGACGGCACAGCGAGATGGCGGCCGGATGGGTGATGCCGCCGAACATCACGTGCGACATCTTCTCCAACTGCTGGCTGGCGGCCTGATTCAGACTCGGATGGTTGTAACCGTGGATCGCCGCCCACCAGGAGGACATGCCGTCCACCAGGCGCCGGCCATCCGCCAGCTGCAGCTCGACGCCGCTGGCCGACTCGATCGGGTAACAGGGCAACGGGCGGCTCATGGAGGTGTAGGGGTGCCAGATATGACGTTGGTCAAACGCCAGGTCGGAAGCGGTGACAGACATACTTGTAAACCAAATTGAATTAAGATTGGTTGACAGTATATCCGCAATATTTAAACTGGCGACACTTTTTCGTTTTGGAGACGCCATGATGGCCGACCGCATTCACTGGACAGTAGGGCAAGCCCAGGCCCTGTTTGATAAACCGCTGCTGGAACTGCTGTTCGAAGCGCAAACCGTACACCGTCAGCACTTCGACCCGCGTCAGGTGCAGGTCAGCACACTGCTGTCGATCAAAACCGGCGCTTGCCCGGAAGACTGTAAATACTGCCCGCAGAGCTCACGCTACAAGACCGGCCTGGAGTCGGAGCGGTTGATGCAGGTCGAGCAGGTACTGGAATCGGCGCGCAAGGCCAAGGCGAACGGCTCGACCCGTTTTTGCATGGGCGCGGCGTGGAAGAACCCGCACGAGCGCGATATGCCTTATCTGCAGCAGATGGTGCAGGGCGTGAAAGCGATGGGCATGGAAACCTGCATGACGCTGGGCACGCTTGACGGTACTCAGGCCGAGCGGCTGGCGGAAGCCGGGCTGGATTATTACAACCATAACCTCGATACCTCGCCGGAGTTCTACGGCAGCATCATCACCACCCGCAGCTACCAGGAACGCCTGGATACGCTCGACAAAGTGCGCGACGCCGGCATCAAAGTGTGCTCCGGCGGCATCGTTGGGCTGGGTGAAACGGTGCGCGACCGCGCCGGGCTGCTGGTGCAGCTAGCCAACCTGCCGAAACCGCCGGAGAGCGTGCCGATCAACATGTTGGTGAAGGTGAAAGGCACGCCGCTGGCGGATAACGATGACGTCGATCCGTTCGATTTCATCCGCACTATCGCGGTGGCGCGCATCATGATGCCGGCCTCTTATGTCCGTCTCTCCGCCGGCCGCGAACAGATGAACGAACAGACGCAGGCGATGTGCTTCATGGCCGGCGCCAACTCCATCTTCTACGGCTGCAAGCTGCTGACCACGCCGAATCCGGAAGAAGACAAAGACCTGCAGCTGTTCCGCAAGCTGGGGCTCAACCCGCAGCAGACCGCAACCGAACACGGCGACAACCAGCAACAGCAGGTGCTGGCCAAGCAACTGCTGAACGCCGATACCGCCGAGTTTTACAACGCGGCGCCGTGATGAGCTGGCCACAACGCATCGAGCAGGCGCTGGCGGAGCGGCGTTTGAACGCCGCCTACCGCCGGCGACAGACCACCGAGGGCGGCAACGGCCGCCAGATCCGGCTCGGCGATCGTCTCTACCTGAACTTCTCCGGTAACGACTACCTGGGGCTGAGCCAGGATGCGCGGGTGATCGCCGCCTGGCAGCAGGGCGCGCAGCGTTACGGCGTCGGCAGCGGCGGTTCGGGCCACGTCACCGGCTTTAGCGCGGCGCATCAGGCGCTGGAGGAGCAACTGGCGGCGTGGCTCGGCTATCCGCGCGCGCTGCTGTTCATCTCCGGCTACGCCGCCAACCAGGCGGTGCTGGCGGCGTTGATGCAAAAGGGCGATCGCATTTTGGCCGATCGCCTCAGCCATGCCTCGCTGCTGGAGGCGGCGGCTCAGTCGCCGGCCGAGCTGCGTCGCTTCCAGCACAACCAGCCGCAGGCGCTGGCGGATCTGCTGGCCAAACCCTGCGACGGGCAGCGGCTGGCGGTGACCGAAGGGGTGTTCAGCATGGACGGCGACGGCGCACCGTTGGCGGAGCTGCATCGCTTAACCCGCGCGGCGGGCGCCTGGCTGATGGTGGACGATGCCCACGGCGTCGGCGTGCGCGGCGAGCAAGGCCGCGGCAGCTGCTGGCAGCAGGGCGTGCGTCCTGAACTGCTGGTGGCGACCTTCGGCAAGGCGTTCGGCGTCAGCGGCGCGGCAGTGCTGTGCGATGAGGCGACCGCCGAGTATCTGCTGCAGTTCGCTCGCCATCTGATCTACAGCACCGCGATGCCGCCGGCGCAGGCCTGCGCGCTGCAGGCGGCGCTGGCCTGCATTCGAGAGGGTGATGAACTGCGCGTCCGGCTGCAGGACAACATCCGGCGTTTCCGCCAGGGCGCGGCGCCGCTGGCGCTGACCCTGACGGATTCCGACACCGCCATCCAGCCGCTGCTGGTGGGGGACAATCAGCGTGCGCTCGATCTGGCGACCCGTCTGCGCGATCGCGGCCTGTGGGTGAGCGCCATCCGTCCGCCGACGGTACCGCCGGGCGGCGCGCGGCTGCGTATTACCCTGACGGCGGCGCACCAGCCGCAGGATATCGATCGCCTGCTGGAGGTATTGCATGACGTCAGCCAATGACACAGTGAACAAACAGGCGGTCGCCTCGGCCTTCAGCCGCGCGGCCGGCAGCTACGACGCCGCCGCCGCGCTGCAGCGTGACGTTGGCGAGCGCTTACTGGGGATGGGGAGTTCCCACCCGGGCGAACGGCTGCTGGATGCCGGCTGCGGCACCGGCTATTTCAGCCGTCTGTGGCGCGAGCGCGGCAAGCAGGTGACGGCGCTCGATCTGGCGCCGGGGATGTTGGCATTCGCCCGCCAGCAACAGGCGGCGCACCATTATCTGCTGGGCGATATCGAGCAGGTGCCGTTGCCCGACGCGGCGATGGACATCTGTTTCAGCAGCCTGGTGGTGCAGTGGTGCAGCGATCTGCCCGCCGCGCTGGCAGAGCTGTATCGCGTCACCCGGCCCGGCGGTGTGATCCTGTTCTCCACGCTGGCGGCGGGCTCGCTGCAGGAATTGGGGGACGCCTGGCAACAGGTGGACGGCGAACGTCATGTGAACGCCTTCCTGCCGCTGGCGCAGATCCGCGCCGCCTGTGCCGACTATCGACACGAGCTGGTGACGGAGCTGCGCACCCTGAATTACCCGGACGTGATGACGCTGATGCGTTCGCTCAAGGGCATCGGGGCGACACATCTGCACCAGGGACGCGAGGGCGGCCTGATGTCGCGCGGCCGTCTCGCTGCGTTGCAGGCGGCTTACCCGTGCCGGCAGGGGCAGTTCCCGCTCAGCTATCATCTGGCTTATGGAGTGATTTATCGTGATTAAACGTTGGTTCGTGACCGGCACCGACACCGAGGTCGGGAAAACCGTCGCCAGCAGCGCCTTGCTGCAGGCCGCCAATCTGGCGGGCTACCGCAGCGCCGGCTATAAGCCGGTGGCCTCGGGCAGCGAGATGACCGCCGAGGGGCTGCGCAACGGCGACGCGCTGGCGCTGCAGGCCAACAGCAGCGTGGCGCTGGGGTACGACGAAGTGAACCCTTACGTTTTTGCCGAACCGACTTCGCCGCATATCGTTAGCGCCGATGAAGGCCGGCCGATCGACGCAGCGCGGCTGTCCGACGGCCTGCGCCGGCTGGAACAGCGCGCCGACTGGGTATTGGTCGAGGGCGCCGGCGGGTGGTTTACTCCGTTGTCGGCGCAGTACACCTTCGCCGACTGGGTGCAGCAGGAGCAACTGCCGGTGATCCTGGTGGTGGGCATCAAACTGGGCTGCATCAACCATGCGGTGTTGACGGCGCAGGCGGTGCGACAAGCGGGGCTGACGCTGGCCGGTTGGATCGCCAACGACGTGGCGCCGCCGGGGCGGCGGCATCAGGAATACCTGGCCACGCTGCGCCGCATGCTGCCGGCGCCGCTGCTGGGTGAAATCCCGCACCTGCCGCAGGCCGAACGGGCGCCGCTGGGGCAGTATCTG
The DNA here is from genome assembly GCF_052166845.1 of Serratia sp. CY71090. Classification (NCBI taxonomy): domain Bacteria; kingdom Pseudomonadati; phylum Pseudomonadota; class Gammaproteobacteria; order Enterobacterales; family Yersiniaceae; genus Serratia; species Serratia sp. CY71090. Next base: position 307,990 of record NZ_JBJNOA010000003.1, on the reverse strand, counting down.
GATATCAGCCTGTTATAAACTCTCAATGAGGGAGCCTCGCTCCCTCATCCTCCGTCCTGTTCCGCCAGCCCGGCGCCGATCAGCGCCTCATCCAACTGCGTCAGCGCGCCGTGCGCCACGGTGCGCCCGCTATCCAACAGGCAAAAGCGGTCCGCCACCCGGCGCACGAACGGCAGCTGATGCTCTACCAGCAAAATGGTCATGCCCAACTCAAAGTTGAGCCTGCGGATCACGTTGCCGATGTCGGCGGCGATCGAAGGCGGCATGCCCGCCGTCGGTTCGTCGAGGATCAGCAGTGCCGGTTCCTGCGCCAGCGCACGGCCGATCGCCAACTGGCGTTGGGCGCCTTCGCACAGATCGCCGGCGCGGCGGGTACGCATCTGGCGCAAATTGGGAAACAGGCTGTAGATCAGCGGCGGAATGCGGCGAGGGGCGCCGCGCACGGCCATCTGCGCCACCTGCAGATTCTCTTCCACGCTCAGCTGCGAGAAGAGTTGCCGCCCTTGCGGGACGTGGCTGATGCCGAGTGCGGCGCGGCGCTCCATCGGTTGCAGCAGCAGGTTTTGCGGCGGCTGATCTGCCGGCTGCCAGGTCATGCTGCCGCTCACTACCGGCAAATGCCCCATGATGCAGTTGACCAGCGTGGTCTTGCCCACGCCGTTGCGCCCGAGCAGCACGGTGCACTGGCCGCGCGGCAGCTCCAGGTTGATGTCCCACAGGGTGTGGTTTTGACCGTAGAATTGATTGACCGATCTCAGGCTCAGCATTTGGCATTCTCCTCATAGACGCTCGTTTCACTCGTTGGCGGGGGACAGCAAAGGCCGCATGCGCGGCGAATTTCCCGAGTGTGGCAATGTCTGGAACAAGATGCCGTCCGTCCGATGAGCCAGAGCAAGGTCTGCGGTGGACGGAATGACAGTCAATATGTCGTTAAAAACGACGCTTGTGACGACTTGGTGTCGTTCTTGCGCTTTTACAGGCGATAGCACCGCGAGGCGTACACGCTGCGGCTGGCAGCGCATCACGCCGCCGCACCGCATTGATACGCAGGAAGATAAAGCAACTCCCAGGCCAATTTTGTCGCCGGGTGAAAACGGGAGGTTGTTATCGCCTTGTTAACCGCTAATCAGGCCTGACGCGCTCTGCCGCGGCGGCCTGAAAATACGCCGGGAAGTTAACCCGGACGTTTTTTGCACTCTTGTGGTGCTCTGCGGTGAGGGCATGGTGCAAGGCATTGCGCCGCCGTCAAGCGCGATCCGCGAGAAAGGGGGCAATGCGATTTTAGCAATGGGGATTTTTAGTATTAATCGGCATAAACAAAGCGATATTTTTATGAAAAAATAACTAAAAAAGCCATTTTGGCGAGTGTAAAGGGCGAAAAGCTTTCTTTCTGTAACTCCCGCCCCGGGCGGGGCGGTGAGAGTTATCCACTATTCCTGTGGATAACCTTGTGCATTAGATTTAGAAAAACGCTGTAAAGCGAGAGCCGACGCGGGTTCTGTTCGCTTTGCCCGCATTCTCGTCTTTTTATTAAATATCTTATATATCAATAGATTAATTAAAATCAAGACACAAGGGTATTGATCAGGTCTCTATGTATGATTTTTCGACGCGGTGCTATCAATAAGTTAATTCGCGGCAAGTTCTGGGGATAAATCTGTTATTGACAATAAAAATGTCACCCGGCTGTAACCTCACGGTGCAACGGCATCGCCGCCGTGCCGGGCGCAGCGACGAATCCGCTTGAAGCTGGTTTTATATCCAGTATCATGGGCACTGGCGCAAATCGCCGACACTTTCCATAATTAGGGGCCATATCCGGCGCAGAGCCGGCTGGCCGCCTGAGCGCGCGCATCTCCACAGGGTAGCCGAGCAATGAGTAAACTTTTCAAACTGCATTCCGAGTTCAAACCGGCCGGCGATCAGCCGGAAGCCATCCGCAAGCTGGAAGAGGGGCTGGAAGACGGCCTGGCGCACCAGACGCTGCTGGGGGTCACCGGTTCGGGCAAAACGTTCACCATCGCCAACGTGATAGCCGATCTGAATCGGCCGACCATGGTGCTGGCGCCGAACAAGACGCTGGCGGCGCAGCTGTACGGCGAGATGAAAGCGTTTTTCCCTGAGAATGCGGTGGAATACTTCGTCTCCTACTACGACTACTACCAGCCGGAAGCCTACGTGCCCAGCTCCGACACCTTCATTGAAAAAGACGCTTCGGTGAACGAGCACATCGAACAGATGCGTCTTTCCGCCACCAAGGCGTTGCTGGAGCGGCGCGATGTGGTGGTGGTGGCGTCGGTGTCGGCGATCTACGGTCTGGGCGATCCGGATCTTTACCTGAAGATGATGCTGCACCTGACCCAGGGGATGATTATCGATCAGCGCTCCATTTTGCGCCGCCTGGCGGAGCTGCAGTATTCCCGTAACGATCAGGCTTTCCAGCGCGCCACCTTCCGCGTGCGCGGCGAGGTGATCGACATCTTCCCGGCGGAATCGGACGAGCTGGCGCTGCGCGTCGAGCTGTTCGACGAAGAAGTGGAACGGCTATCGCTGTTCGATCCGCTGACCGGGCAGATTGAGCAGGTGGTGCCGCGTTTTACCATTTACCCGAAGTCGCACTACGTGACGCCGCGCGAGCGGATCATGCAGGCGATGGAAGAGATCAAGGTCGATCTGGCGGACCGCCGCAAGGTGCTGTTGGCCAACAACAAGCTGCTGGAAGAGCAACGCCTGACGCAGCGCACCCAGTTCGATCTGGAGATGATGAACGAGCTGGGCTACTGCTCGGGCATTGAAAACTACTCGCGCTACCTTTCCGGGCGCGCCGAGGGCGAGCCGCCGCCGACGCTGTTCGACTACCTGCCGGCGGACGGCCTGCTGGTGGTCGACGAATCCCACGTCACCATTCCGCAGATCGGCGCGATGTTCAAGGGCGACCGCGCGCGCAAGGAAACGCTGGTGGAGTACGGCTTCCGTCTGCCGTCGGCGCTGGACAACCGCCCGCTGCGCTTCGAGGAGTTCGAGGCGCTGGCGCCGCAGACCATCTATGTTTCCGCCACGCCGGGCAAATATGAGCTGGAGAAATCCGGCGGCGATCTGATCGATCAGGTGGTGCGCCCGACCGGGCTGCTGGATCCGATCGTGGAAGTGCGGCCGGTCGCCACTCAGGTGGACGATCTGCTCTCCGAGATCCGCAAGCGCGCGGCGATCAACGAACGCGTGCTGGTGACCACCCTGACCAAACGCATGGCGGAAGACCTGACCGAATACCTGGAAGAGCATGGCGAGCGCGTGCGCTACCTGCACTCGGACATCGATACCGTGGAACGGGTCGAAATCATCCGTGACCTGCGTCTGGGCGAGTTTGACGTGCTGGTGGGCATCAACCTGCTGCGTGAGGGCCTCGACATGCCTGAGGTGTCGCTGGTGGCGATTCTGGACGCCGACAAGGAAGGCTTCCTGCGTTCCGAGCGTTCACTGATCCAGACCATCGGCCGCGCGGCGCGTAACCTGAACGGCAAGGCGATCCTGTATGGCGATCGCATCACCGATTCGATGGCCAAGGCGATCGGTGAAACCGAGCGGCGCCGCGCCAAGCAGCAGGCCTATAACGAAGCCAACGGCATTGTGCCGCAGGGGCTGAACAAGAAGATCGGCGATATTCTGCAGATCGGCCAGCCGGTCAACCGCGCCAAGGCTAAAGGCAAGGGCAAGGCGGCGGACAGCGGCGCTCAGCTGCAGAACCTTACGCCGAAAGCGCTGGATCAGAAAATCCGCGATCTGGAAGCGCAGATGTACACCCATGCGCAAAACCTGGAGTTCGAGCAGGCGGCTGCGCTGCGCGACGAAATCCACCAGCTGCGCGAGCAGTTCATCGCGATTTCCTGACCGTTGGACGGCGCCCGCGCTGTGGGCGTCAAAATTCCTTGTCGGCCGCGTCAAAGCTGTTATGGTGTGCGGCCCGATTTGACCACGAAGAGTACCGAACATGAGCCAACACCAGTCTAAAGACCCGCTGCACGGCGTGACGCTGGAGCAACTGCTGAATAAACTGGTGGATCACTACGGTTGGTCCGAACTGGGCGCGCGCATTCGCATTAACTGCTTCCGCAGCGATCCGAGCATCAAGTCCAGCCTGAAGTTTTTGCGTCGCACGCCCTGGGCGCGCAAAGAGGTGGAAGAGCTGTATATCGATATGGTCAGCCATCCCGCCCCGACCAGCGATAATCCCTGGCTGCGCGGGCGCGACGGCTAAATTCGGTCAGCGGCGGGCGGCCAGCTCCACCAGCGCGTGATCCAGCGCCTGGCGCAGCAGCTGGCGATCGTGGCGGTAGGGGATGTCGCTCGCTTCCAGCGGCTGTTGAATCACCACCCGATCCTGCACTTCACTGGTGTCCACCGCCGGGCCGACAATCAGCGCATCGATCATCCGGCGGCCGATCTTCTCTTCCATCAGCGTCAGCTTATCCTTTAACGACAGCGCCGCGGCGGCCACGCTCAGTTCGCGGCCGAGGTTGCCGATATAGATCATGCTGGCGCTGCTGCGGCGCAGCGCCTGGGTGAGATCGTCCAGCAGCAGCAGCGGCATCAGGCTGGTGAGGAAGCTGCCCGGCCCGATCAGGATCACGTCGGCTTGCGCGATGGCGTCCAGCGCTTCGCGCGTGGCGTTGACCGGGGGCGACAGCATCAGCTCCTGCGGCATAAGAGTCAGTTGATCGACATTCACTTCACCGTAAACGTGATTGCCTTCGTGATCGTGCGCCATCAAATCCACCGGCTGCTCCGACATCGGGATCAGCGCCGCGTCCACCTTCAGCAAGCTGCGCACCAGGTTGATCGCTTCCAGCGGGCGCACGCTCAGGTGATCCAGCGCTTTCAGCATCAGGTTGCCCAGGTTATGGCCGGCCAGCTCACCGTTGCCGCTGAAACGGTATTCGAACATCGCCGAGGCGACGCTCGGTTCGGTGATCAGCTGGTTGAGGCAGTTGCGGGTATCGCCCCAGGCAATGCCGCCTTCCGAACGGCGGATGCGGCCGGTGGAACCGCCGTTGTCGGTGGTGGTGACGATGCCGGTCAGGCGGGAGCCTAAGGACGACAGGGCCGACATCACACGGCCCAGACCGTGTCCGCCGCCCAACGCCACCACGCGGTCGAGATCGGCCAGGGTACGATTACGCATAAATTTCCTTACAAAGGGGCTGAACTGCCGGCATAAGGTAGCGGATCCGGCATAAAAACGCGATAAAGAGTGTCATTTGCGTGATTCTGGTCAATTCGTCCACGCAAGCGATGTTTATCATGGTTTACCCGAATAGACGGCGTCTAAAAACGCTGTATAGACAATTATATAGCGAATTAACGCGTTGGCTATCGTTGCCGATTAGCGCTAGAATTCTGCTGAAAACCACGGTTTCATTCCGGCTACTCAAGGTAGCGGGAAGAGAAATCAAACTCCTAGCCCCTGCGCCTACGTTGTTCATCCGGAACGATATGGCGCCTGGGCCGTGGCGAAGTCAGCCACCAGGGTGCAGAGGGGAAACGCTCGCATCTCCCGACTTTGGAAAGGTGTTATGGTACCGCAACTCATTGATGCTTATGAGCGCAAGTTCTATTACCTGCGCTTGTCGATCACCGACGTGTGCAACTTTCGTTGCACCTATTGTCTGCCCGATGGCTACAAGCCGAGCGGCAGCCCGAAAAGCTTCCTGTCGCTGGATGAAATCCGCCGCGTCAGCCGCGCGTTCGCCGAACTGGGCACCGAAAAGGTGCGCCTGACCGGCGGCGAGCCTTCGCTGCGCCGTGATTTTACCGAGATCATCGCCGCCGTGCGGGAAAACCCGGCCATCCGTACCCTGGCGGTCACCACCAACGGCTACCGTCTGGCGCGCGACGTCGCCGCCTGGCGTGATGCCGGTCTGACGGCGATTAACGTCAGCGTCGACAGCCTGGATCCCCGTCAGTTTCACGCCATCACCGGCCAGGACAAGTTCCGCCAGGTGATGGACGGCATCGACGCCGCCTTCAGCGCCGGTTTCAGCAAGGTCAAGGTCAACGCCGTGCTGATGCGCGACGTCAATCACCAGCAGCTCGGCGCCTTTCTCGCCTGGATCAAGGATCGGCCGATCCAGCTGCGTTTTATCGAACTGATGGAAACCGGCGAGGGCGGCGAGCTGTTTCGCAAACACCACGTTTCCGGCGAAGTGATTCGCCGGCAGCTGGAACAGCAGGGCTGGCAGCGCCAGGCGCGCGGCCGCAGCGACGGCCCGGCGCAGGTGTTCAGCCACCCTGACTACCAGGGTGAGGTGGGTCTTATCATGCCGTATGAAAAAGACTTCTGCGCCAGCTGCAACCGGCTGCGCGTTTCTTCCATCGGCAATCTGCACCTGTGCCTGTTCGGCGAGCAGGGGGTGCCCCTGCGCGATCTGCTGGCGGACGACGGCCAGCTCGATGCGCTGAAGGCGCGCATCCAGAGCGGGCTGCTGAGCAAGAAGCAGACCCATTTCCTGCATCAGGGCAACAGCGGGATCACCCAGAACCTGTCGTTTATCGGCGGCTGACAGCCAATAGGAGCTTATTGAACCATGAGCCATGCGAGCAGCGAGTTTATTCCGGCCCATATCGCCATCCTGACCGTGTCCGACAGCCGCGGCGAGGCGGAAGACACCTCCGGCCAATATCTGCAGGACGCGGCGCGGGAAGCCGGCCATCAGGTGGTGGATCGCGCCATCGTCAAAGATGACATTTACCAGATCCGCGCGCGGGTTTCCGCGTGGATTGCCGATGACAACGTGCAGGCGGTGCTGATCACCGGCGGCACCGGTTTTACCGCGCGCGACAACACGCCGGAAGCGCTGTTGCCGCTGTTCGACAGAGAGGTGGAAGGGTTCGGCGAACTGTTCCGCATGGTGTCGTACGAAGAGATCGGCACCGCGACGATCCAGTCGCGCGCGCTGGCCGGCCTGGCCAACCGCACGGTGATTTTCGCCATGCCGGGCTCCACCCGCGCCTGCCGCACCGCCTGGGAGCGGATTATCGAAGAGCAGTTGGACGCGCGCCATCGCCCGTGCAACTTCCAAGCCCATTTGAAGAAGCCCTGAGTCATGACACAGCTAACCCATATTAACGCCGCCGGCGAAGCCCATATGGTCGACGTTTCCGCCAAGGCCGAAACGGTGCGCGAGGCGCGCGCCGAAGCCTTCGTCGAGATGCTGCCCGCCACGTTGGCGATGATCGTCGACGGCAGCCATCACAAGGGCGACGTGTTCGCCACGGCGCGCATCGCCGGCATTCAGGCGGCCAAACGCACCTGGGAACTGATCCCGCTGTGCCACCCGCTGATGTTGAGCAAAGTCGAAGTGCAGCTGGAGGCGCAAACGGAGCACAGCCGGGTGCGCATCGAAACCTGCTGCCGGCTGACCGGCAAAACCGGCGTCGAGATGGAGGCGCTGACCGCCGCCTCGGTGGCGGCATTGACCATCTATGACATGTGCAAAGCGGTACAGAAAGACATGGTGATCGGCCCGGTGCGCCTGCTGGCGAAAAGCGGCGGCAAATCCGGCGATTTTAAGGTGAACGCATGATTGATATTCTTTTCTTCGCGCAGGTGCGCGAACTGGTGGGCACCGGCGCGCTGTCGATGCCGGCGGATTATCCCACCGTTGAGGCATTGCGTCAGGCGCTGTGCGCGCGCGGCGATCGCTGGGCGCTGGCGCTGGAGTCCGGCAAACTGCTGGCGGCGGTCAATCAGTCGCTGGTGGCGGCGGATCACCCGCTGCGCGCCGGCGATGAAGTGGCCTTCTTCCCGCCGGTCACCGGGGGGTAAGCATGGAAAACACCCGCATTCGCGTGGGCGAAGCGCCGTTCAACGTCGGCGACGAGTATCAGTGGCTGGCGCAGTGTGACGCCGACGGCGCGGTGGTGACCTTCACCGGCAAGGTGCGCAACCATAACCTTGGGGACGACGTCAGCGCGCTGACGCTGGAACACTACCCCGGCATGACCGAGAAGGCGCTGGCGGAGATCGTGGCCGAGGCGCGCAGCCGCTGGCCGCTGCAGCGCGTGACGGTGATCCACCGCGTCGGCGCGTTGTATCCCGGCGACGAGATCGTGTTCGTTGGCGTGACCGGCGCGCACCGCGGCATGGCGTTCGCCGCCAGCGAGTTCATCATGGACTACCTGAAGACCCGCGCGCCGTTCTGGAAGCGCGAAGCGACCGGCCAGGGCGATCGTTGGGTGGACGCTCGCGACAGCGATCGCGAGGCCGCGCAGCGCTGGCAAAAAGCGGCTAAATAACGCCTCAACAGCGGAAACAAATCAAGACCTTTGCCGCTTTCGCGCGGCCTATTCTGTGGTACGCTTATAGCAGGCGAAGCCCCGTTCGCGGGGCTTCGGAATCTTGTTTACAACGCAAAAGGTAACCGTCATGGACCGATATCCACGCTCTAATGGTTCAATCGTCGAACGTGCCAACAGCGGCATTCAGGCCTACATGGCGCAGGTTTACGGCTGGATGACCTGCGGTCTGCTGCTGACGGCGTTCGTTTCCTGGTATGCGGCCAATACGCCCGCGATCCTTAACTTCATCTTCTCCAGTCAGATCACCTTCTTCGGTCTGATCATCGCCCAGTTGGCGCTGGTGTTCGTGATTTCCGGCATGGTCCACCGCCTGAGCGGCGCGGTGGCCACCTCGCTGTTCATGCTCTACTCGGCGCTGACCGGGCTGACGCTGTCGAGCATCTTCATCGCTTATACCTACAGTTCGATCGCCAGCACCTTCGTGGTCACCGCCGGCATGTTCGGCGCCATGAGCCTGTACGGCTACACCACCAAGCGCGATCTGAGCGGCTTCGGCAGCATGCTGTTCATGGCATTGATCGGCATCGTGCTGGCTTCGCTGGTGAACATCTGGCTGAAAAGCACCGCGCTGATGTGGGCGATTACCTACATCGGGGTGGTGGTGTTCGTCGGCCTGACCGCGTACGACACGCAGAAACTCAAGGCGATGGGCGAGCAGCTGAACGCCGATGATAAAGACGGCTTCCGCAAGTACGCCATCGTCGGCGCGCTGACGCTGTATCTCGACTTCATCAACCTGTTCCTGATGTTGCTGCGCATTTTCGGCAACCGCCGCTAAATCCGTCGTCTTTCATGCCTTAGGGTATCTGGCGATCAAAAAGCTCTGCATGTGATATGCAGAGCTTTTTTTATGCGATCTTGCGGCGGAACAGCGCGTAGGCGGCGCTGCCGGTGGTGGCGGTGATCACCAGCAGCGGCCACAGGCTGCGCCAGATAATGCTGAAGCTGGCGTCCTTCAGGTAGATCTGCTTGGTGATGTCGGTGAAGTGGCGTATCGGGTTCACCCAGGTCAGATCCTGCAGCCACACCGGCATATTCTCCACCGGCGAGACATACCCCGAGAGCAGGATCGCCGGCATCATGAACACGAACACGCCGATAAACGCCTGCTGCTGAGTGGCGCACAGCGACGAGATCAGCAGGCCGAAACCGACCAGCGACAGCCCGTAGAGCAGCATGGTGGCATAGAACAGCAACAGCGATCCGGCGAACGGGATCTGGTACAGGAAGATGCCGATCAACAGCACGATGCTGGACTGGAAGCTGGCGACGATCAGCGCCGGCACCGCCTTGCCGGTAAAGATCTGCCAGGTGGTGAGCGGCGAGACCAGCAGCTGTTCCAGCGTGCCCTGTTCGCGTTCGCGTGCCACCGACAGCGAGGTGACGATCAGCACGCCGATGGTGGTGATCATGGCGATCAGCGACGGCACCACAAACCATTTGTAGTCCAGATTCGGGTTATACCAGTTGCGCACCACCAGTTCGCTGTTGTTGGGTTTGGCGCGGTTGCCGAGCAGCTCGTTCTGATATTCCTGCACGATCTGCTGCACGTAGTTGGCGGCGATCTGCGCGCTGTTGGAGTTGCGCCCGTCGAGCAGCAACTGCAGCGGCGCGGTGTTGCCGGCGGCGATATCGCGCGAGAACTGCGCCGGGAAGCGGATCAGCAGTAGCGCCCGCTGGTTGTCGATGGTGGTCTTTATTTCCTGCGGATTGCGCAGCAGCAGCACATGGGAGAAGGCTTTGGCCTTGGCGAAGCGTTGGGTCAGCTCCACCGATGCCTGGCCGCTGTCCTCGCTGTAGACCGCGATGGTGGCGTTGGTGACTTCCAGCGTCGCGGCGAACGGGAACAGCAGCACCTGCAGGATCACCGGCATGATCAGGATGGCGCGGGTTTGCGGATCGCGCAGCAGCGCCTGCATTTCCTTGATGATAAGCGTCAACAGACGGTGAAACATCGCTCTTTCTCCTTAATCCAGCCGGCGCTGGGTTTTCCAGGCCGTCAGGCCGATGAACACCACGGCGGAAGCGATCAGGAACAGCAGATTGATCGCCAGCACGGTGCCGACGTTGCCCGCCAGGAACAGCGTTTGCAGCGTGCTGACGAAGTAACGCGCCGGAATGATGTAGGTCACCGCGCGCACGATGGCCGGCATGCTGTCGATTTGGAAAATGAAGCCGGACAGCATGATCGACGGCAGAAAGGCGGCGTTCAGCGCCACCATCGCCGCGTTGAACTGGTTGCGGGTGAGGGTGGAGATCAGCAGGCCCATGCCGAGGGTGCTGGCGAGGAACAGGCTGCTGATCAGCAGCAGGATCGGCAGCGAACCGCGATAGGGCACGCCGAGCACCCAGACCGCCACCGCCATGCACAGCGCCATGGCGATCATGCCGAGGAAGTAATAGGGGATCAGCTTGGAGAGCAGCAGCTCGCTGCGCGTCACCTGGGTGGACAGCAGAGCCTCCATGGTGCCGCGCTCCCATTCGCGGGCGATCACCAGCGAGGTGAGAATGGCGCCGATCACCGTCATGATGATGGTGATGGCGCCGGGAATGATGTAGTGCCGGCTGATGGCCGCCGGGTTGAACCAGTAGCGCATCTGCACGTCAATCAGCGGCTTGTCGCTGCTCCCCCGATCGGCGGCGCGTTGCTGCTGCCAAACTTGCCATACGCCCTGGGCATAGCCCTGCACGAAGTTGGCGGTGTTCGGCTCGCTGCCGTCGGTGATCACCTGGATAGGGGCGCTGTCGTGCGGGCGCGCCATGCGCTGGTCGAAATCCACCGGGATCACCACCAGGCCGCGGATCGTGCCGGCCTGCATCTGCTGGATCAGCTGCTGGCGGTTGTCGCTGATGGTCGGTTCGATATAGGGTGAACCGGCGAAGGCGTGGGCCAGATCGCGCGCGTCTTCGCTCTGTTGCTCCATCAGAATGCCCAGATGCAGCTTGCTGGAGTCCAGGTTGATGCCGTAGCCGAAGATAAACAGCAGCATCAGCGGGATGACGAAGGCGATCAGGCCGCTGCTGGGATCGCGCAGTATCTGCCGCGTCTCCTTCAGGCACAGCGCCCGCAGCCGGCGCCAGGAGAAGCCGCCGTCGTCGATTGGGGGTAGGTTATCGCTCACCGCGTTTCCTCCTCGTCGTAGCCCTGCACCAGCTCGATAAACGCCTGCTCCATCGAAGGGCTGGGATTGTCGTCGCGCGCCACCTGTTGTTTGAGATCGTCCGGCGTGCCGGCGGCGATGATCTTGCCGCGATATACCAGACCGATGCGGTCGCAGTATTCCGCCTCGTCCATAAAGTGGGTGGTCACCATCACCGTGACGCCCTTGTCGACCATGCCGTTGATGTGCAGCCAGAACTCGCGCCGCGTCAGCGGATCGACGCCGGAAGTCGGTTCGTCGAGGAACAGAATATCCGGTTCGTGCATCAGCGCGCAGGCCAGCGCCAGGCGCTGTTTGAAGCCGAGCGGCAGCGCGTCCGGCGTCTGATCGAGGATCGGCGCGAAGTTGAAGGCGCGCGACATCTCGTCGATTTTGTCGCGCTGCGCCTTGCCGCTCAGGCCGTAGACGCCGGAGAAGAACTTCAGGTTCTGCGCCACCGTCAGGTTGCCGTACAGCGAGAATTTTTGCGCCATGTAGCCGAGGCGTTGGCGCGCCTTGCCGGAGCTGGTCTTCAGATCCATCCCCAGCACCAGCGCCTTGCCGCCGGACGGCACCAGCAGGCCGCACATCATTTTGAAGGTGGTGGACTTGCCGGCGCCGTTCGGGCCGAGCAGGCCGAAGATTTCTCCGCGCCGCACCTGAAAGTCGACGTGATCGGTGGCGGCGAAGTCGCCGAATTTTTTGGTCAGCTGCACCGCTTCGATCACCGTTTCGCCGCTTTCACCGTTGACGGTCGGCATGATCTCCGCCAGCGCCGAGCGATGGTTGGGGCCGCCGCCGAGCAGATCGATAAACGCATCCTCGAAGCGCGGATCCGCTTCGTCCAGTTCGGCGTCCGGCAGATCCAGCGCCTGCAGCAGCTGCCGGTGATCTTCGCCTTCTTTCAGGATCAGGCGCAGGTATTTGCCCTGGATCACGCCGTCGGTGACCGCCGGCAGGCAGATCGCCCGCTGCAGCAACGATCGATGGCTGCCGGGCGGCGCGGCGATCAACACCGTGCGTCCGGCCATGCGCTGGGTCAGATCCTGCGGCGCGCCGCTGAACAGCAGCTCACCCTCGTTGAGCAACAGCACTTCGCGGCACTGCTCGGCCTCGTCGAGATAAGAGGTGCTCCACAGGATCAACATGCCGTCGTTGGCCAGCTCGTGCACCATGCGCCACAGCTCGCGGCGCGAGATAGGATCGACGCCGACGCCCGGCTCATCCAGCAGCAGCACCTGGGGTTCGCCCACCAGCGTGCAGGCCAGTCCCAGTTTTTGCTTCATGCCACCGGACAGCTTGCCCGCCAGGCGCTCGGTGAAGCGGGTCAGATCGGTGAATTTCAATAGCCGTTCGAAGGTCTGGCGCCGCAGATCGCCGGTGACGCCGCGCAGATCGGCGTACAGCGTCAGGTTCTCCATCACCGTCAGATCCTCATACAGCCCGAACTTCTGCGGCATGTAGCCGAGGATCGCATGCAGTTGACGATCCTGCGCGATCGGATCCAGCCCGGCGACCCGCAGCTTGCCGCTGCTGGGCTGCAGCAGCCCGGCCAGCATGCGCAGCAGGGTGGTTTTGCCGGCGCCGTCCGGGCCGACCAGCCCGATCACCGCGCCGCTGCGCAGGGTGGTGGTCAGGCTGGCGACCGCCGGTTTCTCAAGCGACGGGAAGCGTTTTTCCAGCCCTTCCAGCTCGATGGTGTGCGCCTGTTCCATGGCCGGCCTCAGGGTTTGGCGAAGCGCAGGGTGACCGGCATGCCCTGACGCAGCGCATCGTCGGCGTCGGTGACGATCACCCGCAGGCGGTACACCAGATCGGTGCGCAGATCCGGCGTTTCAACGCTTTTCGGCGTGAATTCCGCGGTCGGCGAGACGAAACCGATCTTGCCGTGGTAAGGCTTGCCGGGGCGGCCGTCGGTGTAAATTTCCAGCTCGGTGCCGGGCACCGCCTGGTTCAGGCTGGTCTCGTTGACGTAGGCGCGCACCCACACCGGCCGGGTCAGCGACAGGGTGAATACTGTGCCGCCGGCGCCGAGCATGGTGCCCGGCTCCACCGCGCGGGTCAGCACCGTGCCGGCGGACGGGGAGACCAGCGTGGCGTCTTGCAGATTCAATTGCGCCTGCGCCAGCGCCGCTTCGCTTTGTGCCACCTCGGCCTTGGCCTGTTCAATCTCTTGCGGGCGATTGCCGCTGCGGTATTGCGACAGCTTGTCCTTCGCCGCCTGCAGATTGGCCAGCGCCTGATTGCGGGCGGTGCGCGCATCTTCCAGCGCGTCGGCGGACGTGGCGTTTTTCGCCCACAGCCCTTGCTGGCGCTTCAGGAAGCTGTCGGCGTAGGCGAAGGCGGACTGGCGCTGCGCCATTTCTGACTGCACCTGGGCGATCTCTTCGCTGCGATAGCCGGCCTGCAGCAGCGACAGTTTGGCGCGCGCGCTGCCGACGTTGGCCTCGGCCTGCTGCAGTGCGTTGCGATAGGGGGCATCGTCCAGTTTGCCGAGCAGCTGGCCCGGCTGAACGGCATCGCCTTCATCCACCGTCAGCGACGCCAGGCGGCCGTCGACGCGGAAGCCGAGGTTGACCGTGCGGATATCGACGTTGCCGTACAGCGTCAGCGGCTTATCCTGCTGCTGTTGGTAATGCCAGACCGCGTAAGCGGCGGCCGCGATCAGCAGAATTAACAACACGATCAAGGCACTGCGTTTTTTGTTCATAACACTCCCTGCCTGAATTTACGCGCCGTGACGTTGGCGCAGCCCAATAACCAAAATCTCGATATGCTCGCTCAGCACCGCCGCGATCTGCGCCGCTTCACTTTCACCAATCTCTTGCCAGCCGGCCTGGCGGCGGATGGTCTCTCGCGCTACGCGGAACGACAGCACCTCGCCGATCAGCGCGTGGGTATGCAGCACCAGGCGAGTGGCGTGCTCGTCAATGCCGGTGGCGGCAGACAGCAGGCGGCACAGCCGCTCGTGCATCGGCGCGATCACCTGGCGGTGGATCAGCGGATAGGCCTCGGTCGGGGCGAGCTGTTCGCGCGACATGATTTTGCTCAGGTTCAGCGTGTGCGGCTGGGTCATCAGCTCGCTGAAGGCCAGCAGGCCGCGCTGCAGCAAGCGCAGCGCCGCGTCGGGTGAGCGTTGTTCGGGCGCTTCTTGCCCAAAGCGATCGACCTCTTCGGCCAACGGGGCGAACGCCTGCTGGATGAAATCGGCGAGCGACTGCGCCACGGCCAGATACAGCCCCTCTTTGGAGCTGAAGTAGTAGGTGATGGCGGCGATGTTCTGGCCGGCGCGCTGGGCGATATCGCGCGTGGTGGCGCCCTGCAGGCCGAATTCGCCGAACAGTTCGGTCGCCGCGGCGAGCAGTTGCCGGCGCGTTTGCTCGCCGCGCGCCCGGCCGGCGGCCTGATGAGGTACGGAAGCTGGCATGGGTCACGCTCGAAGTTAATCAATCATATGATTAACTTTATGCCAGATTGTCTAAAACGCAACCGCTAACCACAATGAGTTATGTGATCGGCTTCAGACAATGCTGAATTTACGGCAGATTGTGCTCTGGGTGCGTAAAAGTGCTTTTTATTGCGCGACTTCTGTTACAATCGCCGCCTGGTGCACTGCAGTTTGTGCCAATCCCTCGTGGTCATGCTTAATGCCCCGTCTGATCATCCTCCCAGGAAACTGCACCGAACACCGTTAGGTTAGGGGGGATCTGGAGTTTTTCTCTTTATGTCATTTGAAACCCTCGGCTTAAGTGCTGAAATTGTGCGCGCTGTTGAAGAACAGGGCTATCGCGAACCGACGCCAATCCAGCGTCAGGCTATCCCTGTCGTGCTTGAAGGTCGTGACCTGATGGCCAGCGCCCAGACCGGCACCGGTAAAACCGCCGGTTTTACCCTGCCGCTGTTGCAGCTGCTGAGCAAGCATGACCATCCGGTCAAGGGCCGTCGCCCGGTGCGCGCGCTGATCCTGACGCCAACCCGTGAGCTGGCGGCGCAGATCGGCGAAAACGTCGATGCCTACAGCAAACACCTGCGCCTGCGTTCGCTGGTGGTGTTTGGCGGCGTGAGCATCAACCCGCAGATGATGAAGCTGCGCGGCGGCGTCGATATCCTGGTGGCGACGCCGGGCCGTCTGCTGGATCTGGAGCATCAGAACGCGGTTGACCTGTCCAAAATCGAAATTCTGGTGCTGGATGAAGCGGACCGCATGCTGGACATGGGCTTTATCCACGACATCCGCCGCGTGCTGGCCAAGCTGCCGGCCAAGCGCCAGAACCTGCTGTTCTCCGCGACCTTCTCCGACGACATCAAGGCGCTGGCCAACAAGCTGCTGCATAACCCGGCCTCGGTGGAAGTGGCGCGCCGCAACACCGCGTCCGAGCAGATTGAGCAGAGCGTGCACTTCGTCGACAAGAAGCGTAAGCGGGAACTGCTGTCGCAGATGATCGGCGAAGGCGACTGGAAACAGGTGCTGGTGTTTACCCGCACCAAGCACGGCGCCAACCATCTGGCGGAACAGCTGAACAAAGACGGCATCACCGCCGCGGCGATCCACGGCAACAAGAGCCAGGGCGCCCGTACCCGCGCGCTGGCCGATTTCAAAGACGGCCGCATCCGCGTGCTGGTGGCGACCGACATCGCGGCGCGCGGTCTGGATATCGACCAGCTGCCGCACGTGGTGAACTACGAGCTGCCTAACGTGCCGGAAGACTATGTGCACCGTATCGGCCGTACCGGCCGTGCGGAGCGCACCGGCGAAGCTATCTCGCTGGTGTGCGTGGATGAGCACAAGCTGCTGCGCGACATCGAACGTCTGCTGAAGCGTGAAATTCCGCGCATTGCGCTGCCGGGCTACGAGCCGGATCCGACCATCAAGGCCGAGCCGATCATCAACGGCCGTCAGGGCGGCGGACGCGGCGCGCCGCGCGGCAACGGCGGCGGCCAGCGTTCCGGTAACGGCGGCGGTCAGCGCAGCGGTAACGCGAACGGCGGCCAGCGTGAAAACCGCGGCAACGGCAACGGTAACGCCCGCCCGCAGGGTGATGGCCAGCGTCGTTCCGGCGCGCCGTCTTCGCGCCGCCCGCGCAACCGCAAACCGGCCGAATAAGCCTGATTGCTCAAAGAGTAAGCCGCCGATACGGGCGGCTTTTTTTTTGCCTGGCGGAACGGCATTTTCGTACTAGGCTGGACGGTGGCTACCCCTAGATTCCAGGAGACGGAGATGAAATTGAAGTGCGCAATTCTCGATGATTACCAGCAGGTGGCGCTCAAGATGGCGGACTGGTCGGCGCTGGCCGATCGGGTGGAGGTGTCGGCCATCAGCGCGCACTTTACCGATGAAGCGGAGCTGGCGGTGCATCTGCAGGAATGCGACATTTTGGTCATCATGCGCGAGCGCACGCCGATGACCGCCTCGCTGCTGGCGCGGCTGCCGAAGCTGAAGCTGCTGATCACCTCCGGCATGCGCAACGCCGCTATCGATCTGGCCGCCGCCGCCGAGCGCGGCGTGGTGGTGTGCGGCACCGCCAGCGGCTCGGCCGCGCCGATGGAACTGAGCTGGGCGCTGCTGCTCGGGCTGGCGAAGCATATCGTGCCGGAAAACGTCGGGCTGCGGAACAACGGCCCGTGGCAGCTGGGCTTGGGCGTCACGCTGCAAGGAAAAACGCTGGGGCTGCTGGGGCTGGGCAAGATCGGTGGCCAGATGGCCCGGGTGGCGCAGGCGTTCGGCATGCGGGTGCTGGCCTGGAGCCAGAACCTGACGGCGGAACGGGCGGCGCAGGAGGGCGCTGAGCTGACGCCGTCCAAGCGGGCGCTGTTTGAGCAGAGCGATTTTGTCTCCATTCACCTGGTGCTGAGCGATCGCAGCCGCGGGTTGGTGGGGCGTGATGAATTGGCGGCGATGAAGCCCACCGCGTACCTGATCAATACCTCGCGCGCAGGCATCGTCGATCGGGCGGCGTTGGTGGACGTCCTGCAACAGCGGAAGATCGCCGGCGCCGGGCTGGACGTGTTCGAGACGGAGCCGCTGCCGGCCGACGACGTGTTTCGCCAGTTGCCCAACGTGCTGGCGACGCCGCATGTGGGTTACGTGGCGGACGACAATTACCGCGCCTACTTCACCGAGGCGGTCGAGGACATTGCGGCGTTCCTTGCCGGCCAACCGATCCGCCGGCTGGGCTGACGGCATTTTTAATGCCCGCAGAGGCTTGTCTGGCGCGGGCATTCACCCGTATCATTGCGGGTCTTTTTTTGCTGGGATTGGTCATGCGCGTATTATTGGCTCCGATGGAGGGCGTTCTCGATTCTTTGGTGCGTGAGTTACTCACCGAAGTGAACGACTACGATCTGTGCATCACCGAATTTTTGCGCGTGGTCGATCAGCTGCTGCCGGCCAAGTCGTTCTACCGGCTGTGCCCGGAGCTGCGTCGCGCCAGCCGCACGCCGTCGGGCACGCTGGTGCGGGTACAGCTGCTGGGGCAGTATCCGCAGTGGCTGGCGGAAAACGCCGCGCGTGCGGTGGAATTGGGCTCTTACGGCGTCGATCTCAACTGCGGCTGCCCGTCCAAACTGGTGAACGGCAGCGGCGGCGGGGCGACGCTGCTCAAAGATCCGGAATTGATCTACCAGGGCGCCAAAGCGATGCGCGCGGCGGTGCCGGCCCATCTGCCGGTCACGGTGAAGGTGCGCCTGGGCTGGGACTCCTCCAATCGCAGCTTTGAAATCGCCGATGCGGTGCAGCAGGCGGGCGCCAGTGAGCTGACGGTGCACGGCCGCACCAAAGAGGACGGCTACAAGGCGGATCGCATCAACTGGGCGGCGATCGGCGAGATCCGTCAGCGGCTCAGCATCCCGGTTGTCGCCAACGGCGAGATCTGGGATCACCAGAGCGCGCAGGATTGCCTGCAGGCGACCGGCTGCGACGCCATCATGCTGGGGCGCGGCGCGCTCAACGTGCCGAACCTGAGCCGGGTGGTGAAATATAACGAACCGCGCATGCCCTGGCCGCAGGTGGTTGAGCTGCTGCAAAAATACGTCCATCTGGAAAAGCAGGGCGACACCGGCCTGTATCACGTGGCGCGCATTAAACAGTGGCTGGGTTATTTGCGTAAAGAATATGATGAAGCCACCGAACTGTTCAGCGAAATACGCGCGCTGACGACGTCCGGGGATATTGCGCGCGTCATCTGCCGCAGCTGAAAATAAACCCGCGCGCGGCGGGTTTATTTAAATCGGCATTATCAGGCGGCTTTATCAAGACGGTTCAATTCTATCTCGATATCCTGAATGGTTTTTTCCAGCCCTTCCAGACAGGCGCCCTGTTTATTCAACAGGTCGTTAATGGCTTCGGCGAATGCCTTATTTTTGCATTCCCCCTGATCGAAGGCCAGCCAGTGTGCGGAGAGCGTCTCGGTATTCGCCTGTGCATAGTGGCGCATTTCCTTCAGCTGGGAAGCGACGTTGCGTAAATTATCCAGCTGCGCCTGTGCGTTTGCATTGTTGCTCATGAATTTCTCCTTGAGTTGGCCGTTAAATAATTTCGACTGCGGGACTAAGCTTACCCTATCCAAATAAAAATATCACCCTCGGTGGCCTTTTTGGTTATTTTTCAATGAATGCGGCTATATTTATTATTCGGCTGAACAAGGACTTGGGTGGAATTGTAAAAATAGATAAATACGGTATTTTTGGCGATTATTTCCGGCCATCCCATACGGGATGACCGTTATTCTAACGCTTAAGAGTGATGCTTATTATGCCGCGTCCGCCAGCATAAACATGCCGTAGGGGTGAATTTCCAGATAATAGCGCTCGCCGACGTTCGGCTGCAGGCGGGTGGCGTTGACCTGCAGCAAAATCTGCTGCCCGTGCCACGCCACCGTTACCTCATACTGCGGCCCCATGTAGGCGACATGTTCGATCACGCAGCACTGGCTTTCATCGCCATGCTCGCTCAGCGTGATCGCCTCCGGGCGCACGCCCACCGTGCCGGCGCCCTGGGCGGCAAAGTGCGCGGGGCGCGGCAGACGATAGCCGCTGATATCGACATGGTCGGCGCTGAAGCTGGCCGGGAACAGGTTGGCGTCCCCCATAAAGCTCGCCATAAAGCGCGAGGCGGGCTGCCGATAGAGATCCTGCGGCGAGCCCATCTGCATGATATGCCCCTTGTTCATCACCAGCACGGTGTCGGAGACCGCAAAAGCCTCGCTCTGATCGTGGGTGACGTACAGCGACGTGATATCAAACTGCTTTTGCAGCTCGCGGATCTTTTCACGCATGCTGCGGCGCAGGTTGGCGTCGAGGTTGCTCAACGGCTCGTCGAACAGCAGCACTTTCGGCTTGAGGATCAGCGCGCGCGCCAGGGCCACGCGCTGCTGTTGGCCGCCGGAGATCTGATCGACATAGCGATCGTCAAACCCCGCCAGATCCACCATCGCCAACGCTTCCTGCACGCGCGCTTTCACTTCGGCGCGCGGAATGCCGAGCATCTTCAGGCCATAGCCGACGTTCTCCCCCAGCGACATGTGCGGGAACAGGGCATAAGACTGGAATACCATGCAGATGTCACGCTGCTGGATGGAACGATGGGTAACGTCTTCACCATCAATGAATATCTGCCCGTCGCTCGGCTTTTCCAGCCCGGCGACCAGGCGCAAAATGGTGGTCTTGCCGCAGCCGGAAGGGCCGAGCAGCGTCACCATTTGCCCCCGCGGGATGGTGAGCGTGATGTTATCGATTACCGTGTTGTTGCCGAACCGTTTGGAGACGTTGCGCAGTTCAACGAAATTTTTCTGGCTCATCATGGGCTCCATTACGCCTGGTTTTTGGCTTTTGAACGGGAGATGCGTGCCTCGCCGATCAGCCAGTCAAAGAGGAAAATAATCGCCAGCATCACCACGATCAGAATTGAACCGTAGGCGATCGCCACGCCGTATTCGCCGTCTTCCACGCGGTTGAGGATGTAGGCGGTGGCCACGCGGGTATCGGGGGTGACCAGGAAGACGATGGCGCTGACGGAGGTGATGGCGCGCACGAAGCTGTAGATCAGCGCCGACAGGATCGCCGGGCGCAGCAGCGGCAGCAGGATGTGCGTGATGGTGCGCAGCGAGCCGGCGCGCAGGCTGAGCGAGGCTTCGTCCAGCGATTTGTCTATCTGGCCCAGCCCGGCGATCCCGGCGCGAATGCCCACCGGCACGTTGCGCATCACCATCGAGATAATCACGATGGCGGCCGTGCCGGTGAGGTACACCGGCGCGCCGTTAAAGGCGAGAATGTAAGAGACGCCCGCCACGGTGCCCGGCACCGCAAAGCACAGCATGGTGGTGAACTCGATGGTCTTTTTGCCCTTGAACTGCTGGCGCACCACGATCCAGGCGATCAGCAGGCCGAACGCGGCGGTGATCGGCGCGGCGATCCCGGCGTACAGCAGCGTGTCGAGCAGCGAAGGCCACGCGCCGTCGCTCATGCCCTGGCCGAACAGCTTGATGAAGTTATCCAGCGTCAGCGTGTAATCCACCCCCCAGTTGACGGTGAAGCTGCCGTAGAAAATGCTGCCGTAAAGCAGGGCGTTAAAGGCTACCCACACCGCCAGCAGCGCGATCACGCTCCACACCAGCGTGACCGGCAGCGGCTGTACGTCGCCCCGATAGGATTTGCCGGACACGGTGACGTAGGAACGCTTGCCGATCCACATATACTGGATGCAGAACACCAGCAGCGAGAACAGCAGCAAGAAGGCGCCGAGGGTGCTGGCGGCCTGATAATCGAGCTGCGAACCGGTGATGTAAAAATAGATTTGCGTCGCCAGCACGTCGAAGTTGCCGCCGAGCACCAGCGGGTTGCTGAAGTCGGCCAGCGATTGCACCACCACGATCAGAAACGCGTTGGCCAGCGCCGGTTTCAGCAGCGGCACGAACACGCCGTTAAAGGTTTGCCAACGGCTGGCGCGCAGGGTGTAGGAGGCCTCTTCCAGCGAAGGATGAATGGTCTTGATCGCGCCGTCGAGGATCATGAACGCCATCGGGGTGAACGCCAGCACCTGCGCCAGCCAGATGCCGGTAAAGCCGTACAGCCAGTTGGTGTTGGTCAGGCCGAACCAGGCCACCATCCACTCGGTCACGTAGCCGGAGCGCCCCATCATCAGCGTGACGCCCAGGCCGACGACGAACGGCGGCGTGACGATGGGCAGGATGGAGAAGATACGGCCGATAATGGCGCTGCGCCTGGCGATGCGGGTAGTGTAAATCGCCAGCACCAGGCCGAAGAAGGTGCAGCCGGCGCCCACCGCGATCGACAGGGCGATGGAGTTGAGGATCACCTGGACGATGTGCGCCTGCGACAGCACATTCATAAACGCCAGCGGCGCGAAAGCGCCCGTCTGGTCGGTGAACATCGGAATGAAAATCGCGATGCTCGGCCAGACGATGAAGACGCCGATCAGCGCCACGATGGTGACCAGCGCGCCGATCACAAAGCGGTCGCCGCCCAGCCAGTCGAGGCGGGTCAGCGCCAACGTCATGATGGCGCCCAGCGCGGTCAACTGCACCAGGGTGGCGTAGCCTAAACCGCGTCCCGCCAGCGTGGCGCTGACGACGATAAAGGCCATGCATAGCAGCGCCCAGCCGGCGTCGAACGCGTGGCGCCGCCGCCGTTCACCGCCCGCCGCAGCGTAAGGGCGCAGCAGCAGCAGGCTCGGCAGCAGGCACCAAAGCCAGCTGACATTGCGATTTGACCAGCCGTAGGCCGCGAGGATCTCTTCGCCGGTGGACTCCAGCAGGCCGTAATCCAGGCTCCAGCTCGGCAGCAGGGCGAACGCCAGCCAGCCAAGCAAAACCCAAAGGGATATCGCATCTCGTTTTTTCACGAGATGGAGTGCATGTGTATGTGACATAAGTTTCCCGGATGTTCAGGCCGGGCAAGCCGTGAGGCTTACCCGGCAACAGGCGCAGAATGTGGGCTTATTTACCCATCTTGACTTCGCTGACCCATTTATTGATCAGCGCCTTGCGGACCTCGGTCGAACCGTACTTGTCCATGTCGTAGTTGATCAGCTTCAGGTCGTCGAGCTTCAGCGAGTTCGGCGAGGTATCGGCGGTGGTGTTGGTCAGGATCTGATAGGATTTGCCTTGCTTCCACGCCAGCTCCTGCGCCTCTTTCGACAGCACCCAATCCACGAACAGTTTGGCGTTGTCGAGGTTGCGCGCACCTTTGAGGATGCTGACGCCGCCGATTTCATAGCCGGTGCCTTCGCAAGGCGAGATCAGCTCCAGCGGCGCGCCCTGTTCTTTTTCAAGCGAATAGTCATGCAGGAAACCGATGCCGATCGCCGTTTCACCGCGGGCGGCGTTGCGCGCCGGGGCAATGCCGGACTTGGTGTACTGCGAGACGTTGGCGTTCAGCTGCTTGAGGTAATCGAACGCCTGATCGTCTCCCCACAGCTGGGCAAAGGTCGCCAGCGCGGTATAGGCGGTGCCGGAGCTTTGCGGATCGGCGATTTGAATCTCGCCTTTGTATTCCGGCTTGGTCAGGTCTTTCCAGCATTTGGGCACCGGCAGGTTTTTCTCTTTCAGGCGTTGGGTGTTGACGCCGAAACCGAGAATGCCGACGTAGACCGCCGAGGAGTAGTTGCCTTTCAACTTGGCCGGATCGCGGAATTGCGTCATCACCTGGTCGAGGTTCGGCGATTTGTACGGCTGCAGCAGCCCCATTTCACCGGCCTGGGATTGCGGATCGAGCGTGCCGCCGTACCAGACGTCCGCCTGCGGGTTCTTCTTCTCGGCGTCCACTTTCGCCAGCGTGCTGCCGGAGCCGTTGCGGATGAACGAGGTTTTCACGTCATATTTCTCGCCGAAGGCTTTGGTTTCCGCTTCGCACATTTCATTGGTGGCGCTGCAGTAGACCACCAGGCGGCCCTTGGCGTGCGCGGCGCCGCTCAGCGTCGCCAGCGCGATGCCGGACGCTATCAGGGTAGTGACCCACGTTTTTTTCATTGTTTTATCCTTCTCTCGGTAGAGGTGGTAACGCTCGCCATCAGCAGCGGCATCAGCAATAAACCCATAAGAACGGCGGCGATGGACAGCAAACTGAACATGCCCGACCAGCCGTAGCCTTCGATGACCCGCGACAGCGGCCAGCCCGCCAGCGCCGCCCCCAGGTAGGCGAACAGGCCGAGAAAGCCGGTGATGGAGCCCGCGGCGCCTTTGTGCCCGCACTCCACGGCGGCGAGGCCAATCAACATTTGTGGGCCGAAGACAAAAAAGCCCACCGTAAAGAAACAGCCCGCCAGCAGCGCGTAGTGATGCACCGGCGCCAGCCACAGCGCGGCGACGGAAACCATCAGCCCGAGCGTGAACAGCAAAATCATCGGCGCGCGCTGCCCGCCGAACAGCACATCCGAGCCCCAGCCGGCGAACAGCGCGCCGAGCAGGCCGCCTATCTCGAACAGCATCACCGTCGCGTTGGCGCTGAGCAGGTTGACGCCGTGGCTTTCCGTCAGCCACAGATTGCCCCAGTCGTTCAACGCAATGCGGATCAGGTAGACCAGCACGTAAGAGACGCCCAGCAGCCAGATCATCGGGTTCTTCAGCATCGTGGTGCGCAACATCCGCCACAGCCCCATCGGCGGGCTTTGCTGTTCCTGGCGCAGCTCCAGCGGATCGTGGCGCCACCGGCCGACCGACGGCAGGCCTTCTTCCTGCGGCGTGCCTGTCAGCCGCCGCGTGAGCCAGAGGCCCAACGCCATGCTGACGGCCCCCGGGATCAACATCGCCGCCTGCCAGCCCCAGCGCTGGGCGGCGAAGGCGCTGATCAGCGGCACGATCGCGCCGCCGAGGTTGATCGACATATTCCAGCAGCCCCACCAGAAGCCGCGCTCGTTGCGCGAATACCAGTGGGTCAGCAGCCGCGCGCAGGGCGGCCAGCCCCAGCCCTGAAAGAAGCCGTTCAGCGCCCAGACCGCCAACAGCAGCGTCAGCGATTCGCCGAAGGCGAACGCCACGTTCAGCACGCCGGTGGCGAACAGGCCGATCCCCATAAACCTGCGCTGCCCGTGGCCGTCGTGCCACAATCCGGCGCTGAATTTCGACAGGCCGTAGCTCAGGTAAAACAGCGAGCCGAGCAGGCCGATGTCCCCTTTATCCAGCCCCAAATCCGTTTGCAGCGCCGGCAGCACGTAATTCACGCTTTTGCGCGTCAGGTAAAAGGCGGCGTAGCCGATGACCATGTACAGCAGCAGTCGCGGGCGCAGCGCGCGGTAACGATGATCGATTTCAGATGCCGAGCGTGTCTGCATAGCCGTCTCCCTGGTGATGACTATAAGAAGGTGAAAGGGAAAGGGGATGAGAGAAAGTCCGGACTGGCTAAGACTTTTTCCTAGTTAGTCGGCGGTTTGTTGCAAATTTGTGGGCAGGTTAACAATTACCCGCGTGCCGCGCTGTGTGTCCAGCGTCAGTTCGCCGCCGAGCGCGCTGACCCGTTCGCGCATCCCCTGAATGCCGAGGCCGGGCGCCTTGTCCGCCCGGATGCCGATGCCGTTGTCCCGCACCTCGAGGTGCAAAAGTGCCCCCTGTTGATACAAAACGATGGCGACTTCGCTGGCTTCGGCGTGTTTGCACACGTTGTTGAGCAGCTCTTGCAGCAGTCGGTAGAGGGTAAAGCGCACCGTCTCGCCGGCGGGCGTGTTGATGAGCCGGTAGTCGAAACGGCAACGGATGCCCCGTTCGCTGAAGGCGAATTCATTCAGCAGGTGGTGAAGCGCGTCTTTGAACGCCAGCTCGTCCAGCGCGGGCGGGCGCAGCTGGCGCAGCAGCTGGCGCGTGGAGTGATGTATGCGCCGGGCGAGATCGGCTATCTGGTTCGCGGCGGCCTGGGTTTGCGCCGGATCGCGCGCCCGTTTGACCAGCTGCGACTGAATTTGAATCGCGGTGATGTTCTGGCCGATTTCATCGTGCAGCTCGCGCGCCAGGTTCTTTCGCGTGTCTTCTTCGGTGTGGATCAGTTTTTCGGTCAACGCCCGCCGCGCCGCCAACTCTTCTTCCAGGCGTCGGCGATAGTGGTGCAGGTTTTGCGCCAGGTGCTGCTGACGGCTGATGGCGATGCCCAGACCGATGCCGAGCAGCGCCTGCGTCGCCAGAAAGATTTCCAGCTCGATCAGATTGCCGAACCCCACGCCGACCTGCCGCGCGATGGTGATCATCATGCTGCCGAGCAGGCCGGACAGCACGCCGCCCTGCCAGCCGAACTTCCACGCCATCACCACGTTCGGCAAAAACACCACGATCAGCAGCAGGCGTTCGATTTCCGGCGACAGCACCATCTGGGTGCCGATGCCGATAACGAAAAACAGGCTGCACCAGATGATTAAGGACGCGCGCAGCGGCGGGTTGCTGGTGTCCAGCCCCAGCAGATGGTAGCGGTGCTGCTGGCGCAGAAATTCAAAAATCAGGTAGACGAACGGGGTCAGCAAGACGCCGCCGGTAAATGACGCCAGGCCGAGCAGCATCGCCGGGCTGTGCGCGAAAGGCGCAAGCAGGGCGGTATTGAGCAGCGAGGCGGCGGTCACTGCGGCCAGCAGCAGCGTCAGCCGCTGCCAGTAGAGTGGAAAACGGCGCCAGAATCGCTGTGCGAGCGCGGCCGGGAGCAGGGTGATGAACGGCGCGGCCAGCAGGCTGTAGCCGCTCAGCAGGCGTTCGCCGTGCAGCCAGAACAGCAGCAGCACCGGCGGTATTATCAGGGCGGGCCAATAGCGGCGCGCCAGCAGGATCAGCAGCGCGAGATAGACGCCGTGAGGCAGAAACAGCGCCGCCTGATTGCCGTTGTGGGTCAGGTAGAAACCGAGCGTCCACAGCATCAGCCAACCGCTGCCCCAGGCCAACAGGATAAACAGCGAGATAACCCAGGGCCGGAAGCGGGGCGACATCAATGCCCCGCCAGCAGCTGATGGTCGAGGGCGAAATGCACCAGTTCAATGGTGCTGCTGCACTGCAGCTTGCCCAGGACGTTGGCGCGATGCACGTGCACCGTTTTATGGCTGAGATCGAGCTTGAAAGCGATCTCCTTTACGCTGTCGCCTTTGACCAGCAGATCGAAGATCTCGCGCTCGCGCGGGGTCAACGCCTCCAGCGCCGTGGTCGGCTGCTCGCCGCCGCGCAGCGCCCGCAGCGCGTCGGCGCACAGGTAATGGCCGCCCATATCGACGGAGCGCACCGCCTGCACCAGTTCTTCCGGCCCGCAGCGTTTGGTCAGATAGCCGCTGGCGCCGGCATCCAGCGCGCTCTGCACGAAGGTCGGGGTATCATAGATACTGAGGATGATCGCGCGAAACTGCGGCTTCTGCGCCCGCAGGCGTTTCAACAGGCTCAGGCCGTTTTCATCCGGCATGGCGATGTCCATCACCGCGACGCTGACGTCGTCGCGCAGCAATGCCGGCCAGGCCGCCGCCGCGCTGCTGTATTGCCCCACCACGTCGAGATCGTCCTCGAGGCTGAGCAATTGCGCAAAGCCGGAGCGCACCACCACATGGTCATCCACCAGTATCACACGGATCATTTTTCGCACTCTGTTGCCGAATCATGGCCCTATGATGCCTGCCGCCGCGGTGCTGGCAATCAGCCAAGCGCGGTTATGCAATCGGTGTAACAGAATCGCAATAAAAGGGCGCCGCCGGCGCCGTCAACGCTCCAAATCGATGGCGAAATGCTGCCACAGTACGGCGCGCCGTTCCTCTTCCGAATGCAACGTCGTTTCGTGGCGCTGGTGATCTTCGGTCACGATCAGCTTCATGTCGCTGAGGGTCACCCGGCCGTGCTCCGTCGGCCGTGAACACACCAGGCGCTGGGTGAAGTGCGACTGCGGCGAGGTGCTGTGGAATCGGCACATCTCGTCGAACTCAGGCAACTCGCGCGGCTGAACGGTAAAGCGATACAGGGTCTTGGCATGTGAGCGTTGGTCGCCGTTGCGGCGCTCCAGCAGGTAATAGTCGCCTTCCCGTTCCAGGTGGAAAGTGCCGCTGGCCTGCGGTTGCGGCTCGGCGACGACGATCTTCAGCGGCGTCAGGAAGGAATCGCCGAAACCGACATCCACCAGCCAGGCCTGCCCCGCCAGATCCACCCGCAGCGCCAGATGGTCGTAGGGCGGGCCGAAATGGCCGTCGCGCGCGCGGATCTCGCCGGAGATAAAGCTCACCTTGAAACCGATCTCCCGCAACAGCAGGGCGAACAGCGTGTTCAGCTCATAACAGAAACCGCCGCGGTTACGCTCGACCACCTTGCTGAACAGCGCTTCGGGCGCCAGCTGAATACCCTGATGATAAATAATGCTCAGGTTCTCGAACGGGACGCTCAGCATGTGGCGATGGTGCAGCTGTTGCAACGTGGGGAGGTCAGGGCGGGCGGTGCCGGCAAAGCCGATATGCTGCAGGTAGCGTTGGGTATCCACAGGGTGTCTCGCATGAGAAAAAGTAGGCATAAAATAGCGGGCTTTGCGGCGTTTGTGAGCGCATTACGTGCTGCGTTGTCGGCATAACTCATAACCAAATCGACTCAGATGTCAGCATGGCTGCCGTTAGACTGAATCGATATGGATAAGGAGAAAGTATGGATTTAACCTTGAAAGCGCAGCGATTTGCCAATGACGCTCACCATGCCTGCAATCAGCGGCGCAAGTTCACCGGGGAGCCGTATATCGTGCACCCCGCGGCGGTGGTGGATTTGCTGCAGCGGGCTAAGCCGACGCCAGAAATGGTCGCCGCTGCCTGGCTGCATGATACGGTAGAAGATACGGCGGTGACCCTGGCGGATATCCGGCGAGAATTCGGTCCGACGGTCGAGCGTTATGTGGAAATGTTGACCGACGTGCAGCCTCGCAGCTACGGCGGTGAGCGTCTGCACCGTAAAAATGCCAATCTGCGGCACAGCGCGCAGGCCTGTGCGGAAGCGCAGACCATCAAACTGTGCGACTTGATTGACAACAGCAAAAACATTACCGATTACGATGTCTCCTTTGCCCGTCACTATCTGGTGGAAATGGCGCGCTTATTGGCTGTTTTATCGGCGGGCGAGGCCGGCCTGTTGGCCTTGGCCCGCCGACAGTGTGCGGAAGCGGTCGAGCGCATCAACGATCGTCATGGAGACGACGGCTGGTTCGACGCGTTGTGGCGGAAGTATGAGGCCCATCTTAAGCTGGATGAGCTGAAAACTGGGTCAACAGCAAAATAACAGGAATGGTGACCGCCGCCAGCAACGTTTGGATCGTGATGATACCGGCCGACAAGCGATGATCGCCGCCCAGCAGTTTCGCCATGATGTAGGCGGAAGGTGTACAGGGTAAGGCGTTAAACAGGACGATAGTCGCCAGCACCGGGCCGGAGATGCCCAGGGTGATGCCGATTCCCAGCGTCAACAGCGGTACCAGCAGTAACTTGACGAAGGTCGATTGCAGTACGGGGCCCTGTGCCGTACGCGCCGCCTTGATATCCAGCCCCGCGCCGACCGCCAGCAACCCCAACGGCAGAGAGGCGCCGCCGAGAATGGTGAGAATGTTCTCCAGCGCCGTGCCGAGCGACCAGCCGCTGGCATTGAAGGCCAGACCGGCCAAGACCGAAAGGATCACTGGGTTTTTCCCCAGCGCTTTGGCGATCTGTCTGCCGCCGGGGCGGGAGCCCTGGCCGTAATGCATCAGTATGACAATCGAGGCCACGTTCAACAGCGGGATGGCGACGGCGATGCTGATTGAGGTCACCGTCAGGCCGGTGTGGCCGAAAGTCGCCGCTGCTGCGGCAACCCCGATGTAGGTATTGGGGCGCAGAGCGCCCTGTATGACGGAAGAGAAAACCGGCCCGGGCTGTTTTAGCCAGATTCGCCAGAGGTACAACGACAAGGCGCCGATCAACACGGCTCCCAGGACCGACAGGGCGATCGGCCGTACCGGAAACTGGCTCAGGTCGGCTTTGCCGACCTGAATAAACATCAGCGCCGGGAAGAGATAAAAGTAGTTCAACTTCTCGCAGGGCAGCCAGAAAGCCCGATCGATCAGGTTTTTGTGCCGCAGAGTGAATCCCATGGCGATTAAAAATATCACCGGGATCAGAGAAAAGAGAGTCGTCGTCATGGGGAGCCTATAAATAGCCTTTAGTGAGAACGGCCACGCCATAGAAGGCAATAAAGCCGGTTACCATTTTTTCATAAACGGGAGCGCTGGCCCTCTTGAACAGCAGATTGCCGACGACCAGATACACCAGCAGAGCCAGCGGTGCCGCGGCGAAACCGTCGAGGTTCAGGGCTTGCCATTTAATGCAGGCCAGCGTGGCCAATTGGATTAAACCGAACATCAGGTAGTAACGGGAGACGGTGGTTCTTATCTCCAGTTTCTCGCGATGGCTGGCGGTAGCGTAGAGTGCCAGCAAGGCGCCACCCATGTTGGTGACGCCATGTATCAGGCCCATGACTGCGACATAAGCGCGCTGATGTTTGCCGAGATAATGCTTCACGGTTTCCTGCAGTGACAGATGAAAGCGCATCAAGGCGGAAAACAGCAGGATGGCGCCCACCAGCAGATCGACATTCATCTTCAGCGTCGAATGCAAGACCAGGCTCAGCGCCAGAATGACGAAAATGGCGCAAATCAGCATATTGACCTTTTCGCGAGCGGGAAAAGCAATTCGTCGGGCGCCAAGCGTCTGCGTCAGAGAGATCAGCACCGACGACGGCAGCAGTAGCCCAAGTACGGAGGAGAAATCAACGCCCAGCATTAATAGCGTCGGTGTACCGAACACCAAGATGCCCATGCCGAAAACCGATTGGATCACGGCAAATAGCGCAATCACCAGATAGAACAACGCATGATTATCCATCAGGCCACCTCTTCTTTCCGGTGAGGTTCCCGCGCCGCGTCAGATTGCAGGTAGGCATCGGCGCTGAGCGTGCGCAAGATATTCCCGCTGATATGCTGATTGTCTTGCTGGGCGCTGACCAGCAGCAAAACATCGTGCCGATTTATCAATCCATTGTCTGACAGGACATTCAGAGCCAAACGTTCGGTTTCCGGCTGTGTCAGATCGATCCGAGGCAATGTCAGGCCGGTGATGCCTGGCAGCATATTCCAGCTGCGCACCGTCGCCGCATCGTTGCCGAATGCGACGATCGGGAGGCCGATGTTGGCCATGGCGGCGATGCGCACGCTGTAACCTGTGCGAGAAAACACCACCACCCGGGAGATCGGCAAGGCGCGGATAAGAGCGCCGACAGCCTGTCGAATATCGTCAACCTGCGCAGGGGGGGATGAGTGGGGCGCATGCGCTAAATGCTGTTCCGCCTGATGGGCTACGCTGGCGATACGGGCAACGGCCTCCAGAGGATAGCGGCCTACGGCGGTTTCACCGGAGAGCATCACCGCCGCGGCGCCATCCAGCACCGCGTTGGTGATGTCGCTGACCTCCGCTTTGGTTGGCAGCGGGTTCTCTATCATGCTGTGCAGCAATTCCGTCGCCACGATGGTGGGTTTGCCCGCATGGGAGGCGGCTCGGAGGATCTGTTTTTGGTAGAGAGAAACGCGGTCGATCGAGGTTTCCACCGCCAGATCGCCGCGATCGATCATGATAACGTCGGCGGCGGCGATGACTTCCTCCAGATGCTCTATGCCGCCGCTGTTTTCCACTTTCGCCACGATGCGGGGCGTATCGCCTCCGATCAGCGTTCTGATCGCGTTGATGTGTGCCGCGCTTTCGACGAAGCTTATGCCGATGTAGTCCACTTGATGCGCTTTGGCGAAGGCGATCATGTCGCGATCTTTCTCCGTTATCAGCGCCTGCCCGAGATCGATGCCAGGCACATTGATGCCTTTGCGGCTTTTCAGTTGGCCGTCCATGTCGGCCCGCAGGTGGATGTCCCGATCGACGATGTTAACGACCTGAAACGAGAGGGTGCCATCATCGGCGAAAACCTTATCGCCCACCGTCAGCCGTTCATGCAACCGGCCGTACCCCACCGGGACTTTTTCCTCCCCGTTATGCGAGGTATCGGTCGTGAGGATCAGCGTTTGCCCTTTAGTGAATGAGGGTTCGTGTTTCAGTTGCAATGTGCGGATTTTTCTACCGGGAATGTCCAACAGCACCGGCGTATCCGGCAACGTTTTACGCAGCAGGGCGATGGTTTCCGCATGCCAGTCGAGCGTGTTGTGCGAACCGTTCAATCGGGCGACGGACATGCCGGCTTTTTCCAGCGCTGCCAACGTGTTGATGTGGCGAGAGGCGGGGCCGATGGTAGCGATAATGCGAGTCTTTGCCATGATAAATGCTCCGAAAAGTTAAGATGCATTTATCTATGACAGTTTTGTGACAGCGGGGAAAATAGGGGTTTAATCTAACTAATATATAAAAAGTTATAATGAGTTTTGGCGTCAGAGTGGGTGCGCCTTACACATTTAATGATGAAAATAAAATGGTTATACAATTTACTTCCATCGTATAGATAAAATATTGATAAGCATTACTCCTTTTATTCCTCGCCGCGTTGGGCATCACTGCTGCCGCAAACTGTCACTTGCCGGCGCTAGCCTGTTCCCCTTGAACTCAACTTTGCAGGAGAACGGCTATGCAAGATTTCAAACATCGGGTGGCGCTGGTGACCGGCGCGTCCACCGGCATTGGCGAAGCGATCGCCGCCGAGCTGTTTCGGCGCGGAGCCACGGTGGTGATGACCGGCCGACATGCTGCGCCTCTCGCCGCCGCCGCCGCGCGGCTCGATCCCGACGGCCGGCGGGTGATGATGTTGCGGATGGACGTGCGCGACGCGCAGTCGGTGCAGCAGGGTATTGAAGAGATCGTGCGGCGCTGCGGCGCGCTGCATCTGCTGGTCAACAACGCCGGGATCACCGGCCCGCACGAGGTGGATATCGATCGGTACGCGGTCGAAGATTGGCATGAGGTGATCGCCACCTGCCTGAGCGGCACGTTTTTCGGCATGAAGTACGGCCTGCCGGCGATCGTCGCCGGCGGCGGCGGGGCAGTGGTGAACCTCTCTTCCGCCAACGGCGTGGTGGGCATTGCCGGGATTGCGCCCTATACCGCCGCCAAGCATGGCGTGCTGGGCCTGACGCGCTCGGCGGCGCTGGAATTCGCTACGCGCGGTGTGCGCGTCAACGCCGTCGGGCCGGGTTATGTAGATACGCCGGCGATGGGGGAACTGCCGGCGTCGGCGCGGGCGCAGATGGCCGCTTCGCACCCGATGGGGAGAATGGCGACGCGGGAAGAGGTGGCGAAAACGGTGGCCTTCCTGCTTTCGGACGACAGCAGTTTCACCACCGGCGCGTTTTACAGCATCGACGGCGGTTATACCGCGTGCTGAGCCAGCGCCTGCAACCAGCTCAGAAACGCCGCTGCGCCGGGTTTTTCCAGCGTGCGCGGCGGGTAAACCACGTAGTAGGGTTTGCTGAGCGGCAGCGCCGGTTCGGCCAGGGTGACCAGCCGGCCCTCCGCCAGTTCACGGGCGATCAGCCGCCGCTGGCCGAGCAGCACCCCGCGCCCTTGTACGGCGGCGTCGATGGCCAGCGAGGTCAGGTTATAGGTCAGCCCGCGCCGCGGCGGCGGCGACCGATCGGCGGCGGTGAACCACTCGTGCCAGCCCGGCAGAAACTGGCTCTCCTTGCCCCAGTCGACGTGGATCAGCGGCAGCTGCGTCCAGTCGCCGCGATCGCGCAGCGCCGGGCTGCATACCGGCTGCACCCGATCCTGAAACAGCTGCACCTTTTCCAGCAGCGGGTAATCCTGATCGCCGAAGCACAGGGCGAAATCCGCCGCCGAATGGGCGAAATCGACCGCCGCATGGGTCGCGTGCAGTCGCAGATCGCCGTCGGGGCACTGCGCCAGCCAGTCGCCCAGCGCCGGGTTCAGCCATTTGGAGGCCAACGCCGGCAGGGCGAACACCGTCAGCGCCTGTTTGCCGCGCTGGCGTTCGACGTGTTGCTGCGCCACGCGCAGCGTTTCAAACGCCTCCTGCACGTAGGCCAGGTAGTCCGCGCCCTGTTCGGTCAGCGTGACGCCGCTTTTGGCGCGAATGAACAGCGTGATGCCCAGATGTTGTTCGAGCTGGCGGATCTGCTGGCTGACGGCGGCGGCGGTCAGCGCCAGCGCATCCGCCGCACGGGCCAGGCTGCCGGTGCGAGCGGCGGTTTCGAACGCCAGAATGGCGCTCAGCTTGGGCAAGCGCGCACGGGACGGTGAGTGCATGAGCAGGGCTTATCGCTAAGAATTCGTTAGCTTATCCATAACGTATTTTTGTTATGGCGGCAATGCGGCATTCGCTACAGTGAGAGGCATCCGGCTTTCGCACACGAGGGGAACGTCATGCCGCCACTTGCCGATATTATCGATCTGTCCGCCCATCCCATCGATGACGCCGCGTTCCGCGCCCGCTGCCGACAAACGCTGGCGCGCGCCGGCGCGCTGGTGCTGCCGGGATTTCTGCGCGAAGCCGCGCTGGCGACGGTGCGGCTGGAAGGCGCCGAACAGCACCATGCGGCGTTTTACGCCACCAGCAAACACAACGTGTATCTACGGCCGCAGGACGACGCGCTGCCGGCCGACCATGCGCGCAACCGGCTGGTGGTGTCGTCCAAGGGCTGCATTACCGACGAGGATATTCCGCCGCAGTCGCCGCTGCGCGCGCTGTACGATGCCCCGGCGTTTCGCGCGTTCCTGTGTGCGGTGCTGGGCGAGGCGCAGCTCTACCCCTACGCCGATCGGCTGTCGTCGATCAATCTGCATTACGCCCATACCGGTCAGGAGCTGGGCTGGCATTTTGACAACTCCTCGTTCGCCATCACGCTGCTGATCCAGAAACCGCAGGCGGGCGGGCGCTTCGAATACGTGGAGAACCTGCGCGACGCCGATCGCGGCGAGATGAACTATGCCGGGGTCACGCAGGTGCTGGACGGCGAGCGGGCGGTCAAACGGCTGGCGATGGAGGAGGGGGATTTGGTGCTGTTTCGCGGGCGCAACGCCATGCACCGGGTGACGCCGACCGAAGGCGACACCACGCGCATGCTGGTGGTGTTGGCCTACAATGCGCAGCCGGACGTGATGCTGTCGGAAAGCGCCAGAATGACGTTCTACGGGCGGTTATAGCGGATAAAAAAAACCGCCCCGGAGGGCGGTTTGTCGATTCAGTGCGGGTTCTGCTCTTCGTGAGCCTGCTGTTCCAGCTTCACTTCCTGCGCGCGTTTGCGCAGGCCGAACCAGCCCAGCGTCAGCAGCACCGCCAACACCGGAATGGTGGCGATGGTCCAGGTGCCGTTCGGGTAGTCGAAGGCCATCATTACCACCACGATCAGCAGGAACGCCAGCGTCAGCCACGAAGTGAACGGCGCGCCCGGCATTCTGAACGACACCGGCTGAGCGCGGCCTTCGCGCACGGCTTTGCGCAGGCGCATCTGGCAAACGATGATAAACGCCCAGGAGGCGATGATGCCCAGCGAGGCGATGTTCAGCACGATCTCGAACACCTGCGCCGGCACCAGGTAGTTGAGCACCACGCCGATCACGTAGATGCCGCAGGTGACCAGGATGCCGGCGTAAGGCACCTGCTGGCTGCTCATTTTGGCCATCAGCTTCGGCGCGGAGCCGCCCATCGCCAGCGAACGCAGGATGCGGCCGGTGGAGTAGAGGCCGGAGTTGAGGCTGGACAGCGCGGCGGTCAACACCACGATGTTCATGATGGTGCCGATGTAAGGCACGCCCAGCTTGCTGAAGAAGGTGACGAACGGGCTTTGGCCGGCCTGATAGGCGTTCCACGGCAGCAGCAGCACCAGCAGCACCACGGAGCCGACGTAGAACAGGCCGATACGCCAGATCACGCTGTTGATCGCTTTAGGCATCATTTTGGCCGGATCTTTACACTCGCCGGCGGCGGTGCCGATAAGCTCGATGCCGGCGAAGGCGAAGATCACCCCTTGCACCAGTACCAGAGCAGGCAACAGGCCGTGCGGGAACATGCCGCCGTTTTCGGTGATCAGGTGCATGCCGGTGGTGTGGCCGGCGACCGGGGTGCCGGTGCCGAGGAAGACGACGCCGACAATCAGGAACAGCGCGATGGCGGCGACCTTGATCAGCGCGAACCAGAACTCCATCTCGGCGAACCACTTCACGCCGATCATGTTCATGGTGGCGACGATACCGAGCGCGCCGAGGGCGAACAGCCACTGCGGCACGTCGGCGAAGGTGCCCCAGTAGTGCATGTACAGCGCCACGGCGGTGATGTCGACGATGCCGGTCATCGCCCAGTTGAGGAAATACATCCAACCGGCGACGTAAGAGGCTTTTTCGCCGAGGAATTCGCGGGCGTAAGAAACGAAGCTGCCGCTGGAAGGGCGATGCAGCACCAGTTCGCCCAGCGCGCGCAGGATGAAGAAAGAGAAGATCCCGCACACCAGATAGACCAGCGCCAGCGCCGGCCCGGCCAGTTCGAGACGGCCGCCGGTCCCGAGGAACAAGCCGGTGCCGATGGAGCCGCCGATGGCGATCATTTGGATTTGCCGGTTGCCCATGCTTTTGTGATAACCGGATTCATGAGAGTCTAGCCAGCGTCTTCTGGCGGCGTGTTTGTCATCCGCCGACTTTTTTTGTGAGTGCATTATCCGTCCTGTTTACCTGTCTATGTTAACCCTGCTCTTAATGAGAGCAAACGATTGCTATGACCAATCGTCTTGAGAATGAGGTCGTGGCATCATTCCGCTGTTTATTGTGTATACAGCCATCACTAAAATAACGGCGAAGCATGCTACCTTTTCTCCGTAATGGTGGCAAAAAATACTGCGCATAAAACGTGAACAAGTGTGTTTATTTTTTAATCCAAATATAAAAGGATATATTATTCAAAAAGATGTGATGTTTTATCAAGACGGAAATATCGAGGAATAAAAAGTGATTAAAATCACAAAATAATAATTACCGTGCAAATTACAGGGTGTTGTTCTTATATTTCGCGGTGAGAAATAAGGGGGGAAGGAAATGGCGACCCGCGCAGAAAATGGGATAAAGCAGCGGGTCGGTTGGCGCGTAACGAGTCTTAGGCCGATTCACCGGCCGGCAGGGCCGATGCGGGCAGACCGAACAGCTTGTCGAACGCCCAGTTAAACAGGAAGGTGTAGCAAGGAATGATGACGATCAGCGCCATATCCAGCAGCAGCGCCTGCCACAGCGTGATGCCCATCCACCAGGCGATCAGCGGGATCAGATACACCACCAGCGTCAGCTGAAAGCCGACGGCGTGCAAAATGCGGCGTTTGAGCGTGCGGGTGCGCGACGCCTGGCGGCTTTCCCACCACTCGAATAAATAGTTGTAAATAAAGTTCCAGCTGACCGCGATGGTGGTGATCACCACCGCCAGCGGCCCGGTGCTGCTCGGCGCATGGCCCGACAGCAGCGCCAACCCCAGCGCCGAGATCGCCATACCGATGATTTCATAAGCGGTGACATACACCAGTTTGCGTTTGACGCCTTGCATCGTTTTCTCCCGATCTGTTTTTAGTTGCCTCTGTGGCGACGGCGGCTAAGATAACGTCAATCACATTGATAGAAAAAGTCAGGAGTTGTCAGTTTTACTGACAGATAAAACAATGAATTTCTCCAGCGACAATATCGAACTGTTTTTGGCGGTGCTCGATCGCGGCTCGTTTTCCGCCGCCGCCCGCGCGCTGCGGCGCGTGCCCTCCGCCGTCAGCATGGCCATCGCCAACATGGAGGCGGAGCTCGGTTTCGCCTTGTTCGACCGTTCTCACCGTGAACCGACGCCGACCGCGCTGGCGCTGGCTCTGGCGCCGCATGCCCGCCTGATCGCCGGGCAGCTCAAGCAGCTGCAGGTGCACGCCATCGAACTGTCCCAGGGGCTGGAGAGTCGGCTTTCGATCGGCGTGGCGTCGGATATCAACGGCGCCGGCCTGCTGGCGGCGGTGAAAACGCTGTCGCAGCGTTATCCGCTGCTGAACATTGAAGTGCTCAGCGCGCCGCAGGACGACGTGCTGCACATGCTGCACGAGGGGCGCATCGGTGTTTGTCTGGCGTTCGGCGGGCTGAACATCAATAGCGCGGAGCAGTTCCACTTCGTCGGCGCGGAGTCGCTGGTGGCGATGCTGTCGCCGCAGCACCCGGCGCTGGACGGCGCGGCGGGTGAGCTGTTTCTCGAGGATCTGGTCAACGTGCGGCAGATCATGGTGGCCAGCCGCGATCTGCCGATCGGCGATCTGCGTCCGCAGGTGGCGGAGGCGTACTGGCGCACCGACAGCCTGCCGATGGCGCTGAACATGGTGGAGGCGGGCCTGGGCTGGGGCAACTTCCCGCTGTCGCTGGCCGAGCCGCTGCTGGCGCAGGGGCGTCTGGTGCGGCTGAAATTCAAAAACACCAAGAACGAGCTGCGCTTGCCGATGCATTTGATCTGGCTGAAGAACCGCCCGTTGGACAAAGCGGCGCGCGAGCTGGTCGAGCTGATGCGCGCGGCGCCGCAGGAAAGCTGACGCCCGCTGCGTTTGCTCACTCCGCGTGGCGTTTGCGCCACCAGAAGCGCACCAGCAGAATGGCGGCGATCGCCAGCGCGACAAACAGCAGGCTGGAGAGCTTTTTGTCGAAGCCGGTAACGAAGCGTTCGATCGCCTGGCCGCCAAAATAACCGAGCATGACGAAGATCGTCGCCCATAAAATGGCGCCGAGGATATTGAGCGGCACGAAGCGCGACGGCGGCAGGCGGCTGGCGCCGATCAACACCGGGCCGATGATGCGGAAACCGTACATGAAACGCACCCCGATAACGAACAGCATCGGGTGGCGGGCGATCAGCCTTCTGGCGCGCGCGATGCGCTTTTCCTGTCCCTTGAGCCGCGAGATGACGCGGCCTTCAAACCGGCGGCCGGCGAAGTACAGCAGTTGGTCTCCCATCATGCCGCCCAGCGCCACCACTGCGATCACCCACGGCCAGTGCAACAGCCCTTCATGGGCGGCGATGCCGCCCAGCAGCGTGATGGTTTCCCCTTCCGCCAGGCAGCCGATAAACAACGCCCAGTAGCCATAGTCCGTAATGTAGTGGGCCAAATCTGTCATTCCTTACTCCTTATGTGGCTGACGCATAAGGGCAAGTATACGCCCGATTGCTAACCTTGGGCGATCTGGGCCACCAACGCTCTGCGCCGCTGAAGGCTCTCCGCCATCTGCGCCTGTACCCTGGCGTAAATGTGCGGCGGGGCCAATTCCGGCGTGCCGCCCTCGAACGGCGGTGCCGGGGCGTATTCCAGATAGAGCTGGATCATTTGGGCGGTGTCTTCGCCGTGCAGTTCGGCGATCAGCGCCAGCGCGAAATCGATGCCGGCGGTGACGCCGCCGCCGCTGATCACGTTGCCGTCACGCTCTACGCGTGCAGCGCTGGGTATGGCGCCGAACAGCTTCAGGCTGTCGCGCATCGACCAGTGGCAGGCGGCGCGTTTGCCCGGCAGCAGGCCGGCGGCGGCCAGGATCAGCGAACCGGTGCATACCGAAGTCAGATAGCGGGCATCGGCGCCCAGCCGCCGGATTTGCTGCATGAATGCTTTATCCTGCAGCGCTTGGGTGCAGCCGCTGCCGCCCGGCACGCACAGCACATCGCAGCGTGCGATCTCCGGCAGCGGGCGCAGCTGGGTGAAGTGCAAGCCTTCCGACTCGACATCCGCGCCGTCTACTGAAGCGACGATGATTTCCGCGCCCGGCATGCGGCGCAGAAACTGCAGTGGGCCAGTGAAATCGAGCTGGGTGACGCCTTGATAGATGGGAAATACAATCACGAGTGGTTCAGACATGACATTCGCCTCATTTTTATCGTTGGACCTGGGCCATAATAGCCGCCCTGTTTTTGGCTGATATGACAGATAACCCTCAAAAAGCGCCATCATGAAAACGATCGGTTTTGTGGTTTTTCCCGGTTTCAACCTGCTGGACTTTGCCGGCCCGCTGGCGGCGTTCGATAACGTCAACCAGTTCACTGACCCGCCGGCCTACCGCTGCGTGGCGATCTCGCCGCAGGGCGGCATGGTCGCCAGCTCGGCCGGGGTGGAAATCGCCACGCAGCCGTGCGGCGACGAGCGTTTTGATACGTTGGTGGTGGCCGGCGGCAGCGGCAACGTGATGGCGGCGCAGTCACCGGCGCTGGCGGCGTTCCTGGCCAGCCAACGCCGACGAGCGCGGCGCATCGCCAGCGTGTGCACCGGGGCGTTTATTCTGGCGGCCTGCGGGCTGCTGGACGGCAAACGCGCCACCACTCACTGGTATCATGCGGCGCGGCTGCAGCAGAGTTATCCGCGTATCCGCGTCGACAGCAACCGCATTTTCATCCGCGACGGCGATATCTGGACCTCGGCGGGCATCAGCGCCGGCATCGATCTGGCGTTGGCGCTGATCGAGGACGATCTGGGCGCCACCCTGGCGGCGGCCGTGGCGCGGCAGCTGGTGGTCTATCACCGCCGCCCCGGCGGGCAGTCGCAGTATTCGCTGTTGCTGGCGCTGAACCCGTCGTCGGATCGCATGCGCGCCGCGCTGTCGTACGCGCGCGAACATTTGCACCAGCCGCTGTCGGTGGCGGATCTGGCCGACGCCGCCTGCCTGAGCGAGCGTCAGTTCGGCCGGCTGTTCCGCGCTGAAACCGGGCAGACGCCGGCCATGGTGGTCGAGCAATTGCGGGTCGAGGCGGCCAGGGTGCGCATCGAAGAGAGCGCCGAGCCGCTGGAAGCGATCGCCCGTTCGGTGGGGTTCAGCGATCCGGAACGCATGAGGCGGGCGTTTATCCGCGTATTTGGCCTGTCGCCGCAGGCGATCCGCCGGCTCGGCCGCGCGGGATAACTTTTTTGCCACGCCTGGCGGCGGGGCGCACCAGAGGAGCAACGGATGTATCAGGATTTTGAGAGCGAATTGAGCTGGGCGACGCGTCATATGCCGCGCACCCGGGCGGCGGTGGCGGCGTTGCCGGACCTGCACGGGGTGCGGCTGGCGTGCAATATGCACCTGGATCTGAAAATGGCGCCGCTGGTGGCCGGCCTGCTGGACAAGGGCGCAGCGATCTTCCTGACCACCTGCAATCCCACTACGGTGCAGGACGACGTGGTGGCCTGGCTGGAACGGCGGGGCGCGCAGGCCTATGCCTGGCGTGACATGAGCGCCGGCGAATGGTCGGAATCTTTCGATCGCGCGTTGGCCTGGCAGCCGACCCACCTGTGCGAAATGGGAGCGGATTTGACCACCCGTTTGCACCAATCGCCGAACGGCCCGCAGATCGTCGCCGGGCTGGAGGCCACCGGATCGGGCATCAATCGGTTAAACGGCGTGGCGCCGCGCTACCCGATCTTCAACTGGGACGATCTGCCGGTGAAAGAAGGGCTGCACAATCGGCATATGGTTGGGCTGACCGCCTGGCACACCTTCTTCCAGACCACCCATTTGACGCTGCATGAAAAGCGCGTG
Source organism: Serratia sp. CY71090 (assembly GCF_052166845.1). Lineage (NCBI taxonomy): Bacteria > Pseudomonadati > Pseudomonadota > Gammaproteobacteria > Enterobacterales > Yersiniaceae > Serratia > Serratia sp. CY71090. The sequence continues at coordinate 267,040 of NZ_JBJNOA010000003.1, read as the reverse complement.
CTGGTGATTGGCTACGGCCTGGTCGGGCAGGGAACGGCGGCCGCGGCCAGGGCCTACGGCGGCCAGGTGATGGTGGCGGAAATCGATCCGGCGCGTGCGCTGCAGGCGCGTTATGACGGCTGGCAGGTGGTGGATCTGGCGAGCGGGGTCGCGCAGGCGGACGTGATCGCCACCGCGACCGGCGCGAAAAACGTGCTCTCGGCGCAGCATCTGCAGCAGGCGCAGGACGGCGTGTTTATCCTCAACGTCGGCCACGTGGCGGAAGAGATCGACGTCGGCTTCCTCAAAGGCCTGCCGCACCACGAGCCGATGCCTTATGTGAACGCCTACCAACTCAATGAGAAGACGGTCTATTTGCTGGCCAACGGTTCGATGTTCAACCTGACCGCCGGCTACGGCGACAGCCTCAATGCCTTCGACGTCACGCTGGCGGTGATGGCGGCCGGCATCGGCCATATCGTCGGCGCAGGGGCGCGGCAAACGCCGGGGTTGTACCTGTTGCCGCAGTCGGCCTGGCAGCCGGCGCTGTAACTTTTTCTACGCGGGCGTTCATCCCAGAGCGCCCGCGGGCTGTGCCGATTTTCGGCCGACAGAATTTGTCACAAATCCGCCCTATAATCCCAGTGCCAAGCGCTGAACCCTCACATATAATTCGCTGAGTTCAAGCCCCCATTTCAGAGTAATGCCTGTGAAAATACGTGTTTTGGTTCTGACCCTGCTCGCTTTGCAGGCGGGCGCAGGCTTTGCGCCGCGCGCGCTGGCCAGCGACAACGCTGCCGCCCTGCACGCCACCCAGCCTGAGCTGGCCTCCGGCAGCGCGATGGTCGTCGATATGCAAACCCATAAGGTGATGTACGCGCGCAACCCGGATGAAGTGGTGCCGATCGCCTCGATCACCAAGCTGATGACCGCCATGGTCACGTTGGACGCGCACCTGCCGCTCGACGAGATGCTGTCGGTGGACATCCACCAGACGCCGGAGATGAAAGGGGTGTATTCACGGGTGCGGCTGAACAGTGAAATTAGCCGCAAAGATATGCTGCTGCTGGCGCTGATGTCGTCGGAAAACCGCGCGGCCGCCAGCCTGGCGCACCACTATCCGGGGGGCTACAACGCCTTCATCAAAGCGATGAACGCCAAGGCCAGGGCGCTGGGTATGACCAACACCCATTACGTGGAACCGACCGGGCTCTCTATTCATAACGTGTCGACGGCGCGCGATCTGACCAAACTGCTGATCGCCACCAAGCAATACCCGTTGATCGGCCAGCTCAGCACCACGACCGAGCGCATGGCCAGCTTCAAGGATCCGAACTACACGCTGCCGTTCCGCAACACTAACCACCTGGTGTACAACCCGAAGTGGAACATTCAGCTGACCAAGACCGGTTTCACCAACCAGGCGGGGCACTGCCTGGCGATGCGCACCATGATCGGTAACCGCTCGGTGTCGCTGGTGGTGCTGGACGCCTTCGGCAAATACACTCACTTCGCCGATGCCAACCGTCTGCGCAGCTGGATTGAAACCGGCAAGGTGACGCCGATCCCGGCCGCCGCCCGCGACTATCGCCGCCAAAAAGACGCCCGTCTGGCGAAGAACGACAGCGAATAACCCGCCTGGCGGCCTGCTCTTTTGCTGCAGGCCGCTATCGGCCCTCGGCCCGCCTGATGACAAATCCCCGCTCGCGATCGCCGTCGAAACCCGCTTTGAGATAAAGCTGGTGCGCGCCGGTGCGTTGCTGTCCCGACAGCAGCATCACCTTATAACAGCCCTTGCGCCAGGCCAGCTGCAGCGCGTATTCGACCATCGCGAGCGCCACGCCGTGGCCGCGATAGGGCTCCGCCGTCACCACGTGCTCGATGACGCCGAACGGCTGCGCCTGATGCGCCAGCCCCGGGATCAGCGCCAGCATGCAGGTGGCGATCGGCTGTTCCTCGTCCGCCGCCACCACCAGGCGGATCGCCGGATCGTCCAGCAGGCGTTGCAGGGCACGGCGCGCGTCGTCGGCGCGCAGCGGCGCGTCCTGCGGGCGCAGCTCGCGATACAAGGCTAACAGGCCGTTGAGATCGTCCGGCTGCGCCAGGCGATGAATGATGCTCATGATTGCTCCTTTCCGCCGCTTCAACGGTAATCCGCTATCCTCCATTAATACCACAACGATTGTCGGAGGGGATGTTATGAGTCAGGTTTCGACCTTTGTCATGTTCCAGGGAGAGGCGCAGCGGGCGATCGACCTTTACAGCCAGGTGTTCGAGCGTTTTCGGCTCATGCAGGTGCAGCATTACGATCCGACGCCGGACGGCCGGCGGTTGATTAAGCATGCGTCCATCGATTTTGATCGGCAGAACCTGGTGTTTACCGATAGCCCGATCAGCCATGACTTCAGCTTTACCCCGGCGGTGTCGTTGTTCATCAACCTGCCTAACGAAGAGGCGCTTGAACAGGCCTTTCACCGGCTGGCGGAGGGCGGCAAGGTGCTGATGCCGCTCGATGACTACGGCTTCAGCGCCCGTTTCGGTTGGCTGAACGATCGTTTCGGCCTCTCCTGGCAGCTCAATGTGCCGGCGGGCGATCTGCCCTGAACTCAGCGCGCGGCGTGCAAAAGGCATGGTAGCGCCTGCTGTTGTTTCATATGTTCATCGCCATGGCGGCAAGGTTCTCTGCCGTAGGAAATACCGACAACATCATGGAAAGGTGCGCTTTGATTGATTTTGACCGCTATGTTGAGCAAGCGAAGTCTTACGGCGAGTGGCCGGGCGGGCATGTGGACATGTCGCCCGGTTGCGTCGAGGGGTTGAGCTATCGCCTGTATCGGCACGCTGCCGAGAGTGAAGACGCGATCGTGGTTTATCACGGCGGCGGGGTTAACAGCGCCGCCGGGTATGACGTTCTTGCGCGCCAGTTGGCCGCCGTGCCAACGCTCGCGGTGTGCCTGGTGGACATCCGCGGGCACGGCGATTCCGCGGGAGAGCGGGGGACGGTTGAGCGGCCTGAGCGTATTTGGCGCGATGTCGATGTCATCCTGGCGGAAATGCGCCGCCGTTTTCCGTTGGCGCGCAGGCACCTGCTGGGCCATTCCAGCGGCGCCGGGATGTTGCTCAACTACCTGACCCGTTATCCTGGCGAGCAGCAGGCGGACAGCCTGATCATGCTGGCGTCGGAGCTGGGGCCATTTTCCGGGATAGCCCGCGATCTGACGGCGGCGGCCCGTTTTGCTCAGGTGCGCCAATGGCCCTTTGTGGCCAATGCGCTCAGCGGTGGGCGATGGTTCGGGCAATCTCGGGCGGTCAGCCTGAATTTTCCCCCGCCTGTGCTGGCCGCCGCCCCCGATTTTGTCTGCCAATACAGCGTCAATATGGCTAACGCGCTGACGCCGCGTGCCCCGGCGAAGCAGCTGGCGGCGCTGCGATTGCCGACCTTGCTGCTGGCGGCAGCGCAGGATGAGTTGTTCAATGCGCAATCCATGCAGCGCTTCGTCGAACAGCATGGCAGCGTGCATGTGGCATTTGGTTTGCTTGAAGGCAGCACGCATTTATCGTGCGTCTTTGATGCCCATCGCCTTGTCCTTCAACATATCTCGCGTGTGTCCGCTATCGGATCCGATGAGGGGCTGGCGGGCGAGGGGGCTTAACGCCCGCCCGGCATTTTCCGAGATCCTCCCATATCCTTTTATGACGCTTTACCGCTATGCTAAACATAGAATGGCCCGTGAATATGAAAAGGATGAATCATTTTGGCAGGAAGTAGCTTACTTACCCTTATCGACGACATCGCCTCGTTGTTGGACGACGTCTCTTTAATGAGCAAGATGGCGGCAAAAAAAACCGCCGGGGTGCTGGGGGACGATCTGGCGCTCAACGCGCAGCAGGTCACCGGCGTTAAAGCCGACCGCGAGCTGCCGGTGGTGTGGAGCGTCGCTAAAGGCTCGCTGATCAACAAGGCGATCCTGGTGCCGTTGGCGCTCTTGATCAGCGCCTTCGCGCCCTGGGCGATTACGCCGCTGCTGATGGTGGGCGGCGCCTACCTGTGCTACGAAGGGTTCGAAAAGGTGTTCCACAGCCTGAGCCCCGGCAAGGCGGCGCAGGAGGAAAAATCGGACGGGCCCGGCGCCAATGAGGATGCCGCAGCCTATGAGAAGCGCAAGGTGAAAGGGGCGATACGCACCGACTTTGTGCTGTCCGCCGAGATCATCGCCATCACGCTGGGCACGGTCGCCGGCGCCACCATCAGCCAGCAGGTGATCGTCTTGTGCGGCATCGCCGTCGTGATGACGCTCGGCGTGTACGGCATTGTTGCCGGCATCGTCAGGCTGGACGATCTGGGGCTGTATCTGAGCCGCAAAGGCAGCGCGTTGGCGCGCGCCATCGGCAGCGGCATCGTGCGCGCCGCGCCTTATCTGATGAAAACGCTGTCGATCGTCGGCACTGTCGCCATGTTTATGGTCGGCGGCGGTATTCTGACCCACGGTTTGCCGCCGGTGCATCACCTGTTCGAAGATTGGGCCTCGTACACCACCGTGGTGCCGACGTTTGGCCATCTTTTGCAGGGTGTGGTTCCGGCCCTGCTGAACGTGGCGTTCGGGCTGGTGGCCGGCGGCGTGGTGCTGGCGGTGGTATCGGCGCTGGGGGCGGTACGCGCGCGTTTCAAGGCATGATGAAAAGTCTCGCCCCGGAAGGGGCGGGACGTATTAAGCGCATTAAAAGATCAGTTTGAGAACGCCGGTAATCGTCAACAAACCCACGATAAAGATGATGGCGACTATCCACAGAATAATTTTCATTTGATTCTCCCTTACCGGTTAAAGCTGGCGCGCGATTGGCGTTAACTCAATGAAATCACTCTTCACTATAGACGCTAACTCCCTATCGTGCGTCGCCATGCCTTCAAGGATGCTGATTGTCGCCCGCGCCCAGCGCGCGCTGCATGATGTGGGTGTCGCGCCATTCCCCCAGCTTGAATCCCACGGCCTTTAACGTCCCGACGCTGGTAAAGCCGAGCGACTGGTGCAGCGCCAGCGAGCCGCGGTTGGCGGCGGAATCGCCGACGATCGCCAGCATCTGGCGCCAGGGACCTTGCTCGCAGCGGGCGATCAGCGCGCTCAGCAGCGCCTTGCCGACGCCTTTGCCCTGCTGCCCTTCGGCGATATACACCGAGTCTTCCACGGTAAAGCGATAGGCCGGCCGGGGGCGATACGGCGTGGCATAGCAGTAGCCCACAATACGGCCTTCGCTTTTCGCCACCAGCCAGGGCAGCCCGGCTGCTTGCACCTTGGCCAACCGCAGCTGCATTTCCGCCCGCGTCGGCGGTTGTTCTTCAAACGAGGCGGCTCCGTGCAGCACGTGGTGGGTGTAAATACGCTGCACGGCGGCCATATCGTCCGGTGTGGCGTCAAGGAGGCTGAGTACGGGAGCGGAGAGCGTCATGGCGGGTCTGTTCACCTTGAAAATCAGCGGATAAACGCCATTATGCGCGCCGCTCGCCGTCGGGGTAAATCGGGTTTTCTTATGGTGAGATAAGAAAACCCTATGGGGTCGTCAACCGCGCATCAGCCGGGTCACGGCCTGGCGCAGATAGGCCAGAAGCGGCGGAGTCAGCCAGGTGCCCTCGGTCAGCGAGGGTTCCCGTTCCATCGCTTCGCGGATCTTCATTTGCGTCGCCGGGTTGGTGCCTGCATAGGATTGGAACAGCGCCAGCCAACTGGCCGCCAATCGCACCGCCTCCGGCGAATCGGACGGTATGCCGTTGTTCATCGCTTGATGGAATTGAGCGATCAGAGCCGGCCACTCCTGCAGGCGGGTGAAATAGTGTTGACGCACATAGGCGTACTCTTCCGCCGACAGGTATTTTTGATAGACAGCCAGCTTGGTTTCGGCAAAGGCGCGGGTGATGTAGTCCGTCATCGTCGGTGTAATGCCGGTCTGTTCGCGCATCGACGGTTCGTCGGCGTGCATGGCGTTCAGCCGGGTGAGAAAGGCCGGATTGCCGGCGGTGTCGCGCTCCAGCATCAGCATCCAGCGGCGCGCCAGCGCCTGTGCCTGTGGCGCCTGAGGTTCGACGCCTTCCGCCATCAGTTGTCCCACGCTGCTCACCAATGCAGCCCATTCCTGATTGCGGGCGGGATCGGCCTGGTAGAACGGCAGTTGCGCCAGCTCATCGGCGGTAAAGTATTTATCGTACATGGTCATTAACTCCAACGTAGTTAGCCAGTCGTTCAGTTCTGGTTCGTGCCCGGTGGAGAGTTGGGCATGCATGTATTGCAGCCGGCCGCGCAATGCGGCGATCTGTGCCAACTGCTGGTCCAACATGGCGATCTGCTGCTCAATCACCGCCGGAAGCGCCAGCCCTGAACGCGCCAGAATTGCCCCGACTTCCGCCAGCGAAACGCCCATCCGGCGCAGCGCCTGGATGTGGTGCAAGCGGGTGATGTCAGCCCGGTTGTATAAACGATAACCGGCGTCGGAACGCGCAGAAGGGACCAGCAAGCCAATGCTGTCGTAGTGATGCAGTGTGCGAACGGTAATGCCGGAACGGCGCGCCAGTTCGCCGACTTTCAATAACATATGTAGCTCCTCCCTTGTGCGTGCCGGGATACTAAAGCCTGACGCCACGTAAGGGTCAAGAGCGGGAAGAAAAGATGACGTTTTAAAAATCGGTGGGCGCTTGATAGGCAAAAGCCCAGCTGGATGGCTGGGCTTCGCAGGTCCCTGAAAGGGAGGGTATAGCATAAGGGCCTTTATCGGCTACGGCGACAATTTCACCTGATTTGTCTGTTTTGTCAACAACAGCGTACTGGTCAGAACAGCATATTTTTGGCATTGATCGACTTAATGACGGCGCGTTGTATGTCAGCAACAAGCTCGCGCGACAGACACTGGGTAAGAAAGCCTCTCTCTTTACGGGCTCTGTTCAGCCGTTGGCGGCTGACTTGCTGCACCAGATCGCCCTTTGCCCAGCGGGTTTGCGGATGAAAGAATCTCATATCTTCGATGAGTTCACGCGTAATTTCGATGTGCAATCCCCGTTCGATCTTGTTCGAATCTCTGGTGGTCGACAGCGGTACGATAATGCAGGCATTGCCGTTAATTTTGCCGTTTAACACAACAACTAAACGGTTCTTCACCATTTCTGGTGGAATGTGGCCATCATAAAAGCCGGCTTCATGCGGTTGGCAGACTGATAGGGGATAGTTGCCATAGTTGCACTCAAGAATTTCCCCGACCTTGGGGGCAAATTTGATCGGCATCGAGACACTCCTTTGTTGTGAACAATCCGTGTTATGGAGGAATGAGCATGCGGGCGTTTTGCTTTTAGAGAAAGGTGTGGCTAAGGAAACGGGGAATGAAAGTGAAATATTGCGGATTCGTACGCAGAATCCGCCTTGATGGTGGCCGAATTTACCAGCCTTTCACCGCGCCGCCGTTGAAGATTTTTTCGGCGGCTTTGGCCACTTCATCCGACTCATAGGCCTTGATGAAGTTCTGCACGTTCGGCGCGTCCTTGTTGTCTTCGCGGGTGACGATGATGTTGGTGTACGGTGAGTCTTTATCCTCGATGAAGATGCCGTCTTTGGTCGGCGACAGGCCGGTCTGGTTGATGTAGGTGGTGCTGATGACGGCGACGGTGACTTTCGGATCGTCCAGCACGTGCGGCAGCTGCGCGCCTTCCAGCTCCATGATCTGATAACGATGCGGGTTGGCGCTGATGTCCAGGGCGGTAGGCAGCAGCCCCTTACCAGGCTTCAGGCTAATCAGCCCGGTTTTTTCCAGCAGCAGCAGGGCGCGCCCCAGGTTGGTCGGATCGAGCGGGATGGCGATCACCGCGCCGTCCGGCAGCTCTTTCAGCGATTTTATCTTTTTGGAGTAGCCGGCCATCGGGAAGACGAAGGTATTGCCGACCGCCACCAGCTTGTAGCCGTGATCTTTGTTTTGCTGTTCGAGGAATGGGCGGTGTTGGAACACGTTGGCGTCCAGTTCGCCCTTGTCGGTGGCGTCGTTCGGCAGCAGCGAGCCGCTGAAGCCGACCAGCTCGACGTCCAGCCCATATTTCTCTTTCGCCACCTGCCTGGCGACTTCCGCCACGTCCTGTTCCGCGCCGTTGATGACGCCGACTTTGATATGGTTTTGGTCGGTTTTTTGATCGCAGCCCTGTAGCGCCAATACGGCGGCGAAGGCCGCCGCCAGAGGGGTGATACGCCAGCGTAAGGTCATCGAAGTCTCCCTGAAAAGAACAATAAAATCAGTTGGTTTTTGTTCTTACAGCTAAGCCTGAACCGCCGATGAAGTCAAACGCTCGTTCAGCATAAACGGCTATAGCTTATAGCCGTTATGCGGCGGGGAGTTATCGGCTGAGCGAACGCAGCACGACGATGCCCGGCGTAGCCATCACGTAATCCATAAAGGGCGAATCGACCACCCGCATGTTGGCTTTGCGCGATGAGGCGTTGCGCAGCACCGGGCCGTTGTCGGTCATCACGAAGATGCCGGTGTGGGTCACGTCCAGCCCGGCGAGATTGGTGTAAATGCCGATGTAATCGCCGGTGCGCAGTTGGGCCAGCACCTTGTCGTCGACGCTGTCGCTGGGGATATAGGTCACGCTGCGCTGTACGTCGGGCAAGCCGGGCAGGTAGCTGCTGCCGTCCGCCTTCTGGTTGAGGGTTTTCACGAGGCTGACGGCGTGCGGGCTGAGCTGCGCGGTGATGTCTTCGGCCACCTGGTGCGGCCGCTGCGCCCAGTCGGTGAAGAAGTGCTTGCGCTGCGGGAAGGCGATTTTGCCATCGACGTAGCGGATGTCTATCAGCCGCTGTACGAACTCGCCCTCGCTGCGGGCGGTGCTGAGCGCTTCCACATAATCGATGTAGGTGAAGCAATCCAGCCCGCGGAAGTCGATCACCAGCTGCTCGGGCGTGCTCTGCGAGCCGATCAGGCGGTTGGCGAGGTAGGGCGTGCCGAGGAATTCGCGCGAAATCAAATCGACGGTGCGGCCATGCGGCTGCGCGGCGGGCCAACCGGCGCGCAGCGCGAGGATCTCACGCAGCTTGCTGCGGGTGCTGGCGTCCATCTGCGGCTGCAGGTTCGGCGGCGCAACGGTGGCGTCGGTCGGCGGCGTTGCCGGGGTGGGGCGCTCGGCGCATCCGCTCATGGCGATAGCTAACATCAGTAAAACAGCCTTGTTCTTGTTCATACGGCCCTCCATGGGTGTCGCTGGCTTATCAGAGTAAGTGATAACAGTTCTCATCCGATGGTAGGGGTTAAAAAGTAAACATAACCTCAATGAGGCCCGATAAATCAGTAACCGATTTCGTTATTGAACGGCAAATACCAGAACAGCGCGATCTCGTGATCGGCGATCTCCGGTTCGGCGCGGTACAGCAAGCGATCGATGCCGCCGAGAATAAACCCGTAATGCTGATAGCAGCGGCAGGCCGCCAGGTTGTTGTTCTGCGTTTCGAGCATCATACCTGAGGTTTCCTGCTGCCGCGCCCACTGTTTGGCGCAGTCCAGCAGCGCCCCGGCGATGCCCTGGCGGCGCGCGTCAGCGCTGACGGCGATCTCGTCGATCAGGGTGTAGCCGTTCCAGTTTTTGCTCAGCGTGATGTGGCCAACGGCGTCGTCCTGGCGATAAGCCAGGAAGGTCACGCTGTCTTCGTTGGCGAACGGCGCCAGGGGATAGCGTTTGCGAAACGGCGCCACCGGGCGGGTTGGCCAGCTGTCGACCGGGCTGTCGAACTGCGGCAGGGCGTAACAGGCGATGGTAAAGCCGAAATCGCCGCGCGTCAGGTAATCATCGGGCAGCGCCTCAATGGCCACGATGCGGATGGCCGGGATCATTACGGCAGCTCCCGCAGCAGGCGCGCCGGGTTGCCGGCGTAGATCCCCTTGCGGGTGATGTCGCGGGTCACGACCGCCCCGGCGCCGATCACCGCGTCGCTGCAGATCTCCACCGCCAGGATCGTGGCGCCGGAGCCGATGGACACCCGATCGCCGATGCAGGTGCGCCCCCAGCTGGCCGGATCGGCATTGGGCGCGCCGTCTTTGAACAGATCGTTGGCGAAGGTGACGCCGTGGCCGACAAAGCACGCTTCGCCGAGGGTGACGTATTCGCAGATAAAGCTGTGCGACTGAATTTTACTGCGCGCGCCGATGCTGACGTGGCGCTGGATCTCGACGAACGGGCCGACGAAGACATCGTCACCGAGCCGGCAACCGTACAGATTGCAGGGTTCGATCACGGTAACGTTGCGCCCGGCTTCGACGTCGACGATCCCCGCCTGGCGGGTGGTGATAACGGATGACATGACCTTCCTCACAGCCTGGTTTTCATGGTGGGAGTATAAGACAAAGCGCCGCGGCGTTGCGCTTTCCGCACGTTTTTTCGCCGAAAGACTATAATTAGTACAGGGGAGAGAGCCCCGTGGCCGCAATCCTCGCACGGGTAGCAGTCCGTCAGAGGTGTGAAATTCGTTCGCCGATCGCGGCCTACGGCGAGATTGGAGGTGTCTCATGGTCAGTCATGTTTGGGGACTTCTGGCGCATCCCAGCGCCGAGTTCGAACAGATCAAAAGCGAGAATGAAAGCGTCTCGCACCTATACACCCATCACGTGTTGCTCTTGGCAGCCATCCCGGTGGTCTGCGCCTTTATCGGCACCACCCAGTTGGGCTGGCTCTCCGGCGAGGGACATGCCATCAGGCTCGACATGTTTACCGCGCTTTATACCGCCGTGGCGTTCTACCTGCTGATGCTGGCGGGCGTAGCGGCCATGGGGAAAGTCATTCACTGGATGGCGCGGCGTTATGAATCGCGCCCCAGCCTGCACCGCTGCATGGTGTTCGCCGGCTACGTGGCGACCCCGATGTTCCTCAGCGGGGTAGTGGCGCTTTATCCGGTCGTCTGGCTGTGTCTGTTTGTCGGCATTATCGGCCTGTGCTATTCGGGCTATCTGCTGAATCTGGGGATCCCGCACTTCCTGAATATCGACAGTAAGGAAGGGTTCATCTTCTCCAGCTCGACCTTCGCTATCGGCATTCTGTTGCTCGAGCTGCTGCTTGGGGTGACGGTGCTGCTGTGGGGGTACGGTTCCTGGTTATTCTGAGTTAACGGCTGTTGTTGTCGCCCCCGCGCCGGTGGAACGGCGCGGGGGCTTTTGCTTTTATGCGCGGCGGAAAACCAGCATCACGCCGAGCACGATGCCCGCCATCCCCAACAGGCTCAGCGCGGCCAGCGCGTGGCCGAGCAGCAGATAATCCAGCAGGGCGGTCACCGCCGGGATCAGATAGAACAGGCTGGTGACCTGCACCAGGTTGCCGCGCTGGATCAGGCGATACAGCAAGAACGTCGCCAGCACCGAGATCACCACCGCCATCCACAGCAGCGGCAGCACGAACTCAGGCCGCCAGTCGACCCGCAGCGGCTCAAACGGCAGCGCCAGCGTACACATCAATAGCCCGATGGCATACTGCAGCGGCAAGACCGCCAGCGGCGGCTGCGTCATGCCCTTTTGCAGCAGGGTGCCGGCGGTCATGCTCCCCAATGCGATAAAGGCGAACAGCATGCCGCTCGGCGAGAAATGAGCCACCATCAGGCTTTGGTACACCACCAGCGTCAGCCCGGCCATCGCCAGCGCCAGCCCGAATGCGCGCAGCCCGGTGCAGCGCCGTTCGGTGATGAACTGGGTGAGGATCGGCTGTACGCCGAGCAATGTGGCCAGCACGCCGGGCGTAATGCCCTGTTCCAACGCCAGCAGATAGCAGATCTGATAGCTGCCGATCATCAACACGCCGATCAGCGCGACGCGCCGGCGGGTGCCGGGGGCGGGCAGGCACTGGCGCCGCCACAGGCCGATGGCCAACAGCACCGCCAGCGCGATGGCGCAGCGGAAGAACAGAAAAGCGAAGGCGGAGGCGTGCTCCAATCCCCAACGGGAGAAGATCGCGCCGCTGCTCCAGAGCAGGACGAACAGCGTAGCCAGGCCGGCATTGGCCCAGAGAGAAGGTAATCGCATATCAATTTCACCTGTCGTGAAAATTACAGGCTCCGGCGCGCGCGGTGGTCTACGCATGAACGCAACAGATCACTAAGCCGGAGGTAAAAAGTCGGTTTGGCTTAACGCACAACCACAAGGCGTGGCGGGTAAGCGGCAACCGCAGAAACGACAGAAGAAACGGCGGGTGGGGCGGAGGAAGCACACAGCAAAACGACGGCCGGAACGGTCGCGTTTGTCGGATCTGTGCTGTGCGCCAGGTAGGTCATGTGAGTTCCTGAAAACCGTGAATGAAACCAGTCGCCTCAAACATAACCAAGTTCAGCGGGGCGTGCAATCGGAAATCACAGAGATATTAATGATAATGAAAATCATTATCATTAATAAAAAGGTGTGCTATGTTGCTTTAATCACGCCGTTTTGACGCAGGGCGCGGCTTGCCCTCTGCCTTGCTTCACGCAGCGCGTGCGGCAGAAGAGTTTGCGATTCGCTTTTGCAGAAGGCGAGCAATCGTGGTAAAAACACTGATATGTTATAATATAACAATTTATGCATGATGAATTCAGCTCACGACATCCTCCATGTTGATGGAGTTAGCCTGACCGGCCACGGCGGGGAATTGATACTCGACAACATCCATTTCGCGCTCCGCGCCGGTGAGAAGCTGGCGGTGATCGGCCCCAACGGCAGCGGCAAGTCCAGCCTGTTGCGCACCCTGATCGGCGAAACGCGGCCGGACAGCGGCGGCATTTACTGGCGAGGGCGCGCCTTGTCCGCGTGGCCGGCGGCGGAGCGCGCCAGAAGCATCGCCTTTCTGGCGCAAAACGATCTGCCGGATTTGCGGCTGTCGGTTGAGGATTACGTGGCGTTGGGCCGTTTACCGCATGGCGAACGCTCTGCGACGGGAAGGCGCATCGTTGACGAGGCCATCGGGGAAACCGGGCTGGCGCCGCTCAGGCGCCACCCGTTAGGGCGGCTCTCGGGCGGCCAGCGCCAGCGCGCCGCACTGGCCCGGGCGTTGGCGCAGTCTCCCGAGCTGTTGTTGCTGGATGAACCGACCAATCATCTCGATCCGCCCGGGCGCTCGGCGCTGCTGTCGTTAGTGAAAAATAAAGATATCGCCGTGATTGCGGTGCTGCACGATTTGCCCGTGGCGGAGGCGTTTGCCGATCGGATCCTGGTGCTCAACGAAAGCCGCCAGGTAGCCTGTGGTACGCCCGAGGCGGTGTTGCAGACCCCGGTGATTTTGCCGGTGTTCGGCATGAACAGTTTCAAGGTGGCGCACCCCGTCAGCGGGAAAACGCTGCGTATTTTTGACGTTCCCCATTGCGCTTGATAAACCAGAGAGAAATATGAACACACGCGTATTCCCCCTGCTCCTGCTCCTGCTGCTGGCCGGTGGGGCGGCGGCGGCCGAAAAATTTCCCGTCACCGTAGACAGCTGCGGTTCGCCGATCACCTTCAACCAGGCGCCTCAACGCGCCGTCATCAACGACATCAACATGGCCGAGATGGCCTTTGCGCTCCATCTGCAGGATCGCATTGTCGGGCTGACCGGCATCACCGGCTGGTACAAACTGACGCCCGACTTCAAGGCGGCGATGGGCGCCATTCCCGAACTGGCGCCGAAATATCCCGCTTTGGAAACGTTGCTGGCGGCGCAGCCGGATTTCTTCTTCGCCGGCTGGAATTACGGTATGAAGATCGGCGGCGACGTCACGCCGGAGAAGCTCGCCCCGTTCGGCATCAAAACGCTGGTGTTGAGCGAGAGCTGCGTGCAGGCCGGCGGGCGGCCGCAGAAGGCCGATATGAACCTGCTGTATGACGATGAGCTGAAGCTCGGCAAGATTTTCGGCAAGCCGCAAGAGGCCGCCGCGTTGGTTGAAGGCTGGCGGCGCCGGTTGGCCGCGCTGCCAGTCAGACCGGCGGGTCAGACGCCGCTCAAGGTGTTCGTCTATGACTCGGGGGAGGAGAAGCCTTTTACCAGCGGCAATTACGCCATGCCGACGGCGATCATCGAAGCGGCGGGCGGCCGCAACGTGATGGACGATTTGCCGGCGAGCTGGACGACGGCGTCCTGGGAGGCGGTGGCGGCGGCCGAGCCCGACTTCATTATTCTGCTGGATTACCAGACCGGTTCGGGGGCCGATGCGCTGCGGCGCTTCCTCGAGTCTCACCCGTTGATGAAATTGACCCCCGCGGTACGGCACCACCGTTATCTGAAACTGCAGTATGCGGAGCTGACGCCGGGGCCGGCCAACATCGGCGCGGTGGAAAAGCTGGCGCGGGCGCTGTACGCGCCGGAGGCTGAATGAACTCGCCGACCCGGCGATTTATGCTGCTCGCGCCGCTGGCGCTGTCGGTATTGTGTGGGCTAATGATCTGGAGCCTGCAGCTGGGCAGCGTTGCGCTGTCATGGCGGCAGGCGTTGGCGGCGCTAGGGCTCGGTTCGGCGCCCCTCTCCGGCATGCTGGATACCATCGTTGTGCAACTGCGGGTGCCCAGAGCCCTGTTGGCGGCGTTGACCGGCGCCGGGCTGGCGATGACCGGCGCGTTGCTGCAGACCACCACCCGCAATGAGCTGGCCGATCCTTTTCTGTTTGGGCTCTCCTCCGGCGCCTCCGCCGGCGCGGTGCTGGTCATCACGCGCTTCGGCGATGCGCTGGGCGCGCTGACGTTGCCGCTGTCCGCTTTCGCCGGCGGCATTTTGTCCGCGATGGCGGTGATGATCCTGTTTCGCGTCAGCCGGGTCAGGCACGCCGAGCAGCTGATCGTCTGCGGCCTGGCGGTCTCGTTTTTGTTCAGCGCGCTCACCAGCTACCTGGTGTTTTCCGGCGATCAGCGGGCGGCCGGTTCGGTGTTGTTCTGGTCGCTGGGCGGGCTGGGGCTGGCGCGTTGGGATAATCTGTTCATTCCGTTGGCGAGTTTCGCGCTGCTGGCCGGGTTTACGGCGCTGCGTTGGCGGGCGCTGGACGCGCTGCTGGCGGGCGAGCACACCGCCCATTCGATGGGGGTCAACGTCGCGCGTCTGCGCACCGAGACCTTTCTGTGCTGCGCACTGTCCACGGCGTTTCTCGTTTCGCTGACGGGCGTGATCGGTTTTGTCGGGCTGATGGTGCCTTATCTGGCCCGGCGCCTGGTGGGCGTGCGCCACCGCTTGTCCGTGCCGATGTGCGGCCTGCTGGGGGCGATGCTGCTGACCGGCGGCGACATGCTCAGCCGCAGCCTGATCCCCAATCAGGAGCTGCCCATCGGCATCATTACGGCGGGGCTGGGGGGCGCGTTCATCGTCTCCTTGCTGCTGCGCGCGGAACGCTGAATGGGCCATTGAAGGTCAACAGGAAGGTGAGGTGGCCCGCGTCGGCAGGCCAATCGGGCGCTCTTAGCGGGGGTCTTCGGCCCAGCCTTTGCGTTTGCTGGTTTTGCCGATGCCGGGGTTGAAGCTGTTGGTCGGATCGGCGGTGCGGTAGAACGCCTGCAGATCCGGTTTGGCGTGGTACAGGTGGCCGACATTATGCTCCGCCGGGTACTCGGCGCCGCGCCGGTTGAGGATCTCGAGCATCTTTTCTTTCAGTGCATGGCTGTCCACGCCTTTTTTCACCACGTAGTCCTGGTGGAAGACGTGGCACATAAAGTGGCCGTAATACAGCTTATGCACCAACTGACTGTCGATTTCCGGCGGCAGCGTTTCGAACCAGTCGGTGTCGTTGCGGCGCAGGGCGATGTCCAGCGCCAGAATATCCTCCACCTTGTCGGCGTGCACCGCGTGGTAGCGCACCGCGGCGCCGGCGGCGGCGAAGCGGTGCAGGAAGGCCTTTTTGCCTTCGTCAGGCGTGCAGGCGAAGAAGGCGCCTTCGGCCTGGGCGAAATAGTCGGTCAGGTAGCGCTGCGCTTCGTCTACGCCGGGGCCGGCCATCTTCAGCAGCAGGTGGTGTTCGAAACGTTCGCGGTATTCCTTCATGCGCCTCGGCAGGTGGCTCGGCGCCAGATGGCTCAGGCCCTGCATCAGCCGATCGGTCAGGTTGTGCGGCAGCAGCGGCAGCTTGTTGAGGCTGGCGTCCATGCGGCCTTTCAGGGTGAAGAAGCGCGGCATCTGATCGGTGCCGAGCTTGTCGATCATCATGAAGGTGTCTTTGCCGTACACCTCGGCGATGTCGAAGATATCGCGGTGCATGTATTCACCGGCCACCGGCAGGTTTTCGAATTTGCTCAGCATGTGGCGGCGCAGTTCGGTCAGCACCGCGGTGTCGTTGGTGCCGATATAGAACACCTGTTCTTTGCCCTCTTTCTCGAAGGTGTCAAGCCGCACCGCGAACACTGCCAGCTTGCCGGCGCAGCCGGAGGCCTCGTACAGGCGGCGTTTGTCGGCGTTGAAGCGGGAAGGGGTGTCGGCATCGACGTCGCGCACCCGGCTGGCGTATTCGTTATCCGAGGCGCGCAGCTCACCGTATTCGACGTCCTCCGGGCGATAGTCGCCTTTTTCCAGCCGGGTGAGGATCTCTTCCGGCGTGTCGCCAAGCCGGATGCCCAGATGGTTCACCAGGCGCAGCTGGCCGTCTTCCCCCAGCTGGGCGTACAGCGCCATTTCGGTATAGGCCGGGCCGCGTTTCACCAGCGAGCCGCCGGAGTTGTTGCACACGCCGCCGATCACCGAGGCGCCGATGCAGGAAGAGCCGATCACCGAATGCGGTTCACGGCCGTAGGGTTTGAGCAATTTCTCGAGGTGGTGCAGGGTGCTGCCGGGGAAGCCGACCACCTGCTTGCCGTTGTCCAGCACCTGAATATGATCGAGGCGCAGGGTGCTGACGATGACGATATCGCGATCATAGTCGTTGCCGCTGGGGGTTGAGCCCTCGGTCAGGCCGGTGTTGGCGGCCTGCATGATGACGATTTTGTCGGCGGCCACGCAGGCCTGCAGAATGCGCCACAGCTGCAGCAGGCTGGTGGGAAACACCACCGCCAACGCCTGGCCTTCGCCGGAGCGGAAGCCCTTGCGATAACGCTCGGTGTTGCGATCGCCGGTCAACAGCTGCGGGCCGCCGACGATGTCCTTGAGCTGATTGATAAACGTCTGATTGCCTGACTGCATGCTGCCTGTCTCCCTGTCATCCCCGTCGCCTTAACCGCGGCGCCGGAGTGCCGCGCAATAAGCTAAGAGGTTATCAATTAAATAACTTATTAAGCTATCAGCTTAGCGGGCTAATGGCTTGCGGGTTTAGTAGCGCTCGGCGTAGCCGGCCCGGCGCTCTTCGTCGCGCAGCGTCAGGATCTCCACGCCGTCGGCGGTGACCGCCACGGTGTGCTCCCACTGCGCCGACAGTTTTTTGTCGCGCGTCACCACCGTCCAGCCGTCCTTCTTCTGCTTGATGCGGCGGTCGCCCTGATTGATCATCGGCTCGATGGTGAACACCATGCCTTCCTGCAGCGCCATGCCGCTGCCGGGTTGGCCGTAGTGCAGCACCGCCGGCTCTTCGTGCATGTCGCGGCCGATGCCGTGGCCGCAATATTCCCGCACGATGCTGTAGCCGGCCTGTTCGGCGTGCCGCTGGATGGCGTGGCCGATATCCCCCAGAGTGGCGCCCGGTTTGACCGCGCGAATGCCCTGCCACATCGATTCATAGACGTTGTTCACCAACCGTTTGGCCAGCGGCGTCACCTGGCCGATGCAGTACATCTTGCTGGAGTCGGCGATATAGCCGCCGTTTTCCAGCGTGATATCCACGTTGACAATCATGCCGGAACGCAGGATCTTGCTGGCCGACGGCACCCCGTGGCACACCACGTCGTCTACGGAGGTGTTGAGCACATAGGGGAAATCATACTGCCCCTTGCTGGCCGGGCGCGACTTCAGCTCTTCGACGATAAACGCCTCGGCGCGGTCGTTGATCTCCATGGTGGAGATGCCTTCGACGATGACTTCATCGAGCATAGCAAACACTTTGGCCAGCAGAGCGCCGGAATGGCGCATTTTGGCAATCTCTTCCGGCGTTTTAATCACAATTTGTTTCACCCGACAATCTCCTTCAGCGTCAGCGCATTATCTTTCATCATTTTTTTTACCAGTTGCGGGTAAGTCAGTTCCGGATGGAACTCCGCCAGCATGCCGATCCTGATCCAGTACTCGGCCTGCGCGTTGATCGAACGCGTCATGGTCAGGCTGGCGAGGCGCAGATCGTCATGCAGCGCGTCCGAAATTTTTACGATGCCCATCGGCGTCTCCATAAATGAACAATATACGAAGTGTATACGTTTTGGATGGTTGCGATGTGGCATTCCGTGGCGTAAGAAGATTCTGGCAACAACGATTGCCGCCGCCAGGCAATGCGTTTATTGTGATGAACGACTTTTTTGCCATGATTTTTCAGAAGGATTTAAGGCGTGACTAAACTACGTGTTGGAGTGATTTTTGGCGGTAAATCGGCGGAGCATGAGGTGTCGCTGCAGTCAGCCAAAAACATTGTGGATGCAATCGACAAAGAGAAGTTTGACGTCACGCTGCTGGGGATCGACAAACAGGGGCAGTGGCACATCAACGACGCCTCCAATTACCTGCTCAACGCCGAGAATCCGGCGCTGATCGCGCTGAACCGCTCGAACAAGAACGTGGCGCTGATCCCGGGCCAGGAAAAACAGCAGCTGATCGAAGCGGGCAGCGCCGGCGCGCTGGGCCAGCTCGACGTCATTTTCCCGATCGTGCACGGCACGCTGGGGGAGGACGGCTCGCTGCAGGGGCTGCTGCGCATGGCCAATATGCCGTTCGTCGGCGCCGGCGTGCTCGGCTCGGCGGTCAGCATGGATAAAGACGTGACCAAGCGCCTGCTGCGCGACGCCGGGCTGGCGGTGGCGCCGTTCGTCACCCTGACGCGCGCTAACCGCGCCGGGTTCACGTTTGAGCAACTGAGCGAGCGCCTCGGCCTGCCGCTGTTCGTCAAGCCGGCCAACCAGGGCTCGTCGGTCGGGGTCAGCAAGGTGGAAAACCGCGCCGAGTTCGACGCGGCGGTGGCGCTGGCCTTCAGTTTCGATCACAAGGTGCTGGTGGAGTCGGCGATCGTCGGCCGCGAGATCGAGTGCGCGGTGCTGGGCAACGACGATCCGCAGGCCAGCGTGTGCGGCGAGATCGTGCTGAGTGACGCCTTCTACTCCTACGACACCAAATACATCAATGAGCAGGGCGCTCAGGTGGTGGTGCCGGCGGCGATCGCGCCGGAAGTAAGCGACCACATCCGCGAGGTGGCGCTGAAGGCGTTCCGCGCGCTGGAGTGCTTCGGGCTGGCGCGGGTGGATGTGTTCCTGACGCCGGACAACCAGGTGGTAATCAACGAGATCAACACGCTGCCGGGCTTCACCAACATCAGCATGTATCCCAAGCTGTGGGCCGCCAGCGGCGTCAGCTACCAGGCGCTGATCACGCGCCTGATAGAATTGGCGCTGGAGCGCCACCAGCAGGATCGCGCGCTGAACAGCTCGGTGTTCGATCGCTAAACGCGGCAGGGGGCGGCGGTGCCGCCCCCGTCCATCACTTCACCGTCACGTCGATATCGCCGAAATACTTCTTCGACAGCGCCGCCACCGTGCCTTGCTGTTTCACTTTGGCGATGGCGGCATCCAGTTTCTTCTTCAGCGCCTCATCCCCTTTGCGCAGGCCGAAGGCAATGCCTTCACCGAGGATTTTGTCGTCGCGCACCGCCTCGCCGACGAAGGCGAAGCCCTTGCCGTCCGGCTGCGACAGGAAGCCGCTTTGCCCCGACGGCGCCATCACCAGCGTGGCGTCGAGCCGACCGGCCGCCAGATCGAGATAAACCTGATTCTGATCCTGGTAAGACACCACATCCACGCCCGCCGGCGCCCAATGGGTTTTGGCGTAGATCTCCTGAATTGAGCCTTGCAGCACGCCCACGTGTTTGCCCGCCAGCGCTTTGGCGTCCGGCAGCAGGCCGCTGTCGGCCTTGGCGATCAGGCGGTTCGGCACCTGATAGATGGCGTCGGTAAAGGCGATCGCCTGGCGCCGCTGTTCGGTCACGTTCATCGCCGAGTTGATGGCGTCGAACTTGCGCGCCTGCAGCGCCGGGATCAGGCTGTCGAACGAGGTTTCCACCCAGCTGCATTGCAACTGCGCGGCGGCGCACACCGCATCGCCCAGTTCAATGTCGAACCCTTCCAGTTTGCCGCTGGCGGATTTGGATTCGAACGGCGGATACAGCGCTTCCAGACCGAAGCGCAGGCTGTTTTCCGCCGCCAGAGAAGAGCCGGCGGCCAGCAGGCATCCGGCGGCGAACAGCGTTTTCAAAGCTTTCATAGGCAGTGCCCCTTTCCCATGGTCGGACAAAAAATTACACCTGGCTCAGGCGGCGCGCGCCTTCCAGCAGGGTCTCGTTATCTTTGGAAAAACTCAGCCGAATAAGGCCGGTATCGGTGCCGTCGCTGTAGAACGCCGACAGCGGGATCGTCGCCACCTTCGCTTCGCGGATCAAGCGCACGGCGAAATCATTGTCGCTTTCGTGACTGAAGCCGCTAAAGCGGGCCAGCATGAAGAAGCTGCCGCGGCTGGGCAGCAGCTCAAAGCGCGAATCCTGCAGGGCGCTGGCCAGCAGATCGCGCTTTTGTTGGTAAAACGCCGCCAGCCCCAGGTAACTCTGCGGGTTGGCGAGCGCGGCGGCGAAGGCGTGCTGCATCGGCGTATCGGCGGAGAACACCATGAACTGGTGCACCTTGCGGATCTCGTCCATCAACGCCGCCGGCGCCAGGCAATAGCCGACGCGCCAGCCGGTGACGTGGTAGGTTTTGCCGAACGACGACACGATCACGCTGCGTTCCGCCAGCTGCGGATAGCGCGCCATGCTGTGGTGAATTTCACCGTCGAACACCACGTGCTCGTAGACCTCGTCGGACAGGATCACGATGTCGGTGTCGCGGGTCAGGGCGGTCAGGCGGTCGATATCCTGCGCGTCAAACACCGCACCGGTCGGGTTGTGCGGCGTGTTGACGATGATCATGCGCGTTTTGCCGTTGATGGCGGCGGCCACTTCGTCCCAGTCGACGCGAAAATCCTGCAACGACAGTTTGATCGCCACCGGCGTGGCGCCCTGCAGGCGCACGATCGGCGCATAGCTGTCGAACGCCGGTTCGAAATAGATCACCTCGTCGCCGGGGTGTACCAGCGCGCTGATCGCCGAGTACAGCCCTTCGCTGGCGCTGGCGATCACCGTGATTTCTTCGTCGGCGTCATAGCGCGCGCCATACAATCGTTCAGCTTTTTCCGCCAGGGCAGCACGTAATGCCGCCACGCCGCTCATCGGCGCGTATTGGTTATGACCTGCGCGCATGGCTTGCGCCGTTGCCTCGATCAGCTGCGGGTCACCGGCGAAGTTGGGCGCGCCCTGCGACAGGTTGAGGGCCTGATGTTCGGCGCTGAGTTGGCCAATGACGGTGAAGATAGTGGTGCCGACGTCCGGCAGCTTCGAGCGGGATGAGCAGGCGCTCTGCATGATGGGCTCCAGGCAAACAGGGAAGTGTTGAGCGATTAAGCATCAGGCGGCGTAGGCGGACAAGGGAAAGTTTGTCATACTTGCCATGCACTACGATCATACCTAATCGAGGCACGCTATGCCGATATCCCTGCCGTCGCTCGACGTGTTGAAAACCTTCGTGGTGGTGGCGCAACGCCTTAACTTTACCCATGCCGCCCGGCAGTTGCACCTGACGCAGGGAGCGGTCAGCCGGCAAATCCTCGGGCTGGAACAGCGCCTGGGCTATCCGCTGTTCAGCCGCCAGGCGCGTGGTCTGGCGCTGACGCCGCAGGGCGCGCAGCTGCTGGCGCCGGTACAGCAGGCGCTGGGGCAGTTGGATGAAGCCCTGACGCGGGCCGCCGCTCCGCCGGGGGCGCTGCGCATCAAATGCCCGACCTGCGCCATGCGTTGGGTGCTGCCGCGCATCATTCGCCTGCAAAATGAACGGCCGGACATGCATATTGAGCTGACCGCCTCGGTGTCGCACGGCCTGGATTTCAGTACCGAGCAGTTTGACGCCGCGGTGGTATTCGGCCGGCCGCCGGGTAAAAAGCTGACCGCGCACTTGCTGTTCGATGAAATCCTCACGCCGGTCTGCACGCCGAAGTTCCTGCCGCCTGCGCCTCGGCTGACGGACTTGACGGACAAAACTCTGCTGCACCCGACGCGCGATCGGCGCGACTGGCTGCGCTGGCTGAAGGCGGCGGGCGCCGATGCGTTGCCGTCCGGTAAGGCCCAGCATTTCGATACCCTCGATCTGGCGATGAGCGCCGCGCTGCAGGGATTCGGCATCGCCATCGGCGATCTGTGCCTGCTGGAGGAAGATATTCAGGCGCAGCGCATCGTCACGCCGTTCCCGCTCTGCGTCAGCAGCGGCGCGGCCTATTATTTGGTCTATCCTGAACGCACGGTGGCGCCGCCGACGTTAACCGCGCTGGTCGATTTTCTGGCGGCGGAGGCCGCCGACAGCCGCGCCCGGCTGCAGAATTACCTGCCGATAACCTGTAATGCTTTGTAAACATTAGCGATGCGAATTCCCTTGGCGATGAAACAGAGTGTGGCAAACTGTTTCTTCACTCCGATTAAACTCCGCGGCGTTGGCGGCGGAAACACGCCTGAGATAAAACAAGATGAAATGGCTTTGTGTGGTGAGTATGTTGTCCGGTCTGGCCCTCAGCCCGGCTTTTGCGCAGGAAACGCCGATAACGCAGGGCATTCACGCCCAGCAGCGCGACGCCTTCGTGTCCAATTTGATGAAGCAGATGACGCTGGAAGAGAAGATCGGCCAGCTGCGGCTGATCAGCGTCGGGCCGGATAACCCGAAAGAAGCGATCCGCGAGGGGATCCGCAAAGGGCAGATCGGCGCCATCTTCAATACCGTCACCCGGCCGGATATCCGGGTGATGCAGGATCAGGCGATGCAGCTCAGCCGCCTGAAAATCCCGTTGTTCTTCGCCTATGACGTGGTGCATGGCCAGCGCACCGTGTTCCCGATCAGCCTGGGGCTGGCGGCCAGTTTCGATCTGGAAGCCATTGCGCTCAGCGCCCGCGTGGCGGCGCAGGAGGCCAGCGACGATGGCCTGAACATGACCTTCGCGCCGATGGTCGATATTACCCGCGATCCTCGCTGGGGCCGGGTCTCCGAAGGCTTCGGCGAAGACACCTGGCTGGTATCGAAAATCGCCAAGGTGATGGTCGACGGTTTCCAGAACGGCGATCCGGCCAAACCCGGTTCGGTGATGGCCAGCGTCAAGCACTTTGCATTGTACGGCGCCGTCGAAGGCGGCCGCGATTACAACACCGTCGACATGAGCCCGCTGCGCATGCATCAGGACTATCTGCCGCCTTACAAAGCGGCGGTGGACGCCGGCAGCGGCGGGGTGATGGTGTCGCTCAACGCGATCAACGGCGTGCCGGCCACCGCCAACCCGTGGCTGCTGAAAGATCTGCTGCGCGACCAGTGGGGCTTTAAAGGCATCACCATCAGCGACCACGGCGCGATCAAAGAGCTGATTAAACACGGCGTGGCCGCCGACGCGCGCGACGCGGTGCGCCTGGCGATCACCTCCGGCGTCGACATGAGCATGAGCGACGAGTTCTACGACAAATACCTGCCGGGTCTGGTGAAGGACGGACTGGTGTCTGAAAGCGATATCGACCGCGCCTGCCGCGACGTACTGAACACCAAATACGACATGGGGCTGTTCACCAATCCTTACGTGCATCTGGGCCCGGCGGGTTCCGATCCGCAGGACACCAACGCCGAAAGCCGCCTGCACCGCGCCGAAGCGCGGGTGGTGGCGCGCAAGACGATGGTGCTGCTGAAGAACGATAAGCAGACGCTGCCGCTGAGCAAGCAGGCGACCATTGCGCTGGTCGGGCCGATGGCCGACAGCCAGCGCGACGTGATGGGCAGTTGGTCGGCCGCCGGGGTGGTCAAGCAGTCGGTCACCCTGCGCGAAGGGCTGGAGCGGGCGGTGGGCGACAAGGCGCGCATTCTGTACGCCAAGGGCGCCAACGTCACGCAAGATAAAGGCATCATCGACTATCTGAACGAGTATGAGCCGGCGGTGGCGTTCGATACCCGCTCGCCGCAGCAGATGATCGACGAAGCGGTGCAGGCGGCGAACAAGGCCGACGTGGTGGTGGCGGTGGTGGGGGAATCGCAGGGCATGGCGCACGAGGCCTCCAGCCGCGCCGACATCACTATTCCGCAGAGCCAGCGCGATCTGATCGCCGCGCTGAAAGCCACCGGCAAGCCGCTGGTGCTAGTGCTGATGAACGGCCGGCCGTTGGCGCTGAGCTGGGAGAGCGAGCAGGCGGACGCGATGCTGGAAACCTGGTACAGCGGCACCGAAGGCGGCAACGCGGTGGCGGACGTGCTGTTCGGCGACTACAACCCGTCGGGCAAGCTGCCGATGACCTTCCCGCGCTCGGTCGGCCAGATCCCGATGTACTACAACCACCTGAACACCGGCCGGCCGTTCGGCAAGGAGAACCCCGGCAAGTACACCTCACGCTACTTCGATTCGCCGAATGGCCCGCTGTATCCGTTTGGTTACGGCCTGAGCTACACCACCTTCAGCCTGTCGGATCTGAAATTGTCCAGCCCGACGATGGCGCGCAACGGCAAGTTAACCGCCAGCGTCACGCTGAAGAATACCGGCAAGTACGACGGCGCCACGGTGGTGCAGCTGTATCTGCAGGACGTCACCGCGTCGGTCAGCCGCCCGGTGAAAGAGCTGCGCAACTTCAAGAAAGTGACGCTGAAGGCCGGTCAGTCGCAGCAGGTTGAGCTGCCGATTAGCGAAGAGGATCTGAAGTTCTACAACGCCAGCCTGAAGTGGGGGGCGGAGCCGGGCAAATTCAACGTGTTTGTCGGCCTGGATTCCGACAACGTGCAGTCGCAAAGCTTTACCCTGAAGTAAGTCTTCCCCCTCTTTCACTGCGGTGGGAGAGGGGGACCATCCATTCCCGCCAACGTCATCGGAGCCTGTCTCATGAAACGTTATCTGGACTGCAGCGCCAGCGATCTGGCCGATATCGGCAAAGCCGATCTGCTCTACGCCATCCGCGCCAGTGAAGGGCGCATTTTGGTCAGCGAAACCATCGCGGTCACTCAGCCGCTGCTCAATAACGTCACCAACGCCGAACTGGCGGCCAGCCAGGGCGCCGATCTGCTGCTGTTGAACCTGTTCGACGTCGATCGTCCGCACATCGCGGGCCTGCCCGCCGACGTGCCGCCGCAGGAGGCGCTGCGCACGCTGCAGCGGCTGACCGGACGAGTGATCGGGGTGAATCTGGAGGCCGTCGATCCGGCCTTCGCCACCGAACATAACGACTTCTGGCAGATGACGGCGGGCCGCGCCGCCACCGCCGAGAATGCGCGCAAGCTGTATCAGCTCGGCGCGCGCATGCTGGTGCTGACCGGCAACCCGAACAACGGCGTCAGCAATCAGGCGATCGCCGCCGCGCTGAAAGCGATCCGCGATGAGGTAGGCGACGAGATGGTGCTGGTGACCGGCAAGATGCACGGCGCCGGTATCGTGCGCGAAAGCGGCAGCCAGCTGATCGGCGAGCAGGATATCGCGCTGTTCGTGGAGAACGGCGCGGACATCGTGCTGTTGCCGGCGCCGGGCACCATTCCCGGCATGTCGCAGGAGAAAGTGGCGGCGCTGATCGCCTATGCCCAGCGGCAGGGCGCGCTGGCGATGACGGCGATCGGCACCTCGCAAGAGGGGGCCGACGTGCAGACCGTGCGGCAGATTGCGCTGATGAGCAAAATGGCCGGCGCCGATCTGCACCATATCGGCGATACCGGCTATCTGGGGTTGGCGCTGCCGGAAAACATCTTCGCCTACAGCGTGGCGATCCGCGGCGTGCGCCACACCTACAGCCGCATGGCGAGATCGGTGAACCGCTAAGCCTGGGGTTTTTGCGCCGTGACGATGCTGAAATAGCCGAGCGACGGCAGCACCTGAGCAGGCCCGAAGCCGACGTCGCGCAGCAGGTCGCCGATTTCCTTGCCGGAGTATTGGCGGCCCTGCGTCCATCCCATCATCATCAGGCTGTACCCCGCGGCGGCAGGTGGGCCGTCGCCGTCATCGTTGTACAGCACTTCGTGGATCACGATCCTGCCCCCGGGCGGGAGGGCCGCATAGCTCTTTTGCGCCAGGAAGCGGTTCTTGTTCATCGGCCAGTCGTGGAAAATATTGGAGTACAGGTGCAGATCCGCCGCCGGGTAGGGATCGCGCCACATATCGCCGCTGTGGGTGCCGATGCGCTGACTGAGGCCGTAATCGTGCGCGTAGTCGGCGGCGAGCGGGCACACCTCCGGCAGATCGAACACGGTGCACGTGAGCGCCGGCCAATGGGTCGCCAGACTGATGGCATGGGCGCCGGAGGCGCCGCCGATATCCAGCGCCGTGCGGCAGGCACCGAGGGGCAACAGCGTAGGCCAAACGCTGGCCGATCCCATGCTCAGGCTGTGCATGGCGTGGGTAAACAGCCGCATTCTGTCGGCGTCGAGCGTATGGGTTTCAAACAGCTCCTGCTCGCCGTACACCTGCGAGGCATTCTTTCTGATGGCGCTTTCCAGGTTTTTCAGCGTGAAAATCTCGCTGTTTTCAATCATCAAATCCCAAAAATAGCCGAAATAATGCGGGTTGTTTTTTAACAAAAAGGTTTCCGCTTCCGGCGTCAGAGAGAATGTTTCGCCGTCTCTGTCTATCAATTTCAATGCCACTAGCGCCATGACCAGCGTCTCTGCCGGGCGTCTTTCCACATTGGCCTGAGCGCATATATCGGTCAGGTTGCGGGGGTGCAATGCAATAAATTCAAAGATGCCCAGGCGGTGCGCAATAAGCGCCGCCGGATAGAGATATAAATTCATCGTGATATCGAGAATGGTTTTGTCGTCGCATTGCGGCGGCCGGACGGAATGGTTCATGTGAATCCTCTCCCACTAAGGCATGGCGCGTCTTAACAGGCTATGTTACGCCTGTGGTTTTAGCAAAGGGCGGGAGCGCGATTGACCGCAGGCCAACGCTTACGTTGTAAATAATTCCATAGTGAGACTATTTTAAAATTGAATTGGGCGCGGTTAATGTCGAACGTAAAAACTGACGTCGGGCGGAGTAATAACCCCATCATGCATTTTTATTTTACTGGAGGTTAACTTAATCACAGTTATTAACGCGTTAGGGTTGTGTTAATCTGAGTCGCCGTTATACCGTACCGATATTCACATTATTTTTGTGAATAATTCAAAGCTAAATAATTCATTATTAAAACGAGATAACAATGAAAAAGAGCATTCTGACCGGCATGATTGCCGCGACTCTGGGCCTGTTCAATACCGCTAATGCCGAAGGGATGGACCCTGCTGCATTGAAAAACGTCTATGACATTACGCGTAATACCAGCGGGCTGATGTCTTACTGCGTCGATAAAGGTTTTCTGAAAGCGGACAGCATCGACAACGCCAAGAAAATGGTGGCCTACGTGGCGGCTATTCCCGGCGGCGTCGACACCCGCGACGGCGACAAGCGTGAAGCGATGGGCCGTGAAGGCAATGTGCTGAACGACGACGGCAACGTGGTTGCGTTGGAAAAGGAAGCGCCACAGGGTCTGCAGACATGGTGCCAGCAGGCTGACGAAGGGATCCGCCAGGGTCTGACGTCTATTGGTCAATAAACGCCGGATGTAGCCTCCCCCTCCCTAAGGCTTCGTCTGAAGGGAATCTCCGGGCCAGGCGGCCCGGAGAATCTTACCAGAATAGTGGCGTAGTGTTTTCAGCCAGAAACGCCAGCAGCGTTTCATTGACCGCCGCCGGATTTTCCTTGTTGCTGATATGCCCGGCGTTGGGGATCAGCACATGTCGGCAGCCGAGAATATCCGCCATGCGCTGGCCTTCCGCCGGCGGGCGCGGCTTATCCTGCGCGCCGGTGATGACGATGCTGGCGGCGGTGATGTTTTCCAGCAGCGTCAGCTTGTCGGGGCGGCCGAAGATCATCCGGCCCAGTGGCACGATGCTGTCGCGCAGGCGCTCGGCGGGCAGGCTTTGCAGATGGGCCAGCAAAGGCTGCGACAGAGCAGCGGGCACGTCGTCGGAATAGAACTGCGCGGCGATATATTCCAGCAGCGGTGACGTGATGGCGCCGGCCTGTTCCACGGCGGCCAGCATGCCCATATAGCGCTGCCGCGCCTCCGGCGTTTCGTCGCCCAGGTAGCTGTCCAGCAGCGCCAGCACTTTCACCCGCTCCGGCGCCAGCGCCGCCAGTTCCGCGCCCCACATGCCGCCGACGGACAGGCCGACGATGCCGAACTCTGCAATATCCAAATGATCCATCAGCGCCAAATGATCGGCGGCGATATCCGACAGACTGTTTCGTCCAGGCGGCAGCGCCGGGGAGTCGCCGTGGCCCCAGAGATCAGGCACGATCAGGCGGTAGCGTTTCGCCAGCGCCTCGAACTGCGGTGCCCACATGTTCAGATCGAACAGATAGCTGTGGCCCAGCAGCAACGGAAAGCCCGAACCCACGTCGAGGTAATGCAGGGATTTGCCCATCGTTGGCATCTTGTCGGTTCCTTATATAAAGAGAGTCCGGCTGCTTATATCACACTCATATTCAACCTGCGGTATTAATTTACCTTAAATTACTTAGGTAAACCCTTATTTTTAATTTTTCTTGATAACAAGACGTCAATGAAAGGTGACGCTAAGGATAATATTCTGGTGACGATAAGAGCCTTGGTTTATGCTGGCGCTTCTTTCAAGATGGAATAGGTAAACAGGGCGTCGCGATGAAAAGACTTTTCAGACTATTAATTATTTTGCTTGTCATTTTGCTGCTGGCGGCGGTGCTGTGGTGGTTCTTCGGGCGCGGTAATCCGAATGCGCTGTGGCAAATCGTCAGCCAACAGTGCGTGCCCAATCAGCAGCAGAACAACGATCCGGCGCCCTGCTTAAAGGTTGATTTAACCGAGGGTTATGTGCTGTTTAAGGACAGCAAAGGCCCCTATCACGATCTGGTGATGCCGACCGAAAAGGTCAGCGGCATCGAGAGCCCGATATTGCAAGCGGAGCGAACGCCGCCTTATTTCGCCCAGGCCTGGAATAACCGCGAACATATATCCAGCGAGCTGGGTAAACCGTTAAAAGACGCATGGGTTTCTCTGGCGGTCAATTCGAAATATGGTCGCTCTCAGAATCAGCTGCATATTCACGTTGCCTGCTTGCGCCAGGATGTCTATAACGTGCTGGGGCAGCAGGCGGAACAATTAGATCAACAGTGGCGGCCGCTGGCGGTGAAATTGGTCGGCCACCAATATCTGGCCAGAAAATTGGCGGGCACCGATTTAACCCAGGAAGATCCTTTCCGTTTACTGCAGAACTATGTGGTCGAGCAGGGCGACAGCATCGGCAATTACGGCCTGGCGCTGGCGGTCAGCCCGCAGGGCGAGATGCTGCTGTTGGCGAACCGTTTGAAGCTGACCGATCTCAACCTGGGCTCGGCCGGCGAAATTCAGGACTACCGGTGCGAGGTCGCGGGGAACTGAGTTTTTCTTATCGCTCCCCGTCGTTGGGGAGCGTATGCCGTGCGATATGAACTAACCAAATGTATTAAATCGTTTTTATTTTATTCTCCCTCATCTGCTTGATCTCGTCATAACGTCCGATCTATTATTTGTTTGCACAAGCAAATAAATAATCGAGAGCAATCCGGTATGTCACAACCACGCAAACTTCCTGCTGCACTGGGCATCCATCTGGATGTCACCAATCGCCTGTGGCGCACGGCGATGGACCAGTCGGTGAAAATGACCAATCTAACGCGCCCGCACTGGCTGGCGCTGAGTGCGATTGCCGATCTGGGTGATGGCTGCACGTTGAAAGACGTTTCGCAGCATTTGAACGCCGAAGTCTCGACGATGTCGCGTGCGTTGCTGTTTTTGGAAAAAAATCGGCTGATCGCTCGCGATGCCCTGTCTGAAGATAAGCGCGCTAAAGGCGTGAGAATGACCGTGGCCGGGCAGGAGATGCTGGCGCAGTTGGATCACTCCAGCCAACAGGCGCGGCAAAAGCTGCTTAGCGGCATTTCGGCCGACGATCTGGAGGCTTTTTATCGCGTATTGTTTGGCATCAAACATAACGCGATAGCGATGCTCGAACAGGAAAATCTATTGCCGGACGAGTTTGCGCTGCTGGCGGAGGAGCGCGCGGGAGCGATGAAGCCGGAAGGTGAAGCGTGATCGGCCGCTGGCGGAGAGCACAACAGCTGTGCGTTATCGCGTTGGGGATCTTCTCCTGCTCGGTCTTCGCCAGCCAGAATGACCAACAGGTCATCGCACGCGGAAAATACCTGGCGATCGCCGCAGATTGCGCGGCTTGTCACCGCGGCAGCAGCCAACAGGAGGCCCCCTACGTCGGCGGTTATGCCATCGCTTCGCCGATGGGCGATATCATCGCCAGCAATATCACGCCCGCCAAAGGAACCGGCATTGGCGACTACAGTGAACCCGAGTTTCGCCGCGCGTTAACGCAGGGCATCCGGCGGGACGGCCAACCCTTGTATCCCGCCATGCCTTATACCGCTTATCAGGGGTTGAGCGATGACGATCTGCACGCGCTGTATCGTTATTTTATGACCGGGGTCGCACCGGTCGATCGTGCGGTGCCTGAGACCCAACTGACGTTCCCTTTTTCCTGGCGTTATGCGATCCACGGCTGGAACTGGCTGTTTCTGAAAAAAAGGCCCGGCGATGAAGATGAGAAAAAAGCGCGGGGTCGCTATCTGGTGGATGTTTTGGGGCATTGCTCGGCGTGTCACAGCCCGCGTAACGGGATGATGGCCGAACGCGACGATCGCTATCTGGCGGGAGGGGAGGCCGGCGGTTGGATCGCGCCGAATATCACCTCGGATCCCGTCAGCGGCATCGGCGGCTGGAGCCGGAAAGAGTTGGTGCAGTATCTGCGCACCGGGCGCAATGACAAAGCCCAGGCGGCCGGCGGCATGGCGGAGGCGGTGGAGCATAGCCTGCGTTTCCTGAGTGACGA
The DNA here is from genome assembly GCF_052166845.1 of Serratia sp. CY71090. NCBI lineage: Bacteria > Pseudomonadati > Pseudomonadota > Gammaproteobacteria > Enterobacterales > Yersiniaceae > Serratia > Serratia sp. CY71090. The sequence goes on along the minus strand of NZ_JBJNOA010000003.1, from coordinate 235,996 downwards.
CGATCTCAACGCCATCGCCGACTGGCTTAAACAGACGCCGCCGATCGTCACCGTGCAAGGAACGAAAGCGGCCTATGACTATCAGGGAGGCGGTGAAGGCCGTGCAGCCGGGCAGGCGCTGTATGCCGCTGCCTGCGCCAGCTGCCATCGCCTGGGCGGCGAAGGCGCCTATGACGGCCATTTCCCTGCTTTGACTCACAATTCCACCGTAGGCAGCGAGCGGGTCAATAACCTGATCATGGTGATGCTGCATGGCGTGCAGCGCCAGGGAGAGACGCTGCAAACCTGGATGCCGGGATTCGCCGATAGCCTGGATGACCGACAACTGGCCGAGTTGGGCAACTATGTATTGCAGCAATTCGGCAATCCGGCAGTCAGGATAACGCCGGAGCAAGTGGCTCGGCAGCGGGCGGGCGGTGAAAAACCGCTGTTGATCGCGTCATTGCCTTATGTGTTCTGGGGCGGTGTATTGCTGGCATTGATCGTCATCGGGGCGTGGGTGAAACGTCGGATGAAGCATTGATCTAAGAGAGGATGGCATGAAGTTCAATCTGAACGGCCAGGCGGTCGAATTTAACGGCGAGCCGGATACGCCGCTGCTATGGGTGATCCGAGAACATTTTAAGTTGACCGGCACCAAGTTCGGCTGCGGTATCGGCGCCTGTGGCGCCTGTACGGTACATGTCGACGGTAAGGCAGTGCGTTCATGTTGCTATCCGCTGCAATTGGTACGCGACCGGCAGGTGACCACTATCGAAGGGTTGTCCACCGATCGCAGTCATCCGGTGCAGCAGGCCTGGATTGCGGAGGACGTGCCGCAGTGCGGCTACTGCCAATCAGGCATGATCATGGCGGTCAGCGCGCTGCTGGCGGAACACCCGAGGCCGGACGATCGACAGATAGATACGGGCCTGACCAATCTGTGCCGCTGCGCCACTTACCACCGTATCCGTGCGGCGGTGCACCGCGCCGCCGACAAGGGAGAACCCTGAGTATGGCGATCACCCGCAGAACCTTGTTAAAAGGCAGCACGTTGGCAGTGGCCGCCATGCTGCTGCCGATATCGACGCGCAGCCTGGCGGCCGTGGTTTCACAGGACGCGGTGCCACCGGACGGTCAGTACGAATTGAACGATTGGATCTGGATCGATCGCGGTGGCCGCATCATCATCGGCGTGTCGCAATGTGAGGTCGGGCAGGGGATTTACACCGGCCTGGCCGAAGTGGTGGCGGCGGAGATGGATGCCGATTGGGCACAGGTGACGGTGAAATTCGTCACCGGGCGTGATGCTTACCGTCAGGTTGCCGGGGGCGAGGCTTTCGCGCAATTTGTCGCCGCTTCAACCTCAATGACCAAATTTTATCAGCGCACCCGGCTGGCCGGCGCACAGGCGAGAGATTTCTTTCTGCGCGCCGGCGCAAAACATTTCGCGCTTTCACCGCAGCAGTGCCGCACGGAGAAAGGCTGGGTGCTTGAGGAGGGCGGGCAGCGCAAGGTCGCCTATGGCGATCTGGTGCGCTATGCCGCCGAGCTGCCGTTGGATCCGCAGCCTGCTTTAAAGAGCGAAGCGCAAGAGCAAGAGAGTTTCATCGGCAAGCCGCTGTTGCGGGTCGATACGCCGGAGAAAGTGGACGGCAGTGCGATTTACGGTATCGATATCGATCTGCCGGAGATGCTGATCGGCGTCCCCTGGATGGTGCCTGACCTCAGCGGAAAGCTGGTCGCCGTGCGTAATGAACGGCAGATTCGGGCCATGCCGGGCGTGGTGGATCTGGTGCTGACCCGGCAGTGGTCGATGAACAACATGGTCGGATTGGATCACGATATGTCACTCAATACGGTGATCGTGGTGGCGGCGAGCTACTGGCAGGCCAAAAAGGCGGCGGATTTGCTGGAGGTCGACTGGCTGCCGGGCGCAGGGCAAGCGCTGACCGGCAGCGCGATTGCGGCGGAGAATCTGGCGATGCTGGACGGCGATACCTTGGTGCCGGCGGTCGATCGCGGCGAGGCGTCGGCGTTGATTCATAACGCTGAGCAGGATTCGCGCCTGCATGAGGCGCGTTACAGCGCGCCTTATGTGGCGCATGCCACCCTGGAGCCTTGCAACGCCACCAGCCATTATGAAGAGGGCCGTATCGAAACCTGGGGCCCTTTCCAGGGGCAGGACATGGTGCGCAACGTTCTGGCGAAAATGTTCGGGCTGAAGCCGACGGATGTGGTGGTGAATACGACCTACCTGGGGGGCAGCTTTGGGCGCAAATATCTGCCGGATGCCGTGATGCATGCTACCGCCGCCTCCCGGGCGGTGGGGAAACCGGTCAAAGTGATCTATCCGCGCGAGATCGACATGCGGCATGAATACTATCGTCCGGCCTGCATCAGCCATTATCGGGCGCTGTTGGATGAAAACGGCTACCCGCAGGCACTGTGGGCGCGCTATGCCGGGCAGTCGCTCTTCTGGCAAATGCGGCGCGAAACGGTACACGAGGCCGGGGGATGGGATGAAAGTATGGTGGAGTGCGTTTACAGCACGCCGTATTGCATCCCTCATCTGAAAGTGGAGGCCGGCATCGTCGAACAACCGATTTCCCTGAGCTATCTGCGCGGCGTCGGCAGCGTCGCCAGCCTATTCTTTTTGGAAAGCTTTATCAGCGAACTCAGCCATAAGGCCAACCGGGACGAGTACCAGTATCGGCGGCATCTGTTGCAGGACACCCCGGAAGCGTTGCGCGTACTGGACGCCACCGCGGCGGCGTCTGGTTGGCAGCATGAACCGCCGCCGGGCGTTTATCGCGGGATGTCGTGCAATATTTGGGTTGGCCGCAATAACGCTTTCACCACTTACGTCGGTTTGGTGGTTGAAATCGCCATTCAAGAGGGGCGACTGCGGGTGCTCCGCGCGATATGCGCGATTGACTGCGGCAAGGTGATAAACCCGAACCTGGTGCGCGCCAACGTAGAGGGCGGCATCGGCTTTGCGCTGACCACCTGTCTGCACAGCGAACTGCATTTTGAACGGGGCGGCGTGGTGGAAGGGAATTTCGATCGTTATCCGCTGCTCGCGATCGCCGAAATGCCCAAGGTGGAAGTGGTGGTGCTCGACAGCGCGCGTGCGCCGCAGGGATGCGGGGAAGTGTCGACTGCGGTGGTCGCTCCGGCGATGGCCAGCGCGCTGCATAAGGCCACAGGCAAAACCTATCGTACTATGCCGTTCCCGCGCCAGTTTTCATCCGTTTAACGGCCCGCCGGCGTAGTCAGCCGGCGGCTGCCGTGCGGTCAGAGTTTTTTCAGCAATGCCAGCAGCTGCGTTTCGCTTTTCTCCGCCAGCCCGTCGATGGCGAGCTTGATGATGTCGGAGCGGGTGATGCGCACGATGCCGTTGCGCGCCGCCTGCACGATCACCTCATCGATGGCTTCGATGTGGTTGTCCGTCAGGCTGACGGAAATCGCCTTATAGGTGCGCTTGCGGCCGGCCGGCTTGGCTTCCGGCGCGGGCGCCGCAACCGGCAACGTATGCGAGGTGGCGCTGTTGATGAATTCGTCTTCCGACATGCGGTGGGTGGGGGGGCGCTTCTTCACAGGATCACCTCTTTCACCAGACATTCGATCTCGGCCTGCGCCTTTTCGTTGTTCGCCTCATGCACGGTGATGGCTTCGCCCCAGGCGTCGCGGTAAATTTTGCGATCGCACAGGCGGTGGCTCACCAGGGTGAACTCCGGGTATTCGCTCAGCACCTGCGCCGCTTCGTTGGCTTCATTAATGAAGATATTGGTCGGGCACATGTTCAGCACGATGTAGCCTTTGACCTTCTCGTTATATTCCTGCGCGGTGGAGAACATCTCCGACAGGTAGCCGATGGTGTCGAGATCCATCTGCGAAGGGCGCAGCGGCGAGAGGAACAGATCGGCGGCCAGCAGGCCGGAGCGCAGTTCGGCGCTGTCGCGGCCGGCGGTGTCGACGATCACGTAGTCGTAATGGCGATCGAGCTCCAGCAGCGTTTCCTTGATTTTGCCCGACGCGGCCACCACCGGAATGTGCGGCAGTCCCTCGACGTTCTGACGGTCGTTGTACCAGGTCATGATCGATTTCTGGTCGTCGGCATCGACGATGATCGCCGTCTTGCCTTGCTTAAGAATCAGATACCCGGCGATATTCACCGCTTTCGTCGACTTGCCGACACCGCCTTTTTGCGAGCCAATCAGAACAATCATGCTGCCATCTCTCAAGTTATTAAGCAGGTAACTTATTAAGTTAATGTGCTTATTAGGTTGATAATCAAACAGGTTAACAAGAACAACTCGCGAACAATATGCACCAACTGCGGCGGCTTGCCAAGCCAGTATGTCGTTAACTGTGCAGCTTATTTTGCGCTGGATGGCCCGGATGGGTAAGTAGGAATTCTCTGGGAAGTGGCGATGCGGAGGGGGATTTTATTAATTTAACAGCTTAATAAGTTAGTAACTCATTAAGCTGTTGTCGACATTATTTCTTCATCATCGCCTTCAGGTTGGCGAACGGGTTGTGGGTGGCGACGCCGATATCTTTTTGCGCATCTTCACCGGCCACCACCGTCGAACCGTATTGATCGGCCTCGGTGTATTTCGAGTGTTCGTGGTCGTGGCAATACAGGCACAGCATTTCCCAGTTGCTGCCGTCTTCCGGGTTGTTACTGTGATCGTGATCGATATGGTGCACCGTCAGCTCGCGCAGGTTGGAATAAACGAATTCGCGTGAGCAGCGCCCACACACCCAGGGGAACAGTTTCAGCGCTTTTTCGCGGTAGCCGGTTTCCAGCTTCGCATAGTTTTTGGGGATATAGGCCATGGTGGTTGTCCGTCGGGAATCAATATGCGGCCAATAATACCACAGTGCGTGCGGCTACAACGTGCGGCTCATCTTGCCGCTGTCAAAAGTCTCCACCGCCCAGTCGATGAACGCCCGCAGCTTGCCGCTGAGGTGGCGATTGGACGGGTAGACCACGTACATCTGCTCCGGCGGCGGCTGCCAGTCGTGCAGCAGGCTGATCAGCTCGCCGCGCTCGAGGTGTGGCTGCGCCATAAACCGATAAATCTGGATGATGCCTAATCCGGCCAGGCTCGCCGCCAGCAGCGCGTTGCCTTCATTGATGCTGACCGGGTAGCGCTGCTGGATGGCGATCTCTTTGCCGCGCTCGACATAGCGTTGCGGATGGATGCGGTCGTTGACCGGATGGCGGTAGTGCACCATCGGAAAGCCCTGTTCCAGATCGCACGGGTGGCGCGGAGTGCCGTGGCGCGCCAGATAGGCCGGGGTGGCGCAACTGACCCAGTCCAGATCGAACAGACGCCGGGCGATCAGGCTGGAGTCGGCCAATGGGCCGCTGCGGATCACGCAGTCGGCGCTGTCGCTGATCAGATCGATAACGCGATCGCCGATGCTGAGATCGATTTGGATTTGCGGGTAGCGTTCCAAAAAGCCGGGCAGCGCCGGCAACAGCAGTTGGCGAGCGGTGCCGCTGCCGGTGTCGATGCGCAGCACGCCCTGCGGAGAACTTTGCGACTCGGTCAGGCAGCCCTCCATCTGCTCCAAATCCGCCAGCCATTTCACCGTATTTTGGTAATAGCATTCGCCTTCGCGGGTGACCGACACGCTGCGAGTGGTGCGCTGAAACAGCTTGGTCTGCAGGTGATCCTCCAGATTTTGGATCAGCTTGGTGACCGTCGCTTTCGGCATGCCCAGCGAATCGGCGGCGCGGGTAAAGCCGCCGGTTTCCACCACGCGGTTAAATACCCGGATAGCGAGCAAATGATGGTCCATAGGGTTCTCAACGCCATGCCCCGGCGGTGACCGGGGCATGTTTCTGCAGATAGATAATGATTAACACTGTTTAGCGCCAATCGCGCCGGAGCGCAAGCTGAGGCCGAACACCAGCGTGGCGGAGAGGATCAGCGCGCCGCCGAACAGCATGGCGCTGCTGACGCCCTGCCAGTCCACCACCTCGCCGCCCAGCAGCGCGCCGGAGGCCAGCGCGATCTGGATGACGCACACCAACAGCGCCTGGCCGGCTTCCGGCGCCTGCGGCACCGCGGCGAACATCCAGTTGGTGGCGCACACCGGGACGGCGCCAAAGGCCAGCCCCCACACCAGCACCATCAGCGTGGCGCCGGCGAGGCCGCTGAGCAGCGGCGAAACGATCAAAATGCCCGCCAGCATGGCGGCGATCAGAATAAAGGTGGCGCGCAGGCTGTATTCCCCCAGACGCTCGCCGAGGAAAGTGCCCAGCAGGCCGATGGCGCCATAGGCCAACAGCTGCAGCGAGATCGCCGACGGGCTGAGCACGAACACCTGCTGCAGCAGGGGCCGCAGATAGGTGTAGGCGGCGAAGTGGCCGATGAACAACAGCACGATGGCGATCAGGCCGATGCGCGCCATCGGCAGGCGCAGCGGCAGTACCAGATCGCGCGGCGTGACCGGCCGGGACGGTGGCACCGAGGTCAGCAAACGCAGCTGCGCCAACAGTACGCCGACCGCCAGCGCCGCACCGCCGAAGAAGGCGGCGCGCCAGCCAAACAGATCGCCGATCAGCGCCCCGGCCGGCACGCCGCACACCGCGCCGACCGAGATGCCGCTGAGGATCAGCGCGGTGGCGCGGCCCTGGCTGGCTTCCGGCACCAGATGGCGGCCGTAGTTGGCGGCGAACGACCAGAAGCCGCCGACGCAGATGCCCAGCAGCACGCGGCCCAGCAGCATCATCGGGAAGTTGACGGCCAGCGCCGCCACCAGGTTGGACACCATCAGCAGTAGCGACAGCCCCAGCATCAGCAGGCGTCTGTCCAGCCGGCCGGAAGCCAGGCTCAATACCGGTGCGGCCACCGCCGCCACGATGCCGGGCATGGTGACCATCAGCCCGGCGGTGCCGGTGCTGACACCGAGCGAAGGGGCGATGTTGGTCAGCAGGCCGATCGGCAGAAACTCGGTGGTGACCATGACAAAACAGGCGACCGTCAGCGAGAAGATCGCCGGCCACGGGGATGATGCAGGGTTATCTTTATTATTCAGCATAATGCCGCTCGTCTCAGGTGAATGCGCAGGCCGCGCGCGGGGCGCGGTGTGACCGAAGTCACAATCTACGGCAGGTGCAAGTCGCGGATAAATCCATCTGCGGTGGTTACACTGTTTCTGAGGGGAAACAATCGCGGCAGTGAGTTAAAGCGCGGCTTGCGCCGCGCCGAGGGGAAAGGAATAAAACGGCATAAGGTTATGACCGAATGCCGCGTGGCGCTTACAGCCCCGGCGCTTTCCACAGCGAGGTGGTCAGGCCGTTGTCCACCAGCGTCAACTGATCGGCGTAGACCCGCCGCCAGGTTTCTTTCTGTTCCTGATACAGCGCGTGGTGGGTCATGTCCGGCTGATGCTCGCGCTCCCAGCGCACCAGGCGCTCGCCGGTTTCGGCCAGCGATGCGTACAGCCCGGCGCCGACGCCGGCGGCGATCGCGCAGCCCAGCGCGGTGGCCTCTTTCACCACCGGCACCCGCACCGTCAGCCCGGTGACGTCGCTGAGGATCTGGCTCCACAGCTTGCCCTTGGCCCCGCCGCCGGCGAACACCAGCGAACGGGCTTGCACGCCGGAGAAGGCGGCGATCTGTTCCAGATTGCAGGCGGAGACGATGGCGGCATTCTCCTCCAGCGCGCGAAACAGCGTCTGTTTGTTGCAGCGCTCCGGGTCGATCGACATGTTGATGAACGACGGCGCCGCGTGATACCAGGTTTTGAAATGCATGGCGTCGGAGAAAATCGGCATCACGCCGTAGGCGCCCGGCGGTACTCTGGCCGCCATCTCTTCCAGCAGGCTGTAGGCGTCGACCCCCAGCCGCTCCGCCAGCAGTTTTTCTTCCGCGCAGAAGGCGTCGCGGAACCAGCGCATGGTCAGGCCGGTAAAGAAGCTGATGGATTCCGCCTGCGCCATGCCGGGAATGACGTGGGGGTTGATGCGGATGTTCATCTCCGGATCGATGGCCGGCTCCGGCAGGTTGACGATTTGCTGCCAGAAGGTGCCGCCGAGCACCGCCGTCTGCCCGGCGCGCACGATGCCGAGCCCCAGGCTGCCGAGCTGCACGTCGCCGCCGCCCATCACCACCGGGGTGCCGCGCAGCAGCCCGCTCTCCTGCGCCGCCTGTTCGGTGACGCGCCCCAGCACGCTGCCGGTCTCTTTCACCGGCGACAGAATATCGGCGCGCAGGCCGGCCATGTCGAGCAATGCCGGCCGCCAATCGCGGCTGGTCAGATCCAGCATGCCGGTAGTGCCGGCGTTGGAAGGATCGACCGCCAGTTCGCCGCTCAGCATGTTGGCCAGCCAGTCGCTGATCATGGTCAGCGTCGCCGCCTGGCGGTAGATGTCCGGCCGATGGTGCGCCAGCCACAGCAGACGCGGCATGGCGCTCAGCGCCAGCGTCTGGCCGGAGTGCTGGTACACCTCGCGTTCGAAGCCGTGGTTGTGCAGCTCTTTCAGCTCGCTGACTTCGTGGCTGGCGCGTGCGTCGACGTTGGCGCAGGCCCAGATCGGCACGCCGTTGCGGTCGTAGAGCACGATGCCTTCACGCATCGAGCAGCAGGCCACCGCGCGGATCGCCTGAGCGCTCAATCCTGCACGTTGCATCGCCTGGCGGATGCACTGGCAGGCCAGCTGCCAGTTGCGGCTGAGGTCAAACTCCATCGAGCCGGGCACGCCCGGCACCGCGAGGTGTTGCCACTCCGCCTGGCCGTGCGCGATCTGGTTACCCGCCAGATCGAAGATCACCGCGCGAATGCTGCCCGTTCCTGCGTCCAGCGCCATCAAGTAGTTATCCATAGCCTATGCTCTCAGGGGGAGGAATGTTAACTATAGATGCCGCCGCCTTACCCCGCCGGGGGAGGAGTGGGCGTCGCCGACGCGATTTGTGAGCCAGGCGGCAAAATTGCCGTTGCGGCAGGGCAATCGACGGGAATAAACCTATGGTTGGAAAGCGCCATGTTACGGCGCGCCGTTTAAACAAGGAGTTGCCATGCACGTCACATTGGTTGAGATCAACGTTAAACAAGACAAAATCGACGAATTTATCGATGTTTTCCGCGCCAATCACCTGGGCGCGATCGAAGAGCCGGGCAACCTGCGCTTCGATGTGCTGCAGGATGAACAGATCCCGACGCGGTTTTACATCTACGAAGCCTATCGCGACGAGCAGGCGGTGGCGGCGCACAAGCAGACCCCGCACTACCTGCAGTGCGTGGAGAAGCTGGAAGTGCTGATGACCGGCCCGCGCAAGAAGACCACCTTTATCGGCCTGATGCCGGAATAATCGCCGGCGTTTGCCGGTGTCCATGCGCCCGGTTTGGTTGTAACCTGCAAGGCAAAGCGAATTTTCAATGGGATAAGCGGGGCGAGGATGACATTGCGCGATCGGCTGTTGGCGCTGTTGGTGGTGGTGATCTGGGGCGTGAATTTCGTCGTGATCAAGTTCGGTTTACAGGGTATGCCGCCGTTTCTGCTGGCCGGGATGCGTTTTTTGCTGGTGGCGTTGCCGGCGATCTTCTTTATCCCGCGCCCGACTATTCCGTGGAGATGGCTGCTGCTGTACGGCATGACCATGAGCTTCGCGCAGTTCGCGTTTTTGTTCGTCGCCATCAAGGTGGGCATGCCGGCGGGGCTGGCCTCGCTGGTGCTGCAGGCGCAGGTGTTCTTCACCCTGCTGTTGGGCGTTGTGCTGATGGGCGAAAAGCTGCGGATCAACCATTTCGTCGGCATCGCTATCGCCAGCGGCGGCATGCTGGTGCTGGCGCAGGCCAGCCTGCATAAGCCGGGCAGCGGCGCGGTCCCCCTGGCGGGCCTGCTGTTGACGCTGGCGGCGGCGTTTTCCTGGGCGCTGGGAAACCTGACCAACAAGAAGATCCTGGCCGGTTTCCCGCAGCGTAATATCTTATCGCTGGTGGTGTGGAGCGCGCCGATCCCGGTCGTGCCGTTCCTGGCCTGCAGCTGGCTGTTCGACGGCCCTGAGGTGGTGCTGAGCAGCCTGAGCCATGTGCAGGTTGGCACCTGGCTGGCGGTGGCCTATCTGGCGTTCGCCGCCACGCTGTTCGGTTATTCGGTGTGGGGCAGCCTGCTGGGGCGCTATGAAACCTGGCGCGTTGCGCCGCTGACGCTGCTGGTGCCGCTGGTCGGGCTGTTCGCCGCCTGGCTGCTGCTGGACGAAGCGTTGTCGCCGGCGCAGTTCGGCGGCGCATTGCTGGTGCTGGCCGGCATGGCGGTCAACACCTTCGGGCTGCCGCGCCGCCGGGCCGTCGCCGTGCGCTAAACCGAATAGGGTAATTCTGTTCAATACGCTGTCGGCGGCGGTCGGCATTCTGGCGCCTGTGAATATTTTCTCAGGTGTCCATCATGAATATCTACCTTTCCATGGCCGCGTTTGCGCTGGCGGCCTCCATCACTCCCGGCCCGGTCAACATCGTCGCATTGAGCGCCGGGGCGCAATTCGGCTTTGGCGCGACCCAGCGCCATGTGTTTGGCGCCACGCTGGGGTTTACCCTGTTGCTGGTGCTGTTGGGATTGGGCATGCACCAACTGCTGATCCTGTGGCCGGGGCTGACCCGCTTGATCCAGTGGGCCGGCGTGGCCTTTCTGCTGTTTATGGCCTATCGGCTGGCGTTTGACGATGGCAGGCTGGGCAACGGCGCGGCGCAAGCGCCTTCCTGCTGGTACGGCGCGCTGATGCAATGGCTGAATCCCAAGGCATGGCTGGCGTCGGTGGCCAGCCTCGGCGCCTTTGTCGGCGATGGCGACATGCTGTTGCTATGGCAGTTCGCCGGGCTCTACTTCGTGATTTGCTATGCCTCGGTAGCCTGCTGGGCCTATGTCGGCGCGATGCTGCGCGGCCTGTTCGGGCAGGCGCGCAACGTACAGCGCTTTAATCGCGCGATGGCGGCGTTGCTGGCGGCCAGCGCTTGCTATCTGTTGGCGGAGGGTTTTTGATACTGGCCGGGCGTGGCGGCCAACAGCTGTTTGAAGGTGCGCTGAAAGTGCGCCTGATCGGCAAAGCCGCTTTCGCTGGCGGCCGCGGCGATCGGCAGGCCGCTTTTCAATAGCCGATGGCCGTGCTGTACGCGGCGGTTGACCAGATAGGCGTGCGGCGTCATGCCGTAACGCTGGCGGAAGGCGCGGATCAGGTAAGAAGGGGAGAGCGCGGCGGCGCGGCAAATGTCGTCCAGCGTCAGCGGCCGGGTGCAGTGCGCGTCGATAAACGCCGCCGCCGTCTCCAGCCGGGTATGTGGCGGCGTCTCCGGCTGGCGGACATCGCCCAGCCCGAGCTGCAGGGCGCTGAAATACTCCACCATGGCGATCTGTTTTTCCAGCGCGCTGCACAGCGGATCCGTCAGCAGCGCATAAAGCCGGTTCAGCCCGTGGAACAGCGCCGGATCGCGGCTGAGCGGCTGGCTGAACGGAACAAAACGGTCGCCCTCACCGCCGAGCAGCTCCTGCTGCAGCGCGCCGAGCCAGGCGAGATCGAGATAGAACATGACGTACGACCAACGGCGATCGGCGATGGGGTTGCAGGCGTGTGCCTGCTGCGGGTTGATGACAACCAGATCGCCGGCGCTGACCTGCATGCGTCGTTCGCCGTTGACATAGGTGCTGACGCCGCCGGTGATGGCGCCGATGGAAAAGAATTCGTGGCTGTGCTGGCTGTAGCACACCTGGCGGCCATCCGCGATGGCGCGGGCTTCGACGAACGGCAACTGCGGATCGCGCCAGAACTGCGGCGTTTTTTCACTCATACGCTTTCCTTTTCACTGCGGCGGCATCACAGTGTTATAGCCTGAAAGCGACGAGTGGGGGAATGGCGGATGATGATTTTTAACGTGTTCGGCCGTCTGCTGGGCGTGAAGCGCATCGGGGGCGAATGGCGGCTGTTCCGCGTGACGCTGCCGGAGCGCAAATATGCTCCCAGCTACGATATCGTGCTGCCGGCGGATCTGCGCGAAGAGGAGATCGCCGGCTATCTGGGGGATATTTATCACGAGGCCGCGACGCCGCAGCGGCCGGAGGTGTTTCGCGTCGAATAGCGCGGGCGTTACTCTTCCGTATTGCGCGCCATGAGGCGGCGCTGGTGTTCCTCGCTGGCGGCCTGGATTTCTTCCAGCACCGAGCCGACGTCGGCGCGCTTCTGGATTTCGTTGAATCGGCCGCTGAGGGCGCTGTCCGGCGTCAGGTTGCCTTCCTGATACAGCGCCCAAATCTCTTTGGCGTATTGGCTGTCGCGCAGTTCCGGCGCGAACTGGCCGTAATATTCGGCCAGATTGCCGATATCGCGCTCGAACATGCTTTTGGCGTGGTTGTTGGCGGCGGCGTCCACCACCTGCGGCAGATCGATGATCACCGGTCCGTCTTTATCCATCAGCACGTTGAATTCCGACAGGTCGCCGTGCACCAGCCCGGCGCACAGCATGCGCACCGCGTAGTTCATCATCAGGGCGTGATCGGCGCGCGCCTGTTCCGGCGTCAGGATGACATCGCTCAGGCGCGGCGCCACCAGGCCTTCTTCGTCGGTGATCAGCTCCATCAGCAGCACGCCGTCCAGGCAGATATCCGGCTGCGGCACCCGCACCCCGGCCTTGGCCAGCAGATACAGCGCGTCCACTTCGGTGTTTTGCCAGGCTTCTTCCTGCTGCTGGCGGCCGAATTTGGAGCCTTTGCTCATGGCGCGCGCGTCGCGGCTGTTGCGCACCTTGCGCCCTTCCTGATAGTGGACGGCCTGCTTGAAGTTGCGCTTCTCGGCCTCTTTGTACACTTTGGCGCAGCGGATCTCATCGCCGCAGCGCACGATAAACACGTCGGCTTCTTTGCCGCTTTTCAACCGGCGGATGACGTCGTCGATTAACCCGTCATCCACCAGCGGCTGGAGTCGTTTTGGAATTTTCATGCAGCCTTGTACCCTATTTAGGCTCCGGTGTGAATGGCTTGCGCAGTTGATAGCGTAAGTTAGACCCGAAAGGCAAACATTAGTTTTGCCGCCGCGTCATCATTACGCGGCGGCGGGCGCTCAGAGGCTGGCGGCCGGCACCCAGACGCTGACGCTGCCGGCGTTAACCGGGAAATGGGCGCTGCCCTGGTCGTCGGCGGTGATTTCCTCCGGGCGGTTGCCGAGGAAATCGCGCCAGGCGGTGTGCGCGAGATCGGCGCCGAGCGTAACCGTCTTGCCGCTCTCGCCGCCGTTGGTCAGCACCACCACGCAGCCGGGAGCCTCGGCAGTGCCGGCGCGGCTGAAGGCCACGCAGTGGCTGTCGTCGAAGTAGTCGGTTTGCGGGCCGTTGGCGAAGCGCTGGCGGGCGGCAATCAGCTTCTCCAGTTCCGGGATCGCCGGCATGTCGATCTGGTATTCGCCGCCGTCGCGCCCCTTGTCGCGGTAGCTGGCGCCATACAGGTCGGGGTAAAACACGCAGGGCACGCCCTGTTCGCGCAGCAGGATCAGCGCGTAGGCCAGCGGTTTGAACCAGGGTTCCACCGGCGCTTCCAGCGATTGCAGCGGCTGGGTATCGTGGTTGGCGACCAGCGTCACCGCGTGGGCCGGATCGGCGGCGGTCAGGGTATCGGTGAAGATCTGCGCCATGTCGAAGCCGTCGCCCTGCTTCGACGCCTGATGAAACTTCAGGTGCAGCGCCACGTCGAACAGCATCACCTTGCCGTCCACCAACTCGATGTATTGTTGCAGCGCGCCGAGATCGTGCGACCAGTATTCAGCAACGATAAACAGGTCGCGTTGCGCGCTGCCGCGCACGTGATCCGCCCACTCTTTGAAGAACCAGGCGGGAATGTGTTTGGCGGCGTCCAGGCGGAAGCCGTCGCACGGCAAGGTTTCCAACAGCCAGCGCGCCCAGTATTTGAGTTCCTCCGTCACGGCGGCGTTGCGGAACTCCACGTCGGCGCCCATCAGATAGTCGTAGTTGCCTTTCTCGTCGTCGACCTGATCGTTCCAACCGTCGTCGCCATAGTCGTTGGCGATTTTGAACACCCCTTTGTCGTCCGGCTGCTCAACATAGTCGACGCCGCTGAAGCATTTGTAATCCCAGATAAATTCGGAATGCACGCCCTGGCGGCCGGGGAAGGTGAAGCGGGTGTAGGCCAGCGCGTCGAAGCCCTGATCGTCGATGTCGTTGCGGTTGTTGGTGTCCACCTTGAACACGTGCACCCGTTCTTTCTCGTCCGCGCCGAGCTTGTGGTTGAACACCACATCGTAAAGCACGCCCACGCCGTGTTCGCGCAGCGTATTGGCGGCGTGTTCCAGCGCCGCCTTGTCGCCGTATTTGGTCGCCACGCTGCCTTTCTGGTCAAACTCGCCCAGATCGAACAGATCGTAAGTATCGTAGCCGACGGAGTAGCCGCCGGAAGCGCCCTTGCAGGCGGGCGGCAGCCACAGATCGGTGATGCCCAGTTCGGCCAGGTGCGGGGCGCGCTCGGCGGCCTCCTGCCACAGTTTGCCGCCGTCGGGGTAGTACCAGTGGAAGAATTGCAGCAGGGTGGTTTTTTTCGTCATGAGCCAGCGTCCCGGTTAGCCAGAAGGAGAGAAGCAGTTAAAGCATGGGCTACTTTTGGCAAAAGGGACAATGGCGCAGGGAAGCGCGCGAAGGCAGGCGTAAATATGTAACCGACGTTGACGAGGTAGCGCTTGAGTTGTTGCTATCAAGTTTTTACGTTTTAAATTTTATATTTTAAATTTCAAATAGATATTTGTTTTATTTTTTGTTTTACCCACTTTTGCCGTTTTTATGCTCACTTTTATTGGGTTTTTATTTCATCCTTAAATCTTAATATGATTTTTAATTTTATTAATTTGTTTTTAGTTAGATTAAAATGCTGTTTAATGAAATATTTTGACATATTCAGGTGCCGGATTGGTTATTCATTCGCAATTGTTTATGCGTTATCGTTATGTTTAAAATTAGATAACACTATCAACCAATAACCCATCCAACGTAGCCTGAAGGTGGGAGAACAGGGGAGCATAACGCCGTGAACATCAGGGATTTCAGAGCATTGGCGCGCAGTTTGGTCAGAGAATTCGGCATGTTGAACAAGCAGAGCAACGGCTCGCGCTTTTCGCCGCTGCAGATCCATCTGATGATCGAAGTCAGCGAGCAGCCGCTGGGCGTCACCGAACTGGCGGCCCGGCTTTGCATCGACAAGGCCAGCGCCAGCCGGGCGCTGCGCAGCCTGGTGGCCGCCGGCGTGATAGAAACGGTGGATCATCCTGATGACAAGCGGCACAACCTGCATCGGCTGAGTAAGCAGGGCGGCAAGACGCTGGCCGGCATCGAGAGCGACGCCGACGGTTTTATGCAGGCGGCGCTGGCGCAGTTGGACGACGATGAGCTGGCGAGCACCACCGCGGCGATGAAAAAGATGACCGCGGCGCTGCGCAGCGCGCGCAAACAGCGCGACGCCAATCTGCGGGTGCGGCCGATCGCCGAGCGCGACGATGCGGCGATGGCGGCGATCATTCGCGACGTGTTTCGCGAGTACGGCATGGACAAAATGGAAGGGGTCAGTCTGCACGATCCGGATCTCGATCGGCTGACCGGTCTGTATCGCGACAACGGCGGCCACTACTGGGTGCTGGAGCGGGACGGACAGGTGGTGGGGGGCGTCGGCATGGCGCCGCTGGCCGGCGAAGAGCCCGGCTATTGCGAGCTGCAAAAACTGTTTTTCAAACCCGGCGCGCGCGGGCTGGGCATGGCGCGCCATATGGTGGTGCAGGCGCTGAAGGCGGCGCGGGCGGCGGGGTATCGCTACTGCTACCTGGAAACCACCGAACAGTTGAAAGAGGCGATCGGGTTGTACTATGCGCTGGGGTTCACGCTGTTGACGGAACGGCGCGGCAATACCGGCCACCACGGCTGCAACGTATGCATGCTGAAAAATCTCCAGAGCGACGATATGTGAGCGGTTTCAAGGTTAGCGCCCGCGCCTTGTGTCACCCTGTTAACCGTTTGATAACAATCACAACGTTTTATCAGGGAGGAAACTATGTTGGGGGATCCGATGGCGCTGCCCGCGCTGGTCACGCTGGTGGTCATCGCGCTATGGGCCAGCGCCCGCTTGCCGGAGTATGTGGTCGCGCTGCTATTCTTTACGGCGGTGATGGTCTTGCAGCTGGCGCCCGCCGCGGTGACCTTTTCCGGTTTCGCGTCTTCCGCATTCTGGCTGGTGCTCAGCGGTTTCGTACTGGGCTCCGCCATCCGCAGCACCGGTTTGGCGGATCGCCTGGCCAACCGACTCTTGCCGCATCTGGCCGGTTCCTGGCCCCGGCTGGTGGGCGGCGTGGTGGCGATAAGCTACGCGCTGGCGTTTGTCATGCCTTCCAATATGGGGCGGATTACGCTGCTGATGCCGATCGTTATGGCGTTGGCCGAGCGCGCCGGCCTGGCGGAAGGCTCGCGCGGCCGCATCGGTTTGGCGCTGGCGGTGGGGTTCGGCACCTTCCAGCTCTCCGCCAGCATCCTGCCGGCCAACGTACCCAATCTGGTGATGAGCGGCGCGGCGGAAAGCGCCTATGGCAGCCACTTCGCTTATCTTTCTTACCTGCTGCTGCACGCCCCGGTACTCGGGGTAGCCAAAGGCGCGCTGCTGACGCTGTGCATCTGCGGCCTGTTCCGTGCGCGGCCGCAGCCGGTGGCGGCCGAGGCGGCGCAAACCCCGCTCAGCGCCGCCGAATGGCGGCTGATCGCGCTGTTGGGCGCCACGGTGCTGTTGTGGATGACCGACAGCTGGCACGGCATCGCTCCCGCCTGGATAGGGTTGGCGGCAGCCTGCTTCTGCCTGCTGCCGCGCATCGGTTTTCTCAACGGCGAGCAGTTCGCCGCCGGGGTTAACGTGCGCACCTGTATCTACGTGGCGGGGATCCTGGGGCTGACCGCATTGGTCAGCCACTCGGGGCTCGGCGATCGGTTGGGCGGCGCGCTGCTGGCGATGATGCCGGATCTGCACGGCAAGCCGTTCGCTGCGTTCGGTTCTCTGGTGGGGATCACCGCGCTGTTGAATTTCGTGGTGACCGCCAACGGCGTGCCGGCGCTGTTTACCCCGCTGGCGCAGGCGTTGTCCGCAGGCAGCGGCTTGCCGCTGCTGACGGTGCTGATGACCCAGGTGATCGGTTACGCCACGCCGCTGCTGCCGTATCAGGCTTCGCCGATCGTGGTGGCGATGGGGATGGGCAAAGTGCCGGCGCGTGAAGGGTTGAAGCTGTGTCTGCTGTTGGCCGCGCTCAGCTTCGCACTGCTGGTGCCGTTGGACTATCTGTGGTTCAGGCTGCTGGGGTGGATCCCGTAAACAGCCCTGCGCCGCCGGCGAAACAATCTTCGTCCAGCGTCAGAGTGGCGATTTTATGCACCGGTCCGCGCATGCTGACCTGAAAATCGCCGCTGAAGGCGATCTGCAGCTCGCCGCCCGGCATCCGCACGCTAACCCGATCGCCGACTCGTCCCAACTTGCGCATCACGCTGGCGGCGGCGCAGCTGCTGCTGCCGGAGGCGAGGGTAAAACCGGCGCCGCGCTCCCAGATGCCGATGCGCAGCGTCTGGCGATCGACCACTTCCACCAGTTGTACATTGGTGCGTTTCGGGAACAGCGGATGGCGTTCAATCTGCGGTCCGAGCCGATGCACCTGCGCCAGATCCAGTTTTTCCACCGGCACCACGCAGTGCGGGTTGCCCATCGACACCAGCGAAACGCTTAACGTCTCCTCCCTCAGGGGCAGCGGATAGTTCAGCGCCTCCGGCAGATCGATCAACGCCGGCAGCGCCGCCGGGCTGAAATTGGCGCGCCCCATTTCCACCGTTATCTGATGCGCGTCTTGCGCCACCTGGCAGCGCACGTCGCCGCCGGCGGTGTGCACCAAAAACGGTTGATGGCCCACGCGGCCGCTGTCAAACAGATAGCGCGCGTAGATGCGCAGGCCGTTGCCGCTCTTCTCCGCTTCGGAACCGTCCGGGTTGATGATGCGCAGGGTGGGATTGACGGCGTCGCCGCTGTCGATCAGCAGGCCGTCGGAACCGATGCCGTAATGCGGGTGGCACAGCAGACGGATCTGTTCATGGCTCAGCCGATCGGCGACCGAACGGTGGCATACCAGGTAGTCGTTGCCCAGACCGTGATATTTGTGGAACAGCAGGGGAGTCATGGCGTTGCTCGGCTCAGCGGAAAAAGGTCGCTACAGCTTACAACAGAACGTTGGCGTTAAAGCAAACAAAAGGCGGCCTGAGCCGCCCTTTTGCACGATTGCCGATCCGGCCATTAATTGTAGATGATCGCGGTGCCGTGCAGTTTATTGTCACCGGTGGTGGCGATGATCTGGAAGGATTTTGCGCCCGCCGCATCGGCTTTGGCCGCCAGTTTGTTTTCCAGGCTGCTCAGGTCGGACGCGCCGCTGACGGTGACGACGCCGGCTTTTTGCAGGTCGGCGGGTTGTGCGTTAACCAGTTCGGCGGCGAAGCTGCCGAAGGAGACGGAAGCCAGTGCGATGGCGGCGATGGTCATTTTCAGGTTTTTCATGGTCTTATTTCCTATCTTTGTTCTTTACGATGTTTGTTTTGTAAGGTCGTTAAATTAATTAACGATCGATAATTTAATGTTAGATGCCGGTTTGACGGATTGCAAGTATTTTTTTAATGCTCGTTAATTAATTTTTTTTTGACGCCCTGGCGTCGGGAGCACAACTTATCGCGATCCGCTGGTTTAATTCATTGTTATTGATAGATTTCTGCGGTGCCGTGCAGCTGGTTGTTACCGCCGGCGCCGATGATACGGAAGGATTTTGCACCGGCCTGATCGGCTTTGGCGGCCAGGCTGCTTTCCAGCGAGGTCAGATCGGATGCGCCGCTGACGGTGATGACGCCCACTTTCTGCTGGTCAGCCGGTTGGTTCTGGACCAAATCAGCGGCGAAGCTGCCGAAGGAAATGCTGGCCAGAGTGAGGGTTGCTAAGGTTAATTTTAAGTTTTTCATAATGTTAATTCCTTTCCGATAACGGTGAATAGAGGGGTTTAATCCGCTTCGCTAAATTATCTTAACGATCGATAACTAAATGCTAATCGGTTCTCGACGAGGGCGCAATATTTTTTTATAATGATCGTTAAGTTATTTGTGCTAACCCTGCTGTGGAGCGGGACAGGAGAGAATGATGAGCATCAATGAAGAGGTCTGCGGCAAAAAGAGCCGTGGCAGGCCGAAACAATTTGATCGCGACCGGGCGCTGGAAAGCGCGCTCGATCTGTTCTGGCGGCACGGCTATGAAGCCACCTCGCTGGCCGATCTGGTGGAAGTGACCGGCGCCAAAGCGCCGACGCTGTATGCGGAATTCGGCAACAAGGAAGGGATGTTCCGCGCGGCGGTGGAACGCTATCTGCAAAAATACACCACCTGCACCAACCAACTGTTGGAACAGGCGTTGCCGGTAGCCGAGATCGTCGAGGCCTACGTGCGTTCTTCCGTCGAAGTGTTTACCGATCCCGATACGCCGTCAGGTTGTTTTATGGTGTGCGCCTCGGCCGCGCTGTCGTCCGCGTCCGACGACGTCGCCCAGATGCTGCGCAAAAAACATCATGCCCAGGAAGCGGCGCTGAAAGCCTGTTTCGATCGCAAGGTGCAGCAGGGTGAACTGCTGGCGAAGACCGACACCGCGCTGCTGGCGAAATACGTCATTTGCACCATTGAAGGCATGTCGGTGCAGGCGCGCGAAGGGGCAAGCCGCAGCGATCTGCTGCGGTTGCTGGAGGCGTTGATGCTGGTGTGGCCGCGGCTCAGCCAGATTGGCAATAAGGTGTGACAACCGGCCCGGCTTTTACCGGGCCGTTTAACCCATTACTGATTGACCGGGATCACCGCGCCCTGGTACTTCTCGCGGATAAAGTCCTGAATCGGTTTAGAGTGCAGCACTTTGACCAGCGCCACGATCTCCGGCTTGTTCACGTCGGCTTTGTGCACGGTGATGATGTTGGCGTACGGGTTGTTTTCGCCGCTTTCGACCGCGATCGGATCCTTGGTCGGATTCAGCCCGGCGTCGATGGCGTAGTTGGCGTTGATCACCACCGCGTCGCCTTCGTTGTTGTTATACATCTGTGGCAGCAGCGCGCCCTCAACGTTGGCCTGGAACTTCAGGTGTTTCGGGTTTTCCACCACGTCGGTGATGCGCGCGTCCACTTTGCTCACCCCCGGCTTCAGCTTGATCACGCCTTCCCGTTCAAAAATAGACAGGATGCGGCCTTCTTCCGCCACCGCGTCGCGCATGATGATTTTGCCGTTTTCCGGCAGATCTTTCAGGCTCTTGTACTTCTTCGAGTAGATACCGATAGGCTCAATATGGATCGCGCCGGCGCTGACGAAGTCGTAGCTCTTGTCGTCGGCGTGATCTTTGAGCACCGAGTTCAGGTAAGGCACGTGCTGGAAATAGTTGGCGTCAATGTCATGGCTGGCCAGCGCAGTGTTCGGCAGGATGTAGTCCTGGAAGCGCTTGATCTGCAGATCGATGCCTTCTTTTGCCAGTATCGGTTTAGCCTGTTCGAGGATCTCGGCGTGCGGCACGTTGGAGGCGCCGACCACCAGCTTGGTCGCCGCGGCGGCGCCAAAAGAAGCCAGAGTGGCGACGGAGGCGAAAGCCAACATCAGTAGGTGCTTTTTCATCATCGTTTTCCTTGGTTAATTAACGTTTATCGAGCGTTCTTGTCAGGGTGTCGCCAATGAACTGAATGACGAAAACGATCAGCAGGATCGTCAGCGTCGCCACCAGCGTCACGTCACTGTGGTTGCGTTGGAAGCCTTCCAGATAGGCCAGGTTGCCCAGGCCGCCGGCGCCGATCACCCCGGCCATCGCGGTGTAGCTCACCAGCGCGATCAGGGTGACGGTGATGCCGGAAACCAGCGCCGGCGAGCTTTCCGGCAGCAATACGCGGAAAATCAGGGTGCGGTTTTTGGCGCCCATCGAGCGCGCCGCTTCGATCACTCCTTTGTCGACCTCGCGCAGCGCGATCTCCACCAGCCGGGCATAGAACGGCGCCGCGCCGACGATCAGCGCCGGCAGGGCCGCATCCGCGCCGAGAATGGTGCCGATAAGCGACTTGGTGAACGGGATCAGCAGCACGATCAGAATGATGAACGGAATGGAGCGGAAGACGTTGACCAACACGGAGATCAGCGAGTAGACCGCCCGGTTCTGCAACAGCTGGCCCTTCGAGGTTAAAAACAGCAGCACGCCGAGCACGATGCCCAGCACCAGCGTGGCCAAACCGGCGATGCCGGTCATGTACAGCGTTTCCCAGGTGGCGTCCCACAGTTGGTCCAGACGCAGGTGGGGGAACAGGGATTCAATCATGTTGGATAACCTCGACGGCGATGTCTCTTTCGTTCAGCAACTTGAGCATGTCGGCGACTTGTTGTTCGTTGCCTTCGGCGTGGATGTACAGTTCGCCGAACGAACCGTTGAGGGTGTGGCTGATCTTGCCGTGCAGAATGTTGACGGTCAGGGCGTAGCGCCGGATCACTTCAGAAATCACCGCCTGATGGGTTTGCACGCCGACGAAGGTCAACTTGAAAATCGCCCCCGGCAGGTGGGCGGTGAGCTGCGGGTTGAAGCTCTCTTCGGTGTCCGCATACTGCGACACCTGTTTGACGAACTGCCGGGTGATCGGCTGCTGCGGCCGGGTGAACACGTCGAGCACCGGGCCTTCTTCGACGATGCGGCCGTTTTCCATCACCGCCACGCGGTGGCAGATTTTGCGCACCACGTGCATCTCGTGGGTGATCAGCACGATGGTCAATTTCAGCTGACGGTTGATGTCCAACAGCAGGTCGAGAATGGCGTCGGTGGTCTGCGGATCGAGCGCCGAGGTGGCCTCGTCGCACAGCAGCACGCTCGGGTTATTGGCCAGCGCGCGGGCGATGCCGACGCGCTGCTTTTGGCCGCCGCTGAGCTGCGACGGGTAGGCGTTTTCGCGCCCCTGCAGGCCGACCAGCGCGATCAGTTCCGCCACGCGGGGCGCAATCTGCGCCTTGGGCACGCCGGCGATCTGCATGGAAAACGCGATGTTCTGGCTGACGGTGCGCGACCACAGCAGATTGAAGTGCTGAAACACCATGCTGATTTTCAGCCGTGCCTGGCGCAGATGGCTGCCTTTGGCGCGGGCGATATCGAAGCCGCCGACGTCGATGCGGCCGCTGGTGGGCGTTTCCAGGCCGTTGAGCAGGCGGATGAGCGTACTTTTGCCGGCGCCGCTGTAGCCGATAATGCCGTAAATTTGCCCGGCCTCTACCGCCAGGCTGACGTTATCTACCGCTACGACGCGGCCCTGTGTGCTGTCAAAAGTTTTGCAAACGTTCGAAAGAACGATCATAGCGAAGCGGATCCTTATCGATACATCACAGCATTCCGTCCAGAGCGCGGTGCGCCGGACAGAGATCGTTCGGCTTTTCGGCTGACGGAACCTCTGTTGCGGGTGAATACCGGGCAATCCTACCGAGGGTTGATAGTGACAGGAAGAATGTAAAATCTATTACTTATTCTGATTTGATATATAAGGCGGCGGGGGAGGCGGGGGAAGAAAACCGGCCGCAGGGCGGCCGGCGAGATTGATGACAAACCTTATACCCTTGCCGGGTTGGCAGAGAGCACCGAATAAAAAACAAGGAAAATCAAATTATTGATTTTCGGCTGATCACCACAAAGAGGGGAAAAACCACGCTTTTTCCCCTCTTTGTCAATAGACTGACCGGCCGCAGGGCGGCCGGCGGAGGGCTAGCGTTTGTCCAGCTTCATGTGCAGCAGCGGGAACGGGTTGCCCTGGCCGTCGAGCGGCGAGCGGCCGGTGATGACAAACCCGTAGTGGCGGTAGAAACCGCTGGCCTGCGGATTTTGCTCGTTCACGTCCAGCTGCAGCTCATCGTGCAGCGTTTCCGCGTGGGTCAACAGCGCTTTGCCCACGCCTTGGCCGCGCTGATCGGCGTCGATAAACAGCATCTCCACCTTGTTGCCGTTCAGGCCGATAAAGCCGCAGGGATGCCCCGGTCGGTCTTCGGCCACCCAAACGTTGACCGCCGGCAGGTAGTCGTTCAGCACCAGCGGGAACAGCTGCGCGATGTTGTCTTCGGTTAAAAAATGGTGGGTGGCGCGCACCGAACGCAGCCAGATATCTGCCAATTGCGCGTTGTCTTCCGCCGCGCGTGCTCTGATGGTAATCATCGAACTCTCTGCTATCTAAGTTGAAGGAAAAGAAACTAGATAGAGGTTTTGTGGGGTTAGTGCCGAATTAACGTGGGTTAACGCCCTGCAAAGCGCCTCTGCAGTGGATCGAATAGGCCCGCCTTCTCGCAAGCGGTATAACAACTGTAATTCAGCAAGTTAATGCTTTCAACCGCCGCAGGGCGCAATGAGGCGTTCGTCGCGTGATACACTGGCCGCTGAACCAGCAAGAGGGCGGCAGGATGGAAGCGGTACGCGCAGCGATAGAAAAACAGGTGCTCAGCCTGACCGGGCTGGCGCTCGGCGGCGTCGATTTTGAGAACCCGCCGGGCGATCCGGGCTTGTTCGGCCCGCAGTCTGTCATCTGGCAGGTACACCGCGACTTCACCCCGATGCTGTGCGGCGGCGTCAGCGCCTTGCTGCTGCAAATGCTGCACCCGCTGGCGCTGGCCGGAGTGTGGGATCACTCCAATTTTCGCGAAGATATGATCGGCCGCCTGCGCCGCACCAGCCAGTTCGTGTCGGTCACCACCTTCGGCCCGACCGCCGAGGCGCAGCGGCTGATCGCCAAAGTCAAAGCCATCCATCTGCGGGTGACCGGCGTCGGCAGCGACGGCACGCCTTATGCCGCCAGCGATCCGGCGCTGCTGACCTGGGTGCACGTGGCGGAGAGCAGCCGTTTTCTGGCCAGCCACCTGCGCTACCGCAACCCGCACCTTTCCCGCGATTTGCAGGATCAATACTATCGTGAAGCGGCGCGCGTGGCCGCCGCGCTGGGGGCGACGGCAATTCCTCAGTCCTGCGCGGAGGTCGAAGAATACCTGCAAGCGATGCGGCCGCAGCTGGTGTGCGATGAACGCACGCAAGAGGTGGCGCGCATTCTGCTGAAGGCGCCGGCGCCGAGCGCATTGGCGCGCCCCCTCGGCGGGGTGGTGATGCAGGCGGGCATCGATCTGTTGCCCGATTGGGCGCAGCGGCAGTTCGGTTTTCATCCGGGCGCGCTGCGGCGGCGGCTGGTGCGAACGGGCGCCGCCGGTTTGGGCAAGGTGCTGGGCGCGTCGATGCGCAACGGTTCCTATCAGCGTGCGGTGCGGCGCATCACTCAGCCGTCATGAGCCGCAGCCGCTATAATTAGCCTTTGTTTATCTTCGTTTACGGCCGTTTTTGAGACTTTTACGGGTGATCCGGCCAGTAATGCGTTTTACACTTGGGGCAAAGCCACATTCCATTTTTGGCGCGCAGCCGATTCTGCCGCGCCCTGACCCTATTGAGGTGATATGAACGAGTCATACGTACTTGCTGAAGTCAGCAATGAGAACCAGACGCTGGTCGCGGTGGTTCAGCAAGATCACCGGGCAGCCTATTTTTACATCTATCCCGCCGAAGCCTACAGCGATCGCTATCAGGTGCGTGCCTGCTGGCTGCGCAACCTGGCCGCCGCGCCGCTGCAGGAAGATCGCGCCGCGCTGGAACAAGGGCAGCCGCCGATGCTGGCGGCGGAGTATTGCCGCAACCTGGAAGGCGAAGCGCCGCTGAACCCGGAAGGGCTGATGGTGGTGTGGAGTGAAAGCGACGACGGCGCGGCCCTGTGGTATTACGGCCAACTGTTGGCGGTGATCCCCGGCTGGAGCCTGTATATCGATCATTCGGTGTGCTATTCGGCCAGCTGTATCAAGGAGAGCCCACTGGCCTATCCGCTCGGTTCGGCCTCGACCAACACCCAATATGCGCTGGCGGAAAGCACCCGCCAGTTTTGGCGCAGCTGGCAGCGTGAAGAGGGCAATCCGTGGCCGAAGATGCAGCGCGATTTTCAGGCGCGCTATGAGCCGCATTTCGGCCCTTCGGTAAAATACTACGCCATCGATCAGGGCAAGTGGCCGCCGATGGCCATCACCCAGCACGAACGCGACGGCATCTATTACTTCCTCACCATGGGGGTCAGCATCCGGCCGATGCCGTGGGTGGAGATCCTGTTCAACGACGAGGCTTCGCGCTATCGCCGCATGGAGATGGCGATCGCCATCGACAGTCAATACATGACCGAAGACAACGCGGTGCAGATGGCCAGCGCGCTGGCCGGTTTCGCTCATGCGCCGTGGGCGCGGCTGACCTGGATCGGCGAAGGGCATACGCTGGAGTCCGACGTGGCGCCGCTGGGCTATGAGGGCTATATTTTATCGTCGTCCTTCTACCCGCATCACGCGCACCTGGCTCTGCCGCAGCAGTATGGCGATCCGGTTAACCTGTTCTGGGCCAGCCCGGTGTTTACCGCCGAGCGCCAATTGGCGCACGCCACGCCGAATGGCGGGCACGATCTGGTGCACAGGCTGCGCGAGCAGGGCGTCGACCATATTTTCCGCCCGCGCCAGCCGGTGTGCTGACGCGCTTATCTTTTCTTCAGGAGCCGCCATGACCACCGCGCTGTTGATTATCGATGTGCAGGAAGGGTTGTTTACGCCGCCGCCGGCGGATGCCGCGGGCACCGTTGCGCGCATCAATCAGCTGAGCGAGCGCGCCCGCCGGGCCGGTGCGCCGGTTGTCGTCATTCAGCACCATACGCCGGACGATGAGTTGCCGCACGGCAGCGCCGCCTGGCAAGTGCTCGCGGCGCTGACGGTGGCGCCGGGCGACCATCGGGTGGAGAAAACCACGCCGGACTCGTTCCTGCGCACCTCGCTCGGCGCGTTACTGATCGCCAACGGCGTATCGCAGCTGGTGGTTTGCGGCTACTCCACGCCGTTTTGCATCGATACCACGGTGCGCAGCGCGGCGGCGCGCGGCTATCCGGTGACGCTGGCGGCGGATGCGCATACCTGCCACGACAAATCCTATGCCGATGGCCTGCTGATCCGCACCCACCATAACGAGACGCTGTCGAACATCGACAGCTTCGGCGTGCCGATCCGCGCAGTGCCCGCGGCGGACATCGTGTTCTGAGAACGGAAAACGGGGGCCAACGCCCCCGTTCGTTATTTCAGGCCCGCCCGCCGCGCCGCCACCTTGGCCAGCGCCGCCCAGTCCAGATCCGCATCCCCCTGCGCCATCGCGTCGAGGAAGTTGTCTTTCAGCACCCCGGCGAACGGCATCGGCGTATGGCTGTCGGCGCCGGCGGCCAGCGCCAGCCCGACGTCCTTCAGCCCCAGCGCCAGCCGGAATCCGGCGGGTGAATACTTCTCGGCGGCGATCAGCGCGCCATAGCCCTGATAGGCCGGGGCGGCGAAGACGGTGCTGCTCAGCATCTGCAGGTAGTCGGCGCCGGACACGCCGTAGTTGCGCACCAGCGCGCTGCCTTCCGCCATCGCTTCAATGGCGCTGGCCAAGGTAAAGTTGGTGGCGATTTTGACCACGTTAGCCTGCGCCGGATCGGCACCGAAGTGCCAGGTTTTCTGGCCAAGGGCATCGAACAGCGGCTGCGCTTGCTTCAGCCGCTCGCTATCGCCGGCCGCCAGAATATTCAGCTTGCCGGCGGCGGCCACGTCGACCCGGCCCAGCACCGGCGCGGCGAGATAGCCGATGCCGTGTTCCGCATGCAGCGTCGTCAGGCGTTTGGCGAGTTCGACCGAGATGGTCGCCATATTGATATGCAGCGCGCCCGGTTTCATCTGTTGCAGCAATCCGCTGTCCACCACCACCTGTTGCGTGGCGGCATCGTCAGCCAGCATGGTGATCAGCACCTCGGCATCGGCCAACTGTTCCGGCCGTTCGGCCTGCCGCGCGCCGGCGCTCACCAGCGGCTGCGCCGCCTGCGGCGAGCGGTTCCATACCGTTAAGGCGAAGCCCGCCTGCAACAGGTTGGCCGCCATGGCGCTGCCCATCCCACCCAGTCCGGCAAATCCGATCTTCATCATGCGCTCCTTTTTCAGGTTGAAGGTTTTACCCTAGCGCGCCAGGCCAGGAACGCAAATGCCGGAGTGTAACGTCGTCTTACGCACCGGCGGCGGGTTATTGACGTGCTGCCGCAGCGGGTATACCTTGATGCCATGAATATATCGATGCACTCCACCCACAATCAGTCATGGTGGCGCCTCTTCTGAGGCGGCACGAGTATTCACATCTCTTTTTAATGCCGCCGGTTTGGCGGCATTATTTTTTGTGGCGTTGATCCGGCGGTCTACAGACCTTCAGGAGCACTGTCATGAGTTACACCATTCTTACCGGCGATCGCGCCACCGGCCCACTGCATTTAGGCCACTTCGTCGGCTCGCTGCGCCAGCGCGTGGAACTGCAGCACCAGCATAACCAAACGGTGATGGTGGCGGATGTGCAGGGCCTGACCGACAACGGCAACAACCCGCAAAAAATCAGCGCCAACGTGCTCAACGTGGTGGCCGACTATCTGGCGGTGGGCATCGATCCGCACAAGACCACCATTTGCCTGCAGTCGGCGCTGCCGGCGTTGGCCGAGCTGACGATGTACTACCTCAATCTGGTCAGCGTGGCGCGGCTGGAACGCAACCCGACGGTGAAAAACGAAATCGCCGAGAAGGATTTCGCCCGCAGCCTGCCGGCCGGCTTTTTGATCTATCCGGTCAGCCAGGCGGCGGACATCACCGCCTTCGGCGCCACCCACGTGCCGGTCGGCGAGGATCAGCTGCCGATGCTGGAGCAAACCAACGAGATCGTGCGGCGCTTCAACCACATCGTCGGCCAACCGGTGCTGACGGAGTGCCAGCCGCTGTTGAGCAACGTCGGGCGTCTGCCGGGGCTGGACGGGCAGGGCAAGATGTCGAAATCGCGCGGCAACGCCATCCCGCTTGGCGCCGGCGCCGACGAGGTGCACAAGGCGGTGATGAGCATGTTCACCGATCCCGGTCATCTCAACGTCAGCGATCCCGGCCGGGTGGAGGGCAACATGGTGTTCACCTATCTGGACGCCTTCTGCGAAGACGCCGTGCTGGTGGTGGAGCTGAAGGCGCACTACCGGCGCGGCGGATTGGGGGACGTGAAAATCAAACGGCTGCTGGAGGATTGCCTGCAGAGCCTGCTCGAACCGATCCGCACCCGCCGCGCCGAATTCATCGCCGATAAAGGCGAGCTGACGCGCATCCTGCAGCACGGCACCCGCCGCGCGCATCAGGTCAGCCAGCAGACGCTGCAGCAGGTCAAGGCGGCGCTGGGGCTGGACTTCTTTAGCCTGGAATGATGCGCACGCCGGGGCGGCACGCGTCACGCCCCGGCCATAAAACCATCATCCCACTGTCATAAACTTATCCGTTAATAGGTGCCCATAATGATTAGCCACTGAAACCAGAGAAATCATATGGCTCAGGCACTGTTAAAATTGGCGCAGCACGACTTTCCAGGGCAGCACGCCGCCGCATCCCGCAAAGTGTTATCGGTAAAGGGGCTCGGCAAGGCCTACAAAGCGCAGCAGCGCGTGCTGGATGACATCAATTTCGATCTGCACGCCGGCGAATTCGTGGCGGTGATCGGCCGTTCCGGCGCGGGCAAGTCCACGCTGCTGCATACCCTCAACGGCACTATTCCTTCCAGCTGCGGCGAGATGCTGCACTTCGAAGACGATGGCGTGGCGCAGGATATCGCCCAGCTTGCCGGCCGCCAGATGCGCCAGTGGCGCGCGCGCTGCGGCATGATCTTCCAGGACTTCTGCCTGGTGCCGCGGCTGGACGTGATGACCAACGTGCTGCTGGGGCGCCTGAGCCACACCTCCACCCTGAAATCGTTCTTCAAACTGTTCGATGACGCCGATCGCGCTCGCGCCATTGAGCTGTTGCAGTGGCTCAACATGCTGCCGCACGCGCTGCAGCGCGCCGAGCACCTCTCCGGCGGCCAGATGCAGCGCGTCGCCATCTGCCGCGCGCTGATGCAAAATCCGCAAATCCTGCTGGCCGATGAGCCGGTGGCGTCGCTCGATCCGAAAAACACCCGCCGCATCATGGATGCGCTGCAGAAAATCAGCGAAGACGGCATCGCGGTGATGGTGAACCTGCACTCGGTCGAACTGGTGAAAGAGTATTGCTCGCGGGTGATCGGCATCGCCCACGGGAAGATCGTGTTTGACGGGCATCCTTCGCAACTGAACGAACGGATCCTGCACCAGCTGTATGGTGAAGAAGCCAATCAGATCCATTGAAGCACTTTGACCTTTACCCTTTACACACAAGGCACACCTAATGAAAAAAGTATTGAGTCTGACCACCCTGATGGCCGGCGCGATGATGGTATTTAATGCTGCCGCAGCGGATGCGCCGAAAGAGCTGAACCTGGGCATTCTCGGCGGCCAGAACGCCACCCAGCAGATCGGCGATAACCAGTGCGTGAAGCAGTTCCTGGATAAAGAGCTGAACGTCGATACCAAGCTGCGCAACTCGTCCGACTATTCCGGCGTGATCCAGGGCCTGCTGGGCGGCAAGATTGACCTGGTGCTGAGCATGTCGCCGTCGTCGTTCGCCTCGGTCTACATCAAGGATCCGAAAGCGGTGGACATCGTCGGCATCGCGGTCGATGACGTCGACCAGTCGCGCGGCTACCACTCGGTGGTGGTGGTGAAGGCCGGCAGCCCATACCAGAAACTGGAAGACCTGAAGGGCAAGGCCATCGGTTTCGCCGATCCGGATTCCACCTCCGGCTTCCTGATCCCGAACCAGGCGTTTAAAAAGCTGTTCGGCGGCACGGTCGACAACAAATACAACAACACCTTCTCCAGCGTCACCTTCTCCGGCGGCCACGAGCAGGACATCCTCGGCGTGCTGAACGGCCAGTTTGAAGGCGCGGTGACCTGGGCGTCGATGATCGGCGACTACAACACCGGCTACACCAGCGGCGCGTTCACCCGCATGATCCGCATGGATCACCCGGACCTGATGAAGCAGATCCGCATCATCTGGCAGTCGCCGCTGATCCCGAACGGCCCGATCCTGGTGAGCAACTCGCTGCCGGCCGACTTCAAGGCCAAAGTGATCACCGCCATCAAGAAGCTGGATAAAGACGATCACGCGTGCTTTATCAAAGCGATGGGCGGCAAACAGCACATCGGCGACACCACCCTGGCGGAATACCAGACCATCATCGATATGAAGCGCGAGCTGACCAAAGGCGACCGTTGATTCCCGGCTGCCTCGGCCGCCCGAATGAAGGGGTTCAGCATGCTGAACCCCTTGTTCCATAACGATGGAAGACCTGTTTTGAATACCGATTTCGCACACTATTACCAACGGATCCGCAGCAAGCAAAAGCGCGAAGCGCTGCTGTGGTCGCTCGGGCTGGTGGTGCTGTACCTGGGCGCCGGCAACCTCGCCGAGTTCAACCTGCACACCGTCTGGGTGTCTATTCCGCACTTCTTCGACTACCTGGCCGAAACCGTTCCGACGCTGCACTGGCATCTGCTGTTCGCCGACGGGCGCACCGAAGGCTCGCTGGCCTATTGGGGCTATCGTCTGAACATCCAGCTGCCGCTGATCTGGGAGACCCTGCAGCTGGCGCTGGCGGCGACCATTTTCTCGGTGCTGGTGGCGACCGTGCTGGCGTTTCTGGCGGCCGGCAATACCTATACCCCGGCCTCGGTGCGGCTGGCGATCCGCACGCTGGTGGCGTTTCTGCGCACCATGCCGGAGCTGGCGTGGGCGGTGATGTTCGTGATGGCGTTCGGCATCGGCGCCATTCCCGGCTTCCTGGCGCTGGCGCTGCACACCATCGGCAGCCTGACCAAGCTGTTCTACGAATCGATCGAAACCGCCTCCAACAAACCGGTGCGCGGGCTGGCGGCCTGCGGCGCCACGCCGCTGCAGCGCATGCGCTTTGGCCTGTGGCCGCAGGTGAAGCCGGTGTTTCTCTCCTACAGCTTCATGCGGCTGGAGATCAACTTTCGCCAGTCGACCATTTTGGGGCTGGTGGGGGCGGGCGGCATCGGCCAGGAGCTGATGACCAACATTAAACTCGACCGCTACGATCAGGTCAGCATGACGCTGCTGCTGATCATCGTGGTGGTTTCCGTGCTCGACTACGTGTCGGGCGAGCTGCGCAAGCGCGTGGTGGAGGGGGCAAAATGACAGCGGGCACTCCGGCATCGGCGGAAACGCTGCGCCAGTTGAAACAGCAGCATCCGGCGATCTTCGCGCAGCAGGGGCGCTACCTGCGCACCGTCGGCCTGATCGCGCTGGCGATCGTGCTGTACTACGTGTTCTTCTTCCTGGTCTTCGGCATTAGCTGGCCGCAGTTTATCAACGGCTGCCAGCAGCTGGGGCGCTATTTCCTGCGCATGTTCGTCTGGCATGACTTCGCCAACTGGCCGTTCATGTACTACTTCCAGCAGATTGGCATCACCATCGCCATCGTGTTCGCCGGCACCATCACCGCGTCGCTGATCGCGCTGCCGCTGTCGTTCTTCGCCGCGCGCAACGTGATGTCGACGCCGTTGCTGCGGCCGATCTCCGTGCTGGTGCGCCGCTTGCTCGACGTGCTGCGCGGTATCGATATGGCGATCTGGGGGCTGATCTTCGTGCGCGCCGTCGGCATGGGGCCGCTGGCCGGGGTGTTGGCTATCGTGATGCAGGACGTCGGGCTGCTGGGAAAACTGTACGCCGAAGGGCACGAGGCGGTGGACAAGTCCCCGAGCCGCGGCCTGACGGCGGTAGGCGCCAACGGGTTGCAGAAGCACCGCTACGGCATCTTCACTCAGTCGTTCCCCACCTTTCTGGCGCTCAGCCTGTACCAGATCGAATCCAACACCCGCTCTGCGGCGGTGCTGGGCTTCGTCGGCGCCGGCGGCATCGGCCTGGTGTACGCGGAGAACATGCGGCTGTGGAACTGGGACGTGGTGATGTTCATCACCCTGATCCTGGTGGTGGTGGTGATGATCATGGACAAGGTCTCTTCGCTGCTGCGCAACAAGTACATCATCGGCGAAGATATCCCGCTGTATCAGCAAAAAAGCCAAATCGATTGAGAAACCCCTTGCCGATCCCTATACTGCCGCACATTCAAGGTGTGCGGCCATACCCGTCATACTTGGAGCTGCCTCTTTGTTGGCTGCATTTGCGCGCCCCGGTCACATAGTTAACTATGCTCCGGGGGCTTACAAATTTGCCGCCGCGATGCAACTCCAATTATTTTGGGTATGGGGCATTTTTTTACAATACGCACGTCCCCGTTAGACAAGTAAAGGCAATGCAATCCCATGATGAACAACGACGTGCTGCGCAGCGTGCGCTATATGCTGAGCATTAACAACGCCAAAATGGTCGAGATTATCAAACTGGACGATTTCGAGGTGGCGGTGTCGGCGATGGACGCTTACGTGATCAAAGAAGGCGAGCCGGGCTACGAGAAGTGCCCGGACGAAGTGATGGCGCACTTCCTCAACGGCCTGGTGTTCTTCAAACGCGGCAAGGACGACAAGTTCCCGGCGCCGGCGGTTGAGCTGCCGATCACCAACAACCTGGTGCTGAAAAAGCTGCGCGTGGCGTTCGAGCTGAAAGACACCGACATGCACCAGATTTTCACCGCGGTGGATTTCCGCATCTCCAAGCCGGAGCTGAGCGCGCTGTTCCGCAAAGAGGGCACCAAGAACTACCGCCCGTGCGGCGATCAGATGCTGCGCTACTTCCTCAAAGGGCTGGCGCAGCGCGTTCGCGGCGAGTAACGCGTAGCGTTCACCGAACATCAGGCGCAATCGCAAGGTTGCGCCTTTTTTATTGCCGCTCTCCCGCCCGCCGTTGTTGTACAGGCCCTCAGCCATCCGTCATCGATGGAGGGCGTGCCGCCCATCCGGTTACTTTTCCAGGGTTCGTTCAATGTCGATTGAAACGTAAAATCCAGAGGAGTAATTCAATGGCTCAAATGTCAAAAGAAGATCCGCAGTTCAACACAAAAAATACCGCAGCTCAGGTCAATGACGGCGGCGAATTCGCTGAATATACCCCTGAACAGTTTGGCGCCGTAGGCGATGGCCTGGCCGATGATCGAGATGCTGTTAGCGCCATGTTCGCTAAAGTGGCGATTGACGCCGCTAAATCGATGAAAAAACGCCAGGTCAGAATGGCGAATGTCTATCGGTTGACGTTGGGTTCGGCTTGGCAGCCTCTGCAGATCCCCAGCAACTGCCATATTTATGGCGGTGGTGAAATTCACCTGG
The DNA here is from genome assembly GCF_052166845.1 of Serratia sp. CY71090. Lineage (NCBI taxonomy): Bacteria > Pseudomonadati > Pseudomonadota > Gammaproteobacteria > Enterobacterales > Yersiniaceae > Serratia > Serratia sp. CY71090. The sequence continues at coordinate 202,676 of NZ_JBJNOA010000003.1, read as the reverse complement.
ATGACGATACGCCTCAAATCAACATTTTTAATACCGTTGAACAGTCGAATTTCATCGTGGAAGATCTGAGGATTACGAGAAAGGTGACTCAGAAAGATACAGATCCTATTTGGTGGTATGCCACACGCGCGTGTACCGGCATGGCTTTCACCCGTTGTGAAAACTTCACCGTGAGAAATTGTGTCATCAGTATGCATACTGATGCTTTGGGCCTTTCTGACTGTACGTCAGTTACCCTTGAGAACAATTTACTTAAAGATTTGGGAGAGGAACCTATCGCGGTTCGTGGCGGCCGCCATATTACGATCCAGAATAACGAGCTGACGAATCACCAGGGTGATGGGATCCTGCTTAAAACGGGTGTGAACAGAGAGGCTTATGACATCTTAATCGTGAACAATCATATTCACGATGGGCACAAACCTGCGAAACCGGCAGGGGCAGGGCACACGCAAAGAGGGGGCGGGGTGACGCTCAATAACGAGGTGACCGGCACGCCTCATTCATTTACTAACCTGACCGTTGCCAATAACCATATTGTTAATACCAGCTATGGCATCGCGCTGGGGGGAATCAGTGACATTAATATCTCTAATAACTACATCAAGACGATCGAAAGGTTCGGCATTCAGATAGACTATTCCTTAGTAAATAACCCCACCAAAATTCCTACGAATAATTCCCGAATTATCGGGAATCACGTTGAGGATACCGTTGAGAATGGCATCGATTATCATGGTAACAATGATATTTCTGTCACGGAGTCTGTTATCGCAGATAACTTTTTAAATTTCTGTGGTACCTCCACGACGTCGGCCTTCAATGGCATTGCCGCAACGGAGGCGACCCTTTCAGGCAATATTATCAATAACTGCAAGGTTGCCCTGTTCGCTAATAGCTGCGTGATGACCGGCAATAAGATAACCAACTCCGGATGGGGCGCCAGTCAGGTATGGATCAAGTTGTATGGCGACCGAACGGTGTTTTCCGGCAATCGGGTGACGGACTCTGGGTTTGGTTATATCCGTTTCTTGAATGGGAAAAACGCCATTATTGAAGGGAATGTGATTAAACTGGCTGCGCCTGCTCGGGCGCTGGAGTTAGGCGGGGAATTTGACGAAACGACCCTCATTGGCAAGAACGCCTGGGATTGCGCTTTTAAACCTATTCTTTCTACGATTGCTGGGGTGACGGGCAATCAACTCATTCAGTACTCCTTCCCGAATGAAGGCGTGGCCCACATTACCCCGCAGATGTTCGGCGCGAAGGGTGATTGGAATGATACCGCTGGCGTTGGTACGGATGATACGCAGGCGTTTAAACAGGCTATCGCTTATGCGATTAGCCAAGGCTGCAAGAAGCTCTATGTGCCTGCCGGCAACTATTACATTACGGATACGTTAAATTTAGGGGGGGAAAACTACACCGGAGATAAAGGCATTGCGATAGAGGGTGAAAATTGGATTAGTACAAAATTCTTCTTTAAGCCGACGTCTAATGATCATGCGTGTTTTGAGTCGAAAGGCGGTTCCGGGATCCATACCAACAGATATATCAGCGACGTGACGATTACGCCGGCCAAGGGCGCGTTATATACGGGCACCGGCTATCGGATTAATGGTTCCTGCTTCATGCGGCATGAAAGATTGCTGATTATGAAGTTTTTTGTGAACCTACATCTGTTGAACGGCTATGCCGGTGCGTTTACCGAGTTCGTCAGTTTTCACTCTTGCCGGTTCCACCGTGGCTTGTCGAACATCTTGATGGAAAGCAATGGCGGGGATAGCTCCTTCCACGGCGTGGGGTTCCATGAAATTCAATGTCAGATCAAAGTTTCCGGCAATCCGGGCGATGGCGGCACAAATACGGATGCCGGCGTGGGGCTGGAGCTGAGAGGAAACGCCAACAGAGCAACCTGGTACAACGGTTTCTGCTATATCCACCTGTTCGGCGGCGTCGGCGCAACGGCGATCAAACTCACCCGGACCAACACCGATAACATCCTGGGGCAGTTTACTTGCGAAGGTGAAACCATTCTTCAGAGTGATGGAAGCACTTTTGAATGTCGAGGCGGTTTCTATAACGTGAGTACTACCACTTACAATGTGGCGGCAGAGCCGGTAAACGGCATTGCGGCGGCATTTGTGTTTGATAACATGATGAGCAATACGACAAGATTCGCCAACGCGGCAATCGCCGATATGGCTCCAAGGCAGCTTCCGTGGTCCTTGGCGGACAGGGCCAGTAATGGCGCTTATCCGGCGATTTTCCATGGCATCAAGGGCGACTCCGATAACCTGTTCTATGCAGCCAGAGGGGGAAGTACCAACTATCATTACTTTGGCGGTATTTCTCCAGGTAATAACCTTCAGGGGTTTGAACCGGGCGTCAGGTTGGCTCAGGACGGGGCTTCTTTCATTAGTTTTGCACCTAAGTTTACGCTTGGCGCGAATAACAATACGACCAGCAGCGGCGTATCCATCTCCCCTGCTGATTTTTCGCCGCAGAAGGATATCGCGACCGCCTTAGGACAGCCCTCATTCAAATGGAGCGGGTTGTACACTAAGCAGTTAACGGTCGCTGACAATGGCGTTTATCCTGCCGGTAACGGCGCTTACCCTATTGGTGGGCCGAATAACCAATTCTCCTCTGGCCACATAAAAGTGTTGAATATTTATGATTCAGCGAACGTGAACGGAGATCCCGTAGGTGTCAGAGTTGCCGTCCCCGCTTCGGCCGTTGCGCCCGGTAAAATAGGCCAATGGTCGGCAGACTCCGCATTCTTTTATGTTTGCACGGCGGCCAATACCTGGAGAAGGGTGGCGCTCACCACATGGTAGGTACTGAACTTGCGGCTGATGGCTGACCTATCCATATCATCCTTCCGGGGCGGCGAGTGTCGCCGCCCCGTTTTTTCCTCTGCGTCATCCCGCCATTGCACTCTTTTTGTTCTCCCGCTGCGCACCGCTGGTGCAGCCCGTTTGCCGCCGCTGTCATAAGTTTTAATTATAATTTATTGAAATCATGAGATTAAAAATTGGCACGCCGGTTGCTCTGTTGGATCCCATCTTGTGTACCAGATGGAATTCAGCCGATGAGCGAACCTGTTGAAGCGTGCGGTTTTACCCTCAGTGAATGGCAGCACCATTATCAAACCCGTCCGGCGGGCGAGCGCCTTGCCTGCGTCAGTGCGACGATCGAAACGCTGGTCGCCGGCCTGAACCCGGACGATAACGCCTGGCTGTATCTCGCCACGCCGGCGCAGCGCGAGCAGCAGTATCGGCAGCTCGCGCAGAGGCTTGAGGCGGTCGCCGGCGATCTCAGCCGCCTGCCGCTGTTCGGCGTGCCCTTTGCCATCAAAGACAATATCGACGTCGGCGGCTGGCCGACCAGCGCCGCGTGCCCGGCGTTCACCTATCAGGCCGCGGCGGACGCCACCGTGGTCGCCCACCTGCGCGCCGCCGGTGCGATCGCCCTCGGTAAAACCAACCTCGACCAGTTCGCTACCGGGTTGGTGGGCACCCGCTCACCTTATGGCGCGGTGGTCAACAGCTTCGACAGCCGTTACGTCAGCGGCGGTTCCAGCTCCGGCTCCGCTTCGGTGGTGGCGCGCGGCCTGGTGCCGTTCGCGCTGGGCACCGATACCGCCGGTTCGGGGCGCGTGCCTGCCGGGTTCAACAACATCGTCGGGCTGAAGCCGACCAAAGGGCGGTTGTCCAACCGCGGCGTGGTGCCGGCCTGCCGGTTGAACGATACGGTGTCGGTCTTCGCGTTGACGGTGGCCGATGCCGCGCAGGTGGCGGAGCTGGCGAGCGGCTTTGACGCGGCAGACCCGTATTCTCGTGCCGATCCGCATACCGCGCCGGCGGATATCCCCGCCGCGCCGCGTTTTGCCGTTCCCGCCCAGCTGGAGTTTTTCGGCGACGTGCAGGCCGAGCGGGCGTTTCATCGTGCGCTGGCGCAGCTGCAGGCGGGCGGCGCCACGCTGGAACCCCTCGATTTCGCGCCGTTTCGCACCCTGGCGGAACAGCTGTATTACGGGCCTTGGGTGGCGGAGCGCACCGTGGCGATTGAGCAGGTGCTGGAAGCGAGCCCGCAGGCCATCGATCCGGTGGTGCGCGGCATCGTTGGCAACGGCCTCGGCTACAGCGCCTGCGACGCCTACAAGGCGGAATACCTGCGCGCCGAGCTGGCGCGGCAGATCGCCCAGCGGCTGGCGCCGTTTGACGCGCTGGTGGTGCCGACCGCGCCCACTATCCGCACCCTGGCGGAGATGGCGCAGGAACCGGTGCTGTTCAATTCGCAGTTCGGCACTTACACCAATTTCACCAACCTGGCCGATCTGAGCGCGCTGGCGCTGCCGGGGCCGCTGCGCGAAGACGGCCTGCCGGCGGGCATCACCCTGATTGCGCCCGCCTGGCATGACCGGGCGCTGGCGGCGTTTGGCCTGCGCTGGCAACGGCAAAGCGCCTTGCCGCTCGGCGCTATCGGCCGGGCATTGCCGCCGCAGCCGGCGCTGGCCCCGTCTTCGGGACACGTGCGTCTGGCGGTAGTAGGCGCTCACCTTAGCGGCATGCCGCTCAACGCCCAGCTGACGCAGCGCGACGCGGTGTGGGTAGAGCAAACCGTTACCGCTCCCTGTTACCGCCTGTACGCGCTGGCCGATACCGAGCCGCCGAAGCCGGGGCTGGCGCGCGCGGCGCAGGGGGCGGCGATCCGCGTAGAGCTGTGGGACATCCCGCTGGCCCGTTTCGGCGAGTTTGTGGCGGAAATCCCGACGCCATTGGGCATCGGCACACTTCTGCTGGCGGACGGCCGGCGGGTGAAGGGGTTTATCTGCGAAGCCTGGGCGCTGGAAGGCGCTACGGATATCACTGAGTTTGGCGGCTGGCGCGACTATCTCGCCAGCGTTAAGGGAGCATGAACATGTTTACTACCGTACTGATCGCTAACCGCGGCGAAATTGCCTGCCGCGCCATTCGCACCCTGAAACGCCTGGGCGTCACCAGCGTGGCGGTCTATTCAGACGCCGACCGCAATGCGCCGCACGTCACCGAAGCCGACAGGGCGGTGGCGCTCGGCGGCGACAAGGCCGCAGACAGCTACCTGCGCATCGACAAGATCCTTGCGGCCGCCGCCGCCACCGGCGCGCAGGCGATCTACCCCGGCTACGGCTTTTTGTCCGAGAGCGCCGAGTTTGCCGAAGCCTGCGAGGCGGCCGGCATCGCCTTTATCGGCCCGACGGCGGCGCAGATGCGCGAGTTCGGCCTCAAGCACCGGGCGCGCGAGCTGGCGGCGTTGGCCGGGGTGCCGATGACGCCGGGTACCGGCTTGCTGGAGAACGTTGAGCAGGCGGTCGCCGCCGCTGCGCGCATCGGCTACCCGGTGATGCTGAAAAGCACCGCCGGCGGTGGCGGCATCGGCCTGACGCGCTGTGACGACGAGGCGGCGCTGCGCGACGCGTACGACAGCGTCAAACGGCTGGGGGAGCAGTTCTTCCGCGACGCCGGCGCCTTTATCGAACGCTTCGTCGATCGGGCGCGCCACGTCGAGGTGCAGATTTTCGGCGATGGCCAGGGGCAGGTGGCGGCGCTCGGCGAGCGCGACTGTTCACTGCAGCGCCGCAACCAAAAGGTGGTGGAGGAAACCCCGGCGCCGCATCTGCCGGCGGCGACCCGCCAGGCGCTGCATCGGGCGGCGGTGGCGCTGGGCGAGTCGGTGAATTACCGCAGCGCCGGCACGGTGGAGTTCATATACGACGCCGCGCGCGACGAGTTTTATTTCCTGGAAGTGAACACCCGCTTACAGGTAGAGCACCCGATCACCGAGATGGTCACCGGTCTGGATCTGATCGAATGCATGCTGCAGGTGGCGGCGGGCGATGCGCTGGATTGGGCGGCATTGCGCCGCGCGCCGCAGGGCGCGGCGATCGAGGTGCGCCTCTATGCCGAAGATCCGCTGAAAAACTTCCAGCCCAGCCCCGGCGTGCTGACCGAGGTGCATTTCCCTGACGACGTGCGCCTCGACGGCTGGGTGGCGACCGGCAGCGAAGTTTCGGCGTTTTACGACCCGATGATCGCCAAGCTGATCGTGCACGGCGCTGACCGGGCGCAGGCGCTGGAAAAACTGCGCGTGGCGCTGGCGGCGACCCGTTTGCACGGCATCGCCACCAACCTCGACTATCTGCGGCAGGTGATCGCCACGCCGCAATTTCAGCGCGGCGACGTCTGGACGCGCCTGCTGGACGATTTGCGTTTCCAGCCGCACTGCCTCGAAGTGCTGCAACCCGGCACCTACAGCAGCGTGCAGGATTATCCCGGCCGCCTCGGCTATTGGGACATCGGCGTGCCGCCGTCCGGCCCGATGGACGACTTCGCGTTTCGGCTGGCCAACCGCATCGTCGGCAACCACCCGGCGGCGGCCGGGCTGGAGTTTACCCTGCAGGGGCCGACGCTGCGCTTTCACTGCGACGCCACCATCGCGCTGACGGGCGCCAGCTGCCCGGCCGATCTGGACGGCGAGGCGGTTGCGTATTGGCGGCCGATTACGGTGCGGGCCGGGCAGGTGCTGACGCTGGGGCGCGCTACGCACGGCTGCCGCACCTATCTGGCGGTGCGTAACGGCTTCGACGTGCCGGTGTACCTCGGCAGCCGCTCCACCTTCGCGCTCGGGCAGTTCGGCGGCCACGCCGGGCGCACCTTGCGCGTGGCGGACATGCTGGCGATCGCCCAACCGGCGCTGGCGGCCAGCACCACGCCGGCGCCGATCGCCGCGCCGCAGGCGATGGACGACAGCCTGATCCCGCACTACGGCGATCAATGGCACATCGGCGTGCTGTACGGGCCGCACGGCGCGCCGGACTTTTTCACCGCCGAATCGATAGAGGCCTTCTTCGCCACCGACTGGCAGGTGCATTACAACTCCAACCGCCTCGGCGTGCGCCTGGCGGGGCCGAAGCCCGAGTGGGCGCGGGAGGACGGCGGCGAAGCCGGTTTGCATCCTTCCAACGTGCACGACTGCGAGTACGCCATCGGCGCGATCAACTTCACCGGCGACTTCCCGGTGATCCTGACCCGCGACGGGCCGAGCCTCGGCGGCTTCGTCTGCCCGGTGACCATTGCCAAGGCCGAACTGTGGAAAGTGGGGCAGGTGAAGCCGGGCGACCGCATCCGGTTCCATCCGATCGGCTTCCGGCAGGCGCAGTCGCTGGAGCAGGCGCAGCTTGGCAGCATCGAAGCGCTGGCGGCGGTGAAGGCCATCACCCTGCCGCCGCCGGATCTGGCCCCGGCGGACAGCGTTTCCGCCGCGGTGCTGGCGGCGCTGCCGGCGGCGGAGGGGCGCCCGGCGGTGGCGTATCGCCAGGCGGGGGACGGCTACATCCTGATGGAGTACGGTGACAACGTGCTCGATCTGGCGCTGCGCCTGCGCATTCATCTGCTGATGCAGTCGCTGCGGCAGGAGGCGATCCCGGGCGTGGCGGAGCTGGCGCCGGGCGTGCGTTCGCTGCAGATCCGCTACGACAGCCGGCAGATAAGCCAGGCCGACCTGTTGCAGCGCCTGCTGGCGCGCGAACGGGGGCTAGAGGACGTCAGCCGGCTGAAGGTGCCGACGCGCATCGTCTGGCTGCCGATGGCGTTCGAGGATTCGGCCACGCTGGGGGCGGTGGATCGCTATCAGCAGACGGTGCGCGCCTCGGCGCCCTGGCTGCCGAACAACGTCGATTTCATTCAGCGCATCAACGGCCTGAGCCGACGCGAGCAGGTGCGCGACATTCTGTTCGACGCCAGCTACCTGATCCTCGGGCTGGGAGACGTGTACCTCGGCGCGCCCTGCGCGGTGCCGCTCGATCCGCGCCATCGCCTGCTGAGCTCCAAATACAACCCGGCGCGCACCCACACCGCCGAAGGGACGGTCGGTATCGGCGGCATGTACATGTGCATCTACGGCATGGACTCGCCGGGCGGTTACCAGCTGGTGGGGCGCACGCTGCCGATCTGGAACAAATTCCTCAAAAATCCGCAGTTCACCGCTGGTGAACCCTGGCTGCTGCGCTTTTTCGATCAGGTGCGCTTCTACCCGGTCAGCGAGCAAGAGCTGGACGAGCAGCGCGAAGCGTTCCGCGAAGGGCGCATGCAGGTGCGCATCGAAGAGAGCGAGTTCGACTTCGCCGCCTACACCCGTTTCCTGGCCGACAACGCCGGGGCGATCGCCGATTTCCAGCATCGTCAGCAGCAGGCGTTCAGCGCCGAAGTGGCGCGCTGGCGCAGCGATGACGACGAGGCCGAGGCGCAGCTGTTGCCGCCGGAGGAAGAAGACGCCATCGACGGCGATCTGGTCAGCGCCGATCTGAACGGCAGCGTGTGGAAGATCCTGGTGGAACCGGGGCAGGCGGTGGCGGCCGGGCAGCCGCTGATCGTGGTCGAGGCGATGAAAATGGAGCTGGCGGTCACCGCGCCGCGCGCCGGGATCGTTAAACGCATCAGTTGCCGGCAGGGGCGGCCGGTCGGGCCGGGCGACGCCCTGCTGTGGCTGGAAAAGGCGGTCTGAACGGAGGAGCGATGATGCAAATCACCAACGGAGAGCACAAGGCGCGCCCGGAGGGGCTGGCGGAGCGCATTTATCTGCAGCTCAAGGCCGACATCTTCGAGTTTCGCCTGCTGCCGGGCGATCGCTTCAGCGAAAGCGAGGTGGCGCAGCGCATGGCGGCCAGCCGCACGCCGGTGCGCCAGGCGCTGTTTCGGCTGGAGCGCGAAGGCTATGTCGAGGTGTTGTTTCGCAGCGGCTGGCAGGTGCGGCCGTTCGATTTCGCCTACTTCGAAGAGCTGTACGACCTGCGCATCGTGCTGGAACAAGAGGCGGTGAAACGGCTGTGCGAACGCCCGGCTGGGGAAACGCCAGGCGCGCTGGCGGCGCTGAGCCGTTTTTGGGCCGAAGCGCCGCGCCTGGCGGACGGCAAGGCGGTGTCGCAGCACGATGAGCAGTTTCATCAGGCGTTGGTGGCCGCGGCGGGCAACGGCGAAATGGCGCGCATTCACCGCGAACTGACCGAAAAGATCCGCATCATTCGCCGGCTGGATTTCACCCAGCAGGCGCGGGTGGACGCCACCTACCGCGAACACGCCGCCATTTTGCAGGCGATCCTGCAGCGGCAAAGCGGGGCGGCGCAAACGCTGCTCGGCGAGCACATCGCCGTCAGCAAGGCAGAGGTACGAAAAATAACGCTGCACATGTTGCACCAGGCGCGGGCTCAGCAGCCTGCGCGCTCGGCGTAACGATTTTGATTTCACACACATCGGGAGTTTGAACTATGCAACGTCGTCGTTTTATCAAAGCTTTTGCGCTGTCCGCCGCCGCGATCGGCATGGGCCTGGCCTGGAGCGCGCAGGCCGCCGACACCATCAAGGTCGGCATTCTGAGTTCGCTTTCCGGCACCATGGCGATTTCCGAGACGCCGCTGAAGGATGTGGCGCTGATGACCATCGACGAGATCAACGCCAAAGGCGGGGTGCTCGGCAAAAAGCTGGAGCCGGTGGTGGTGGATCCGGCCTCCAACTGGCCGCTGTTCGCCGAAAAGGCGCGCCAGCTGCTGAGCCAGGACAAGGTGGCGGCGGTGTTCGGCTGCTGGACCTCGGTGTCGCGCAAGTCGGTGCTGCCGGTGTTTGAGGAGCTGAACGGACTGTTGTTCTATCCGGTGCAATACGAAGGCGAAGAGATGTCGCCGAACGTCTTCTACACCGGCGCGGCGCCGAACCAGCAGGCGATCCCGGCGGTGGAATACCTGCTGAGCGAGGACGGCGGCGGCGCCAAGCGCTTCTTCCTGTTGGGCACCGATTACGTCTATCCGCGCACCACCAACAAGATCCTACGCGCCTTCCTGCACAGCAAAGGCGTGCAGGACAAGGATATCGAAGAGGTCTATACGCCGTTCGGCTACAGCGATTACCAGACCATCGTCGCCAACATCAAGAAGTTCGCCGCCGGCGGCAACACCGCGGTGATCTCCACCATCAACGGCGATTCCAACGTGCCGTTCTACAAAGAACTCGCCAACCAGGGCGTCAAGGCCACCGACGTGCCGGTGATCGCCTTCTCGGTCGGCGAGGAAGAGCTGCGCGGCATCGACACCAAACCGCTGGTGGGCAACCTGGCGGCCTGGAACTACTTCGAATCGCTGGATAACCCGACCAACAAACAGTTTGTCAGCCAGTGGAAAGCCTACGCCAAGGCGCACAACCTGCCGAATTACGCCACTGCGGTGACCAACGATCCGATGGAAGCCACTTACGTCGGCCTGCACATGTGGGCGCAGGCGGTGGAAAAGGCCGGCACCACCGACGTCGATAAGGTGCGCGCGGCGATGGCCGGGCAAACCTTCGCCGCGCCGTCGGGCTTCACGCTGACCATGGACAAGACCAACCACCACCTGCACAAGCCGGTGATGATCGGCGAGATCGAGGGCAACGGCCAGTTCAACGTGGTGTGGCAGACCGAAGCGCCGGTGCGCGCGCAGCCGTGGAGCCCCTATATCGCCGGTAACGACAAAAAACCGGATTACCCGGTGAAAGGCGGCAAGTAACGTCACTCAGCGCCGGCGCGGCCCAACGCCCGCCGGCCCAACAGAAGAGGCAGCTGATGCAATCTCCGTTTTTATCCTTTTTGCGCGTCGGGCTGTGGCTGCTGTGCGCCTGGCCCCTGCTGGCGCAGGCCGGGCCGGCCGATGAGTTCGCGGCGGCCACTCGCGCGCAGCAGGCCAAACTGCTGCAGGCGTGGGCGGCCGAGCCGGATCCCGCGCGCCTGCCGTTGCTGCAGGGGCTGCAGCAGGAAACCGTGGCGATCGACGAAGCGAAGCGCGCCTTTATCCGCCAGGGCGATAGCTATCTGCCGCTTGAAGGTGAGGCGGCCCCGGTTGGCGAACCGAAGAAGGTGTGGCTGAACAACCGGCTGCGCATTCTGATCGCCAACGCGTTGTCGGCGCAGCGGTTGGTCAGCGCGGACGCGGCGGTGCGGCTGCAGGCGGCGACCGCGCTGCAGCGCGAGGCGCAGGGCGAGCAGTTGCCGCTGTTGACCCGGCGGCTGGCGCAGGAGAAAGACCCGCAGGTACGCGATGCGCTGAGCATTGCGCTGGCCAACCTGCAATTGACTGACGCCAGCCCGCAGGTGCGCTTCAATGCGGTGCGGCTGCTGGGGGAATCGGGCGAGCCGGAAACCCGCGCGCGGCTGCAGGCGTTGACCGACGCGGCCAATGAGCCGGACGCCGCGGTGCGCGCCGAGGCGCAACGCAGCCTGCAGCGCGTGCAGCATCGCCTGATGATCGGCGATCTGCTCGGCCAGGCGTTCAGCGGCCTGTCGCTCGGTTCGATCCTGCTGTTGGCGGCGCTTGGTCTGGCGATCACCTACGGCCTGCTCGGCGTCATCAATATGGCGCACGGCGAAATGCTGATGCTCGGCGCCTATTCGGCCTATCTGGTGCAGGGGCTGTTTCAACAGTTTGCGCCGCAGTGGCTGGCGCTCTATCCGTTGGCGGCGCTGCCGGTGGCGTTCGCCATCACCGCCGGGATCGGCATGGCGCTGGAGCGCACGGTGATCCGCCACCTGTACGGCCGGCCGCTGGAAACCCTGCTGGCTACCTGGGGCATCAGCCTGGTACTGATCCAGCTGGTGCGGGTGCTGTTCGGCGCGCAGAACGTCGAGGTCGCCAACCCGGCGTGGCTGTCGGGCGGCGTGCAGCTGTTGCCGAACCTGGTGTTGCCGTGGAACCGCATCGCGGTGATCGCGTTCGTGCTGCTGGTGCTGGCGTTGACCTGGCTGCTGCTGAACAAGACCCGGCTCGGCATGAACGTGCGCGCGGTGACGCAAAACCGCGCGATGGCGGCCTGCTGCGGCGTGCCTACCGGCCGGGTGGACATGCTGGCCTTCGGGCTGGGATCCGGCATCGCCGGGCTCGGCGGGGTGGCGCTGTCGCAGCTGGGCAACGTCGGGCCGGAGCTGGGGCAAGGTTACATCATCGATTCGTTCCTGGTGGTGGTGCTCGGTGGCGTCGGCCAGCTGGCGGGGACGGTGGCGGCGGCCTTTGGCCTCGGCATCGTCAATAAGATCCTCGAACCGCAGATCGGCGCCGTGCTGGGCAAGATCCTGATCCTGGTGCTGATCGTTCTGTTTATTCAAAAGCGTCCGCAGGGGCTGTTCGCCCTTAAGGGCAGGGTGATTGACTGATGAGCCAACCATTGACCGTAACCGGCGTGCAGAAAGCGCCCCGGCTGGCGTTGAGCATCGGCGGGTTGGCGTTGCTGGCGCTGCTGGTGATGCCGTTCATGACGCTGTTGCCGGCGGATCATCCGCTGGCGGTGTCCACCTATACCCTGACGCTGGCGGGCAAGATCCTGTGCTACGCGGTGGTGGCGGTGGCGCTCGATCTGGTGTGGGGCTATGCCGGGCTGCTGTCGCTCGGCCACGGGCTGTTCTTCGCGCTCGGCGGCTACGCCATGGGCATGTACCTGATGCGGCAGGCGGCGGGCGACGGGCTGCCGGCGTTTATGGCATTCCTCTCCTGGAATGAGCTGCCGTGGTTCTGGAGCGGCACCCAGCATTTCGCCTGGGCGCTGTGCCTGATCGTGCTGGTGCCGGGCCTGCTGGCCTTTCTGTTCGGCTATTTCGCCTTTCGCTCGAAAATCAAAGGGGTGTATTTCTCGATCATGACCCAGGCGCTGACCTATGCCGGCATGCTGCTGTTCTTTCGCAACGAGACCGGCTTCGGCGGCAATAACGGCTTTACCGGTTTCACCACGCTGCTCGGCTTTCCCATCACCGCCGCCGGCACGCGGGTGGCGCTGTTCCTGGCGACGGTGCTGCTGCTGGCCGCCAGCCTGGCCATCGGCTTTGCCCTGGCGCGCAGCAAGTTCGGCCGGGTGCTGACCGCAGTGCGCGATGCGGAAAACCGCCTGACCTTCTGCGGCTACGATCCGAAGGGCTTCAAGCTGTTCGTCTGGACGCTGTCGGCGGTGCTGTGCGGGCTGGCCGGCGCGCTCTATGTGCCGCAGGTCGGCATCATCAACCCCGGCGAAATGTCGCCGACCAACTCGATCGAGGCCGCCATCTGGGTGGCGCTCGGCGGGCGCGGCACGCTGGTGGGGCCGCTGCTCGGCGCCGGCATCGTCAACGGCGCCAAGAGCTGGTTCACCATGGCCATTCCCGAATACTGGCAGTTTTTCCTCGGCCTGATGTTTATCGTCGTCACGCTGTTTCTCCCTAAAGGGGTGATCGGCCTGCTGCGGCGGAGGAAAAGCTTATGAAGGCGATGCAAGTGACCGACGAACTGTTTACCCATCCGCTGCCGGCGGACAAATACCGGCAGCAAACCGATCCGGTGTTGCAGCTCGACAACGTCAACGTCAGCTTCGACGGTTTTCGCGCGCTGACCGATCTGTCGCTGCGCATTGGCGTCGGCGAACTGCGCTGCGTGATCGGCCCCAACGGCGCCGGCAAGACCACGCTGATGGATGTGATCACCGGCAAAACCCGGCCGGACAGCGGCAGGGTGTTTTACGATCAGACCGTCGATCTGACCCGGCTGGCGCCGATGCAGATCGCCCACGCCGGCATTGGCCGCAAGTTTCAAAAACCGACGGTGTTCGAGGCGCTGACGGTGTTCGAAAATCTGGAGATCGCCCAGAAAACCCGCAAGTCGGTGTGGGCCTGCCTGCGCGCCCGCCTGAGCAGCGAGCAGCGCGACCGCATCGACGAGATGCTGAAGACCCTGCGGCTGGGGCATGAACGCCACCGGCCCGCCGGGTTGCTGTCCCACGGGCAGAAACAGTTTCTTGAGATCGGCATGCTGCTGGTGCAGGAGCCGCACCTGCTGCTGCTGGACGAACCGGCGGCCGGCATGACCGACGCCGAAACCGACTACACCGCCGAACTGTTCCGCGAGCTGGCGGGCAAGCATTCGCTGATGGTGGTGGAGCACGACATGGGGTTTGTGGAAACCATTGCCGATCGCGTGACGGTGCTGCATCAGGGGCAGGTGCTGGCGGAAGGATCGCTGGCGCAGGTGCAGGCAGATGAACGGGTGATTGAGGTATATCTGGGGCGCTGAGGAGGCGTAATCATGCTGCAGGTAGAAGAATTGAATCAGTATTACGGCGGCAGCCACATTCTGCGCGGCCTGTCGTTCGAGGCGCGCATCGGCGAGGTGACCTGCCTGCTGGGGCGCAACGGCGTGGGCAAGACCACGCTGCTGAAATGCCTGATGGGGCTGATCCCGGCGCGCAGCGGCAGCGTCCGTTGGCAGGGCGAAACCATCACCGGTAAAAAGCCGCATCAGCGGGTGCAGGCGGGCATCGCCTATGTGCCGCAGGGGCGGGAGATTTTTCCGCGCCTGACGGTGGAGGAAAATCTGCTGATGGGGCTGGCGCGTTTTTCCGGCGCCGACGCGCGCGCGGTGCCGGATCCGATCTATGACCTGTTTCCGGTGCTGCGGCAAATGAAGGATCGGCGCGGCGGCGATCTCTCCGGCGGGCAGCAACAGCAGCTGGCGATCGGCCGGGCGCTGGCCTGCCGGCCGCAGCTGTTGATTCTCGACGAACCGACGGAAGGGATCCAGCCTTCGGTGATCAAGGAGATCGGCGCAGTGGTCAAACAGCTGGCGGCGCGCGGCGATATGGCGATCCTGCTGGTGGAGCAGTTCTATGACTTCGCCGCCGATCTGGCGGACAGCTATCTGGTGATGTCGCGCGGCAGCATCGTGCAGCGTGGCGCCGGCAGCGCTATGGAACAGGACGGCGTACGTGGGCTGGTGGCGATTTGAACGAAAAAATGGGAGCCGCATGTCTGAAAGTCGTGCCGTTGTTTTTCCTTGCTGATGTTATGGATTAATCTAAAAGACGTTCTTTATTAATCCCTTGCCATGGATAGCTAACATCATCATGAACGAAATCACTGTGTCACGCCTTGGTTGCATCGTCCTGTCTCTGTTTCCGGCCCTGTGGGGGCTGTTCAGCCTGTTGAACAATACGGCGGATTTCGCCGGCACCGCGCGCAATGCGGTCGGGCCGCCGCTTGCCATGCAGGATACCTATCAAACGCCGGGGCTGATGTGGCGCGCGATCAGCGCCGACTGGGCCTGCATGTTGGGGTTGGCGGTCATCACCACGCTGGAAACGCTGGCCGGCCTATTCGCGGCCGCGGGCGTGGTGCTGATGATCGGGCGATTGAAAGGCCCTTACACCGCCTTCGCCAAGGGCAAAGCCTGGGCGATGTTGGGAGCGCTTTGCGCGATCGCGGTGTGGGGCGTCGGCTTTATGGTGGTCGCCGGCGACTGGTTCATGGCCTGGCAGGCCAAGAAGGATCCGTTGGCGGTGCAGCTGGGGGCGCTGATCTACCTGGCGCCCAATGCGTTTGCCTTGCTGTTCCTGATGTTGCAGCGGGAGCCGCGCTAACGAAGGCGGAGCGGGGCGCGGTTACAGCGCCTTGCTCATATACCAGATGCCTATCGAGCCCTGGGCGCTGGTGTAGCAGGTCTCGCCACACATGCTCAATCCCTGACGCTGATAAAAACGTTGGGCGCCGGTGTTGCGTTGCAGCACCTCCAGCCACAGCGTCTTCTGCTGGCGCTCGATGGCCCGCTGCTGCACCTGTTCGTACAGGCGCTGGCCATAGCCGTTGCCGGCATGGCCCGGCAGGAAATAGATTTTCTGCAGCTCTGCGCCGATTTGTTCGGTTGGTGCCAGCAGGCTGTCGAAGTTCACCCGCGCATAGCCGACCAGGGCGTCATTCTCATAGGCCAACAGCCAGCACACGTCGGGCTGGCGCAGCGTCTGTTCCAGGGCGGAGACGGAAAAATCCTCCGCCAGAAAGGCCTCCAGCTCGTGCGGGTAGCGCCACAGCTCACCGAAGTGGGCGCGATAGGTGCGGATGCCGATATCGCGCACCAGGGTTAAATCTTCCAGCAATGCCTGACGGACGGTGAACATGAGTGCCCCTTTGAGTAAGAAAAATTACAGCCGTTGTTCCAGATGCCGGTGGGGCACCATCGCCTGATGCAGAATGGCAAGAACGGTGATGCCGGCAGGGCGGCTGCGGTAATAGATCCTATGGCTGGCGTAAGGAAAACTGCGTATCGCTTCGCCCAGATCGTGAAAGTGGGCCTTACCCGCTTCCGGCATATCCGCCAGATGATGCATGACCTCTCTCAACTGCTCAAGATAGCGGCGAGATTGCGCTTGGCCCCAGTGCTCGACGGTGAAATGGCGAATAGCCAGCAGATCTTGTTGCGCCTGCGGGGTGAGGCGAAACGCGGGCATCTCAGTCGGTTTCATCGGTGAGCAGACGGTTGAAGAAGGCATCGCCGTCTACCGCCTTACCGGCGTCTTCCTCGGCGGTAGCCTGCGCGATTTTTTGCTGCAGCGCGCGTAATTTGAGATCTTCCAGCGCCTGGTAGTCTTCTACCGACATGACGACGGCGACCGGTTTGCCGTTGCGATTGATTTGCACCGGTTCACGCTGCGCCTTGAGCAGCAAATCGCCGAATTGGGTTTTGGCCTCGTTCGCGGTGAGTGCGTACATTTAATCGCTCCAGTTAATTAAATCGTTCGATTCAATCATTATACGGCGCGATGAAAAAATCACCAATGTTATTCCGGCGGGCAGGTTTCGTTGGACAGATGCCGCGGCGTTTCGCGGCGAAAGCCCAGGCCGATGATGCGGCCGAACAGGCGAGGCAGCCAGCGGCTGTTGCCGACGCGGGCGATCAGGCGTGAGCCGCCCGCCGTGCGGCGCTGACCCGGCTTACGCTGACTCATTTTGATCTGCAAAAACTGGATGGCCCGGGTGGGAAATTCGCGCCGGCGCTGCACGCTCAGCAGATGCTTCAGCTGCAGCCGATGCTGGCGCAGCGGCGGGATCAGGGCGTTGGCGGCGGCCACCGCGTCCTGAATCGCCAGGTTGACGCCCACGCCGCCGATCGGCGACATGGCGTGCGCGGCGTCGCCGATGCACAGCACGCCCGGTTTGGCCCAGCGATCCAGACGATCGATGCGAATGCTCAGCAGTTTTACCTGATCCCACTCGACGATCTCCTGCAGGCGATCGTCCTGGAATGGCGCCACCTCGGCGAGGTGCAGCAAAAATTTCTCCAGCCCGCTGCGGCGGATCGCGTCGAAGCTGCCTTTGTCGATCGAATAGCCGCACTGCCAGTAGTCGCCGCGATCGATCATGATGAAGTTTTGCTTCGGCCCGGTGTGGCCCATCGACCAGGCCGGATCGCCCGGCTGCTTGCTGAGCTTCATCCACAAGACGTCGCGCGGGGCGCCGAAGGAGCGGCTGCTGAGCGCCGCCTGCTCGCGCACCACCGAGTTGCGGCCGTCGGTGCCGATCACCAGCTGGCTGCGCACGCGGATCGGGCCCTCCGGCGCGTCGGCCAGCACGCCGCATACCTGGCCGCGGTCATACAGCAGCTTATGAACCTGCGTCGAGGTGAGCAGCCTGAAATGGGGGAAGGCGGCGGCCTGCTGCGCCAAAAAGTTGAGAAACTCCCACTGCGGCATAAAGGCGATAAATTTGCAGCGCGTCGGCAGGCGGCTGAAATCCGCCAGCTTGATGTCGCGGCCGGCGACTTCGGCATGCAGGGATTCCGCGCGTTGGTGCGGCAACGTCAGCAGTTCGTCGAGCAGACCCAGCTGATGCATGACTTCCAGCGTCGACGGGTGAATGGTGTCACCGCGGAAATCACGCAGAAAGTCGGCGTGCTTCTCCAGCACCGTCACGTCGATCCCCGCCCGCGCCAGCAGATAGCCGAGCATCAGCCCGGCGGGGCCGCCCCCCACGATGCAGCAGGTGGTGGCGTAAGGTGTGATCGGTGATGACGGCATGGTGGTTGACCCCGGAGAGCGGCCCGCATCCCGTGAGCCGCAAGTGAATGTTTAGTGTTGATAATGATTATCAATATCAAGTTTGACTGTCAACCCGCGGCGCAGTGTGGTCAAAGGGGATGGACAGATGGCCGACGCAGCGCAGGCAGATCGCTGTAGGGGATGGTGGCCTGTTCCTGACAGGTTGCCCAGGCGGCCTCGGCCAGATGAGGGCGATCGAAATGCGTCAGCCAGTGATTGACGCGCGGCCAAACGTCGCCAGTACCTGAATCAACATGCACAGGGTAGACGGTAGCTCGCTTTTTAATCATTAAAGGCAGGGGGCGGCCAGCACCAGCAGATAATTCTTTATAGAATTTTGATAATTTCTGGCTCAGTGCGGAGGGTGGATGTAAGCACATTTATAAAATATGTCAGATGACCGTATGTTGATTTATGTAGGTTATAAGGAGAACATTGAGATGCATCGAACTTATTAACGTACTACAATACGATTGTAGCTTATTCTAAGGCTAAGCCCCCACAAAAGGAGTTGATATGAAAAGATTTAAGACGAAGTCCTTATTGTTAAGCGTACCTGCATTGTTATTATTAGGCTGCTCAAGTTACAAAGAAAAAGATCAGCTAAAGTATGTAGTTGGGCAGGATAGTTTTACCCTAAGTCATAAATGTGTCGCAACAGCAAAGTTACAAGATAATAAAAAGACTAATCAAACCGGTGTGATTATAAATTTAAGTGACAATGACCAGTGTAAGAAAAAGTTAAACAATTTGATAAACAGCAACGAGGGTAAGGATGTTTCCGTTTATTTTAACGAAACACCAGTAACATCTCCTGTAAGAATTCATTCTAAAATAGATGTTGGCAACGGATATTATCAGTCTGTCACCAACAAAGAACTCGCTATCGACATACTCAGTGCTTACGACCAATAAGGTATAGAATAGCAACCTTATTTATAATAAGGTTGCTTTATGGTATCAAGCTAAATTAGTATAAACGTGAACACCTTGTCCCGTCCCGCTAATGCTCTTAAATTTGATTTTATCTTGCCCAGCGCCTCGACATGCAATTTGAAACGATGCAGGGCCAATAACCGTCACTGTTTTAGGGCCGTTTGGCGCATACCAAATAAATGCCACAAAGGGACCTTCAAGTTGAGAGATAGACTCAAAGTAAACAGTGTATGCTATATCACCAATATGACTTTCAAGATTAACCCAGGGTCCAAAGGCACCTGGCGGTGCCCAGACGTTTTGAGAAATCATAATACCTCCAATTAATTAATGTTCATGTGAGTGCTGTTGCCATTGTTTGTCATTAGATACATCTATAATTGAAACATCGGCACCTTCAAAAGCCTTGAAGAAATAGTCTAGTGCTTGTTCTTTTGTTGCAACAATATCTGACTGGCAACTAATTTCGGTGCCATTCTCATTTTTATAAGAAAAGAGAATGCGTTGTATTAAAACTGACTTTTCGTTCTCCATAGTACCTCCTGCCTTTAATAGAGGAACTGAATTTAAGATAAATAACTATTGTTATCACCTTATGTAGGCCTTGTCAGAGATGGCACAACCTGAGCATTACAGGTCGACTCAAAAAGTGTATTAAAACTTATAAATTAGGTCAGCATAGCATTCTTGATAATTAAGAAGGTCAATCGACTTTTTGGGGTTTCTAACCATGAAACGCAGCGTGACCTATCCGCGGCTGGCGTGAACTAACGATACATAATGTATGAAAATGCCAGTTTCGATGTGTTTTTTAACCTAAAAACCATTTTTCAGGAACATTTATCCAATGCTGACAGCTGCAGTCATCTTTTTTCTCCATCAAATGGCGCTTGTCTGACAACCGGTTGGTGGCGTGCTCGCCTCGCGGTGGCGCTGCCTTCGCTGCGCTGCGCGTACAGATAGGCTTTGACGATCAGCTGCGGGCAGGCGTCGAGCCGATGGCCGAAATCGGCGATGCGGCGGCGGACGATCGCCATGTCGTAATCGGCGGGCAGGGTGAAACGGTATTGCATCGCGAGCATAAGGATTCTCCGCAAAGACATTGACCGGGAGAGCGTGACACGCCATCTTTATCAGTAAAATCGGTATTATTTTGATTGATGGTTCAGAAAATCAGGATGGTCAGCATGGGGCGAATCACGTTCGATCTCGAGGATTTGCGCAGCTTCGTCACCGGCGTCGAGCTGGGCAGCTTCGCCAAGGCGGCGGAACGGCTGGGGCGTTCGACGTCGGCGGTCAGCGCTCACCTGAAAAAGCTGGAGCAGCAGGTCGGCGCGCCGATCCTGCGCAAGGCCGGACGCGGCATGGTGATGACCGAGGCGGGGGAAACCCTGCTCGGTTACGCGCGCCGCCTGCTGGAGCTTAATGACGAAGCCGCCGCCGCGGTGCGCGGGTTGGATCTGCAGGGCACGGTGCGGCTGGGGCTGCAGGAGGATTTCGGCGAGACGTTTCTGCCGCAGGTGTTGGGCAGCTTTGCGCGTGCCAATCCGAAGGTGCGCATCGAGGCGCGCATCGCCCGCAATGCCGAGCTGATCGACTGGGTGCTGAAAGGCCAGCTGGATCTGTCGCTGGCGTGGGATGGCGGTCTGAGCACGCCGTTTCATCAGGCGCTGGGGCAGCGGCAGTTGCACTGGATTGCGTCGCCAGGCTTCGCGCTGGCGCCGTGGCGAGAAGGGGATGAGCCGTTGCCGTTGGTGATGTTCGACGCACCCTGTCTGATGCGCAGCGCGGCGACGCAGGCGCTGGATCGCGCCGGCATTCCCTGGCGCATCGCCTTTACCAGCCGCAGCCTGAACGGCGTTTGGGCGGCGGTGAGCGCCGGGTTGGGCGTCACGGTGCGCACGGCGGCGGGTTTGCCGCCCGGCCTGTCACCGTTGGCGCCCGAACTGCTGCCCGTTCTCGGCCAGCTCGGCGTGGTGCTGCACCGCGCCGAGGATCAGCCCTCGGCGGCCGTGCAGCGGCTGGCGCAGATCGTGGTCGAGCGGATCGAAACCTAATCTTTGGCGATGGGCTGTTTGCCGCTCAGCTGGCCCCATTCGCTCCAGGCGCCGTCATACAGCTTGACCTGCGGGGCGCCGAGCGACAGCAGGCCGAACGCCAGCACCGCCGCCGTCACGCCGGAGCCGCAGCTGGTGATGATCGGGCCGTTGATATCCACGCCCTTGTCGCTGAAGGTTTGGCGCAGCGCCTCCAGCGATTTGAAGCGGCCGTTTTCCAGCAGCTCGCCGTACGGAATGTTGATGCTGCCGGGAATGTGGCCGCGGTGCAGGCCGGGGCGCGGCTCCGGCGCTTCGGCATAAAAGCGCGGCGCGGCGCGCGCGTCGAGAATTTGCACCGGCGTGCCTAACGCCTGTTCCACTTGCCGCATATCCACCACCGCGTCGGCGTTGAACCGGGCGTTGAACGCCTGCGGTTCAGGCTGCGCCGGGCCGGTTGCCAGCGCCTGGCCCTGCGCCGTCCAGCCGTTCAGCCCTTCGTCCAGTACGTAAACATGCTGGGCGCCGAAATTGCGGAAGGTCCACCAGCCGCGCGGCGCGGAGAACTGGTTACCCTCATCGTAAATCACCAGGGTATCGCGCTCGCTGATGCCCAGCTTGCCCACCGCCGCGCCAAACTCCGCCGCCGTCGGCAACATGTGCGGCAGCGCGGTATTTTTGTCCGCCACTTCGTCGATGTCGAAATAGACCGCGCCGGGGATATGGCCGCGTTCGAACTCGGCAAGCATGTCCTTTTTCGGCGTTAGCCCCACCGGCGACATCCGGACGTCGATCACCACCAGATTTTCATCGTTGATATGTTGCGCAAGCCATTGAGGGGTCACCAGAAACGGAGAGTTCATCGTTATTGTTCGCCTGTTGTGAAAACGGATTTTCACTATACACCAGGCCGCGCGGGGATGAAGTATGATGTTCAGTCAAAGGCAATGGGCAGGGAGCGAAAAAATCATGACGGACGAGGCGTTTGGCGGGGCCAAGATCGCGCTGCTGTGCGATGGTTTCCTGCTGGTTTACCAACGGGACGATAAACCGGGCATTCCGTGGCCCGGCCTGTGGGATCTGCCCGGCGGCGGGCGGGAAAACGGCGAAACGCCGCTGCAATGCGTGCAGCGGGAGACGCAGGAAGAGTTCGGCGTGGCGATCGCCGAACGTCAGGTTGTCTGGCGGCGGCGCTACGACGGCATTTTGCCCGGCTATCCGCCGACCTGGTTCATGGCCGGGATGATCACTCCGGTGCAGATCGCCGCCATACGTTTCGGCGACGAGGGGCAGCGTTGGCGGATGATGCCGGTGGAGCAGTTTATTCACCATCCGCAGGGTATCGAACACCTGCGCCGCCGGGTGGCGGAGTATTGGCGGCAGGGCGGTTAACCCCGTTGTTCAGGATGCCGCCAGCCGGTTGATCTGCGCCGGTTCGATGATGCGCAGCGCGCTTTCCCGTCGCGCCACCGCCAGCATCGCCCGCCCGATTCGTTCGGTGCTGCTTACCCGGGCGGGAAACAGCCGCAATGCGCCGAGCCACAGCGGCTTGAACTGCCGATAGGCCAGATCGTAGAGGCGGGTTTTGGAGCGAATGCCGTGCAGCGGCACAATGGCGCCAGGGCGGAACATCACCGCGTGGAACGGCAGCGCCAGCAGCGCGTTTTCGGTGGCGCCCTTGACCCTGGCCCACATGCTGCGGCCGCGTTCGCTGCTGTCGGTGCCGAGGCCGGAGACGTAGACGAAGACCATCGACGGATTCAGCGTCGCCAACGGGCGGGCGGCGGCCAGCGTCAGATCGTAAGTCACCGCGCGATATTCAGCTTCACTCAGGCCGGAGGACGAAATCCCCAGGCAGAAGAAGCAGGCGTCGTAGCCGGCGAGCTGCGGCTCCAGCGCCGACAGATCACGCAGATCGGGCACAGAAAGCTGGCGCAGTTTGGCGTGGCTCTGGGCCAACGGGCTTCGGCCGATGCTGAGCACTTCGCTGACGCGCGGATCGCGCAGGCATTCCCGCAGCGCGCCCTGGCCCACCATGCCGCTGGCGCCGAAAATCATCATTTTCATGCTCTGTTCTCCCACTGGCCGGCGGCGCGCTGCGTGCGCCAGCGGCTGGGCGTCAGCGTTTCCCACTGAATAAAGGCGCGGCTGAACGAATTCAGCTCTTCGAATCCCAGCACAAAGGCGATTTCGCCCGGTTCAAGGTCGGTTTCCGCCAACAGCCGGCAGGCGGTGCGGTGGCGGGTTTTGTCCAACAATTGCTGGTAGCTGTAGCCGTGCTGTTGCAAGCGGCGCTGCAGCGTGCGCGGGCTGAGATAGAGTTCAGCGGCCACGCTGTTGACGCTGGGGCGCTGGCCGCGCATGCTGCGGCTGAGGATCGCCATCACCTGCGTGGGCAGATCGTGCGCCGACTGAGATTTGGCCAGCTCCGCCTCCAGCCCAGGCAGCAGCACCGCCAGCATGGCCTGGTTGTAGGTGACGAAGGGTTGACGCATCAACGCGCGATCGAACACCAGCACGTCCAGCGGGGCGTTGAATGTCACCGGGCAGCCGAAATAGCGCGCCAGCGGTGAGGCGGCGTCCGCTCGCCGGGTCAATTCGATCGCCTGCGGCTGCAGGGGCAAGCCGGTGCCGCGCCGACACAGGGCCGTGATGGCGGCGAACATGGCGTCGATCAGCAGCGCCGGCGCGTGGCCCTCGCTCATGGTCCAGCGGGTGTGCAGGCGCATGCTGTCGCCGTCTTCCACCAGCATCAGCTCTTCCGGGCAAACCAGCCGTTTATAGCGCGCCACCTTTTGCAATGCTTCGCCCAGCGTGGCGGAATGCAACGCGGCGACCAAGGCAATGTCATAGTGTTCCGGCGCCGCCTCGCCGCCCAGACGCAGACCGAAGGCGGGATCGTCGTTCAACTGCGGCAGACTGCGCCAAAGAGAGAAGAATTGTTGCGTAGTGAGTTTAATCTTGTCGCGCCGTTCGCCGAACAGCCCGGCGGGCAACCCGGCCAATCGGCCGAGCTGCTCAATATCGACGCCCTGCGCCGCCAGGTGTACCGCCAGCGCGCCGGAAACCGGAATTTGATCGCTGCTCAATGCGGGCTCCTTAGGATTTTCCCGTCACCACCGCCGCCATCGCGGCGTGATCCGGCGAGCTGTCGTCGTGGTCGGTGCTGAGACTGAGGGCGCGAAACGCGGCGTCCTCCGCCTGGCGTTCTGCCAACACCTGCGCCGCCATATGCACCGCGTCGCTGCCGAGCAGCAGGCGTAGCGGAGGGGCTTCCAGCGCCGCCAACTGCAGGATCGCCTGCGCCGCCTTGGCCGGATCGCCGGTTTGGCTGCCGTTATGCTGCTGCAGGAAGGCCAGCATCGGCCCCAGCGTCGGCTGATAGGCTTCGCCGATCGGCGCAATGGTCATTGAAGAACCGGCCCAGTCGGTGCGGAAGCCGCCGGGTTCGACCATCGTCACCTTGACGCCGAAGGGGGCCATCTCTTTGGCCAATGATTCGGAGAACCCTTCGACCGCCCACTTGGCGGTATGGTAGGCGCTGAGGCCGGCAATGCCGAGGCGAGCGCCGATGGTGGCGATCTGGATGATGTGGCCGCTGCCCTGCCGGCGTAATATCGGCAGCGCCGCGCGGGTGACGTTGAACACGCCGAAGAAGTTGGTTTCGAGCTGCGCGCGAAAATCGGCTTCATCGGCTTCCTCCACCGGCGCGATATTGCCGTAGCCGGCGTTGTTGACCAGCACGTCCAGCCGACCGAAGCGTTCAATCGCCGTGCGCACCGCGCGTTCGGCGGCGGCGGCGTCGGTGACGTCGAGCGCGACTGTGGCGACCCGATCGCCGTAGCGTTCCACCAGCGGCTGCAGCTGTTGCGGCTGACGGGCGGTGGCGACCAGACGGTGCCCGGCGGCCAACACCGCCTGCGCCAGCTGTTGGCCCAGGCCGCGGGAACTGCCGGTGATTAACCATACTTGTGACTGAGACATCATGACCTTCCTGATTGCGAGTGGGTGTGATGCCACTTTAGAGCGCCGGGCAGCGCAGCGATAATCCGATCGCGTCAAGATTTAATCCGATTGCGCCAAACTGTCGGCCGGCATCAGCCGCTGGATGGTGGCGCCGACCTTCTGCACTGCCATCTCGATCTCTGTCGTCAGCGTCGGCGCATAGTTGATGCGCAGGCAGTTGCGGTACTTGCCGGCGGCGGAAAAGATGCTGCCGACGGCGATTTGTACGCCTTGCTGTTCAAGATGGCGGTTCAGCCGCAGGGTGTCGAACGCCTCGTCCAGTTCGATCCACAGCATAAAACCGCCGCGCGGCCGGCTGACGCGGGTGCCGGCCGGGAAGTGTTTCAGGATAAGATCGGTCATGCGGTCGCGGTTCTGCTGGTAGCGGGCGCGCATGCGCCGCAGGTGCTGCAGGTAATGCCCGCCGCGGATAAATTCGGCGATCGCCAGCTGCGGCTGGGTGGCGGTGGCGCCGGAGCCGATGAACTTCATGTGCAGCACCCGTTCCAGGTAGCGGCCGGGCGCGATCCAGCCCACGCGCAGCCCCGGCGCCAGCGTTTTGGAAAACGAGCTGCACAGCAGCACGCGGCCGTCGTCGTCGAATGACTTGATGGTGCGCGGCCGCGGGTAGTGATAGGCGATGTCGCCGTAGACATCGTCTTCGATGATCGCCGCGTCGTGGCGCTGCGCCAGCGTCAGCAGCCGCTGTTTGTGGGCGTCGGGCATGATGTAGCCCAGCGGATTATTGCAGTTGGGCGTCAGCAGGATGGCCTTGACCGGCCACTGTTCCAGCGCCATCTCCAGCGCGGCCAGGCTGACGCCGGTGAGCGGATCGGTGGGGATTTCCAGCGCCTTGATGCCCAGCCCCTTCAGCGTCTGCATGGTGCCGTGGAAGCAGGGCGAATCGACCGCCACGATGTCGCCGGGTTGGCAAACGGCGCGCAGCCCGGCGGAGATTGCTTCCTGACAACCGGTGGTGATCAGCAGCTGATCGGGGCCGATTTGGCAGCCGGAGTCCAGCAGCAGACGGGCGACCTGTTCGCGCAGCGCGGCCACGCCCTGAATGCTGTCGTAATACAGACTGCGCAGGTCGCCGTGGCGGGCGGCGTTGCGCAGGGCGACGATCAGCGGTTTCATCGTCGGTTCGGCGATATCCGGCATGCCGCGCCCCAGCTGGATCAGGCCTTCGCGCGGCCGGCTGCGCACCAGTTCCAGCACCTGCTCCCATTGCGAAATGTCCACCGGCCGCTGCACCGGCGCCGTCATGGCGGGCAGCTCGGCCTGCGCGCGCTGCATATGCACGAAGTAGCCCGACTTCGGCCGCGCTTCCACCAGGCGCTGTTCCTCGAGCAACCGGTAGGCTTGCTGCACCGTGCTGATGCTGACGCCGTGCTCCTGGCTCAACGTGCGCACCGAAGGCAGGCGATGGCCGGCCGGATACAACCCTTGCTGAATGCGTTGGCTGAGAATGGCGGCCAGCGTGGCGTAGCGTGTCATACAGAGGCCTCTCATCGGTGGTCAGGATTAAAAAACCGGTACAGATACGTTCAAAATAAACCATTCAGCGGGTTTTTTGGCGCAGCTGTATGAAAAAAATAGCGCCAGCGTGAATCTGTATTGTTTTTTGCCTGGCGCGCATCATCACTACCAGGCGAAAACATCAGGGGGAATAATAAGATGGCTCTGTTTGATGGCATGACGATGTGGCGACGGGTAGGCTGGTCACGCTGGCGTTGGTATTTGTTGCGTCGCAGAACGCGCAGAGAGTTACTGCTGCTGAACGACAGGCAGCTGGCGGATATCGGCCTGACGCGGGCGGATGCCTGGCGGGAAGGGTATAAACCGTTCTGGAGAGAATAAGGAAAGTGAATGCTGAAATTATTGGGTAAAGCCTCATCGATCAACGTGCGCAAAGTGTTATGGACCTGTCAGGAGTTGGGGCTGACGCTGGAACGGGAGGACTGGGGCAGCGGTTATCGCTCCACGCAGGAGCCGGCGTTTTTGGCGCTCAATCCCAACGGCCTGGTGCCGGTGCTGATCGACGGCGAGCGGGTGCTGTGGGAGTCGAATACCATTTGCCGCTATCTGGCGGGGCGGGAGGGGCGGCAAGATCTGCTGCCGCAGGCACCCGGCGCGCGCGCGGCGGTGGAGATGTGGATGGACTGGCAGGCCACCGATCTGAACGGCGCCTGGCGCTACGTGTTTATGTCGCGGGTGCGTGGGCATGCGGATTATCAGGATGCCGCCAGCCTGGCAGCCGCCGAGCGCGAATGGAACCGGCTGATGGGCTTGTTGGACGCACATCTTGCGCAGCACGGCCCTTATGCCGCCGGCGCCGCCTTCACGCTGGCGGACGTGGTGCTGGGGCTGTCGCTGAACCGCTGGCTGATGACGCCGTTCGAGCGGCCGCATTATGCGGCGCTGGCGGCCTATCAGCAGCGCCTGTTGCAACGCCCTGGCTACGTGCAGCACGGTGCTAACGGTTTACCGTGATATGAAATAAACGGTTCATTTCATCTTGTCCGGATACGCCGGCCGTGTCCGGACTTTCCTCATTGCATCATCCCGTCAACGTTTCATGAACGGCATCACGAATATGAACTTTATTTTCCTGTGTGCTTGTTATTGAAATTTATATTCCATACAAACCCGTTATCAACCGGCGCGTTTCATTGAGCGACGCCTGGTTCTACGCAGAATTTTGGTCACGGGAGAAAATGATGAAACAGGTACGCGTTGGGTTAATCGGCACCGGTTATATCGGGCGTTGTCACGCTATCGCCTATGCGCAGGCCGCCACGGTCTTTCCTCTGAAAGGGGACCTGGTGCTGGAGATGCTGGCGGAAGTGACGCCCGAGCTGGCGGCGCAGCGCGCGGCCGAATTCGGCTTTGCGCGCTCGACCGGCGACTGGCGGCAGCTGGTCGCCGATCCGGCGATCGATGTGGTGGACATCTGCGCCCCCAACTTTTTGCATAAAGAGATGGCGCTGGCGGCGATCCGCCACGGCAAGCACGTGTATTCGGAAAAGCCGCTGGCGCTGGACGCCGCCGACGCGGCGGAGATGGTGCAGGCAGCGCGCGCCAAGGGGGTGAAAACGCTGGTCGGTTTTAACTACATGAAAAACCCCACCAGCCAACTGGCGCGCGAAATTATCGCCAACGGTGAAATCGGCGAGGTGGTGCATTTTTACGGCACCCACAATGAGGATTATCTGGCCGATCCGCGCACGCCGATCGACTGGCACTGCCGCCGCGCCAGCGCCGGGTTAGGCGCGCTCGGGGATCTGGCGGCGCACATCGTCAATATGGCGCACTACCTGGTGGGCGATATCGTGGCGGTTTCCGGCGATATGCAGACCGTGATCAAACAGCGCCCGGATCCGCAGGACCCGACGCGCCTGCACCCGGTGGAAAACGAAGATCAGGCCAGTGCGTTGCTGCGTTTCGCCGGCGGCGCGATGGGCACTATCGAAACGTCGCGCATTGCCTGCGGGCGCAAGATGGGGCTGACCTATGTGGTTACCGGCACCAAAGGCACGCTGAGTTATACCCAGGAACGGATGGCGGAGCTGAAGCTGTATCGGCACGATGAACCGGCGGAGCGGCAGGGGTTCAAGACGCTGCTGGTGGGGCCGAAGCACCCGGACTATGCGGCGTTTTGCATCAGCGCCGGGCACGGCATCGGCTTTAACGATCAGAAGACGGTGGAGATCCGCGATCTGGTCAACGGCATCGCCGCGGGCGATCGCATGTGGCCGGACTTTGAAGAGGGCTGGAAGGTGTCGTGCGTGCTGGACGCGATAGCCGCCTCCGCCGAACTGCGGCGCTGGCTGGAGATCAACCGCGATTGAAAATGAAATGGCGCTCTCCCGTGGATAGCGCCATTAATTTATTATGTTGCCATCTTAATAGCTTATTAAGTTAACTTTATAATAAGTTATTAGCTTGATAACTTAGAACGAGAAACACGAACAGCCGAACGCGCCCCAGAAGGCATTCTCGTCCGACACCGGGATGCTGGAGCGGCGCGCGATGTCATGCTGGTGTGCGTGCACGCCGCACGGACCGCAGCATTGATGCGCCTGGCTCACTACCCCGACGCGGGCCGCCGCCGACGGCGGTGCGGAGCGGTAATGGCCCGGCACCTGGGTGACCGGCGACCACTCCGGCAGCACCGGCAGCGGCGGCGGCGCCAGCGGCGAGAAGCTGCCGGCGGCGTAGACCACTTTGCCGTCCACCACCGTCATCACCGACTCGATGCCTTTGATCTGCTCTTCCGGCACGCTGAAGTAGTCCTGCGACAGCACCGCCAAATCCGCCAACTGGCCGACCTTGATCTGGCCTTTCTTGCCCTGCTCGGTGGAGAACCAGGCGCTGCCCTGCGTCCACAGCATCAGCGCCGTTTCGCGATCCAGCCGCGCGCTGTCGTCGTACATCGCCATGCCGCCGACGGTGCGGCCGGAAACCAGCCAGTACAGCGCCGTCCACGGGTTGTAGCTGGCGACGCGGGTGGCGTCGGTGCCCAGCCCGACCGGCAGCTCGGCCGCCAGCATTTTCGCCACCGGCGGCGTATGTTTGGCGGCTTCGATGCCGTAACGGTCGGCGAAATACTCCCCCTGGAACGCCATGCGGTGCTGGACTGCAATGCCGCCGCCCAGCGCCTTGACGCGCTCGATATTGCGCTCGGTAATGGTTTCGGCGTGGTCGAACAGCCAGTGCAGGCCGTTGAACGGAATATCGCGGTTCACCTTCTCGAACACGTCCAGCATGCGGCTGATGGATTCGTCATAGGTGGCGTGCAGGCGGAACGGCCAGCGGTGCTCGACCAGATGGCGCACCACTCGCTCCAGTTCGTCTTCGGTGCCCGGCGGCAGATCCGGGCGCGGCTGCAGGAAGTCTTCGAAGTCGGCGGCGGAAAACACCAGCATCTCGCCGGCGCCGTTGTGGCGATAGAAGTCGGTGCCCTGGCCCGGCTTGAGCATGTCGGTCCACAGCTCGAAGTCTTCCAGCTCCTGTTTAGGCCGCTGGGTGAACAGGTTATAGGCGATGCGGATGGTCAGCTGCTTTTTCTCGTGCAGCTCGGCGATCACCTGATAATCCTCCGGGTAGTTCTGGAAGCCGCCGCCGGCGTCGATGGCGCTGGTGAGACCGAGGCGGTTCAGCTCACGCATAAACTGGCGGGTGGAGTTGACCTGCTGCTCCAGCGGCAGCTTCGGCCCTTTCGCCAGCGTGGCGTACAGGATCATGGCGTTGGGTTTGGCGATCAGCATGCCGGTCGGGTTGCCGTTGGCGTCGCGCTGGATCTCGCCGCCCGGCGGGTTCGGCGTGTCTTTGGTGTATCCGACCACTTTCAACGCCGCACGGTTAAGCAGCGCGCGATCGTAGAGATGCAGAATAAATACCGGCGTGTCCGGCGCCGCCTGGTTGATTTCGTCCAGCGTCGGCATGCGGCGCTCGGCGAACTGGAATTCGGTCCAGCCGCCGACCACCCGCACCCATTGCGGGCTCGGGGTGCGCAGCGCCTGTTCTTTCAACATGCGCAGCGCGTCGGCCAGCGAGGGCACGCCTTCCCAGCGCAGCTCCAGGTTATAGTTCAGGCCACCGCGGATCAGGTGCAGGTGCGAGTCGTTCAGGCCCGGAATGGCGGTGTGGCCGTGCAGATCGATCACCTGGGTTTCCGGCCCGGCGTGCTGCATGACTTCGCTTTCGCTGCCGACCGCCAGAAACTTGCCGTCGCGGATGGCGACCGCTTGCGCGGTGGGGTGTTGGCGATCGATGGTGTGAAACTTGCCGTTGGTGATGATCAATGAAGCGTGGTGGTTCATAACATTCTCCCGGCGAACCGCCTAGCGGCGGGTCAGCCATTGATGAAAAACGCGAGTCACGATAGGCATCCACAGGTACACCACCAGGGCGACCACGGTGGCGTCATTGAGAAAATGGCCGAGCAGCGTGCCGTCCAGCTGCGGCAGCGCCAGCCCCCAAAACCAGGGCACCAGATTGGTGGATGGAAAGATCACCAGCAGGGTGATGATGAATTGCTTCCACTGGGGCGGCTGGCGCACGCTGGGGTTGGGCGGGGTAAACCAGAACTCTGCGCCGGGGCGGATCTCGATATGGTCGTTCTCCAGCAACAGCGGAGTGACTTCTTCGATGTATTGCTTGCGCTGCGGCGAGTTGAGCCAGCGGTAGAGATTGTCGAGATTGTCGAAGCGGACCAGCACCGTATAGGCCTGTTCGTCGCCGGAAGGGCGAATCACGTTGACGCCTAAATGGCCGGTGAAGCCCGCGGCGTCGGGCATGATGCGGTTCAGCCAGGCCTCATAGGCCTGTTCGTTCCCCGGCGCCAAACGGTGGGTGATCACCAGCGTGACATGCTGCGGATGGGCCATAAAACCGACTCCTGAAAATACCCCGGCGCGAGGCCGGGGCAAGGGGAATTATTTCACCGTGCGGGCCGGTGCGTGGTGCACCATGGTGTAAGCGTAGTCGACGCCCATGCCGTACGCGCCGCTGTGTTCGCGCACCAGCGCCATCACCGCGTCGTAGGTATCTTTGCGCGCCCAGTCGCGTTGGTACTCCAGCAGCACCTGCTGCCAGGTCACCGGTACGGCGCCGGCCTGCACCATGCGGTCGATCGAACGTTCGTGCGCATCGACGGAGGTGCCGCCGGAGGTGTCGGTCACCACATACACTTCATAGCCGGCTTCCAGCGCCATCAGCGCCGGGAAGGTCAGGCACACCTCGGTCCACAGCGCGGAGATCACCAGCTTTTTGCGGCCGGTGGCTTCCACGGCTTTAACGAAGGCCGCGTCTTCCCAGGAGTTCATTGAGGTGCGTTCAATCGGGGTGATTTCAGGGTGTACCGCCAGCAGTTCCGGCCAGATATAGCCGCTGAAGCTTTCGGTTTCGACCGAGGTGAAAAGGGTGGGAACGTTGAAAATCTTGCCTGCCTTCGCCAAACCAACAACGTTGTTTTTCAGTTGCTGACGATCAATATTAGCCACGCCGAAGGCCATTTGTGGTTGATGATCGATAAAAATCAGTGCGGAGTTGTCTTTATCAAGTAGTTGAAACTTGGACATAATTTACCTTCCCAGTGATATTTCGGTTGAACATCTGATGAGTGTAACGCCGATAAAACCCATGGTAGGCAGAGGGCGATTTCAAAGATACCGCAGAATTTTTGCCGACTTGTTGAGTTTTTTTATACACGGGAGAAAGCATGAGATTAAACCTGGAAGCGCTGCTGATTTTGGATGCGCTGGACCGGCACGGATCTTTCGCCGCCGCGGCCGCCGCACTGTTTAAAACCCCTTCGGCACTGAGCTATATGGTGCAAAAGCTGGAGAACGATCTCGACATCACCCTGCTCGATCGCTCCGGGCATCGGGCGAAGTTCACCGATACCGGCAAGCTGATGCTGGAAAAGGGGCGGGTGCTGCTGCGGGCGGCGCAGGATCTGGAGCAGCAGGCGCGCTATGTCGAAAACGGCTGGGAAAGCGAAATCACGCTCGGGATTGACGCCTCTTTCCCGTTTGCCCGCCTGTTGCCGCTGATCGACGAGTTCTATCGGCAGCATCACCATACCCGGCTGCGTTTCAGCCACGAAGTGCTGGCCGGCTCCTGGGAGTCGCTGGTCTACGGTTGCGCCGACATTATCATCGGCGCCATCTGCGAGCCGCCGTCACGGGTGGGCTATGCGTTCAGCAGGCTGGGGCAGCTGGATTACGTGTTCGCCGTCGCGCCGCAGCATCCGCTGGCGGCATTGCCGGAACCGTTGCCGAAGGACGAAATCCGTCAGCACCGGGCGGTGGTGGTGCGCGACACTTCGCGCGTCAACGCGCCGCAGAGCCTGAATCTGCTGGAAGAGCAGGATACGCTGACGGTCTTCGGTTTCGACGCCAAGCTGCAGGCGCAGCTGGCCGGGCTGGGCTGCGGCTATCTGCCGCGTTCTTTGGCGGAACCTTACCTGAACAGCGGCGAACTGGTGGCGAAACGCGTCGAATCGGAACGCTGCAGCGACATCGCCTATTTCGGTTGGCGGGAAAGCGCCAGCGGCCTGGCGGCCAAATGGTGGCGCGAACGGCTGCAGCGCTACGCGGACGACGGCGAGGCCTACCCGGCGGCGCAGTGAGGGCCGCCCGATAAGGATAAATCCCCCAATAAGGACATCGGGAATGAAAAAGACACTAAGCCTGTTGGCGTTGTTGTTGCTGAGCGGCTGCGGCGCCGGGCGCGAGGCCGGCATGCCGTTGCCGCAGGCCCCGGCACTGGCCGCAACGCAGCTCAGTTATCCGGAGCGGGTACATAACGCGGTGAGCCGTGAGCTGCGCTTGCCGGAACATGCGCACGGTCAGCGTTGCACCCTTGCTATCCGTTTGCAGCCGGACGGCAAGCTGGCGAGCAGCAAGATCGTAAGAGGCGATGCGCCCCTGTGCGCAGCGGCGAGCGCTGCGGTGCAGCGCGCGCAGTTTCCGCCGATGGCCAGCGCCACTGAATACGCGCTGTTCAACGCCGTGGTGCTCGATTTCGTTCCCTGAAGGGATATGACCGACGGGCCGTCTGCGCGGCCAATGCTTGTCAGTTAGCGTTTTTTTGAAGTACTCGTGACGTTTTCGGTCGATAAATGAGAGGTGCATCATGAGGCTCCTGCACCTCGACCGAGCCAGGGGCCGAAAGGCGCGGCCCCTGGCAACCCGCGCCTTTGCCCTATCAGACGGTTGGCTTTGCCAACGTTACTCAGCCCATCCCTGGGCCTCGCCCCTTCGGGGCCGCTGCAAGCAGCGTTCAAATCTGCTCCAGGCAGATTTGTCCTCGCTCCGCCATACCGCATTGAGGCCGGTTGCGACAGGCGTCCCTGCCTGTCTCACCTGAAACCGCCGTCCATGGCGGTTTCGCCTAATGCGCTATGCCTGCGTTCGGCGTCTTCAAGGGCGTCCAATACCGTGCTCATCTCCGATTCGTCTTCTTTGCGATATATGGGTTGCCCGGTAGCTGCCAGCTCGGGTGTTGACCTTTGGCGCGCATCACCGGCTGCCGAGCAAGACAGCGTTGTCAGGGGCAACCGGCCAGGGAAGGCCGGTAGAGGCGAGACTAACAGGGACGTTTGTCGTAGCCGACCCGCCCGACAATGCAGACGCGGCGAGGGCATCCGCACAGCGGACAGACGGTGTTAAGCGAAGGCGCGGGTGGAGGGGCCGCGCCTTCGGCCCCTCCAATTGCCGTTCATTGTAGTAACACAGAAATGCGGAACATTTACGGCAATTCAGGCTACACAAAACACACAAAGATGGGATAAAAAATGCCAGTCAGGTTTAACTGACTGATATTACCGCCTGCGCGGCCCGTTTTTTCGCTTTGCCGAGTACGCAACCCGCTGAATTTTCACTTAGCTTTGCCATTTTCGTTATTTTGAACGTCACTGCGGCTCACCGATACTGGGGGAAAATCCCCAACCGCGAGCCGCAGCATGTCCCACGCCCACTATTTGCACCCTGAACAACGCGACCGCATCCGGCGGCTTCATCGGCGCTGGCACTGGCGGCTGGAGTTGCCTACCTGGGGGATCATGGCGGCAGTGTACGGCGGCTGGTTCGGCGTGGCGCATTATTGGCAGGCGCTGGGCCCGTGGCTTGGCGCGCCGCTGCTGATCCTGCTGACCACCGGGTATATGTCGCTGCAACACGAGCTGATCCACGGCCATCCGACGCGCTGGCCGCGCGTCAATCAGCTGTTCGGCCTGTTGCCGCTGGCGGTGTGGTATCCCTATGGGCTGTATCGGGATTCGCATCTGCGCCACCACCGCAACGACCACCTGACCGATCCGCATGAAGATCCCGAAAGTTACTACTTCAGCGCCGCGCAGTGGCGGCGTTATCCCCGCCTGCTGCCGTTATTGGCCGCGGTGCGCAATACGCTGATCGGCCGGGTGCTCCTCGGCCCGGCGCTGGATATCGTCACCACGCTGTTCGGCGCAGTGAAGATGCTTGCAGCGGGCGATCTGCGCGCCTGGGCGATGTGGCTGGCGCATCTGTCGCTGTTGGCGGCGCTGCTGCACTGGCTGCAGATGCAGGGCATCGGCGCGGCGTTTTACCTGTTGGCCATCAGCTACCCGGCGCTGGCGCTGACCAAGGTAAGATCGTTTTTTGAGCATCGCGCCGTGGACGCACCGCAGGCACGTTCTATTATTAATGAGGCGGGCTGGCCGTGGCGGCTGCTGTTTCTCAATCTGAACTACCATTTAGTGCATCACGATTTGCCCGGCCTGCCCTGGTATGGCCTGCGCGAAGTCTATCTGGCGGAACGCGAGGCGTATCAGCGCCGCAGCCAGGGATTCGTCGCGCAGGGTTATGGCGAGTGGCTGCGCGATTACGCACTGACGCCGATCGACGTCGGCGTGCATCCGCTGAGCGCCGGCGAACGGCGGGAGGAACGCGATGTCCTGCCGAAGAAAAAACTTATTGCGCGCTGGAAGCGCGTTTCTCAGGATTTTCCAACCGAACTGGCCCATGAGCCGGAAAACATATAACCAGAGGAAAAGTATGGCAATCACCTTATCACGCGGACGTTCCTTTGCCGTCGCGCTGGCTCTGCTGGCAGTCGGCGGTCTGGCACAGGCGGCCGACTCGGTGCGCGTCGGCTCCAAGATCGATACCGAAGGTTCGCTGCTCGGCAACATCATCGTGCAGGTGCTGGAAGCCAACGGCATCAAAACCACCAACAAGCTGCAGCTCGGCACCACCAAGGTGCTGCGCGGCGCCATCACTTCCGGCGAGATCGACATCTACCCGGAATACACCGGCAACGGCGCGTTTTTCTTCTCCGATGAGAAAGATCCGGCGTGGAAGAACGCCCAGGCCGGCTTCGAGAAGGTGAAGCAGCTCGACTACGACAAAAACAAAATCGTCTGGCTCGATGCGGCGCCGGCCAACAACACCTGGACCATCGCCATTCGTCAGGACGTGGCGGACGCCAACCATCTCAAAACGTTGGCGGATCTCGGCAAGTGGATCAACGGCGGCGGCAAGTTCAAGCTGGCGGCCTCGGCGGAATTTATCGAGCGGCCGGATGCGCTGCCGGCGTTCCAGAATGCCTACGGCTTCAAACTGAATCAGGATCAGCTGCTGTCCCTGGCCGGCGGCGATACGGCGGTGACCATCAAGGCGGCGGCGGAGCAGACCTCCGGCGTCAACGCGGCGATGGCCTACGGCACCGATGGCCCGGTGGCGGCGCTGGGGCTGCAGACGCTGGCGGATCCGAAAGGCGTACAGCCGATCTACGCGCCGGCGCCGATCGTGCGTGAAGCGGCGCTGAAGGCGCACGCCAATCTGCCTGAGCTGCTGAAGCCGGTGTTCGCCTCGCTGGACGGGCCGACGCTGCAAAAACTCAACGCGCAGATCGCTGTGGAAGGCCAGGACGCCAAACAGGTGGCGGCCGCTTACCTGAAAGAGAAAGGGTTTGTTAAGGGATAATGCCGAGGTGCCCCCTTTGCCGTCGGGAGAGGGGGTAAACCGAGGGAGCCGGAGCGTTTCTTTGACTATCGCCGTAAAACATCGCGTCTTGTTGACGCTGTTCATGCTGTTGCTGCTGGCCGCGTTCGGCTTGCCGTTCCTCAGTTATGCCCCCAATCGCCTGTTGTCGGGCAAAAGCCTCTCCTTGTTCTCCCTGCTGCACGGCCCGGCGCTGTGGCTGCTGTTGCCGCTGGCGGCATTGGCGATCCTCAGCCTGTTGCCGCCGACGCGGGGGCGGGCGCTGCTGGCGGCGCTGGCCGCCTGCGGGGTGCTGACGCTGGCGTTCTGGATCAGCGGGCAGGCCGCCGGGCGTCTGGCGCAGGAGGGATCGCGCCTAGCGCGCACCTCCTGGGGCAGCGGCTGCTGGTTGACCATGGCGCTGAGCCTGCTGATCGCCGCCGACGCCATGGCGCGTCTCACCGCGTCGCACCTGCGGCGGATGCTCGGCAACGCGCTGGTGCTGGTGCCGCCGGCGCTGCTGCTGTTCGGCCATCAGCTCGATCAGCTGTCGCTGCTGAAGGAGTACCATAATCGGCAGGAGGTGTTTGACGCCGCGTTGCTGCAGCACCTGACCATTCTGCTGGCGACGATGGCGCCGGCGCTGGCGATCGGTGTGCCGCTCGGGGTGCTGTGTTTTCGTTCCGAGCGCTGGCAGCGGCCGATCTTCTCCGTGTTGAACATTATCCAGACCGTGCCGTCGATCGCGCTGTTCGGCCTGCTGATCGCGCCGCTGGCGGGGTTGGCGGTGGCGGTGCCCTGGCTGGCGGAACACGGCGTCAGCGGTATCGGCATGGCGCCGGCGATCGTGGCGCTGGTGCTGTACGCGCTGTTGCCGCTGGTGCGCAGCGTGGTGGCGGGGCTGCAAAGCGTGCCGGCCGGCGTGATTGAGTCCGCCACCGGCATGGGGTTGACGCGCGGGCAGATCTTCCTGCGCGTGCAGCTGCCGTTGGCGCTGCCGCTGTTCCTGACCGGCGTGCGCATTCTGGCGGTGCAGACCGTCGGCATGGCGGTGGTGGCGGCGCTGATCGGCGCCGGCGGTTTTGGCGCCATCGTATTTCAGGGGCTGCTCAGCAGCGCGCTGGATCTGGTTTTGCTGGGGGTGATCCCGGTGGTCATGATGGCGGTCATCGTCGATTCGCTGTTTAAATTTTGGGTTTCAATCCTGGACGTATCGCGCCGATGATTCACTTTGAGCAAGTCAGCAAAATTTTTCAGGGCAAGCCGGCGGTCGACGATCTCACGCTGCACATCGCCGAGGGCGAATTCACCGTGTTGATCGGCACCTCGGGTTCCGGTAAGTCCACGACGTTAAAAATGATCAATCGCCTGATCGAACACGATCGGGGCAAGATTCTCTTTGCCGGCGAAGAGATCCAGTCGTTCAAACCGCAGGATCTGCGGCGGCGCATGGGCTATGCGATCCAATCGATCGGCCTGTTTCCGCACTGGACGGTTGAAGAGAACATCGCCACCGTGCCGCAGCTGCTGAAATGGCCGCGCGCGCGCATTCGCGATCGGGTGACCGAACTGTTGGAGCTGCTGCATTTGGAGCCGGATCTGTTTCGCCGCCGCTATCCGCACCAGCTGTCCGGCGGGCAGCAGCAGCGGGTGGGGGTGGCGCGCGCATTGGCTGCCGATCCCGAGGTGTTGCTGATGGACGAACCGTTCGGCGCGCTGGATCCGGTCACCCGTGCGGCGCTGCAGGCGGAGATCGCGCGCATCCATCAGCTCTCCGGCCGCACTATCGTGCTGGTGACGCACGACATCGACGAAGCGCTGGGCCTGGCGGATCGTCTGGTGCTGCTCGATCAGGGGCGGGTGGTGCAACAGGGCACGCCGCTGACGCTGTTGACCGCCCCGGCCAACGATTTCGTGCGTGATTTCTTCGGGCGCAGCGATCGCGGCATCAAGCTGCTGTCGCTGGGGACGGTGGCGGAGCGGGTGCGACCCGGTGTCGCCGGGGGCGAGCCGATCGCCGCCGCCATGAGCCTGCGCGAGGCGCTGTCGGTGTTTGTGGCGCGCGGCAGCGACTGTCTGCCGGTGGTGGATGAACGGGGCGAAGCGTTGGGGGTGTTGCACTTCAACGATCTGATCGCCGGGCAGGCGCTGTCATGAGCGGGCGCATCGGGCGCCTGCTGCGCGATCCTTTGCCCTGGACGCTGGCGCTGCTGTTGGCGCTGGTGTTCGGCATGGATCATCTGCGCGGCCTGTTCGCCGCCTGGTTCCCCGATCTGGAGCGGCCCATTTACCAGCAGGACAGCTTTATCGCGCTGGTGGGGGCGCACCTGTCGCTGGTGGCGATCTCCAGCCTGATCGCGGTGGCTCTCGGCGTGGCGGCAGGCGTGGCCGTGACCCGACGCAGCGGCCGGGAGTTTCGTTCGCTGGTGGAAACGGTGGTGGCGGTGGGGCAGACCTTCCCGCCGGTGGCGGTGCTGGCGGTAGCGGTGCCGGTGATGGGCTTCAGCGAACAGCCGGCGATCATTGCGCTGGTATTGTACGGCCTGCTGCCGATCCTGCAGGGCACGCTGGCGGGCATTGAATCGGTGCCGCCCGCCACGCGCGAGATCGCCCGCGGCGTGGGGATGAGCGCCTGGCAAATTCTGTGGCGGGTTGAACTGCCGCTGGCGGCGCCGGTGATCGTCGCCGGGATCCGCACCTCGGTGATCATCAACATCGGCACGGCGGCCATCGCTTCCACCGTCGGCACCAAGACGCTCGGCTCGCCGATCATTATCGGCCTGAGCGGGTTTAACACCGCCTATGTGATCCAGGGCGCGGCGGTTGTGGCGTTGTTGGCTATTATCACCGATATGCTGTTCGAACGTTGGGTGCGTTATCTCACCGCCTGGCGTCAGCAGACGCTGGCGCCCACTTCGGCGGGGTAAGGGGGAAATGATGCAGGTGTCTCTACCGATGTACGGCGTTGGCCGGGAGCAGGCCGAATCCTTCTGGCAGGTATTGCGCGACAAGCTGCTGCGGCTGGGGTTGCCGGCGGTGCCGGAACGGCTTAGCTGGCCGGACGATCTGGCGCAGCACTGGCGACGCGAGGATCTCTTGCTCAGCCAAACCTGCGGTTATCCGTTGGTCAGCAGCCTGCCGCAGGTACAGTTGATCGGCACCTATCATTATCGGGTGGAAGGGTGCGACGGGCCGAATTACCGCAGCTGGCTGGTGGTGCGCGCGGACGACCCTGGCGAGCGGCTGGCGGATTTTCGCGGCCGAACGGCGGCGTATAACAGCACCGATTCCCAGTCCGGCTACAACGGCCTGCGCGCGCTGATCGCGCCGCTGGCGCAGGACGGGAAATTCTTCGGTGCGGCTATCGCCTCCGGCGCGCATTATCAGTCGTTGCAGCTGATCCGCAGCGGGCAGGCGGATATCGCCGCCATCGATTCGATCAGCATGGAACTGCTGCGCCGCGCGCAACCGCAGGCACTGGAGGGGCTGAAAATCATCGGCCGCACGGCGGCGGTGCCGGGTTTGCCGCTGATCACCGCCGCGGGCACGCCGCCGGAGCAGCTGGAAATTCTGCGCGCCGGCGCCCGAGCGATGCTGGATGAGGCGGTCAGCGACCGCCTGCTGATCGGCGATTTCAGCCTGGTGCCGCGTTCGGCCTACCAGATTATCACCGTGCTGGAACAGCAGGCTGCCGCGCAGGGCGTGACGGCGCTCTAGCCGCCGTTACAGCAGGCCGCCGCCGTCGATGTCGATCACGCTGCCGGTGACGAAGCCATTCTCCATCGCCAGCAGATAACCCGCCGCGACGTCGGCCGCCTGCCCGACCCTGCCGACCGGCAGGCTGACGCCAACCCGTTCGAACAGCGCCTGACGCTGTGCGGCGCTCATGCCGTCGTAGGCTTCGGTGGCGGTGATGCCGGGGCTGACCACGTTTACCCGCCGCGGCGCCAGTTCCTTCGCCAGCTGTTTGCCGACCGCTTCCAGCGCGGCGTTGATGCCGGTTTTGATCAACTGACCGCCGAGGTATTTGCGCGACAGCTGGCCGGAGGTCA
Organism: Serratia sp. CY71090; assembly: GCF_052166845.1. Lineage (NCBI taxonomy): Bacteria > Pseudomonadati > Pseudomonadota > Gammaproteobacteria > Enterobacterales > Yersiniaceae > Serratia > Serratia sp. CY71090. The sequence goes on along the minus strand of NZ_JBJNOA010000003.1, from coordinate 162,291 downwards.
GGGTGATCGAGCCCTGCGGCGCCAGCGTCGGCAGCGCCGCCTGCACCGCGCGCAAACTTCCCCAGAATTTGACGTTGAAGTCGGCCTGCGCCTGTTCAAGGGCGGTCTCCGCCAGCGGCTTCGCCTGCACCAACGGCCCGGCGGTGATAACCAAATGGTCGAAAGCGCCGACGGCGGCGAACAGCGCGCGTAGCGACGCGTCATCGGTCAGATCGGCCTGCATCAGGCGCAGCGCGTCGTTCTTCTCCCCGGCGTGAGGGAGACGACGCGAAGCCAGCACCACTTCAGCGCCACGCGCCGCCGCCGCGTAGGCCACCGCGGCGCCAATGCCGCTGGTGCCGCCCAGGATCACCAGCTTTTGTCGTTTCAGGGGGGAGTCGGGAATCGTCATGTTAAGGCCTCTTTTTAGGTAAGTTTCAACGGGATCTATCTTTCCTGATTGAAAATGAGGAAAAAAGCCCGCCTAATAGCAAACACTTGTAAATTAATATTAATAATTGATTGGGCTAAAAAGAGAGGGAGCAGATGACCTCATTTGTCGATCTCGAGGTGTTTGTCCGCACGGTGGACGGCGGCAGTTTTTCCGCCGCGGCGCGCGCGCTGGATATCACTCCGGCGGCGGCCAGCATTGCGGTGAAAAGGCTGGAGCAGCAGTTGGGCGCGCGGCTGCTGGTGCGCTCCACCCGCAGCCTGAGGTTAACGGAGGAGGGGGCGCGCTATCTCGACAGCGCGCGCCTGGCGCTGGGGGCGTTGGCCGAAGGAGAGCAGGCGATCCGCGAGAAGCATCAGGGGCTGTCCGGAGTGCTGCAGATTTCCGCGCCGTCGGATTTTGGCCGCAATCTGCTGCTCGGCTGGCTGGACGAGTTTCGGCAACAGCATCCCCACATTCAGCTGCAGCTTCTGATCAACGATCGGCAGGCGGATCTGTTCCGCGAACCGGTGGATGTGGCGTTGCGTTTCGGGCCGCTGGCCGACTCTTCGCTGGTGGCGCTGCCGATCCTGCCGCAGCATCGGCGGCTGATCTGCGCCAGCCCGGATTATCTGCGGCGGCATGGCGCGCCGCAAACGCCGGCCGATCTGGTTCGGCACAGCATTCTGGTGTATCAGCCCAGCGGCAAACGGCAGGTGGAATGGCGGCTGTGGCGCGGTGAGGAGCTGGTCGAGCTGCCGCTGAACGGCAGCTATTTTACCGATGACGGTGAGGTGGCGCGGCGCTGGGCGCTGGCCGGGCACGGCGTGGTGCGCAAGTCGGCGATCGACGTGGCGGCGGATATTCGCGCCGGGCGGTTGGTGCAGCTGTTGCCGGAATGGCGCAGCGACGCGGTGCCGATCAATCTGGTCTGCCCGCATCGTTCGCAGGTGTCGGAGCGCGTCAGGCAACTGCAGCGCTTTTTACAGCAGCGCTGCCAGCGCTGGATGGACGATCACTTGGCCTGAAGGGTTTCGGTTTGCGCCGGCGTAGCGGCGGTATCCCCGGCAGGCGCGCTTTCTTCGTGCGGGGTGGTGGAACGGGTGTAGATGTTCAGCCCGGCGAGGAATACGCCGCCCAGAGAACCGAAGGCGCACAGGGCGATGACGATGACGAACGCTTTTTTCAGCATAGGAATAATTTCGCAGGTTGCTTGGAACAGCGGGAATTATAGCCCCTTCGCCGGGTGAAACAAGAATCGTTTTTAACGGCGGCCCGCAGACCGCCCTTTGTGATCACCGCCGTTCGCAGTCGATGGCCTGCACGTTGGCCGGGCGGGCGAACAGGTATTTTCCCAGCGTCACCAGCACCACCGCCGCCACGATGATCACCAGCGCCAGCCACTCGCGCGGCGCCAGCGATTCGCCGGCAAAACCGATGCCGAGCAGCACCGCCACCACCGGATTGACGTAGGCGTAACTGGTGGCGACCGCCGGGCGCACGTTCTTCAACAAGAACATATAGGCGCTGATCGCCAGCATCGAACCGAAGACGATCAGATAGCCCAGCGCCAGAAAGCCGCCGGTGCTCGGCATCTGAGTGAGGCGCTCGCCGCTCAGCTGGCTGGCTGCCAATAACACCACGCCGGCGACCAGCATCTCCGCCGCGCCGGCCATCGGCCCGGCCGGCAGCGAGATGCGCGATCCCAACACCGATCCGAAGGCCCAGCTGGCCGAAGCCAGCAAAATCAGCAGCGCGCCGGTCGGGTTGCCCACCAGGTTGTTGCCGGTGTTGAGCAGCACGATGCCCACCAACCCGAGCGCGATGCCGGCCCATTCCAGTTTGGTGTTGCGCATGCCCCACAGCAGGCTGAAGCAGAGGGTGAACAGCGGCACCGTCGCCACCATCACCGCGGCAATGCCGGAGGGCACATGTTGGTGTTCCGCCACCGTCACCAGGCCGTTGCCCACCGCCAGCAGCAGAATGCCGATGGCGCCGGCGGCCAGCCACTGCTTCAGCGTCGGCAGGGCGTGGCCGCGCCAGGCCAGGAAACTGAACAGCACGATACCGGCTGTCAGAAAGCGAATGCCGGCCATCATTAGCGGCGGCCACTGCGCGACGCCGAGGCGAATGACGAAATAGGTGGAACCCCAAACGATATATAACGTGAACAACGCCCCGATCAACGGCAGGACGCTACGGCTTTGTTGGCTAAGCATAGGATTGTATTTTGCGGGAATGATTATTATTAGAACGCTCAGTAAACCCGATCGGGCAACCGATAAGCAATGGCCTTCGGCATTATTTTTCCGGCGGCTGAAAGCCGTTCAATGGCCTTGCTGTTTCCACTGCAGCCAGCTGACGGCCGGCAGGTAAATCGACCAGCCGACGGCCAGCAGCAGCAGCATGAACTCGGGCGGCACGCCGGGCAACAAGGCGTCCAGCTTCCAGGACACGGCGTAGGCGAAGGGGCCGACGGCGGCGCCCAACACCGCCAGCGGCCAGGGGGCCGCTCTGACCACGTCCAGCAACCAATACCACCAGCAGCCGAAGCCGATCCACAGCGCGATGGTCCAGAGCGGCAGGCCGTGTTGCCCGCTGTAGTGCAGCACGCCGCTGTAGCTCCACAGCCCATCCATGCCGATACCGCCCAGGGCGGCCAGGGCCGCGCCTTTGCGGCGGGCGGCAGGGGTAAAGATCAGCGCCAGCGCCGCGCCGGCCAGCAGTATGCCGTTGAGCCGATCGCGAGTCAGCAGCGCCAGCAGCCAGCAAACGCCCAGTCCCAGCGTCGCCAGCCAGAATCCGGCATGCGGCTTCTTCATCGTTCAACTCCCGTGGGGTTACTCTGCCGCTGCGCTAAGCGCCGACGGATTTGCCAGAGCGGGCGCGAGGCCCGCTGTTTGCCTGAATGTTCGTTAGTTCAACCTTAGAAGGGAAGGTGCGGGGTGCACAAGCAGAATAATCTGTACCGGTTGAAAACGTGGGCAAAAACCGGTGTTACAGGCGGGAAATCCGGTAGGCGCAGCGGCGCGAGCCGGCCAGAATGTGTTCGGCGCGCTCCACCTGCGCCTGCAGCACTTCGGTGAAGATGCTTAATTCCGCCCGGCAGAAGCCCTGGCAGACGGTGGCGGCGGCGCAGATCGGGCAGTGGTTTTCCACCAGCAGATAGGAACCGTCCTCCTCCTGGCGCCATTCGGCCATATACCCTTCGCGGCAGCGGATCTCGGTCAGGCGCGCCACGCGTTCGCGCAGCTCGGTGGCGCCGATCATCGCCTGCTTGTAGTTGATGCGGTTTTCCTGCTCGCGGGTCTCGATCAGCACGTCGATCGCCTGTTCGCCCAACTTGTCGCGCACGGTGCGCAGCAGCTGCACCGTCAGATCCGCATGGGTATCGGGAAAGCGCGCGTTCCCGGCAGAGGTCAAATGCCACAGCTGCACCGGGCGGCCCACGCCGCGCGTTTCCGCCACCGCTTCGACCAACCCCTCTTTCGCCAGCTTGACGAACTGCTGGCGTGCCGCCTCACCGGTGGTGCCGAGCACTTTTCCTGCGTCAGAAGCTAGCTGCGGGCCGCGGGTTTTCAATAACGTCAGCAAGCGGTCACTGACCGATTGTGCGGTGCTGCCGCTATTTTCCAAGTTTATTCTTGACATATTTCTCCGCCTCGCCCTAACTTATTCCAAGATAACTCTTGTTAAATTTAACGCAATCTTATGACCAACTCAATGCCATTCCTCTGAAAACAGGACGACAACCGTGATAACCCATGACGACAGCCGCTGGAGCGACCTTTTCTCCGGCAAAAATGCGGCCAGTGCGATCGCGCTTTCGCTCGGCGTGGCGCTGCATGCCATCAATATTCTGGTCGCCACCACCATTCTGCCCTCGGTGGTGCAGGATATCGGCGGGCTGGATCTCTATGCCTGGAACACTACGCTGTTCGTGGTGGCGTCGATCCTCGGCTCCGCGCTGTCGGCCCGCTTGCTCAGCGGTTACGGCGCGCGTAGCGCCTATCTGGTGGCTTCGCTGTTCTTTATCGTCGGGGCGGCGCTGTGCGCGCTGGCGCCGAGCATGCCGGTGATGTTGATCGGCCGCACGGTGCAGGGCTTCGGCGGCGGGCTGATCTTTGCGCTCTCCTACGCGATGATCAACCTGGTGTTCGAGCAGCGATTGTGGCCGCGCGCCATGGCGCTTATCTCGGCGATGTGGGGCATCGCCACCCTGGTGGGGCCGGCAGTGGGCGGCATTTTTGCCGAGCTGCACGCCTGGCGTTGGGCCTTCGGCATTCTGCTGCCGATCATGGCGCTGTACGCTGCGTTTACCTTCCTGATCCTGCCCAAAGGCAAGGCGCAGCAGGCGGCCGCGCCGTTGCCGACTGCGCAACTGCTGTTGCTGACCGTGGCGGTGCTGGTGGTGTCCGCCGGCAGCCTGGCGCACAGCGTCTGGATCAATCTGGCGGGCATCGCGCTTTCGCTGGTGCTGATGGCCTGGCTGATGAAGCGCGAGGCGCACGCACGCGCGCGCCTGTTGCCGCATGGCTCGCTGCGGCGCGGCTCATCGCTGGCGGCGCTCTATATTACGGTCTCGTTGCTGGTGATCGGCATGACCAGCGAAATCTTCGTGCCCTATTTCCTGCAGCTGTTGCACGGCCAGTCGCCACTGATCTCCGGCTATATCGCCGCCACCATGGCCGCCGGTTGGACGTTGTCCGAAATCCTCAGCTCCGGCTGGCGCGGGGCGGGCATTCGCCGGGCGATCGTCAGCGGGCCGCTGTTCGTGCTGGTGGGCCTGCTGGCGCTGGCGATCCTGATGCCGACGCCCTCCGGCGGTGACTGGCAGGCGCTGACGCCGATCGTTATCGCATTGTCGCTGGTAGGGTTCGGCATCGGCTTCGGTTGGCCGCATCTGCTGACGCGCATTTTGCAGGTGGCGCCTGAAGCGGACAAAGATATCGCCGGCGCTTCAATTACCACGGTGCAGCTGTTCGCCACCGCATTCGGCGCGGCGCTGGCCGGGATGATCGCCAATCTGGCGGGGCTGAACGATCCGGGCGGCGCGGCGGGCGCGGCATCGGCGGCGCGTTGGCTGTTCCTGGCGTTCGCGCTGGCGCCGCTGCTGGCGGTATTCAGCGCCTGGCGCTGCGCGGTGATCGCGCCGCCGGGCGCCGAGACGGGCAATTTTGTACAAACTCCGCCCTCGCGCGAGTGCTAGAACGCTTCTCCTCATTCGGCGATGTTTGCGGTGATCCTGGCGTTCTTCCTGCGCGATATTTTTTAAAATCCGCTTGCTATATCTCTAATTTGAGATTATTTCTCTTATATGGGATTTTCAAGCGGAGTGTGAGCGGTGGATAACGGTTTGGAGACTGCCGACCTGAGGTTGGCGCAGCGGCTGGCGGATTTGCGCCAGCAGCGGGCGTGGTCGCTGGAGGAATTGGCGCAGCGCACCGGTCTTAGCCGGGCGACGCTCTCGCGGGTGGAGCGTGCCGAGACCAGCCCGACGGCGTCGTTGCTGAACCGGCTGTGCGCCGCCTACGGGTTGACCATGTCGCGCCTGTTGAGCGAAATCGAAGACGAGCCGCCGGAGCTGCTGCGGCCGCAGCAGCAACCGGTTTGGGTCGATCGCGCCAGCGGTTTTCACCGTCGCTCCGTTTCCCCACCCGCCGCGCTGTATAAGGCCGAGTTTATCGAAGCCCGGCTTGATGCCGGCGCGCAGATCGATTACGACCTGCCGTCGATTCCGGCGCTGGAACATCACCTCTGGTTGCTGTCCGGGCAGTTGGAATTGACCCTGGAAGGGCGCGTTTTCCGGCTGTCGGCCGGCGACTGCCTGCGCTACCGCCTGTTCGGCGCCTCCCGTTTCCATGTCCCCGGCGATGAGCCGGCTCATTACACGCTCGTTATCTGTAGGCCATAGCCATGATTGAATTGCAACAGTGGGATGCCGCTGCGGCGCAAAGCGCCATTGCCGACTTGGCCGAGATGCTGCACGCCAGCGTGGCGCACGGCGCCAGCATCGGTTTTGTCATGCCCTTTACGCAGGAACAGGCGCAGGCATTTTGGCAGGGGGTGCTGCCGGCTCTGGCGCGGGGAGAGCGTGCGATGCTGGTGGCGCTCGCGAACGGCCGACCGGTCGGCACCGTGCAACTGCTGCTGGCGATGCCGGACAACGGCCGCCACCGCGCGGAAGTGGTCAAGCTGATGGTGCACCCGCAGGCGCGGCGGCAGGGCGTTGCCCGGCTGTTGATGCAGGAAGTGCAGGCGCTGGCGGCGCGTCATCGCCGCAGCCTGTTGGTGCTGGACACCCTGAGCGGCAGCGCGGCGCAGGGGCTGTACCGCCAATTGGGGTTCGAGGCGGCGGGCGACATCCCGCAATACGCCCGCGCCAGCGACGGCGGGGCGTTGGAGGCCACCTGCTATATGTACAAACTGCTGTGAGGCTTAGCGCCCGCGCCAGGCCTTGAGCGCCTGTTGGCGCACCTGCAGCTTCTGTTGCGGCGTCAGCTTGTTGTAGTCGCGAGCCAGGCCGCTCTCCCAATCGCCGTACAGCGGGTTGGGCAGCACGATGAATTCGGTGCCGAATTTGTTCTGGTTCTCGCTGACAAACGCTCGGCGCTGCGCATTATCCTGGTGGTAGGTCGCGGCGCCGAAGTCGTTCAGGTTGTCGCCCGCGTACACCACGATGTCATAGCCGGCTTGTTTGATGGCGTCGAAGCGCGCCTGCTTATTGGACGTGTCGGTACTGAGCAAGACGGTTTTTTCCGACATGCCGGTGAAACCGAGCTTCTGCATGTTGGCCACCGTGGCGGCATATTCGCTCTGTTTGCGGTTCGAGACGTAGAACATCGTCCCCTGGTGGGCGTTAACGTAACGGGCGAACGACACTGCCCCCGGCACCGCGCCGGCCTGTTCGGCCTGCGTCCATTGGGCCCAGGTGGCGCCGTCATACGGCTGGCCCTGCTGCGCCTGCCAGGCGGAGTAGGGGCTGTTGTCCAGCATGGTTTCATCCAGATCGACCACCACCGCCTTTTTGCGGCCCGGCGCGGCCCTGGCCCGATCGAAGGCGCGTTGCGCGCTGTTGAACGCTTGGTGGGCCAGCGCCTGGTATTCACCGGACTGTTGGAACCAGTTCACCGCCAGCACCGACTGATCCGCCAGCCGCTGCTGGGCCTGGGCGTCGGTGTGCGGCGGCTGCGCGCAACCGGCCAACGCCAGCAGCGCGACGCCAACCGCCGCGCCGAGGGTGAGTTTCCTTGCCTGTTTTCCTGCCATCGTTATCTCTCCCGGTTTTATTTTTGTGGGCTGTCCAGCAGCATATCCATCTCGAACTGGCGCAGAGGATCCTGCCGCCAGCCAAGATGCGTAAAGAAGGGGGCGGCCACCTCGGGCACAAAAACGTTGGCGGTCAGCGGCAAAGGGGCGAACTGCGCTTGCAGGGCGGCCAGCAAGGCGCGGGCATGCCCCTGGCCGCGGTGCTGCGGCGGCACGTAGATCAGGCGCAGCCAGCAGTGCTCGGCGCCGGGCATCACCACGGCGTAGGCCTGACGATTGAGCGTATAGGCTTGCGGTGTGCCTGGCAGCTTGAACAGCGATTCGGGAGCGATCAACCAGGGCAGATCGGTGGCGCCTTCCGCCGTCAGGCGATGGCTGACGGTCAGCGGATCGACCGCCTGCAGCGCCGCCGTGCCTGGCGGCACTTCCGCCGGCGCCTGATGGCCGGTCAGGGTGCGCACGATGCGCAGCCCGGCGCGGTGGTACAGCGCCAGCGCGGCGTCGTTGCCTTCGATCACCTCCAACGACAGCCGCCGATCGCCGCGCTGGCGGGCATCCGCCACCAGCCGCTGCATCAGCGCCTTGCCCAGCCCCTGGCCGCGCATCTCCGGGCGCACGGAAAAGGCCGCCACCCGGCTTTGACGCCCGCGGCGGGCGATCAGCGCCACCGCCACCGGTTCATGGCGGTGAGTGACGATCAGGCTGTCGTTCAGGCTGAGGTCTTCGGCGCTGAAGCGGGCGGCGAAGGTCGGCCCGTCGAGCACGAAACGCACGATGTAGTTTTCAAAACAGTGGTTGAGGATGTTGGCCAGTTCGTCGCTACTGTAGCGCAAGGCGTTGTGGTAGTCGAAGCGTCCGTCGTTATGCATGGCTGATTCCGCTCGGGGGAAAGCTATACATGTAGACCCGTTTGTTTTGCAAGGCAAGCGGAGGGATTCGCCGGCGGGGAAAATAAAAACAAAAAAGCCGGACGCAGCCGCCCGGCGAAATAAAACTCTGGGTATCAAGTGACGCTAAAGTTTGCAGTGGTGGTTATTCATTCATCACATCAGAACTGGTAGGTCAGGGCGACAACAACGACGTCGTCGTTTTTCAGACCCAGCTTGTTGTCGTCATCAAGCTGGTTGATTTTATATTCGACATAAGTGGACATGTTTTTGTTGAAGTAATAGGTCGCCGCCACGTCGAAATATTTCACCAGATCGACGTCGCCGATGCCTTCAATATCTTTGCCTTTCTGCTGAACGTAACCCAGCGATGGGCGCAGGCCGAAGTCGAATTGATATTGCGCGACCAATTCAATCCCTTCCGCTTTATTGGCGAAGCCGCTAACGGAGGTCGAGTTATTATTGATGGTAGCGGTGCCGGAAATAGGCGCGATATTGCGGCTCTGCGAATAAGTCGCGGCCAGGTAGACATTGTTGTTGTCGTATTTCAGACCGCCAGTCCAGATATCGGCCTTGTCGCCTTTACCGAAGGTGCCCGCCTTTTGCGTGGCGGTGCGGTTGGAAGAGGCATAGGCGGCGCCCACGCTCAGGCCGTCGATGATTTCATAGCTGGAGGAGAGACCCCAGCCGTCGCCGTTTGCCTTGCTGGCGGAGCGGCCGTCGTTTTCGTTCTTGCCCTGGTACTGCACGGCAAATTTCAGGCCGTCAACCAGACCGAAGAAGTTGTTATTACGGTAGGTGGCGACGCCATTGGTACGGCCGTTCATAAAGTTGTCGGTCTTGATATAAGCATCGTCGCCGAATTCAGGGATCATATCCGTCCAGGCGCCTACGTCGTAAATGATACCGTAGTTGCGACCGTAGTCGAAGGAGCCGAGGTCCTTATATTTCAGACCGGCGAAGCCCAGACGCGTTTTGGTGTCTTTGGTGCCGTCGGATTCAGAATGGTTGGCGGCGATCTGATATTCCCACTGGCCATAGCCGGTCAGCATATCGTTAATCTGAGTCGCGCCTTTAAAGCCGATACGGACGTAAGTTTTATCACCATCATTGCCTGCATCATCAGAGAAATAATGCAGGGCTTTCACACGGCCGTAAAAATCGAGTTTGTTGCCGTCTTTATTGTAGATTTCTGCTGCCTGTGCCGCTTGCGCAAGTAAAAGTGCCGGAATAATAACGGCCAGAAGATTACGTTTCATGGGTTACCCTGCTTTATTCGATTGAAAGACGCTTATCATCAGTTGCATTGCTGTTTTACTGTGCCGCCTGATTGTTGGCGGCGGAGAATTTTTACCGTAGTAATGTGATCTATTTATGACAAAAAATTCATTTTCATGTCGAACGATAAAAAAAGTCGCGCAAAGGGTGAATTTTTTCTTCAGCCGATGGTCTGCGGCTGGTCTACAGTTACCGATACCTTGTTCCGCTGCGGGAGGAATCATGCACGATACTTATACTTTGTTCGGTACGCAGGGCTGCGGTTCGACCATCGTGGCCGCCGCGTTGGCGTTGACTGCTTTCCCCTGGGGCTATGAGGAGGTGGATTACACGCAGGACGGCCCGGAACGCGATCGCCTGTTGGCGCTGAACCCGCTGGGTCAGGTGCCCACCTTAGTGCTGCCCAATGACGAAGTGATGACGGAGAGTGCGGCGATTATCCTGCTGCTGCACGATCGCGCGCCGCATGCCGAGCTGGCGCCGCCCGGCGGTTCGCCGCTGTTGCCGCGTTTTCTGCGCTGGCTGCTGTTCATCAACGCGGAGATTTACCCCACCTTCACCTATGCCGACCATCCGCAGCGCTGGCAGCCGCAGGCGGCAGGGGCGGAACAGCTGAAAAACGCGGTAATGGATTATCGTGAGCGTTTATTGCGGCAGTTGAACGCCGCCGCAGGGGCGTCTGGCCCGTGGTTTCTCGGCAAGAGCTTCAGCGCGTTGGATCTGTACGTGGCGGTAATGTGCAACTGGCGGCCGGGCCGCGCGTGGTTCCGGCAACACTGCCCGCGGCTTTACGCCATTGCCGAACGGGTGGAGCGGCGGCCGGAGCTGAATGCGCTGCTGAGCGCCCATTTCGACGGCGTTGCCTCGCTGGAACCGTGAAATCGCCCCGCCGCCCGGCGGGGAACCATCCCGTTTTTCTGAACTGAGAGTGCCGAAAATCCCGATTTTCACTCGCCTCGGCGGCGGGTAGCGTAAGGCTATCCGCAACTGACAGGAGAGTGTGATGCCATCAAAATTCCAGGCCGGGCAACAGGCGTTCGGCGATATCGCCCCCAAGCTGGCGCAGCTCAGCGACAGCGTCTTGTTTGACGATGTTTGGCAGCGGCCAGAGCTGAGCCCGCGCGAGCGCAGCCTGATCACCGTCGCCGCGCTGGTGGCGCTCAACCGCGTGGAACAGCTGCCGTTTCACCTGCAGCTGGCGCAGCGCAACGGCGTCGATCGCCCGCAATTGGCGGAGCTCATCACCCACCTGGCGTTTTACGCCGGCTGGCCCGCGGCGGCGTCGGCCGTGGCGCGCCTGCGCGAGCTGGAACCGGAGGCGCCCCATGCCGTTTAGCCGCATCGCCCTGCATCAGGGCAAGTCCGCCGACTATCTGCAAACCTTGTCCGACAGCCTGCATCAGGCGCTGGTGGAGGCCTTCGAGGTGCCGCCGGCGGACAGGTTTCAGGCGATCGATCAATACCGCCCCGGTGAGCTTATCTACGATCGCGACTATCTCGGCGGGCCGCGCAGCGCGGATTTCGTGCTGTTTTACATCACCGCCGGGCGGCCGCGCGACAGCGACACCAAGCGGCGCTTCTACGGGCGGCTGGCGGCGCTGCTGGCGGAAAACCTGCGGCTGAACCCCGAGGATGTGATGGTGGTGATCGCCACCACCCAGCGGGACGAGTGGTCATTCGGCGGCGGGCGCGCCTCAATGATCGATCCGCAGACGTAACTCGGGCTGACGTCGCCGGCGGTCTGTGGGACAATAGCGCCATCATTTCGTTTAGATAAGAGTTGAATGGCGCTCTCCTCCGCAGTTAAAGATCAGATTGGCCAGTGGTACAAAGCCCTGCAGCAGCAAATACCGGATTTTATTTCCCGCGCGCCCCAGCGCCAGATGATCGCCGAGGTGGCCAAGACGCTGGCCGGCGACTACCCGCGCCATCTGGCGATCGAGGCGCCGACCGGCGTCGGCAAAACGCTGTCTTACCTGATCCCGGGCATCGCCGTCGGGCGGGCGGAGAGCAAGCCGCTGGTGGTGAGCACCGCCAACGTGGCGCTGCAGGATCAGATTTACAGCAAGGATTTGCCGCTGCTGAAGAAGATTATCCCCGATCTGAAATTTACCGGCGCCTTTGGCCGCGGGCGTTACGTCTGCCCGCGCAACCTGGCGGCGATGAGCACCGACGTCAGTCAACAGGGCGATCTGACGCTGTTCCTCGACGACGAGCTGGCGCCGTCCAGCGGCGAAGAGCAGGCGCTGTGCCAGAAACTGACCAAGGCGCTGGCCCGCTTTGAGTGGGATGGGCTGCGCGATCACTATCAGCAGAGCATCGACGATCCGCTGTGGGCCAAGCTGAGCACCGACAAGGCCAACTGCCTGGGGCGCAACTGTCACTACATTCGCGAATGCCCGTTCTATATCGCCCGCAAAGAGATCGAGAGCGCCGACGTGGTGGTGGCCAACCACGCGCTGGTGATGGCGGCGCTGGAGACGGAATCGGTGCTGCCGAACCCGAAAGAGTTGCTGCTGGTGCTGGACGAAGGCCACCATTTGCCGGAGGTGGCGCGCGACGCGCTGGAGATCGACGGCGAAATCACTGCGCTGTCGACCAACCTGCAGCTGGACATGATCGTGCGCCAGGTCGAACAGTGCATGACGCAGTACCGGCCGAAGAATCCGCCGGGGCTGGCCAACAGCGAACGGCTGAAAAACCATTGCGAGGAGCTGCGCGAACTGGTGCAGATCTTCGAGCATCAGGTCAGCGCCTACCTGCCCGGCGACAGCGTGGCCGCCGAGCACCGTTTTGAAATGGGAGAGCTGCCGGCGGAGATGGTGGAGAGCTGCGCGCGGCTGTTTAAACTGACCGATGCATTGCGCGGGCTGGCGGAGTTCGTGCTTAACGATCTTACTGAGCAGACCGGCAAGCACGACATCATGCGCCTGCACCGCGCCATCCTGCAGATGAGCCGCACGCTGGGCTATCTGGAAGCGATGAGCAAGCTGTGGCGGCTGGCGGCGCTCGACAAGTCGTCCAACGCGCCGATCTCCAAATGGGTCACGCGCGAACTGCGCGATAACGTCACCCATCTGTATTTGCACTGCGTCGGCATCCGCGTCAGCGATCAGCTGGAGAAGCTGCTGTGGCGCAAGGTGCCGCACGTGGTGGTCACCTCGGCCACGCTGCGTTCACTGAACAGCTTCGCGCGTTTGCAGGAGATGAGCGGGCTGAGCGAGAAGGCCGGCGATCGCTTCGAAACGCTCTCTTCGCCGTTCAATCACGTCGAACAGGGCAAGATTGTTATTCCGCAGATGCGCTATGAACCGGCGCTCGCCAATGAGGCGGAGCACCTCGAGGAGATGGCGCGGTTTTTCCGCGCCGAGCAGGCGAGCGGCAAGCACAAAGGCATGCTGATCCTGTTCAGCAGCCATCGGGCGATGCAGACTTTCCTCAGCTACGTGACCGATCTGCGGCTGATGCTGCTGGTGCAGGGTGACCAGCCGCGCTACCGGCTGGTGGAAGAGCACCGCAAGCGGGTGGAGAAGGGCGTCGCCAGCGTGCTGGTGGGGCTGCAATCGTTCGCCGAAGGGCTGGATTTGAAAGGCGAACTGTTGACCCAGGTGCATATTCACAAAATCGCGTTCCCGCCGATCGACAGCCCGGTGATCATCACCGAAGGCGAGTGGCTGAAATCGCTGAAGCGCTATCCGTTCGAAGTGCAGAGCCTGCCGAGCGCCTCGTTCAATCTGATCCAGCAGGTCGGCCGTCTGATCCGCAGCAACCAATGCTACGGCGAGATCGTGATCTACGATCGCCGGTTGCTGACCAAAAATTACGGTTCGCGGCTGTTGGCGTCGCTGCCGGTGTTCCCGATCGAGCAGCGCGCGGTGCCGGAGGCCGACAAGGCGCATCTGGCGGCGCTGAAATCCGCCGCCGACGCGGCCAAAAAAGAGAAGAAGCGCGGCAACCCGTTCGCCCGCAAGCGGCGGCGTTAATCAGAGCAGCGGCGGCAGGCGGCGCTTGACCGGCGTGGTTTTCACGATCGAGGTGTTGCTCTGCGCATGCTCGGCCAGCCGATCGAGGGTGTGGTCGAGCTGTTCCATCGAGTGCGCCACCAGCCGCACGATAAAGCAGTCTTCGCCGGTCACCTTATCGCATTCGACCACTTCCGGGATCGCCTGAATCAGCTGCTCGACCTTCTTCAGCATGCCCGGCAGCGGCTTGATGCGCACCAGCGACTCGAAGGCGTAGCCCACCGCCTGCAGATTGACGTTCAGGGTATAGCCCTGGATCACGCCGCTTTCCTCCAGCCGCCGCAGTCTTTCCGACGTGCTCGGCGACGACAGGCCCACCTGCGCGCTCAGCGTCTTCAACGATGCGCGCGCATCGTCCGCCAGAATGGTCAGGATTTGGCGATCGATATCATCCATAACGCCTCCGTTAGGTATTTTATTTATTATAGCTGCGAGAAAAAGGCAGTTAAGCATATCTGCCTTTTTTATGCTATGGAAAGCCGCCCAGCGAAGCCGCAAGCTATGTCTCTGGGCAAGCTTCGAGGAACGCAGAATGAATGCAGAGATAAAACGCGGATCGCTGGAGATGGCGGCGGCGATGTTGATTTCCGGCTCCATCGGCTGGTTTGTGTTGATGTCCGGCCAGCCGGTTATCAACGTGGTGTTTTGGCGCTGCGCGGTAGGCGCGCTGGTGCTGCTGGCGGTGTGCGGCGTATTGGGGCAGCTGCGGCGCGATGCGCTGACGCGCGCCACGCTGCTGCTGGCGATCGCCGGCGGCGTCGCGCTGGTGATCAACTGGCTGCTGCTGTTCGCCGCCTATTCCTATGCGTCTATCTCCATCGCCACCGCGGTGTACAACACCCAGCCGTTTATGCTGGTGGGACTGGGGGCGCTGTTTCTGGGGGAACGGCTGACCGCTCGCAAGCTGCTGTGGCTGGGGCTGGCGTTCGGCGGCATGATGCTGGTGGTGCTGGCGCAGCCGCGGCAGGCGGGGGAGCAGAGTCATTATCTGGCGGGCATCGCGCTGGCACTCGGCGCGGCGTTTTTCTACGCCCTGATGGCGCTGGCGGCCAAGCGGCTGAAGGGCACGCCGCCGCATCTTATTGCGCTGATCCAGGTGACGGTGGGGGCGGTGATGCTGTTGCCGCTGGTGGATTTCCACGTTTCGGCCAGCGTGGGGCAGTGGGGGATGCTGGCGACGCTCGGCGTGCTGCACACCGGCCTGATGTACGTGTTGATGTACGGCGCCCTGCAGAAGCTGCCCACCAATCTGATCGGCTCGCTGTCGTTCATCTACCCGATCGCCGCTATGCTGGTGGATCGCCTGGCGTTTGGCCACCGGCTGTCTGTGTGGCAGCTGCTGGGCGCGGCGATCATCCTGCTGGCGGCGGCGGGCATGAACCTGCTGGGCGAGCGGCGAGCGCGGCTGCTGCCGGCCTCGGACGGCCGGCGCGCCGGCTGATGCTCAGCGCGGTTTTTTCAGCCGGCGCCATAAAGTGGTGCGGCTGATCCCGAGCAACCGGGCGGCAGCGGCGTGGTCGCCTCCACACCGCGCCAGGGCTTCGTGGGCGGAGACGGGCGCCGCCTGCGTCTCGGGCGGCGAGACCGTCGCCAGCTCCGGCAGCAGCCACTGCAGGGTCTCGCCGCTCGGCGCAGCGCCGGTGCTCAGCATCAGCGCCACCCGCTCCATCATGTTGCGCAGCTCGCGCAGGTTGCCGGGCCAGGCGTAATGACTCAGCGCGGCGTAGCAGCCGGCCAGGGTGGCGCGCAGCGGCTCCGTCAGCGGCACGTCGAGCGCCGCCAGCGACTGTTTCAGAAAGTGTTCCGCCAGCATCGCAATATCGTCGCCGCGCGCCCGCAATGGCGGCAGCTGCAGCCGCAGGGCGCTCAGGCGGTAAAACAGATCGGCGCGAAAATCGCCCTGTTGAATCGCCTGCTCCAGGCGATTGTGGGTGGCGCTGATAACGCGAAAATCGACCTTTACCGGCTGTTGCCCGCCGACTCGGGTGATGGTTTTCTCTTCCAGCGCCCGCAGCAGCCGGGTTTGCAGGTGCAGCGGCATTTCGCCGATCTCATCCAGAAACAGGGTGCCGCCGTTGGCGGTTTCCAGCAGCCCGCGTCGGCCGCCGCGCCGTGAGCCGGTGAAGGCGCCTTCCTCATAGCCGAACAGTTCCGCCTCCAGCAGCGATTCGGCGATGGCGCCGCAGTTGATGGCGACGAACGGCGGCGTCGCGCCGCGCCGGGAAAAGTATTCGCGGTGGATCGCCTGCGCCGCCAGCTCTTTGCCGGTGCCGGTTTCGCCTTCGATCAACACCGCCGCCGGCGATCGGGCGTACAGCATGATGGTGCGCCGCGTCTGCTCCATCTGCGGGGAATCGCCCTGTAAATCGCTCAGTCCATAGCGCGGCTGCAGGGTATTGCGCGCGGCGTAGTCGCCGCCGCGTTTGGCGCCGCCCAGCATCAGGCGCGTCACGTCCAGCGCGTCGCTGAAGGCGGCGCGCAGGGTGGCGGCGGAATAGAGAAAAATGGCGGTGAGCCCGGCCTCTTCCGCCAGATCGCTGATGAGGCCGGCGCCGACCACGGCCTGAATGCCGGCGGCTTTCAGCTCGGCGATCTGGCCGCGCGCGTCCTCTTCGGTGACGTAGCTGCGCTGCTCCAGCGGCAGATCGAAGGTTTGCTGGAACTCCAGCAGCGCGGGCAGGGGCGTTTTGTAGGTGATGACGCCGATTCGATCGGCGGTTCTGCGCGCCTTGCTTAGCGCCTGCAGCAGGTCGAAGCCGCCGGGCTTGACCAAAATGACCGGCACCGACAGGCGGCTTTTCAGGTAGGCGCCGTTGGAGCCGGCGGCGATGATGGCGTCGCAAGGCTCGGTCGCCAGGCGATCGCGAATATGCTGCACCGCCTCCTCGAAGCCGAGACGGATCGGGGTGATGGTCGCCAGATGGTCGAACTCGAGACTGATATCCCGGAACAGATCGAACAGGCGGGTGATGGAGACGGTCCAGATCACCGGTTTGTCAGGCGTGCGGGACGGCGTGATGTGATCGCTCATGGTAGGTTACCGAATGAAAGTGGCTGCAGTAGGTGTAGTCTTGTTTCAGTCATGTTTCAAACATGCCGCGTGAAACAGCGATTGAAACGTTAACTGAAACGTTTTTTATCGCTTGGTCTGCCCAATGGCGACGCGAATTTTATAACTCACTTATTTTTATCGCTTTTAATTTTTTCCCCGCCAAAGTGCAACCTGGCCCGCCCCTTGCTCTGTCTGTTCCATCTAGCTAATCGGAGAGAACGTCATGACGCTGCGCTCACCCGGGCTCGCCTTTCGTCAGGCCCTGAGTAAAGAGAAACCCCTGCAAATCGCCGGCGCGATCAACGCCAACCATGCCCTGCTGGCCCAGCGGGCGGGGTTCCAGGCCATCTATCTTTCCGGCGGCGGCGTGGCGGCCGGTTCGCTGGGGCTGCCGGATCTGGGCATTTCGACGCTGGACGATGTGTTGACCGATATTCGCCGCATCACCGACGTCTGCCCGCTGCCGCTGCTGGTGGATGTCGACAGCGGTTTCGGCGCATCGGCGTTCAACGTCGCCCGTACGGTGCGCGCGGTGAGCAAGGCCGGGGCGGCGGCGCTGCATATCGAAGATCAGGTTGGCGCCAAGCGCTGCGGCCATCGGCCCAATAAGGCCATCGTCTCCACCGAAGAGATGGTGGATCGCATCAAGGCGGCGGTGGATGCGCGCAGCGATCCGGACTTCGTGATCATGGCGCGCACCGATGCGCTGGCGGTGGAGGGGCTGGAGGCGGCCATCGAGCGCGCTCAGGCTTACGTGGCGGCCGGGGCCGACATGCTGTTTCCGGAGGCGATCACCGAGCTGGGCATGTACCGCCGCTTCGCCGAAGCGACGCAGGTGCCGATCCTCGCCAACATCACCGAATTCGGCGCGACGCCGCTGTTCACCACCGACGAGCTGCGCAGCGCCCGGGTGGATATGGCGCTGTATCCGCTGTCGGCCTTTCGGGCGATGAACCGGGCGGCGGAGCGGGTGTACCGCGCCCTGCGCGAGGAGGGCACGCAGAAAAGCGTCATCGACACCATGCAGACCCGCAACGAGCTGTACGAAAGCATCAACTACTATTTGTTCGAAGAGAAACTCGACGCTCTGTTCGCTCGCCAGCGCGACGAATAAGCGCCATTCACGCAGAAGCCAAATGAGGACAGTATGAGCCAAGCGATCCCCCCGCAAAGCCCGACTGGCGTTAAGCCGAAAAAATCCGTGGCGTTATCCGGCGTGCCCGCCGGGAATACCGCGCTGTGTTCCGTAGGACGCAGCGGCAACGATCTGCACTATCGCGGTTACGACATTCTCGATCTCGCGCGCCACTGCGAGTTTGAAGAGGTCGCCCATCTGCTGATCCACGGCAAGTTGCCCAACCGCGACGAACTTCATGCCTACAAGCAGCGGCTCAAAGCGCTGCGCGGCCTGCCCGCCAGCGTGCGCACGGTGCTGGAGGCGCTGCCGGCGGCGTCTCACCCGATGGACGTGATGCGCACCGGCGTTTCGGCCCTCGGCTGCACCCTGCCGGAAAAAGAACAGCACGGCGCAGCCGGCGCGCGCGACATCGCCGATCGGCTGCTGGCGTCGTTGGGATCGATGTTGCTCTATTGGTATCACTACAGCCACAACGGCGAGCGCATTCAGCCGGAGACCGACGACGATTCCATCGGCGGCCACTTCCTGCATCTGCTGCACGGCGCAGCGCCTTCCGCCAGCTGGGAGCAGGCCATGCATGCGTCACTGATCCTGTACGCCGAGCATGAGTTCAACGCCTCGACCTTCGCCGGCCGGGTGATCGCCGGCACCGGATCCGACGTCTATTCGGCGATCGTCGGCGCCATTGGCGCGCTGCGCGGGCCGAAGCACGGCGGCGCCAACGAGGTGTCGCTGGAGATCCAGCAACGCTATGAAACGCCGGACGAAGCGGAAGCCGACATTCGCCGCCGCATCGACAACAAAGAGGTGGTGATCGGCTTCGGGCACCCGGTGTACACCGTCTCCGATCCGCGCCATCAGGTGATCAAAGAGATCGCGCTGCGCCTGTCGCAGGAAGCGGGCGCGATGAAGCTGTATGACATCGCCGACCGGCTGGAAAGCGTGATGCGCGACACCAAAAACATGTTCCCCAACCTCGACTGGTTCTCGGCGGTGTCTTACCACCAGCTGGGGGTGCCTACCGAAATGTTCACGCCGCTGTTTGTCATGGCGCGGGTGAGCGGCTGGTCGGCGCACATCATCGAGCAACGGCAGGACAACAAAATCATTCGCCCGTCCGCCAACTATACCGGGCCGGAAGCGCGGGCGTTCGTACCGCTGGATCAGCGCTGAGCGCCGATCGTTATCGTGTCGTTTTCACTATGGAGCCTTTGGGGATCATGATGCTTGAGTCTGCCAACACCGGCCGTCCGCCGTTCGATCGCGAGATGGTCGATATCGTCGATTATGTGATGAAAGAGGCCGTCGATACCCCGGCGGCGTACCGCACCGCCCACTATTGCCTGCTCGATACCCTCGGCTGCGGGCTGGAGGCGCTGAGCTACCCGGCCTGCAAGAAACTGATGGGGCCGGTGGTGCCGGGCGCCGAGGTGCTGAACGGCAGTCGGGTGCCGGGCACCCGTTTCCAGCTGGATCCGGTTCAGGCGGCGTTCAATATCGGCGCCATGATCCGCTGGCTCGATTTCAACGACACCTGGCTGGCGGCGGAGTGGGGCCACCCGTCGGACAACCTGGGCGGGATCCTGGCGGTGGCCGACTGGCTCTCGCGTCAGGCGGTGGCGGCGGGCAAAGCGCCGCTGACCATGCGGCAGGTGCTGATCGCCATGATTAAGGCGCACGAGATCCAGGGCTGCCTGGCGCTGGAAAACGCCTTCAACCGGGTGGGGTTGGATCACGTGCTGCTGGTTAAGGTGGCGTCCACCGCGGTGGTGGCGCAGCTGCTCGGCCTGAGCCGCGAGGCGATCCTGAACGCGGTGTCGCTGGCGTGGGTGGACGGGCAGTCGCTGCGCACTTATCGCCATGCGCCGAACGCCGGCACCCGCAAATCCTGGGCGGCGGGGGATGCGACCGCGCGCGCAGTGCGGCTGGCGCTGATGGCCGCCACCGGCGAGATGGGCTATCCCTCGGCGCTCACGGCGCCGACCTGGGGGTTCTACGACGTCTCGTTCAACGGCGAACCTTTCCGCTTCCAGCGGCCGTACGGCGCGTATGTGATGGAGAATGTGCTGTTTAAAATTTCGTTCCCGGCGGAGTTCCATGCCCAGACCGCCGTGGAGGCGGCCATGACGCTGCACCGCCAGATGCAGGCCGCCGGCAAAACCGCCGCCGATATCGCCAGGGTGAGCATCCGCACCCACGAGGCCTGCCTGCGCATTATCGACAAGCAAGGGCCGCTGGATAACCCGGCGGATCGCGATCACTGCATTCAGTATATGGTGGCGATCCCGCTGCTGTTCGGCCGGCTGACGGCGGCCGATTACGAGGATCGGGTGGCCGAGGATCCGCGCATCGACGCATTGCGCGGCAAGATCCACTGCCATGAAGATCCCGCCTTCACGCGCGATTATCACGATCCGGAAAAACGCTCGATCGCCAATGCGCTGACGGTGGAGTTCACCGACGGCAGCCGCCTGGATGAGGTGGCGGTGGAGTACCCTATCGGCCATGCGCGGCGGCGCGAAGCGGGCATCCCGCTGCTGATCGAGAAGTTCAAAACCAATCTGGCGCGCCAGTTCCCGGCCCTGCAGCAGCAGCGCATTCTCGAGGTGTCGCTGGATCGGCAGCGGCTGGCGCAGATGCCGGTCAACGAGTACCTCGATTTGTGGGTGATCTGACGCGAGCGGCGCTGACAAGCCACGTCGGCGTCGCTATGATGGAGGCTCCATCCCCGTCCGTCTTCTTATCAGGTGATTCATGATTGATGCCGCAACGCTGTTGTTGTTTTCCGGCGCCTGCGTGGCGCTGGCGCTGACCCCCGGCCCGGATATGCTGCTGATCGCTTCGCGCAGCGTCAGCCAGGGGCGGCGCGCCGGTTTCGCTTCGCTGGCGGGCATTCAGCTCGGCACTTACTGCCACGCGCTGGCGGCGGCGCTGGGGTTGTCGCAACTGTTCGTCGCGGTGCCGCTGGCTTACGATGCGGTGAGAATGTTGGGCGCGGCCTATCTGCTCTATCTGGCGTGGAAAACGCTGCGATCCGGCAGCAGTCTGCAGGCTTCCGCCGGGTTGCAGGCGGTGCCGACCGCGCGCATTTTCCGTCAGGGATTGTTCACCAACATCCTCAACCCGAAGATGGCGCTGTTCGTGCTGGCGCTGTTTCCGCAGTTTATCGATCCGCGCGCCGGCTCGGTGGTAGTGCAGATGCTGGCGCTGGCGACGGTGCTGAATCTGGTCGGCTTGCTGATTAACGGCGGGGTGATCCTGGCGGTCAGCGGCATGAAAAGCCGTTTCGCCGGCCGTCGCTTCAGCGCCCGCTGGCCGAACTACCTGCTGAGCGGCGTGTTCGCCGGGCTGGCCTGTAAACTCATTTTCGACAGCCGTCGTTAATCCTCGCGCAGCAGCGCTTCAAACGCCGCGCTGGCCGGTTCGTCCGGCAGCGCGCTGTACATCACCAGCCGCAGATGGTTCTCTTCGTCGACGATGAAAGAGGCGTGGTCAAAGGTGACCGGGCCGATCTCCGGGAGGGTGAAGCTGCGCCGCCCCTGGCAACGTCCGTGAATATCATGCTGCCGCCAGAGCTGGCGGAACTGCGGCGATACCTGCTCCAGCGCCTGTACCCGTTGGCGCATCACCTCATCCTCCGGCGCACGGGCGTAGTCGCGGCGGAAGCTGGCCAGGATTTGCGGCGCCTGCGCCCGCCACTCCAGCAGGCGCGCATTGAGCTGCGGATCGGCAAACAGCATCCACAACATGTTGCGCTCTTGCGCCGGGCGCTCGCCGATGGCGAACAGACGCTGCGCCGCCGGATTCCAGGCGATGATGTCCCAACTGAGGTTCATGACGTAGGCCGGCCGCAGCGTCAGGTCGTCCAGCAGGCGCCGCACCAACGGCGAAACCTGGCACCACTGATGGCCGACCGGCACCGGCGGGCGCTGATGCGCCAATAAAAACAGGTGGTAGCGGCCGGCGGCATCGAGCTGCAGCACCCGCGCCAGATTTTCCAAAAACGTCACCGACGCATTGATTTCCCTGCCTTGCTCCAGCCAGGTGTACCAGGTGAGGCCGACGCCGGCCAGCGCCGCCACCTCCTCGCGCCGCAAGCCCGGCGTGCGGCGGCGGCTGCCGCTGCCGCTCGGCAAGCCGACTGCCTCCGGCGACAGTTGTTCTCGCTTTTGCCGCAGAAAATCCCCCAGTTCGTGGCGGGTGCGTTCGAGGGTGCGTGGGGGCATGTCGGCCGTCCTGTTGCTGTCAGTAATAGTATAAATGGCTATATAGTAACAGTTTAAACGCTATTCCATACTGCGACCATCATAATCTCTGGAGGTGGTATGGAACATTCATTATCTGTTGAACGGCGGGGATTGCCCGGCCTGCCGGTGCTGCTGTTGGGCGGCTTCGTCACGGTGTTCGATCTGTTTGTGGTCAACGTGGCGGCGCCGGTGATCCAGCAACAGTTCGCCGCCGATTTCGCCGGTATCGGTTTGATCGTCGCCGGTTATGAACTGGCGTTTGGGGTGCTGTTGATCGCCGGTGGGCGTCTGGGCGATCGCTTCGGGCGTCGGCGTCTGTTCAGCCTCGGCATGCTGGGATTCACGCTGAGTTCCCTGTTGTGCGGACTGGCGGGATCGCTCAGCCTGCTGATCGCCGCGCGTATCCTGCAGGGGGCGGCGGCGGCGCTGTTGTTCCCGCAAATTTACGCCTTGATGCGGGTGCTGTACGCGCCGCAACAGCGGCGGCGTGCTTTCGCCTGGCTGGGCATGACACTGGGGTTGGCGGCAATCTTCGGCCAGATCCTCGGCGGATTTATCATCGAGGCCAACCTGTTCGGCAGCGGCTGGCGCATGATCTTTTTGATCAATTTGCCTATCGGCGCGCTGGCGCTGTGGGCGGCGCGGCGCATTCCCGAATCGCGAGTGGCGCAGGCGCAGCGGCTGGACGGCGTCGGCCTGTGGCTGGCGGCGGCCGGCCTGTCGCTGTTGCTGCTGCCGTTGCTGGAAGGCCCGGCGCGCGGTTGGCCGTGGTGGATCGCGCCGATGTTGGCATTGGCGTTGCTGACGCTGTGGGGCTTCCTGCGTTGGGAGCGCCGCCTGGCGCAGCGCGGTGATGATGCGGTGCTCGATCCGGCGCTGTTCCGCCAGGCGGGCTTCGCGCCGGGCATGGCGGTGGTGCTGGCGATTTATGCCACCGCCTCCTCGTTTTTCTTGTGCTTCGCGCTGCTGCTGCAGGCGGGGGCGGGGCTGACGCCTTTTCAGGCGGGCAGCCTGTTCGCCCCGGCCAGCGCGGCCTTTATGCTGGCCTCGATGCTGGCGCCCCGGCTGACGTTGCGTTGGGGCAACGGCGTGCTGAGCGCGGGCGTGGCGATTTACGCCGCCGGGTTGGCGCTATTGATGGCGCAGGCGCTGTGGGGCGGGGCGCTGGCGCATCCGCTGCGGCTGCTGCCGGGGTTGGTGGTGTTGGGATTCGGCCAGGCGTTGAGCATGACGCCGCTGCTGAATCTGGTGCTCGGTTTGGCGCCGGAGCGGCAGGCGGGCATGGCGGCGGGTCTGGTGGCCACCGTGCAGCAGGTGGGGGGCGCGCTGGGTATCGTGGTCAGCGGCGTCGGTTTTGTGCCGCTGTTGGCGAGCGGCGGCGCGGCGGAACGCTATGCCCAGGCCTTTGCCGGCGCGATGCTCTGTAATTTGGTGGCGATGGGCGTCGCCCTGATCTTGTTAAACCGGATCACTCGAAATACTCAGAAAGCGGATCTTAAGTAGGCCGCCGGCGGGTGCTTTACTGTCGACATCATGAGAGAGCGATAAGGAGCCACACTGATGTTTCAACCCGCCGCATTTCGCGAAGACGATCTGGATGCCCAACTGGCGTTGGTGCGCGCCCACCCGCTGGGGCTGTTGGTCAGCCACGGCGAGCAGGGATTGACGGCCGATCCGCTGCCGTTTCTGGCCGATGTCGAACAGGGGCAGATCCGGCTGCGGGCGCACCTGTCGCGCGCCAACGAGCACTGGCGACGGTTGCAACAGGCGGCGGAATGTCTGGTGATTTTTCAGG
This sequence comes from Serratia sp. CY71090, assembly GCF_052166845.1. Lineage (NCBI taxonomy): Bacteria > Pseudomonadati > Pseudomonadota > Gammaproteobacteria > Enterobacterales > Yersiniaceae > Serratia > Serratia sp. CY71090. Next base: position 138,194 of record NZ_JBJNOA010000003.1, on the reverse strand, counting down.
GCCAGGGGGGCTATGTGTCGCCCGGCTGGTACCCGAGCAAGCGCCAGACCGGCAAGGTGGTGCCGACCTGGAATTACAGCGTGGTGCAACTGCATGGCGTGCCGACGGTGACGGATGACCCGGCCTGGCTGCGCCGCCAACTGATCGATCTCACTGCGCAGCAGGAAGGGCGGCGTCCTGAACCCTGGCGGATCGAGGATGCGCCGGCCAACTACATCGCCGCACAGCTTAAAGGCATCGTCGGTATCGAGATCGCCGTCACCCGGCGCGAAGGCAAATGGAAGATGAGCCAAAACCGCAGCGCCGAGGATGCCGATGGGGTGATCGCCGGGCTGCGCGAGGGCGATGAAGCGCAGCAGCGACTGGCGGCGGAGGTTGAGCGGCGGCGCGGATAGGGTATGCTAACCGAAGAGTGGGCTGAGGGAACCTTCGGATGGATTACACCAAAATTATCAAAGAAATAGGCCGCGGCAAAAACCATGCGCGCGATCTGGATCGACAGACCGCCTTTGAGCTGTATCAGGCGATGCTGGCCGGGGAGGTCCCCGAGCTGGAGTTGGGCGGCATTCTGATCGCGCTGCGTATCAAGGGCGAAGCCGAAGAAGAGATGCTGGGTTTTTACCAGGCGATGCAACAGCAGGTCTTGCCGTTGCAGGCGCCGCAGGGGAGGCCATTACCGGTGGTGCTGCCGAGCTACAACGGCGCGCGCAAGCAGGCCAACCTGACGCCGCTGCTGGCGCTGCTGCTGGCGAAAGTGGGCCTGCCGGTGGTGGTGCACGGCGTGCTGGACGACAGCACCCGCGTGACCAGCGCCGAGATTTTCCGCGCGCTTGGGCTGCCGTGGTCGGAACAGGCCGCTCACGCCCAACAGCGTCTCGATAACGGCGAGGCGGTATTCATGCCGGTTTCCACGCTGTCGGCGCCGCTGGCGCGGCAGCTCGGGTTGCGTTGGCGCATGGGAGTGCGCAACAGCGCCCATACGCTGGCCAAGCTGGCGACGCCGTTTGGCGAACAGGATGCGCTGCGCCTCGCCAGCGTCTCACATCCGGAGTATGTTGGCCGAGTGGCGTCGTTTTTCCGCCAGATCGGTGCCCGCGGGCTGTTGATGCACGGCACCGAAGGCGAAGCCTACGCCAACCCGCTGCGCTGCCCGCAGATTCACCATATCGTCGGCGGCGAACAGCGCGTATTGCTGGAGCGCACCTTGCAGGATGAAACGCCGGCATTGCCGGCGGCGAAAGACGCGGCAACCACCGCGCGCTGGACCGAGCGCTGCCTGGCGGGCGAGGTGGCGATCCCGCAGGCCATCCAGCGGCAGGTCGCCTGTTGCCTGGTGGCCGCCGGCGAGAGCGAGACGCTGGAGCAGGGGCTGAAGCGCCTGCATCAGGCCTGAGCGCGACTATACTGGGATATTTCCTCATCGGCTGAGAAGGACGGTTATGCAACAGGCTCTCGATTACTTCAATCAATTGAACCAGGATTACCTCGACGTACACCGCGCCAAAGAAGAGCTGTTCTGGCAAAACTACATGGGCACCGGCGGTGAAGACGTCTCGGCGCGCTTTTCCGCCGCCGAAAGCGCCTATAAGCGCTTCGTCGCCGAACCGCGCCGGCTCGGGGAGATCCGCACTCTGCTGGCCGGGCTGGAGGCGTTGCCGCAGGAGGCGCAGCGCGATGCGCTGATCCACGGCCTGCAGGGTTGGCTGCGCTTTTTCGACTGCAACGCCATCGAAGATCCTCAGGTGCAGGCGCTGTTGGATCAGATCATCCACGCCGAATCCGATCTCTACTCGCGCCGCAAGGGCTATCAGGTCACCCATCTGAACGCCGACGGCCAGCGCGTGGCGGCTTCGCTCGGCGAGCTGTTGACCAATCAGGCGACCAACCCGAACGAAGACTATCGCCGCAGCTCGCAGCAGGCGCTGCGCGATCTGGAGCAATGGCTGCTGCATAACGGCCTGCCGGAGCTGATTGGCCTGCGCAACCGCTTTGCGCGCCAGATGGGCTATCGCAACTATTTCGACTACAAGGTGAACAAAACCGAGTGCATGACGCCGGAGCAGCTGTTCGCCATTCTGGATCGTTTCGAGCGGGAAACCCGCGAGGCCAACGCGCGCAGCCTGCAGCAGCTGGCGGCCGAGAAGGGCAGCCAGGCGCTGGAGCCATGGAACGTCCGCTTCGCCAGCGCCGGCGACGTCACCCGCCAACTGGATCCTTACTTCCCGTTTTCCCGTTCGTTGGAACGCTGGGTCGACAGCTTCAAACGCCTGCACATCGGTTTTGGCGGCGCGGAGATGAATCTCGATCTGCTGGTGCGCAAAGGCAAGTATGAGAACGGCTTCATGCACGGCCCGGTGCCGCCGTTTGTACGCCAGGGGGAATGGGTGCCCGCGCGCATCAACTTCACCAGCCTGGCGCAGCCGGGGCAGGTGGGCAGCGGCGCTTACGGGCTCAACACCCTGTTCCACGAGGGCGGCCATGCGGCGCACTTTGCCAACATTCGCCAGAATGCGCCGTGCTTCTCGCAGGAGTTCCCGCCGACTTCGATGGCCTATGCCGAAACCCAGTCGATGTTCTGCGACAGCCTGCTGGACGACGCCGATTGGCTGAAACGCTATGCGAAAAACGCCGCCGGCGAAGCGGTGCCCGATGCGCTGATCGAAGCCGGCATCGCGGCGCGCCAGCCGATGCGCGCGTTCAACGAACGCCATATCCTGCTGGTGCCGTACTTCGAGTGGGCGCTGTATCAGTGGGATGACGAGCAGCGCACGCCGGAAGCCATCACCGCGCTGGCGCGTGAGGTTGAGCAGAAGATCCTCGGCATCAGCGGCAGCCCGCGCCCGACGTTGGCGATCCCGCACCTGCTGTCGCTGGAATCCGCCTGTTCCTACCAGGGCTATCTGCTGGCGATGATGGCGGTGGAGCAAACCCGTCACTTCTTCCTGCAGCGCGACGGTTATCTGACGGACAACCCGGCCATTGGCCCGGATCTGGCGCAACACTACTGGTTGCCGGGCAACAGCGTCAGCCACGACGACACGCTGCGCAGCCTGACCGGCGAAGGGTTTAATCCGGACTATCTGGCGCAGGCCTGCAACCAGACGGTGGCGCAGGCGTGGCATGAGGCGCAGCAGACGATGGCCGCCGCCGCTGCACGCCCGCAGCCGCCGGCGGATTTCGATTTGCAGGCGCATATTCGGGTGGTGGATGGCGAAACGGTATTGGCAGACAACGCCGACGGTGACGAACGGATGCGCCGCGACTTCGCTGCGGCGATAGAGGCGCGTTTGGTTTAAGGCTGACAGTAAAATCCACGCGGAAGCGTGGATTTTATTTAATGGTTAAAACCAGGCGTGATTTTATTCGAAATAGACGTCGGGATTATCGGCCAAAGACACGAAGCTCTTGGTGTTTCTATCCAGCGTGCGAATTTCGCCGCTTTCGATATCGTACACCCAGCCGTGCAGGCGCAGCCCGCTGTTGCGCAGACCCACCGCCACAGAAGGATGGGTTTTGATATTATTTAGCTGAGCAATAACGTTCTCTTCCACCATAGCGTTAACTTTGTCTGTTTCGCTATTCCAGGTTTTCTTCTCGACCACTGCTTTGGCCGCATCCGCATAGTGCAGCCAGTGAGCTACCGCAGGCATGGGGTCGAGGCACTGGCAGGACGCGATAGCCTTCATGGCGCCACAGTTTGAGTGGCCACAAATCACGATATCAGTAACACCCAATGCCACCACCGCGTACTCGATGGTGGCAGAAACCCCGCCCGGCTCCGGGCCAAAGGAAGGAACGATGTTGCCGGCGTTGCGGATAACGAACAGTTGCCCAGGTTCTTGCTGCGTCACCAGCTCGGGCACCAGACGGCTGTCAGAACAGGAGATGAAAAGCGCTTTAGGATTTTGGCTGGAGGCAAGGCTGCGAAACAGTTCCTTACGCTGTGGGAAAATCTCTTTCTGGAAACTGAGGAAACCTTCAATGATATGTTGCATACAACGCTCTCTGCATCTGTAGTCTGCGTAACATGATAATCATCCTCTCCTGTTAGTCCAGCCATGGGCAGGTAAAAAAATGTGTGTGCAAGCCCCCCGTAATCCCCATTGAATACAGGGTTTCTGCCTGTTTGCGACAGAATTTTCCGGTTCGTTTACTCGTGGGGGGATGATAATGCGGGGCGGCAAGAAATTCGCTGTTGTGCCCATTCAGCGCTGACGTACGCGAACATAAAAAAGCCCGCCGGGGTGATATCCGGCGGGCTTTTTGACGTCTGGGGCGGCGATTATTTGTAGATAACCGCGGTGGCGTGCATCAGGTTATTGCCGCTGGTGGAGGTGATGGTGAAAGCCCTGGCGCCTGCGGCATCGGCTTTGGCGGCCAACTGAGACTTCAGGCTGCTCAGGTCGGTTGCGCCGCTGGCGACGATCACGCCGGCTTTTTCGAATTGGGCGGCATCCTGGGCGCTGACGTGTTCAGCGGCGAAAGTGGTGAAAGAAGCGGTGGCCAGGGCGATAGCGGCAGCAAAAGTTTTGATGGTTTTCATGTGGGTCATTCCTGTCAAAGTGAATTAGGGAGAAAGGGGTTTGCCTTTCGATGGGAGGATTATTGCGCAGTGACAGGCAGGATGAAATCGGAGAGTGTTGACGGTTTTATTCAGATTTTTTGATGGTTAATCCCCCGTTCATCTTCTGCATAAACAGGGGGAGACGATCAGCGCGTCGGGCGCGCCAGATCGAAACGGTGCTGTTCGGAAATGCCATAGTAGGCGGTTGGGCCGCCGGCGCGCAGGATAGGTTCGGCAGCGGCGGTCTGGTAGACGCCGTGTTCGTCCAGCAGCGCCGGATCGAGGTGCACCGCCACCACTTCGCCCAATATCAGCCAGGTCTCCACCTGTTCGCCGGCGGCGGTTTGCAGCTGAATGCACTGGGTCAGGCGGCATTCGAAGTTCACCGGGCTTTCGGCCACGCGCTCGGCTTTGACCCGGCGTCCGGGCAGCGGCGTGACGCCGGCGAAGGCGAATTCATCTTCGCCGCGCGGCAGGTTGATGGCACTGTGGTTCATCGCTTCCGCCAGCGGGCGTGTCGCCAGGTTCCAAACGAACTCGCCGGTTTCCACGATATTCGCCACGCTGTCTTTCCAGCCGGTGCTGGCGAAACCGATGATCGGCGGGCGATAGTTGAAGCAGTTGAAAAAGCTGTAGGGCGCCAGATTACGCAAGCCGGCGGCGCTGCGGGAAGAGATCCAGCCGATGGGGCGCGGGCCGACGATGGCGTTCAGCGGATCGTGCGGCAGGCCGTGGCCGGCGGCGGGTTCATAATAATAACGAGATTCACGGTTCATGGGAGATCCTGCGGCAATCGATGAAGCTTTCATTGTGCCGGGTTTCCCGCCGCTGCGCCATTGCGGGCCGGATGTGTTATCTTACGCGCCGGAAATCCCTTCAAGAGAGCCCGTCACGGTGGAAAAAAAGAAAACCTTCCCGCAGCAGAAAAGCGGCCTGCATCCGCGCAACCGTCATCGTTCGCGCTACGACTTCCCGGCGCTGATCGCCAGCTGCCCGGCGCTGGCGCCGTTCGTAAAACCGAACGCCTGGGGCGATGTCTCGGTGGACTTCGCCGATCCGGCGGCGGTGAAAATGCTCAACCGTGCGTTGCTGCAACACTTTTACGGCATCGAACACTGGGATATTCCGGCTGATTATCTGTGCCCGCCGATCCCCGGCCGCGCCGACTATCTGCATCACCTGGCGGATCTGCTGGCGACCAGCAACGGCGGCGAGATCCCGCGCGGCAAGGGCGTGGCGATCCTCGACGTCGGCGTCGGCGCCAACTGCATTTACCCGATCGTCGGCCTGCGCGAATACGGTTGGCGTTTCACCGGCTCCGAAATCGATCCGGTGTCGCTCAACTCGGCCAAGATGATCGTCGAGATGAACCCGACGCTGCGCAACAGCGTGCGCCTGCGGCTGCAAAAACAGCCTGAGCTGATTTTTAGCGGCATTATCGGCGCGGCCGAGAAATTCGACGCCACCCTGTGCAACCCGCCGTTCCACGCGTCCGAGCAGGAAGCGCGCGCCAGCACCCGCCGCAAGCTGCATAAACTGGGCAAAGGGGAAGTGGCCGACAAGCCGGTGCAAAACTTCGGCGGCAAGAACAACGAGCTGTGGTGCGAAGGCGGTGAAGAAGCCTTTGTGCGCAAGATGGTGGCAGAGAGCGTCGGCAAGGCCAACAACTGCCTGTGGTTCACCTCGCTCATCTCGAAAAACACCACGTTGCCGGCCATCTACCATGCGCTGAAAGTGGCGGGGGCGGCCGAGGTGCGCACCATCGAGATGGCGCAAGGGCAGAAGATCAGCCGCTTCGTCGCCTGGACCTTCCACGACGCCGAGCAACAGGCCGCCTGGGCAGCCGAACGCTGGCGCTAGGTCTTCAGGTGCTTCGGTATGGGAGCAAAGTCCCATACCGAGGATCGGTTTTCCCCGTTTTATTGACTTATCGCATCAGCATTTCTTAACTGTAGTCATACCTATAAAAACCCCTCCAGGCAGTGTGCAATGTCTCTCTTCGCGATGTAGGAGACAGGCCGCGGCGCAGCCATGCCGCGAACTTAGTCCATTACACTGACGGGATTTATTATGATTCCTTTAGCTACGCAACAAGAGGTCGGCGCCTTAATCATCGGCATTTTCGGGCGTTTGCCGACGGCGGCGGAAATCGATTACTACGACAGCGCATTTGATATCGGCAGCCAGCCGCCCGCCTATATGGCCAGCATTTTAATGAGCCAACCCGATGCCGGTTGGATGAGCGGCCAAAGCGAATACGACATTCTCAGCCAGGTTTATTTCTCCGTTTACAATACCGCTCCCGATCCGGATTACATCAATGCCTTACTGCAACAGGGGCATTTCAACAGCGCTGTCGCCAGCGTCGTCATCGACCTCTTCAACTATCTGGGGGACGATCCGGTGATGCTGGCGCAGCGTGATGCGCTCGATCAGCGCATTGCTGAAGGTTTGTACCCCGGCACGGCCGCCGATGCCGCCGGCGGAAGCGGCGACGCGCAGGCGATGTTTTATCTGCTGCGAGCGCCCTGGCAGAACGATGAAATTGCGCATGACGGCAAGCTGCTCAATCAGGGGGGCGATCTGGCTGCGTTGGCGCAGAGCAAGATTGCCACCCTGCCGCTTAACGATCTTTCCGATCATGACTTCATTTTGCATCTGTTCGCACAGGGATTCGAACGGCCGCCGACGGCGCCTGAACTGGCCGCTTACCAGCAACGGCTGGCGGAAGGCGCGACGCGCGGCGATCTGCTGGTGGATATGATCGTGCAGTTGCGCGGGGTGGTGGCGCCGGAAGATGCGGCGGCTCAACAGCATTTCAATGCGGCGGGCCAGGAATATTCACCGGGCGAACTGCCGGCGACCGAGTATCTGGAGCAGATAGCGGCGCTGTTCCGTGCATTGCCCGAGCGGGCGGTGGACAGCGTCTCGCTGGACAATTGGAGCAAAACGCTGGCCTCCGGCACCTTGAGCTATACCGAATTGGTCTCGGCCCTTCTGGCGACGCCGGAATTTCAGGCGCAGATCGGTGGTTTGCAGGGGGACGACTTTATTCAGCACGTCTATCAGGCGGTGCATGGCCGGGCGGCGGATGAACAGCAGTTGGAACACTATCGGGCGTTGGGCGGCGACAAGGCACTGGTCACGCAGGCGGTGATCGCCGATCTGATCAATGCGCCGCCGGCAGGTGATGTTCAGTATGAACAGTGGATGTTCGCGCGCGATGTCGGCGCCAGCCTGGCGTATAAAACGACCGCGTCTCTCACCACCAGCGAGGGTGGCGGCAACGCGTCGGGTACGGTGAATACGCATGCTCATCATACGCTGAGCAATGCAGAAACCGCCGTGCTGTTCAGGGTGTTCCTGGATGCTGACGCGGACGTCACGGTTGACCTGAGCTATGCCTCGCAGCTTTCTTACCTGATCGTCAATGGCGACGCTGCGGCGGATATCCGGCTGCATAATAACCCTGCGGCTCGGTATGGGGTGGAGATGACGGTAAACAATGCCAATGTGACATTGCATGGCACCCATGGCGACGATCGGGTGCAGCTCACTTCGCAGGCCGATCTCGCCGCCGCCCAAGGGCACTTTTCTCTGAACAACGGCAATGACAGCCTGCTGTGGGGAGGCAATGCCGATGGCGGCGCCAATCATGTGGGGTGGATATTCAGCGCCGATGGCGGTGACGGGCACGATATTTTGTCCGCCAACCTGATCGTCAAAATGACCTCGACGCTCGATCTTTTTGGCGTGCGCATCAGTACGGTGAGCAGCAATGCCGCCAATTTCAGTCATTTCGAACAGATAGATATGGCGGGTTACATCGGCCAGGCGGAAGCTACGCTGACGCAAATCGGTTGGAACGGTTACAGCACGAAAGCGCTGGCGACGAGCGCTCATGTGTTTGACTACGGGGTGCTGAGCGGCAACGCCACCGTAGAGGGAACGGACGGAGGGACGGTCGTGCAGAGCCGGGCGGCGCAGGCGCTTGGCCGTGAGGGATTGTTGCTGTCCGGGCGGGCGGATAACGTCAAGGTGATCAACGCCAATGCCGATGCGGCGCGCCTTGAAATCAGCGGCATCGGTGATCATGCGGACAGCCGGCTGGAGATAGCCTTCCTTGAGAATGCCACCGATCGTTTCGACCTGTTGTTCTCCGGGCGCGGTAATGCCGGCTCATTGGCGCTTGACTCGCATGGCGATGAAAATCCATTGACATTGGTTGCCATTAACACCGGCGGCTGGGGAAATGGCGCCTTGACGCTTACGGGGCAAAATGATCAGGTGCAAGACATTACGTTGTCCGGCGGCGCGAATTTCAACCTGACGCTAACGGAGGGGTACACTCAGGTCCGCCAGGTTGACGCTTCGGCCTTTGCCGGTAATGGGTTCACCCTGACGTCCTCTCATGGCGGCAGCGGTGACGGCACGATCATTCAAATGTTGGGCTTGCTGCCGTTAAGTGGTGGCGCGCAGGCCAAATTGGCGCCGCTGCTGGAAGATCTTGGGCTACAGGGCGAACAGCTGTTGGTCAAAGGCGGAGGAGGCAGCGATCAATTTAACGTGCAGGGAGACACGACGATCGTCGCCGGCGCAGGGAAAAGCCACGTTACGCTGCAGAGCAGCACGGCGGCGTCAGGCGTGACGTTAAAAGACTTTTCGCTGACGCAGGGCAGCATCGACGATGTGCTTTCAGGTCTGCGGATCGCTCAGGGGGCCGGCGGCGGGAAGCTGGCGGATTATGGCGTCAGCGATGCGCAAGGCGTGGAGGCGAGAATCGGCGCCCTGACGGCCGAACAGGGCAGCAGCGCCAGCCAGCTGTTGGCCGCGTTGCTCGATCTCGGTCAGCCTGGAGCATTGAGCGCCAAGGTCGGGGTCAGCAGCGTTCTCGGCGAGCAAAACAGCAGCTACCTCATTGTCGATAACAATGATGACCACCGTCTGGATGCCGCGGACAGCGTCATCCTGCTCTTGGGGCAGGACCATCAAAGTTTGCTCAATGAACTGCGCTATGTGCCGGAAATCATGCTCAACGGCACGGTGGTTGAGCCGGAGCCGCTGGTCGCGTAAGAGGCGATGTGTTAGCTCAACGGCGCCGGTTATCCTTCCGGCGCCGACAAAAATCCGCATTTTACCTTTCAATTTTCATCACTTACGTTATTCTCATTACGCATTTAATAATAAAAATCTTAGGTTATTGGTTTATTTAAATTCGAATAATTACTTTACTGAATAAATAAATTTAATCCGGTTAAGAGCAATAACCAGAAGGTTCGGCGCTGCCCGTACCTTCCGCGATGGCACGTCTGCGTGTGGGCGCGGCATGTGGCCAGACAAAATAAGAAAAGCGCCATCATCTGCCACAAGGACTACACCTTATGCTGTTACGATTCAGTCAGTTAACTACCCACAAAGGCGCCGAGCTGGGCGCGATAGAACACGCCGTTCCCATGATCGTATTCTCGCCCGACGGCACGGTCTTGCGCGCCAACGATCTCTTCCTCAACACGCTGGGATTTCAACGCGATGACGTGATTGGCCGGCATCACCGTATTTTCTGCGATCCGAACTATGTCGCCAGCCCGTTGTACCGCAAGCATTGGGAGACGCTGAATAAGGGGCAACCCATCACGGACACCCTAAAACGCATCGCGAAAAACGGCGAGACGGTATGGCTGCAGGGCACCTACGCGCCGGTGCTGAATAAACAGGGTAAGGTGGTGGAAATCGTCAAGATCGCCAGCGAAGTGACCGCGCGAGTGACCCAGGCGCAGGAACACCGCAGCCTGCTGGCGGCGCTGAATCGATCGATGGCGATGATTGCTTTCACGCCGCAGGGCACCATTGTCAGCGCCAACGACAATATGCTGGCGCTGATGGGCTATCGGCTGGATGAGGCGTGCGGGCAGTCGCATGCGGTGCTGTGCCCGCCGGCGTTCGCCGCTTCCGACGACTATCGGCGGCACTGGCAGCGCCTGGCGCGCGGCGAGTTCATCACCGGGCGTTTTGAACGCATCAACCGGCGCGGCGAACGGGTATGGCTGGAGGCCAGTTACAACCCGATCCTCGACAATGATGGCCAGGTGGTGAAAGTGGTGAAAATTGCCCAGGACATCACCCGGTTGATGCAACAGCAGCAGCACGAAGAAGAGATGGTGCGCAACGCGCATCATCTGTCGCTGGATACCGACCGGCAGGCGGCGCAGGGCGCGGTCATCGTGCAGCAGGCGGTGAAAGGCATGCAGCAGGTCGAAGCGGCGGCGCGCGAAACCTCGGACGTGGTCACCGAGCTCGGCAAGTGTTCGCAGCAGATCGGCACCATCGTCGAAGCCATTCGTAAAATCGCCTCCCAAACCAACCTGCTGGCGATTAACGCCTCCATCGAAGCTGCCCATGCCGGTGAGCACGGGCGCGGTTTTGCGGTGGTGGCCAACGAGGTGCGCACGCTGGCGGAACAGTCGCGCAAGGCGGCGACCGAGATCGAACGCATGACCAAGTCTATCCAGCAAGGCGTGGCGGCGGCGATCGCCGGCATGGCGACCTGCGTGGAACAGGCCGGCGGCGGTGTGGCATTGACCCATGACGCCGGAGAAGTGATTAACCAGGTCAATATCGGCATGCATGACGTCGTGAAGCTGATGCAGGCCTTTACCTCGGTGAAGCAGGACGATGCGCTGCACTGAGTCTGCCGGACGCCGCCTCTGAAAACGAGGCGGCGTTTGCCTCCCCCCACCGATTCCTGCGCCGTTGAGCTGCGGTTCAATTTTACCGGTCTATGCTAGACTTGATGTGAACGAACGTTCGTTCATTAATTAATATCAATTTATGGCGCCAGGCGCCCCCTTCACCGTTTCGGGAACTGACGATGGGAAACCGAGAAAAGATTGTCGAGGCCGCGCTGCATAGCTTTACCCATCAGGGATTTCACCAGACCAGCATGCGGGATATCGCACAGGCGGCGGGCGTCAGCGTGGGCAACCTCTATAACCATTTTTCCGGCAAGGAGGCGCTGATCGGCGAGATAGCGCTGCTGGAAAACGGCGTATTCGCCGAGTTCGCCGCCGGATTATTGGCCGACAGAAAGCGGCCGAAACAGGCGCTGTCGATTTTTTTCACCGCCTATCATGTCTTTGTCGCCGAACCGGCCAATGTTCAGCTGTCGGCGGAGATCGTGGCGGAGGTGGCGCGCAACCCGGCGTTGGCCGAGCCGTTCAGCGCCAACCAGCGGCAGTTGATTGAGGCGCTGGCGACGGTGATCGCCGAGGCTCAGCAAACCGGTGAAATCGCGGCGGCGATAGCGCCGTTACCGCTCGCGCAGCTGGTGCTGGACGTGATCGAAAGCCAGGCCTGGCGGCAGGCGATCTTTGCGTCGCCTGCGCCGGAGGAGACCACGCCGGTGCGGCTGTTGGAACAACTGCTCTACCGGCATCCCTAATCGAGGTGGATATGCTGCACATTGAGCCGTATCGCGACGCTGACCGCCTGCAAACGGCGGCGCTGATCTACGCCGCGTTCTGCGACAAGTTCCAGCGCGCGCGCCGTTTGAGCGCCCGCCGGCAGTGGCGTCTGTTTTATCGGCTGTGGTGTTGGCAGCAAAGCGGCAGCCGGGAGCGCAGCTTCGTGGTGAAACAGGATGAACAGGTGGTGGCGGCTTTTGCCCTCAATGTGGCCGAGGCAGAGGGCGACGGCGGGCTGCGCCCGCGCGCCTTGCCGATTTGGCGGCTGTGTCGCCGCTATGGCTGGCTGAACGTTTGGCGCATGTATCTGCAAATGGCGGTATTGCAGCATACTCCGGCGGCCGATGAGCTGTATCTCTCTTACCTGGCGGTGGCGGAGAGTCAGCGCGGTAAAGGGGTAGGCAGGCGGCTGCTGCAGTGGATGAACGACTATGCCGCCGAACAGGGCGCAGGCCGGCGTCTGAGTCTGCACGTCAGCCGGCGCAATGTCGATGCGCAGCGCCTGTACCGGCGCTGCGGTTTTCTGGTACGGCGCGAAGAGCACTACGCCTTGCTGGGGGGGCTGTTCGGCCAGGCCGATTGGGTATTGATGGAGAAACGCAACGGGGAGGCGATGTGCGCAAAATAGGGCTGTGCCTCGTGGCGCTGGTTTTGGCGGCGCTTGGCTGGGTGATTTACGTCAACGACTTTCGCTTTGTCACCGAACCGGTCACGGTGACCGCCGGCGGCAACCGGCTGAGCGGCACGCTGGTGCTGCCGGAGCATGCGCCGGTTAAGCCTGGCGTGGTGGTGTTCATACACGGCGATGGGCCGGCCAACGCCAGCCGCGACGAAGGCTATTACGGCATTTGGGAGGCGATAGCGCAGCAGGGCTATGCGGTTTTATCCTTCGACAAGCCGGGCGTAGGCGGCTCCAGCGGCAACTGGCTGCATCAGACCATGGCGGATCGCGCGCGGGAAACCGCTGATATCATCGACTGGGCCAGACGGGACGGGCGCTTCGATGCGCGCTGCGTGGGGCTGTGGGGCGCCAGCCAGGCGGGATGGGTGATGCCGGAGGTGGCGCGTTTACGGCCTGACATTGCTTTCACTCTTGCACTCTCGCCGGCGATCAATTGGCTGCGGCAAGGGCGCTATAACACCCGGGCGGCGATGGCGGCGGCAGGGGACGATGAAGCGCAGATCCTGGCGCGCGAGGCGCATTGGCGCCATATCCAGACCCTGCTCGAGCAACCGGACGGCTACGCGCAGTACCGTCGCGAGTCTGGCGCCGCCGCATTGAGCGCCGACCGCTGGCGTTTTATCCGCGCCAACATGGCCAGCGACGCGACGGCGGGATTGCGGCATTTCGCCACGCCGGTGCACCTGATCCTGGGCGGGCGCGACGTCAACGTGGACGCGGACGAAACCGAGCGCGTGTATCGGCAAACGATCCCGGCCTCGCTGCTGACGGTGACGCGCATCGACGAAGCAGACCACGTGATGATCAAACCGCTGTTCGCCCGCCATCCGTGGCTGATCAACGTGGTGGGCCTGTTTGCCCCGCGCTCGGTGCAATACGACGCCTACCGGCGGGACGTGGCGGCCTTCCTGGCCGCCCATCCTTGCGGCCAGGGGCGTTAGCCTCAGCTCGCGGCAGGCGGCGGCTCTTCATGCGGCTGCGGCGCGCGGGAGATCTGCATCGCCTGCTGCGGCATGCCGATGCCGGCCCGATCGAAATGGATTTTCACCAGCCGATCGAGGGCGTATTGCACCACCCACTGTTTCAGCGCCTGTGTGCGCACCGTCACGCGGGTGGTGAACGAGCGGTCTCCCAGCGCCACCACGCCGTTGAAGACCGGCTCGCCAATCAGGAAATGCTTCACCTGTTCATCTTGCTTCAGCGCCGTGACGGCCTGATGCAGCACCTCATTGACCCGATCGATGTCCTCGTCGCGGCTGACGGTGTAGTTGGCGCGGTATACCCCGAACTCACGCGCATAGTTGGCCAGCGTGGTGATCGAGGAGTACGGTACGATGTGGTAGACGCCGTAGTCGTCGCGCAGGCCGATCGAGCGGATGGTCATGCGCTCCACGGTGCCGGTGATACCGCTGACGGTCACGTACTCGCCGGTGTTCATGCCGTTTTCGAACTGGATGAACACGCCGGTAATCACGTCTTTCACCAGCGTCTGGGCGCCGAAGCTGATGGCCAGCCCCAGCGCGCCGGCGCCCGCCAGCAGCGGCGCGATGTTCAATCCCACCTGTGACAGCACGATCATCACGGTAATGGTGCTGATAACGATAGCCAGCACGTTGCGAAACAGCGTCAGCAGCGTGCGTTCGCGCGCGCTCGGCCGCACGCCGTTGCTCAGCTCCAGCGCCAGACGGTGCTCGATGATGCTGGCCATCAGCGTCCAGCTGAACACGGCAATCAACAGGATCAGCAGGATATGCACCAGCCCGCCGAGCGTCCGCTGGCCATTTTCGCTGCCCGCCCACTGGTACAGGTTGATCAGGTGCCAGGCATCGAGCAGGAACAGCGTCACCGCCAGCACCACCATCACCCGCAGTATCTTCAGCCCGTTGGGGATGTAGGAGTTGATGCGCCGCTCGAGCATCGGGTAGCGCAGATTGACGTCGGTCGGCAGTGAAATGCGGCGGAAAATCCAGCGGGTCAGCATGCCGGACAGCAGCGCGCCGACGCCGACCACCAACAGGCTTTTCACCGTGGCGCTCATCATAAAGCGCAGGCTGTTGCCGATGTCGAACTGGGACAGCACGAACAACACCAGAAAATAGGCGATCGCCAACAGATGCCAGATATGCCCCAGCCCGCGCAGGATCACGCTGAAAAACGCCATCGACCGCTCGGCCAGCAGGTTGATCTGTTGCTGTATCGGCTTGCGGTTGTGCAGGATCAGCCAAATGGCGTACAGCGTCAGCGCCAGCATCACCACCAGGTTGACGGTGGCGGCGGCCGGGTAGCTTATCTGTACCGCCACCACCGGCACCACCACCATCAGGCCGTAGCCGATCAGGCCGCTGAGCCAGGCGAGGCGGGTGTTCCAGTAGTGCGCGCTCCGGTCGCTGAAGGGGAAGGGGCGCAGATAGTCGAAGCGGGGGGCGAAAATCAGCCGCAGCACCGCCTTGAAAAATTCAATCACCGCGAAGGCGCTGAGAAACAGGGTCTGCAGCCGCAGAATGGTGACGCTGTCGGCGTGGACGTGGCGGGCGAACAGATTGCCCGCCGCCAGCGCCAGCAGCAGCACCAGCAGATCGATGGCGAAAGCGCCGAGAATGGCGGCGGGGCGTTTATACCACGGGCCGCGCTGTAGCCGCGCATTGTGTCCCCAACTGCCCATGCGTTTGTACAGCGGCGCGATCAACCGCCGGATCAGGTGGAACAGCGCAAAGGTGACCGCCACCGTCAGCAGAAAGTAGCCCAGCGCGCGGAAAAAGCCGGCGGGATTGAAAACGCGCTTCGGGCCGGAATCGATCAGCTTTTGCAGCGCGCCGAGCTTCTGGTTAAAGGTGCCGATGCCTTCCTGCGCCAGCGAGTTCAGGCTGTCGCTCAGCGTAGCGGGCGTCGATTCCTCCGGCGTTGCCGGCGCGGCGGCGGGGGCGTCGCCGGCGGTCTGTTTCAGGTGGTTGATGAGTTCCGCGCGCGCTTTGTCGTCTTGCAGCAGATTGGCCAGCGCGGCGTAGGCGGCTTTCTGCTGCTCGCTCTTGTCGGCGGGCGCGGGCGGCGCATTTTGCGCCAGCGCCGGTGGTGCGAAGACGTTCAGGGTCAGCAACAGCAGCAGGAAAAGCAGGTGTTCTCGCAGATGAGAACCTCGTCGGGAGTCTGCGTTTGGCGGCATGGTTCCTCTCTTTGGCGTTCTGTGATCGGCGGATGTAAAAGCAATACGATGAAAAACAATGAATATAGTAGGAAAGGTGGCGCGACGGGGCGTGGGAGAGCGTGCGGAATGAAAGCGGCGGGCGCGTGGTGCGCCCGCCGTTAAACCGCCAGGATCAGGACACGTGCTGCAGGAACTCCTGCAGACGCGGGCTTGGCGGATGATTGATCAGATCGTGCGGATTGCCGTCTTCGGCAATCCGGCCCTTGTCGATAAAGATCAGGCGCGACGCCACTTTTTCGGCAAAGCCGACTTCATGGGTAACGATGACCATCGTCATGCCTTCCTCGGCCAGATCCTGCATCACCTTCAGCACTTCATGGCGCAGCTCCGGATCGAGCGCGGAGGTCGGCTCGTCGAACAGCATCATTTTCGGCTTCACCGCCAGCGCGCGCGCGATCGCCACGCGCTGCTGCTGGCCGCCCGACAGTTCGGACGGGTAATGGTGGGCGCGCTCCGCCAGGCCGACCTTGGCCAGCAGTTCGCGCGCCAGCTTTTCCGCATCGGACTTCTTCGCGCCGCGTACGCGGATCGGGCCGAAGGCGACGTTTTCCAGCGCCGTCAGGTGCGGGAACAGATAGAACTGCTGGAACACCATGCCGGCTTCCTGGCGGATCAGCCGATCGTCCACTTTCGGATCGTTGGCTTTCAGGCCGTCGACGATCAGATCGCCGCTGGTGACTTCTTCCAGCTTGTTGATGCAGCGCAGCAGGGTGGATTTGCCGGAGCCGGACGGCCCGATGATCACCACCACTTCGCCTTTGTCGATCTTCAAATCGATGTTGTGCAGCACCTGGGTTTGGCCAAAATGCTTGGAGACGTTTTTAAATTCAATCACAGGATTTTCATCCTTCTTTCCAGACGACGCAGCACGAAGCTCAGCACCAGGGTAATAATCAGATAGATAACCGCCACGGCGCTCCAGATTTCCAGCGCGCGGAAGTTACCGGCAATAATTTCCTGACCCTGACGGGTCAGCTCCGCCACGCCGATTACGATGAACAGCGAGGTGTCTTTGATGCTGATGATCCACTGGTTGCCCAGCGGCGGCAGCATGCGGCGCAGCGCCAGCGGCATAATGACGTAGCGGATGGTTTCGCGGCGCGACAGGCCGAGCGCCAGGCCGGCCTCGCGGAAACCGTTATGGATAGACAGCACCGCGCCGCGGGTGATTTCCGCGATGTAGGCGCCGGAGTTGATCATGATGGTCACCACCGCCGCGGTGAAAGGATCGATGCGCAAATCGGTGAACGCCATCGGCAAGGCGAAGTAGATGAACATCACCTGCACCACGATCGGCGTGCCGCGGATCACTTCGATAAACACCAACGCGATGTGGTTGGCGATCCAACCGCCGTAGGTGCGGGCAAAGCCGGCGACGAGGCCGATGATCAGGCCGCCAATCAGACCGAGGACCGAAATCCACAGGGTCATTTTGGCGCCCTCTAACAAGATAGGAATGGCGGGCCAGATGGCGCTCCAGTCGAACTGCATGATATTTCTCCCGGTGATCCCAAACGTGGGTATCAGATACAACAAAGCGCAGGGGGTTAAGCGCCCCCTGTGCTTAAGTTAATCGCTTGCCAAATTCACAGCTTACTTAGGTTCGGTGCCGAACCACTTCTTGTAAATCTCGTTATAGGTGCCGTTCTCGCGCAGCGTTTTCAGCGCGCCGTTCACCTTCTCGCGCAGCTCGTCGCTGCCTTTAGGGAAGGCGATGCCATACTGTTGCGCTTCCAGCGAATCGCCGACGGTTTTGAACTTGCCGGCGCCGGCCGTCTTAATGAAGTATAGGATGTTTGGCGTGTCGTGCAGCACCGCGTCGGCGCGCTTGGTGCCCAGTTCCATGTAGGCGTTGTCGATGTTAGGGAACTGACGCAGATCCTTGGTTTTGATGTGCTGCTTGGCATAATCCACCGAGCCGGTGCCGCTCTTCACCGCCACCACTTTGCCGTTCAGATCGTCGATGCTTTTCACGCTGTTGTTGTCGGCGTTGACCATCACCAGCAGGCCGCTCTTGTAGTAGCCGTCGGAGAAATCGATGGCTTTCTTGCGCTCATCGGTGATGGTGATGCCGGCCAGCGCCAGATCGACGTTTTTGGTCTGCAGCGCCGGAATGATGCCGCCGAAGTCCATCGGTTTCAGGGTGTAGTCCAACTTCAGCTCTTTGGCGACCGCGGCCCACAGGTCGATGTCGAAGCCGACGTATTTGTCGCCTTGCTTGAACTCAAAAGGAACGAAAGCGGTGTCGGTGGCGACCACCAGTTTGTCTGCTGCGTGGGAACTTACGGCAAAGGCCAGAGAGAGTGCGGCCAGGGAGACTTTAAAAATCGACTTCATGAGAGGAATTCCTGTACAGGTTGCGGATTACCCATTTTTTATATTGCAGTTGGTGCCATGAAAAAATCGTGCCATGTTTTCAACTAATATAAAAACAAAGAGTTACTGCGTGATGTTGTGCCATGACGGCGAATTGTTATGGTTATGCACCACAATGAGGCACCGAAATGGTGCGTAAGAATTATCTTGGTGCACGGGGCTATCATTAACCAAATTTTGGCTGTGAAACAACCGTTCTTTAACGTTTTTGCTTCAATATTGATAACTAACTCTAACTTTCATGATCCATTGACGGTGCAAGGGTGACTGCGAGAGGGGCAAAAGGGGAGCAGATAATGCTAACGCAACTGGCTGTCTTTGCTGCCGCGTCGGTTGTACAGGCTGGTGGCCGCGTGTTTTTTGTCTTGTTCGGCCTGGCAGGCGACGCAAAAACGCACGCCCTTCAGCGCCTTGCGGCGCGCCTCGGGGATCGGTTCTCCGCATTCCTGGCAATAGCGTTCGCTCTCGCCGTGCCCGAGCGCTTCACGCGCGCGCTGCACCGCATCGTCGATGGTGGAATCAATCTGATCTTGTACGGCGCCGTCCGCCGCCCAGCCGCTGGCCATCATCACCTCCTGACAAGGAAACCCTACCGTTTAATATGGGCCGTTTTTTGTACAATGCAACGGTCGCGCAAAAGAAAACAGGCCGGGCAAAGCCCAGCCTGCGCTGCCCGGAACGACGGGCGATCTGCAACGCTTTCGCGTTATTCGATATTGGATTCGATGAACCACAGGAATTTGTCCAGATCGCGCGAGGCGGCGGTGAACATATCGGCGGTGTCTTCGTCTTCCACTTCGGTAATGGCTTTGCGGATGTCATTCGCGACCGCGCCGTAGCGATCGGCCAGCGCTTTCAGGTGCTCTTGCACGCTGTGGATATTGGTCGGGTAGCTTTTCAGCGGCGTGCGATCGTTGACCACCTGTACGGTGCCCAGCGCCACGCCACCCAGTTGCACCACGCGCTCGGCGAAGGTGTCCTGATGCTCGATGATGGCGGTGCGGAAGCCGTCCAGCATTTCATGGACCGCGATGAAGTTCGCGCCGCGCATGTTCCAGTGCGCCTGTTTGGTGATCAACGAAAGATCGATGAATTGCACGACCTGATGGTTCAGCGCCTTGATGGCGGCCAGTTTAACTTTTTCGTCCAGATCGTTACGGGTATACAGCAGATCAGAAGATTTCGTTTTCACCAGTTTAGCGGTACTCATATCAGATATCCTCTTGATTAGTCGTTGTCCTATTTCGTTACGGGATTAATTATAGCAGGGATGTTTATTTTTGCCGCACGAAAATGGCTATTGCACAAATAGGAGGGGCCTAATGGCAATATTTTTATTTGGTTTTTGTCTATTGTGTAATTTTATGAATTTTATTGTTATTTTGTTTTTTATTATTATTTTTGTCAGTGACAATTTATCCCCGTTATCTTATTTTATGCGGACGCGCAGGTTTGGTTAAATATCCACTTTGTTATCGTGGTGTTAATGCCAAGCCTATTCAGATTGATAGGCGTAATTGATACGGCTAAAGTATGGAAATTATCCCAGTCTTTATTGGCGAGTGATGAAAATTAACGTCGTCGGCACCAGCGGCAGCGGTAAAAGCACCCTGGCGCGTCAACTGGCGGAACGTCTTGACGTTCCCTATATCGAGATGGACAGACTCTATTGGCGGCCCGAGTGGCAGGGGACGCCCGATGGCGCGTTTCTGGCGCGGCTTGAGCAGACGCTGGCCGAAGCGGAAGGAGGTTGGGTGCTGGACGGCAACTACAGCCGCACGCAACCGATCAAGTGGCGCGAGGTCGATTATATCCTGTGGCTGGACTACGGTTTCTGCCGCACGCTGTGGCAGGCCGTGCGCCGCGCGTGCCGACGCGCGGCCAGCAAAAGCGAGCTGTGGCCGGGCACCGGCAATCGGGAAAGTTTCCGCCGTTCCTTCTTTAGCCGCGAGTCGATCGTGCTGTGGACGATCCGCACTTACTCGAAGAACCGGCGAAAATACCTGGCGGAGATGGCCCGTACCGATATAGGGGGCCGTTTCAAGCGCTTGCGCTCTCCCCGCCAGGCCGCCGATTTTCTACGGACGCTGCCGCAGGCTCACAGCAGCAGGCGGTGATGGATCCTCACCACCGCTTTCTTGATGTGCTGCGGCCGCTGCCACAGGCAGCCGGTCTTATGCGGTTCCATCTGGAAAAAGATCGCGAACATGCCGTGCGTCATGTGCAGCGTTTGCGGGTGGCGTTTGATGTCCAGCAGCAGCAGATCGCTATTTTCTGCATGCGGATGTTCGCGATGCCAGTCGCCCGCCAGGCCGTATTCGATGCGTTCTTCGCCGCTGATCAGCAGATGCAGCGCGATGTACTCCTGATGCATTTCGGCGCGCTTTTCCGCCGTAGGCACGGTGGTCAGCGTCATCACGTCCATAAAGATGTTGTCGCCGTCGATCGGGTGATGGCCCAGCGCCAGTTCGGGCAGGTCGCATCGGCGCAACTCGGTCAGGGTTGAAACCAGCGCCGGCGCGAGTCCGCGGCCGAAGCGTGGGTTGAAAAGGCTGTTGTGAATCACTGTTATTCTCCATGTGAGCGAAAGTCCAAAGAACCTGCGATACAGGCTAAGGGGAAGTATGCCGATTTGTCACGAGGAAAACAGTTAACCCGCCTGCATTCCGGCGTTGCGGACGGCAGGCGAGTCAGGCGATCAGGAAAGGCTTTCGAGGCGCGGTTTGGGGCGAATGGTCAGGGCGGAACCCATGGAGGCGGCGATAATCGCCGCCAGCGCCAACCATTGCACGCCGCTCAGGTGTTCGCCGAGGAACAGCATGCCGGACAGCGCCGCCATCGCCGGCTCCAGGCTCATTAAGGTGCCGAAAGTGCGCGCCGGAATTTTGGGCAGCGCGATGATCTCCAGCGAATAAGGCAGCGCGGTGGAGAGGATCGCCACCGCCAGCGCGACCGGCAGAATATCGAGGTTGAACAGCACGCTGCCGGTTTGCCAGGCGCCGATCGGGCAGAACACCAGCGCAGCGATCAACGAACCGAGCGCCACCGTGCCGGGGCCGTGATCGCCGCCGGCCTTTTGGCCGAAAATGATATAGACCGCCCAGCAGGCGCCAGCGCCGAGCGCACAGGCGGCGCCGAACGGATCGATCCCGCCTACGCCGTGGCCGAGCGGCAACAGGAACCACAACCCGGCGATCGCCAGCGCCACCCAGAGAAAGTCGATCGGCCGCCGCGACGAGAACATGGCCACCGCCAACGGGCCGGTAAACTCCAGCGCCACGGCGATGCCGAGCGGCACGGTGCGCAGCGAAAGGTAGAACAGGTAGTTCATCGCGCCGAGCGACAGGCCGTAAATCAGCAGCGGCAAGCGGCTGCCGGCGACGATGCGCATACGCCACGGGCGGAAGATAATGAACAGAATCAGGGTGCCGATGAAAAGACGCAGCGTCGTAATGCCTTCCGCGCCCACGATCGGGAACAGGCTTTTGGCCAACGAGGCACCGCTTTGGATAGACACCATGGCGATGATTAACAGACAGATGGGCAGCAGCGCGGAGGGCGCTCTGCCGGAAGTAGATAACGACATCCTTAACGGGCCTTTTTTGCGCCGTTCCTCAGCCTTGAGAAAACGGTCGAAACGGGGATGCGAGCAGTGTAAATGAAATGGCGAAAATCTGTCTGAGAAAAGCGCGCATCGCGGTGAAATCCGCCGATCCTCGGATGAGATGTGGCGGATTTGGTCAAAAAGTGCGCTTTTTCTTAAGAATTATCTGGATATTAAATTGGTGATTTTTGTCACAGAAAGCCGTAGAATACGGCCGAAAATAGAGCGAAAAGAAGCAGATACACTGTTCTTGAAATCTTCTGTTACACGATATAAAGCATTAGACACTCATTTCAAGGCAGAGTTTCACGCTAATTTTTGTTATATTTTCAAAGCATGAACAAATGGATGTACTTAATAATAAAACGCGTTTGAGGTGGTTATGAAAAAAATTGCATGTCTTTCCGCAGTAGCAGCTTGCGTATTAGCAGTTAGCGCAGGTACCGCATTCGCTGGTCAGAGCACCGTATCCGCTGGCTATGCGCAGGGTGATCTCCAAGGCGTTGCTAACAAGGCCAACGGTTTCAACCTGAAATACCGTTACGAGTTCGACAACAACCCACTGGGTGTGATCGGCTCCTTCACCCACCTGGAAAAAAATCGTTCTGAAAGCGGTTTCTACAAGAAATCTCAGTACGATTCCATCACCGCAGGTCCAGCTTACCGCTTCAACGACTGGGCGAGCATCTACGGTGTGATCGGTGTTGGCTACGGCAAAAACATCGACAACGCCCAGGCTGGCGGTAACAAAGGTGGCAACAGCGACTACGGCTTCACCTACGGTGCAGGTCTGCAGTTCAACCCAATCGAAAACGTTGCCCTGGACGTTGGCTACGAGCAGAGCCGCATCCGCAGCGTGGACGTTGGCAGCTGGAACGTTGGCGTAGGCTACCGCTTCTAAGATTTCTTCATGCCTGCGGGCGTGAATGCGCGGCACAGGTTGCCGCGCGGATAAAAAATCCGCCTTCGGGCGGATTTTTTTTATCTGTCGTTAGCCGCTGCGCCCCGTCGGCTGCGTCGAAAAGCGCGCGCTGCGGGCATCGCGCTCATAGCCTTGCGGTTCGGTCAGTAAACCGTACAGCTCGGGGCGGCGTCCGTAAATCCAGCGGCGTCCGGTACTGAGCGGGATCAGCGTCAGATCGAGATCGGCACTGACCAGCCGGTCTTCCGCCGCCCAGGTCTCCGCTACGATGCGGCCGTAGGGATCGAGGATCATCGCATTGCCGGTGCGTACCTCATCGTCATCGCGGCCCACGCCGTTGCTGAATAACAAAAACAGCCCGTTGTCATGAGCGCGCGAGGGCAGCCAGCGCATCAGCCAGCCGCGGCCGTGTTCGCCGCGAAAGGCGGCTTCTATCGCCTGCGGATCTTCCGCTCGCCGCTGCCACAGCGCCTGTGGGATCGGCTTCATGCCGTGCGGGCTGCGCGAATGGGTGCCGCCGGTCTGGTGTGGGGCCATCAACACCTCCGCGCCCAGCAGTGCCGTCGCGCGCACATTCTCCACCAGATTGTTGTCCCAACAGATCAATACGCCCACGCGCACGCCCCAGGGAGTGTCGAACACCGTATAGCGATCGCCGCTGGCGATAGCCGGGTGTTCGAAGGCGTGCAGTTTACGGTGCACATGCAGCGCGCCGTCCGGCAGGCATACGGCGTAGGCGTTGTAGCAACGGCCGTCGTCGCCCAGCTCGATCAGCCCGACGCCGATCGCCATATTGTAACGCTCAGCCAGCGGGCGAATGCGCGCCAGCGAAGGGCTGGACGCGATCGGTTCCGCCAGCGCCCGCACTTCGGCGTCGGACAGATGGCGCACGTGCCAATAGCCGGTGATACACATTTCCGGGAAGGCCAGCAGCTGTACCTGCTGCTCGGCCGCCTGAGCGATAAAGCGCTCGATGGTAGACAGGTTGTAATTCTTATCGTTGGCGCGATGCTGGAATTGCACCGTGGCGGCGCGTAATGAGATGGTCATGGTGTCTCTCCGATGAGGGTCTGCGTTGATTAAAGCAGGTGGTTTGATTACTGTATAATCAATTAAATTCCCTATTCGATAACCTAATGGAATGGATATAAAACAACTGCGTGCCCTGGTGGCGCTGGCTGAACAGGGCAACTATCGGCAGGCGGCGAGCCGGCTATGCATCAGCCAACCGGCGCTGAGCAAGCAAATTCAGGCGCTGGAAACCCAGCTCGACGTTCGATTGTTTGAGCGTGGCCGACAGGGGGCGGTGCTCACCGCCGGCGGGCAGCGGCTCTACCCGGAAGCGCAGGCGCTGGTGGAGCAGTACCAGCAGTTTCAGCGGCGCGCGCGTCGGGTGGCGCTCGGGGAAGCGGGGCGGCTGGCGCTGGGATTTGGCCTTTCCAGCTTTCATCTGGCGCCGCAGCTGGTGGCGGCCTTTCGCCAACGTTTTCCCGAAGTGGCGATCGGCCTGGAGGACTTGCCGTCGGAACGCCAGTATCAGCTGTTGCTGCAGGGAGAGTTGCAGGCGGGGTTCGTGCGCTTGCCGGTCAATACGCCGCTGTGCGGCGTGGCATTGCTGAGCGATCGGTTGGTGCTGGCCGCGCCGGGCGCGCTGGCGCTGCGCGCCGACGATCTGATGGCGCGTTTCAATCAGCTGCCGCTGTTGCAGCTGACTCCCAAACGCGGGCGCGGGCTGAGCGATCAGTCGCTGCGGTTTATCGCCGCCCACCGGTTGACGCCGAACGTGGTGCAGCAGGCCGGCGATATCCAGACGTTGCTGGCGCTGGTTGCCGCCGGCGTCGGTGTCGCGCTGCTGCCGCACAGCATCACGCATATCGCGCCGGCCGGCATCGACATTTTACCGCTGAGCGGCGAGGAAACGGAGTGGCAGGTCGGTATCGCCTGGGATCCGCAGCGCGCCGATGCGCTGCGGGACAACTTCATTCAGACGGCGTTGGCGGCGCAACGCGCTTAGGCATTCAAAGCGGGCAATGCATCACGACGATCGGGCTCTGGTGATACTCGCTGCGGTGGCTTTCGCTAAAGCCGACTTTTTTCGCCAGCGCCAGCGAAGCCTGGTTTTCCGGTGAGATGATGCAGACGGTTTGCTTGCCGGGCAGGTGCGTTTTACCCCAGGCCAGCGCCGCCCGCAGCGCCTCGGTGGCGTAGCCTTTGCCGTGCGCCGAGCTCACCAGCGTCCAGCCCATTTCCGGCGCGTCGAGCGCCGGGGTGATGTCGCGCAGGAAGTTGGAGAAGCCGATGCTGCCGAGATACTCGCCGCTCTGTTTGTCACGCACCGCCCAATACCCGTATCCCAACAGCGCCCAGTGGCCGACGTAGCGCATCAGGCGCCCCCAGGAGTCTTCCCGGTCGCGCGGCGTGCCGCCGATATAGCGCACCACCAGCGGATCGGCCCACAGCGCGGCCAGCGAGTCGAAGTCGTCCAGCGTGTGCGCGTCCAGCCGCAGGCGTTCGGTGATAAGCGTTGGCGCGGTGTTGATTACGGTCATGTTGCTGCTCCTGCACAGGGTGAAAGGCGATGAAAAACAACGGCGTTCAGTATGCCAGAGAAATCACACCGCCAGCCACAACAGCCAGGTGAACAGAAAGCCGCTCAGGCCGAGCAGGGTGGTCAGCACCGTCCAGGTCTTCAGGCCATCGGCCACCGACAGCCCCAGATAGCGCGTGACGATCCAAAAACCGGAGTCGTTGACGTGGGAAAGCCCCAGCCCGCCAAAACAGGTCGCCAGCGTCACCAGCACCAGCTGCAGCTGATTCAACCCGCTGACCGCTTCCGACAACAGGCCGCCGGTGGTCAGGATCGCCACGGTGGCGGAACCCTGCGAAGCGCGCAGCGCCAGCGAAATGATAAACGCGGCGGGCACCAGCGGCAGGCCGATGGCCGTCAGCACTTCGGCCAGTGCCTTGCCGACGCCGGATTCCACCAGCACCTTGCCGAACACGCCGCCCGCGCCGGTCACCAGGATCACCACCGCGGCGGTCGGCAGCGCGGCGCCCATTACGTCACCGGTGTGTTGCAGGCTCCAGCCGCGGCGCAGCGCCAGGAAGTAGAAGGCCAGCAGCAGGGCTATCATCAGCGCCACCGCCGGCGACCCCAGCAGCGACAGCGCATCGCGCAGCGCCGAGCCTGCCGGCAACAGCGTGGCGGAGACGGTGCCGAGCATGATGATGGCGATCGGGATGACGATCAGCGCCGCCACCAGGCCAGCGCCGGGCGGGTTGATGCGATCGCTGAGCGGCGCTCGCCCTTCCGGCCGCGGCTCCGGCGCCGCCAGCTGCAGCTGTTCCAGCACCTCTATCGATAACGGATAGGTTTTGCGGTTGAGGTAGTTGGCGGCGAAATAGCCGATCGCGCCGACCGGAATACAGATCGCGAGGCCGATGATGGTCAGCCAACCGATGTCGGCGTTGAGCAGGCCGGCGGCGGCGACCGGGCCGGGGTGCGGCGGCAGCGCGACATGTACCGTCAACATCACGCCGGCCATCGGCAGGCCGAACTTCAGCGGCGACACTTTGGCGACCTTGGCGAAGCCGTAAATAATCGGCGCCAGAATGATAAAGCCGACATCGAAGAATACCGGAATGCCGAGGATAAATGCGGCGAGGGTCAGCGCGGCGACGGTATGTTTCGGCCCCAGCCCCTGGCTGAAACGTTGCGCCAGCGACTCGGCGCCGCCCGAGTGTTCGATCATGCGCCCGAGCATCGCCCCCAGACCGATGATGATGGTTACCGAGCCGAGCACGCCGCCCATCCCGGCGGTCATCACTTTCATCACTTCACCGGTCGGAATGCCGCTGGCCAACGCCACCAGCAGACTGACCACCAACAGCGCGACAAAGGGTTGCACCTTCGCCTTAATCACCATCAATAACAGCAGCACCACGCCGAGTACGGCAATCAGCAACAGCAGAGAGGTAGACATGAAAAAAGCCTTTCGTTGGGTAAGCGTTGGGCACCGCGATCGCCGCGTGGCGATACGGGTGCGTTTCATTGTTATAAAATCGTTTTCCTGGTGTCGGCGTGCGACGTTAGCGGTAAGGCTTCAGCCAGCCGAGCCCGGCGGCGGTGTCGCCGCGCGGCCGGTATTCGCAACCTATCCAGCCCAGATAGCCGAGCGCATCCAGCCTGTCGAACAGCCATGGGTAATTTAGTTCGCCCTCGTCCGGTTCGTGACGATCCGGCACTGAGGCTATCTGGATATGCGCGTAGCGCCCGGCCAGCGTCTCCAGCAGCCCGCTGATATTGCCGTCCACTAACTGCGCGTGGAAAAAGTCGAACTGAATGAACACGTTCGGTCTCTCGATCGCCGTCACCACCTCCGCCGCCTGATGTTGACTGGCGAACAGGTAGTCGGGCTTGACCGGTGGGCTGAGCGCTTCGATCAGCACCTTGACGCCGTGCGGGGCGAAGGCGTCGGCGGCATAGCGCGCATTGGCGATAAAGGTGTCGAGATAACGTTGCCGATCCGCGCCCGCGGGCACCACGCCGGCCATCAGGTGCACGCAGGGACAGGAAAGGGCGATGGCGTAGGCCAGCGCGCGATCGATATCAGCGCGCGCATCTTGCTCGCGGCCCGGCAGCGCCGCCAACCCCCATTCGCCGGCGGCGACATCGCCGGGCGCGGTATTGAACAGCACCTGTTGCAGGCCGTGCTCGCGCAGCTTTTCGGCCAACAGCTCAGCGGGATGCTCGTAAGGGAACAGGAATTCCACCGCGCTGAAGCCTTGTTCGGCAGCGGCAGCGAAGCGCTCGAGGAACGGCACTTCGTTAAACATCATCGATAAATTGGCGGCAAATTTAGGCATGGGTCAGCTCCGTAATTCGGCAATTTCATCATCGGTCAAATAGCGGATCGGACGATCGCCGAGGGTGAAGATCAGCCGCGCCGCATCTTCCATCTCTTCGGTATTGTCCGCCGCCGCTCGCAGGTCTTTACCGGTCACCACCGGCCCGTGGTTGGCCAGTAAAAAGGCGCGGTGGGCCGGCGCCAGGCGCGCCAGATCCTGCGCCAGCCTTTCGTCGCCAGGGCGATAGTAGGGCACCACCGGCACCTTGCCGACGCGCATCACCACATAGGGGGTGAACGGTTTGATGGCGTTGTCGACGTCCAGCCCTTGCAGGCAAGAGAGCGCCGTGAGGTAGGTGCAATGCAGGTGCACCACCGCTTTGCATTCCGGATTGTTCAGATACAGCGCTCGGTGAAAGCTGATCTCTTTCGACGGCTTGTCGCCGGACAGCCAGTCGCCGTTCAGGCTCACTTTAGACAGGCGATCGGCCTGCAGCTCGCCCAGGCAAGAGCCGGTCGGCGTCGCCAGCAGCGCGCCGTCCGGCAGCAACAGCGAGAGGTTGCCGGCGGAACCAGTGGCGTAACCGCGTTGAAAAAACGAGGCGCCGAGACGCACCATCTCTTCGCGCGCTTGCTGTTCGGTCGTCATGCTCATACTGGAAACTCCGTTTGCGCGCGCGAGAAGAAGGCTTCATCGCCAAAATTGCCTGATTTCAGCGCCAGGGAAATCGCCCGATCGCTGGCGCGCACCCAGGGAACGCCGGGAGAAATACCGGGGCCAATATGGAAGCCGCGAATGCCCAGCGCCTGCGTGACCACGCCGGAGGTTTCGCCGCCGGCGACGATAAAGCGGCTGAATCCCAACCGGTGCAGTTGCACCACCAATTCGGCGAACAGCGCTTCCACCGCCTCGCTGGCGGCGCCACCGTGCTGCCGTTGCGTTTGCTGCAGCGCTTCCGGCGGCGCAGTGGCGTAGATCAGCGGGGCAAGCGCCTCCCCGGCGTGATGCTGCGCCCAGTGCGCCAACTCGGCGGCGTAGGCGGCGCGTGCCTGTGGTTCGAGGCAACGGCCGATATCGATGGCCTGCGCCGAAGCGCGCTCGCGGTAGTGCGCCACCTGCCGGTTAGTCATCACAGAACACGAGCCCGACAGCACTGCTGCCTTTTCCCCCTGTGGCGCGCCGGCTGCCTCTGCCGAACGAGCGCCGCTTTGCGCCCATTGCCGCGCCAGACCGATCGCCAGGCCCGAACCGCCGGTCACCAGCTTCATCGTTTTCAACGCTTCACCCTGAATGAGCAGATGCCGCTCGTTGAGCGTATCCAGCACCGCGTAGCGCACGCCTTCCTGCGCCAATTGGCGCAGCTTCTCGCTGACCGCCTCGCCGCCGCGATCCATTTCCGCCGCCGTCACCAGCCCGCAGCGCCCGGCGGCCTGGGATTCCATCAGGCGCAGCAGGTTGCTGTCGGTCATCGGCGTGACCGGGTGATGACGCATGCCGGATTCAGACAGCAGCTGTTCCCCGACGAACAGGTGGCCCTGATAGACCGTGCGGCCGTTTACCGGCAACGCCGGTGAGACAACCGTGAAATTTTCCCCCAGCGCGGTGAGCAGGGCGTCGGTCACCGGGCCGATATTGCCCTGTGCGGTGCTGTCGAAAGTGGAGCAGTATTTGAAGTAGAACTGGCGGCAGCCCTGTTTTTGCAACCAGGCCAGGGCCTGCAACGACAGTTCGACCGCCTGTTCTGCCGGGCAGGAACGCGATTTCAGGCTGATGACCGCCGCCTGTGCGTTTACCTGCGTTTCGTCCTGCGGCACGCCGTTCAGCTGCACCGTCGGCAGGCCGTTTTGCACCAGAAAACTGGCGATGTCGGTCGCGCCGGTAAAGTCATCCGCGATTACGCCAAGCAGCATCAGAGCGCCTCCTTTTTTTGCGGCAGATCGATGCCGGCAAAGATTTTGATTACCGCACTGTCGTCTTCTTTACCGTAACCGGCGTTGCTGGCGGCGGTAAACATGGTGAAAGCGGTGGAGGCCAGCGGCAGCGGGAAGTGCAGCGCCCTGGCGGTATCCGCCACCAGCCCCAGATCCTTGACGAAGATATCCACCGCCGATTTGGGCGTATAGTCGCCGTCGACCACGTGGCGCATGCGATTTTCGAACATCCAGGAGTTGCCGGCGGCGTGGGTGACCACGTCGTACATCACGTCCAGCGGGATGCCGGCGCGGGCGGCCAACGCCATGGCTTCCGCTCCGGCGGCGATGTGCACGCCGGCCAACAGCTGGTGGATGATTTTTACCGTCGCGCCCAGACCGATGGTCTCGCCGATGCGATAAACCTTGCCGGCGATGGCGTCCAGCACGGGTTGCAGACGCTCGAAGGTGGCGTCGGCGCCGGCGGCCATCACCGTCATCTGGCCTTCCTCCGCCTTGGCCGCTCCGCCGGAAACCGGCGCGTCCAGCATCGGTAGCCCGTAGTCCAGCAGCCGTTGCTCGATCTGTTTGGCGTCATCGGCGGAAATGGTCGAAGAGACCATCACCGCAGTGCCTGGCTTGAGCTTTGGCGCCAGGCCTTGTTCGCCGAACAGGATCTGTTTCACTTGGACGGCGTTCACCACCAGCAGCAGCACGGCGTCCAACTCGGCCGCGAAGTCGCACGCGCTGGTAGACGCTTGTTGCGCGCCGGCCTGCTGCAGCGTCGCCAGCGCCTGCGGATTCAGGTCCGCCCCGTAGGTGGCCAATCCGGCGCGAAGGCACGAACGCGCCGCGCCCATGCCCATCGCGCCCAGTCCGATGATGCAGACGGCATAATTCCCTGGGTGTGTCATACTGCACTCCTGTTAATTTTAGTGATAATTTGTTTTGTTGTGTTAAATGTAAGCGCTTGACGACGGTTTATCCGCGATCGATATCACAATAATTAACAATGTGTGAAACGGATTTTTCGTCTAATTTCTGGCCTGAATCAACATTACTATTATGTTTTTAAATAAGTTTATTTTTACCTGGCCTAACTGCGTGCGCCGTCACGCCGCGAAAATTTAGGGCTATCGGCGAACGAAAATTGACGTAAAATCACAATTATTATCACCGCAGCAACGAGAGGGAACCGTGATACCTGTAGAACGCCATCAACAAATTCTTGCGCTGGTATCCGAACGCGGCGTCGTCAGCATTGCCGAGCTGACCGAACGGCTGGGGGTGTCGCACATGACGATCCGCCGTGATTTGCAAAAACTGGAGGAACAGGGCGCGGTGCAGTCGGTCTCGGGCGGCGTACAGGCGCCCGAGCGGGTGGCGAGCGAACCTTCGCACCAGGCCAAAGAGGGGATGTTCGGCCGGCAGAAAATCGCCATTGGCCGGCTGGCGGCGCGGCAAATTCCCGCCAACAGCTGTATCTATCTGGATGCCGGCACCACCACGCTGGCGCTGGCGAAACAGATCGGTGAACGTGACGATTTGACGGTAGTGACCAACGACTTTGTCATCGCCGGCTTCCTGATCGAACACAGCCAGTGCCGAATCATCCACACCGGCGGCACCGTGTGCCGGGAAAACCGCTCCTGCGTCGGCGAAGCGGCGGCGCAGGCGCTGCGCGGTCTGTTTATCGATCTGGCGTTCATCTCCGCCTCTTCGTGGAGCATGCGCGGCCTGTCGACGCCGAACGAAGACAAGGTGATGGTGAAGAAGGCCATCGTCGAGGCCAGCCGCCGCCGCATTCTGCTCAGCGATACGTCCAAATACGGCAAGGTCGCGACTTACCTGGCGCTGCCGATCGCCGCCTTTGACGCCGTCATTACCGACGAGGGGTTGCCCGCCGCCGCGCGGGAGGCCATTGAGCACGCGGGGATTGCATTGCTGACGGCGGGAGAAGAGGAATAAGAACGAAGCGGGATCAGGATGAAAGTTCGGTATCGATGCCACGAGCGGGCGCTTCACTTGCTTCAACGCCGCCGCGTTCACGCCATTCGCGGCGCCTTTGTTCCCACCACTCTTCGTGGAAAGCTTGCATCTCTTTCAGGCGCTGTTCCTTAACGTGCTGCAGGTAAGTGTGGGATGCTATGGGGGCTACGCGGGATTTCGATGACATAGAGGCCGTCCTTTATAAACTCTATTTTGTATAAATAATGCCCTTTGTGGGCGTATTTTTTCAACAATAAATCATAAATTTTAGCTAATGCTGGCCTTAACGGTGCGCTTAAGATGAGCCTGGCATGATACTGATAGGCAAACTTGAGAAGGGTTTCCCCGATGCCAACTACGAATAAGCGTTCGCGTTGGAAAAGGGTATAACGCATTGCGGTATAGGTATCGAAAGCTGAGCGCCGATGCCTGTTTGCGTCGCTCAACGCCTTAACATCATAAAACTCCAGAGAGAAAGCATTATTGAGGAGAGCAGTGTCCACATACACTGGGGCAAACCAATGGTGCATGTTTTGCCCAATTTTCTTGAAATCCAAATGATAGATGGCCGATTTACCATCACCTTTTCTGACAGCAATCTGATATCTGTATGTGTCTGCTATTCCAGTGTGTGACTCCCTCACATCAATCTCCATGATAAAATCCTTTTTACTATTATTTTTCCTATAGTTATCCCCTTTGTGACGAACTGATTATTAACCGCGACGGAGAGGCTCCTCCAGCCGCCGATGAGGCTTATGCGCAGCGCCGCGCAAAACTAAATACCGCTGAACCAGTTGTAGCCCTGATCTTCCCAATAGCCGCCCGGATTGACGTCGCTGACGAAGATCGCGGCGATATGTTTGGCGTTTTTGAACCCCAACTTGGTTGGCACGCGCAGCCGCAGCGGGTAGCCATAGTCCGCCGGCAGCGCCTTGCCGCCGAAATCCAGCGCCAGGATGGTCTGCGGGTGCAGCGCGGTGGCCATGTCGAGGCTGGAGTAGTAACGATCGGCGCATTTGAAGCCGACGTAACCGGCATTCAGATCCGCGCCGACGTGCTGCAGAAAGGTGCGCAGCGGCACGCCGCCCCATTGGCCAATGGCGCTCCAGCCCTCAATGCAGATCAGGCGCGTGATCTGGCTTTGCTGCGGCAGCCGCTGCAGCTGTTCCAGCGTCCAGGGTGCTTTTTTCTCCACTTTCCCCGCGACCTCAAGCCGATAGCCGGCGAGATCGATCTCGGGGACGTTATATTCCGGGTAAAACGCGTTGAAGGGGAAAGGGTGGGTAATCTGATCCGGCCGGTAAGTTTGCGCCAACCGCTGGCCGCTGAACAGCCAGGCCTGCACCCGGTCGTTCCAGCGCGACATGGCCCACAGCACCTTATCCACCCGATCGCCGTCTTGCAGGTTGCAACCGGTAAGCATGGCGATGCCGCCCAGCGTCAGGCCGGAACGCAGCATCAGGCGGCGCTGCAGATTGACCAGCTGCTTTTTTTGGTCCGGTTCCAGCGTCGGCGCGGTTGCCCGCTGTTTTTTCTCATTCATGTTTGCCACCCGTTATCATCGCCCACAGGGTTTTGGGCACGACAGCCACCATAAAGACGTGGATCACCACAAACAGGCCGATGCCGGCCATGGCGAAGAAATGCACGTAGCGCGCGAAGTCGAAGCCGCCAAACAGCGCGACCAATCCCTGCAGCTGAACCGGTTTCCAAATCGCCAGGCCGGACAGCACCAGTAATAGCCCCAGCGCCAGTACGCCGAGGTACATCAGTTTCTGAATGGCGTTATAGTGGCCATGCCGGTGGCGCAGGCGCAGCGTCAACGCCAGCCAGATATCCTGCCGCAGCGCGCCGATGCGAAGCGGCAACAGATCGCGGCGAAAATGACCGCTGAACAGGCTCCACAGCAGATAGCAGACGGCGTTGAGCGCCAATAGCCACATCACCGCCAAATGCCAACCAATCGCGCCGCCCAGCCAACCGCCCAGCGTCATCTGCGGCGGAAAGCGGAAATCGAACAGCGGCGAGGCGTTGTAGATTTCCCAACCGCTCATGAACATGCACACCATGGCGAACAGGTTGATCCAATGAGTGATGCGAACCGGCCTGCGATGCACCGGCGGCGACGCGTTGGTCTTCATGGCATTCCTCCGGTTACATCGGCGGCACGGTGCCGTCTTTGCCGGCGGAAATGCGGGTGGCGACGCGCTCGCCCTTTTCGTTGGCGGCGGAGAACAGCACGATGTGCACGCCCGGTTTCAGCAGGCTCAGATCGCCCGGATCCAGCGTCACGATCGGCACGTCTTCCGGCACGACAACGGTTTTCTGCTGGTTGCCGTAGGTGACGGTCAGGGTACGGCCGTTGGATTTCACCAGTTTGCCGACGGTGCCGTTAGTCATGGTGTCCACTTTGCCGTCGGCGGATTCCCAGGCAGAGTGCCCTTCGCCGGTGCCGCGCAGGCTGGCGGCGAACACGTGCACCTCCAGCGCTTTGAGCGTGCCGTCCGGCTGCGGCACGGCTGCGGTGCCGATGAAGCTGTCCGGTTTGATGTCGTCCAGCGTGGCTTTGGAGACGCTGAGCACTTTGGTCTGATCGTTCAGCTTGACGCTAAGGGTCTCGCCCTTGCGATCGGTCAGCTGCAGATTGCCGTCGGCAACCTGGCTGATGGTGCCGCGCAGCGGCGCAATCACCTTGCCCGGCGGTTGGGCGGCGGCGGCCAAGCCGCTGGACAGCAGCAAGGTGGATAACAGTAAACCGGCTATACGATGACGGGTAATCATAACGTTCTCCTGAAATGAGTTTGCCGGTTAAGCATGGTTGAGCCATTGGGTCAGCGCCATGGCCGTTTGATGACATTAATGTCATCAAGTTTGTCCGCCGAAGCTGCTAGTATTTTTGCAGACGTAACGAGGTGGCGAGCATGCGAATACTGGTAGTTGAAGACGATATCGGCACAGGGGATTACCTGAAGAAAGGGCTGGGGGAAGCGGGCTACGGCGTCGATTTGGCGCGCACCGGCACCGACGGGCTGTTTCGCGCGTTGGAGCAGGATTACGATGCGATCGTGCTCGACGTGATGCTGCCGGGGCTGGACGGCTGGCAGATCATCGAGGTATTGCGCAAGAAAAGCGACGTGCCGATCCTGTTTCTCACCGCCCGCGACGGCGTACAGGATCGCATCCACGGTCTGGAGCTGGGCGCGGACGACTATCTTATCAAACCGTTTTCCTTTACCGAGCTGGTGCTGCGTTTGCGCACCTTGCTGCGCCGCGGGCCGGCGCGCGAAGCCGATCATTACGCCATCGCCGATCTGCAGTTGGACGTGCTGCGCCGCCGGGCGGTGCGCCAGGATCAGGTGATCCCGTTGACCAATAAAGAATTCATGCTGCTGCATCTGCTGGTGCGGCGCGAAGGTGAAGTGCTGTCGCGCACGCAGATCGCCTCCCAGGTGTGGGACATGAATTTCGACAGCGACACTAATGTGGTTGATGTGGCGATCAAACGCCTGCGCGCCAAAATCGACCGGCCGTTCGACGTCAAGCTGATCCACAGCGTGCGCGGCATCGGCTATGTTTGCGAGCCGCGCTCGTGAACGCCCGCGCTTCACGTCGGCCGGTGTCGCTGACGCTGCGCACCGCCATGCTGTTCGCGCTGGTGGCCGCCTGCGTGGTGAGCGGGGCGGGCTGGTATCTGTTCGGCGCCATGCGTCAGGAAATGACGCTCCGCAGCGATCTGCAGGTGACCGGGCGCGTAGAGTATTTCCGCCATTTACTGGGGCAGCGCTTTCCTTTGGCGCGCCTGACGGCTAATAACGGCCTGTTCGAAAATATGCTGGGCAATGAACAGGATGTGTTGATTTTCCAAATTCCGGGGCAAAAACCGCTCATCAATGTGAATCCGGCCAGGGTGGCCCTGCCGCCGATCGCGCCGACGCTGCCCGAACAGGCGCAGACGCTGGCCGCCGTGCGCGGCGGGGAAACGGCGCAGGGGGTGCCGCTGCGCGCGGCGTCGGCAATGGTGCGCCTGGAAGACGGCAGTTTGCTGCAGATTTCCGCCGCGCACGTGATGGTCAACGAACAGAAAATGCTGGCGCGCTACCTGTGGCGCATTGTCGCGGCGGTCGTTGTGGCTTTCCTGCTGATTGCGCTGCTGGGCTATGGGGTCATGCGCCGCGGATTGCGGCCGCTATGGCGCATGGCGGCGCAGGCGTCGGAGATCGCGCCCAATACATTGTCGACGCGCCTCAGTGAACAGGGGGCGCCGAAGGAGTTACAGCAATTGACCCGGGCGTTTAATGCGATGCTCGATCGGTTGAATGAAGGCTATCAGCGGCTGACGCAGTTTTCCGCCGATCTGGCCCATGAGATCCGCACCCCGGTGGGCGCGTTGATGGGCCAGTGTCAGGTGGCGCTGTATCAACCCCGCAGCGTGGAGGAGTACGAAACCCTATTGTCGAACAATATGGATGAGCTGGAGCGTATTTCGCGCATGGTGGAAAACATCCTGTTTCTGGCGCGCGCCGGTGAGGCGCAGTCCGTGCTGAACTACAGTCGTCTGGATGTGGCGGTCGAGCTGCGGCGGGTGGCGGATTACTTCGAAGGGCTGGCGGAAGAACGCGGCATCGCGCTGAACTGCGAAGGGGAAGGCGAGCTGAAGGCGGACGCGATGTTGTTCCAGCGGGCGCTGAGCAATCTGGTGGCCAACGCGGTGCGCTATGCCGATGAAAACAGCCTGATCGTATTGCGGGCTGAACGGCGCGCCGATGCCTGGTGGGTGCAGGTCATCAATCAGGGGCCGCCGATCGCGCCGGCACAGCTGGAAAAACTGTTCGATCGTTTCTACCGCGCCGATCCCGCGCGCAGCGCCGGCAGCCATGCCAGCGGTCTCGGGCTGTCTATCGTACGCGCCATCATGACGCTGCACGGCGGTGAGGCGCGCGCCGAATGTACCGGGCGCGCGTCTGCCGCCAGCCTCATTTTCAGCCTGCGGTTCCCGTTAGCGCAATAACCGTTAAGCCGGATTAACGCGGCGGAATGGCAAAGCGGAAGCAGGCGCCGCTTTGCGGTTGTTCGATCAGCTGAATATCGCTGTCGTGCAGCTGCAGAATGCGCCGCACGATCATTAACCCCAGCCCGCCCGCAGGGCGCCGGGCGCCGCTCAGGACCGACGGCCGCACGAACAGATCGGCGCGCAACGTCTGCGGAATGCCGGGGCCGCTGTCGCTGACCTGCACCATCACCCGATCTTCCTGCCGCCACAGCCGCACGCCGATGTCGCCGCCGGGCGGCGTATGGCGAATGGCGTTGTCCAGCAGATTGGTCAACACCCGCTCAATCATGCTGAGATCGGCGAATACCGGCGGAATGCCGGGAGCAATATCGGCGTGCAGCCGCTGATTACGCGCCTCCGCCGCCAGCTCGAACTTTTGGAACACGTCCTGCAACAGCTCGCTGAGGGAGAAGGGCTCTTTCTGCGGTTTCACCACGCCGTACTCCAGCCGCGCCAGCTCGAACAGCTCCTGCGCCAGCTTGCCCACTTTGCGGCTCTGCGCCAGGGCGATCTCCAGATAGCGGCGCCGATCGGCGTCGCTCAGGGTGGCGGCCTTGACCGACAGCGTTTCCAGATAGCCGTGCAGCGAGGTGAGCGGGGTGCGCAGATCGTGCGAGACGTTGGCGATGAATTCGCGCCGCAGCCGATCCTGTTGCGCCAGCGTTTGCCACTGTTCGGCGAGACGCTGCGCCATGCGGTGAAAGGCCTGTTGCAGCTGGCTGACTTCGTCGCGCCCGGCCGGCGCCGCCGGCAGCGCCGCGTAGGCCTGCACCGCCTCGATGCCGCCGCTGTCCAGCGCATTGACCTGGCGAGTCAGGCGCCGGATGGGGCGAGTGACCCAGTAAAACGCGAAACCGCCGGCCAGCAGGCTGAACAGCACCATCACCCCGGAGGTCCACAGCGCCATCCTGGCCGCCGAGTTGAACTGGGCGTTGCTGGCCAGCGCCGTGTACTCCTCACCGAGCAAGACCACATACAGGTAACCTTCGATCCGGCCGTCGACCTTCAGCGGCGCAACGCTGAACACCTTGCGCCCGTCCGCGCTGCGCGGATCGTCGCCGTACACCGGCATCTGCGCGCCATCGAGCAGCGCCTGCAGCGGCGCCAGCGCGACCCGCTGCCGCTTCAGATGCCCGGCCGGCGCGGCGTTGCCGATAATCGTGCCCTGTTTGTCGAGCAGGTAAACCTCAACGCTGGGGTTCACCGCCATCAGTTGGTCGAACAGGGTATGCACCGCCTGCGGATCCGGCCCGTTCACCCCCAGCAGCGGATTGCTGTCGGCGATATGCTGCGCCAGGTTGCCGGACAGGCGCTGGATCACCGCCTGGCTGTACTGGGTATTGCTGCGCACCTGCATCCAGCCGGAAAAGGCGCAGCCGATGACGATCAGCAGCGCGAAGATAATCGTGAGGCGTTGCGCTAACGTAAGGTTTTTCATGGCTCACTCTTGCGGCGCGGCCGCGAATTTATAGCCCATGCCCCACACCGTGAGGATGCGCTCGGGTTCCGCCGGATTGCGCTCAATCTTGATGCGCAGCCGGTTGATATGGGTGTTGACGGTGTGCTCATACCCTTCGTGCTGATAGCCCCAGACCTGATTCAACAGGCTGAGGCGCGAGAATACCTGGCCCGGGTGGCGGGCGAAAAAGTACAGCAGGTCGAATTCGCGCGGCGTCAGCTCGATCGGCTGTTGGTGCAGGCGCACCTCGCGGGCGATAGGATCGATGGTCAGATCGTTGAAGCTGAGCGCGCCGGCGTCCAGGCGCAGGTTGCGGCTCATCGCCTCCTGACGGCGAAACAGCGCCTTGACCCGCGCCACCAGCTCCAGCATGGAAAAGGGTTTGGCCAGATAGTCGTCGGCGCCCAGCTCCAGCCCCAGCACGCGGTGCACCTCGCTGGAGCGCGCGCTGGTGATGATGATCGGCGTGTAGCGCGTCATGGTACGCGCCCGGCGGCAAATCTCCAATCCATCGACGCCCGGCAACATCAGATCGAGGATCAAGGCGTCCCAGCCGCCCTGTTCCAGCATCGCCATGCCCTGATTGCCGTCGGCGGCGTGGCTGATGGCGTAACCCTCGTCACGCAGATGCAGCTGCAGCAGCTCGGCGATGTCGCCGTCGTCTTCGACGATCAAAATTCGTTTTGGCTTGTCCATTCTCATTACCGCTGATTGCCCGATTCTCTCTGAAGTCTACACAACCGCCACCGGCGGAGTTATCACATTTTATTTAACTTTGCGTGAGGTCTTGGGGAACAAATCCGGGGAATACTGGGCTCATCGCATCGTTAGCTGGCAGGAATCGCTATGAGCTTCACCCTCACCCCGGAACAACGACAGACGGTACATCCTCTCTGGCTGCGGTTGACGCATTGGCTGAATGCGCTGGCGATGCTGATTATGGTCGCCAGCGGCTGGCGCATCTATAACGCCTCGCCGCTGTTCAACTTCAGTTTTCTCAACGAGCTGACGCTTGGCGGCTGGCTGGGCGGCGCGCTGCAGTGGCACTTCGCCGGCATGTGGCTGTTTGGCGTCAACGGGCTGTGCTACCTGCTGCTTAACCTCGCCAGCGGGCGTTTCAAACGCAAATATTGGCCGCTCAGCCCGAGGCAGTTTCTCGCCGATGTCGGCGCGGCGCTGCGCGGCCGGCTGCAGCACGCCGATTTGCGCCATTACAACATGGTGCAGC
This sequence comes from Serratia sp. CY71090, assembly GCF_052166845.1. Classification (NCBI taxonomy): domain Bacteria; kingdom Pseudomonadati; phylum Pseudomonadota; class Gammaproteobacteria; order Enterobacterales; family Yersiniaceae; genus Serratia; species Serratia sp. CY71090. The sequence continues at coordinate 98,897 of NZ_JBJNOA010000003.1, read as the reverse complement.
GCGTGGCCTATCTGTCGGTGATGCTCCTTGGCGTGCTGAGCGCGTTGTCCGGATTGGTGTTGTGGAAATCGGTGCAGTTTCCGCTGCTGCGCACGCTGCTCGGCGGCTATGAAGCGGCGCGCTATATCCACTTTTTCGCCATGTCGGCGCTGGTGACCTTCGTCGCGATCCATCTGGTGATGGTGGCGCTGGTGCCTCGCACGCTGCTGGCCATGCTGCGCGGACGTTAAGGAGTTCACGATGAAAAAGGATAAACAGATCATGACGATCGTTGAAGGGCAGGCGATCGTCAAAGAAGCGCAGCGCTTGTTGACCGCGTCGTCCCGCCGCCGCTTTCTGCGCAACGGTCTGACGCTGGGCGGCATTGCCATGCTCACCGGCTGCGATCTCAGCGGCAACGCCAACGTTGAACAGGCGCTGAGCCGCATCTCGCGTCTCAACGATCGGGTGCAGGGCTGGCTGTTCAACGGCGATCGCCTGGCACCGGTCTACCCGGAATCGATGATCACCCGGCCATTCCCGTTCAACGCCTTTTACGCCGAGGAGGACGCGCCCGACATCAACGGCGACGACTATCGGCTGGAGGTGGCGGGGCTGGTGCAGGACAAGCGCGCCTGGAGCCTGCCGCAGCTGCACCAAATGGCGCAGGTCAGCCAGGTGACGCGTCATATTTGCGTCGAGGGTTGGAGCGCCATCGGCAAGTGGGGCGGCGTGCCGTTCGCCACCTTTCTTAAGGTAATCGGCGCGGATCTGAGCGCCCGCTACGTCAGCTTCAAATGCGCCGACGACTACTACACCAGCATCGATATGGCCACCGCGCTGCATCCGCAGACGATTATCGCGCTGACCTACGACGGCCAGATCTTGCCGCGCAAGTACGGCTACCCGATGAAGCTGCGCATGCCAACCAAGCTGGGCTACAAGAATCCGAAGCACATTCAGGTGATCGAGGTCACCAACCGCTTCCCGGGCGGTTACTGGGAAGACCAGGGCTACAACTGGTTTGGCGGCAGCTGAGGCGGCCGCCGGCCATTCTCCGGCACTCCGGTGCCTTTGACATGACGGAAGGAAATACCATGAAAAAGTTATTCGCAATGATGATGTGCAGCGCGCTGATGCTGGGTGTGGCCGGCGCCAACGCCGCCGATGGCATGAGCAAAGACGCGATGAAAAAGGACGGCATGAGCCAGATGTCGCACGACGGCATGGCGAAAGACGGCATGAAGAAAGAGTGCATGGGCAAGGACTGCATGAAGAAAGACAAGATGGGCCAAGACGCCATGAAAAAGGATGGCATGGCGAAAGACGGTATGGCCAAAGACGGCATGAAGAAAGATGAGATGAAGAAGGATGCGATGGGGCACTAAGCCGCCGCACCCCGTGGCCGCAAGCGGCAGATCCGCTGCGGCTGCGGGCAACATAAGGAGAGAGGATGATACTGGCGAGTTGGTTACGGCGCTTTCAGCGCTCGAACGGGGACGTTATCTTTATGCGCGCGGCGTTGGTGGTGATTTTCGCCGCCTTCGGTTACGCCAAGTGGTTTGATTACGAGGCGCAGGGGCTGGTGCCACTGATTGGCAACAGCCCGCTGCTGAGCTGGATGCACCAGGCGTTCGGCATTAGCGGCGCCAGTTATGCGCTGGGCGTCGCCGAGTGGAGCTTCGGTTTGCTGCTGCTGGCGGGATTCTGGTCGCGGCGGTTGGGGTTGCTGGGGGCGATCGGATCGACGGTGACCTACCTGACCACGCTGACGCTGATCTTTTCCACGCCGGGCGCCTGGGAGCCCTCCGCCGGCGGTTTTCCCGCCATGGCCGGCGCCACCAGCTTTTTAATCAAGGATCTGGTGTTGTTGGCCGGCTCCCTGGTGCTGCTGAAAGCCGACTTGCCGGCCGAGCAGGCATAAAAAAGGGCGTAGCCTGGCTACGCCCTCTGGTTATTGATTGACCGTCACATATCCGGGAAGGTCAGGGTGCCCCCCGGCGCTTCGCGATGAATGTGCAGGAAGTTCAGGTGCTTCTCGTACTGGTCGAGGATATCGCCAATCACCTGTTCCTTGCTGTAGTCCATCAGGTCATTGCCCTGGGTGCCTTCCATCAGGAAGGTTTCCAGCCGGTAGTAGTGCGACTTGCCGGAGCGGGCGCGGTAGGTGAAGCCCGGCACCGAGTAGCGCATCGGCCAGATCTGATAGATGAAGTTCTGTTCCTCGCCCAGGTGCACCAGCAGCTCCAGGTGGTTCAGGCGTTCGTCTTCGGTCGGCGGCACTTCGCTGAACTCCACTTTCGCGCCGCGCAACTCCAGCTCGCGCGCCACGTCCTGCATCGCCGGGCGGCAAACCTTATCCAGCATTTTCTGCGTGTACTGCGTGCCCGGGTAGTTCATCACCCGCGACAGGCGCTGTTTCCAGTTGAGCACGTCGTGGCTGGAGACCGGCACCGGCGCCAGGGTGCTGAGCGCGCTGGCCTTGCGGTAGTCCTCCACCCGCAGCGATTTGTACAGCCCGGCCATCACGAAGAAGATCACGAAGCTGAACGGCAGACCCATGATCACCGTGGTTTTCTGCAGCGCCGGCACACCGTCGGTCATCAGCATGCCGATGGTCAGCAGGCCGATGGCCACCGACCAGAAAATCCGCAGCCAGTTCGGCGCATCATTATTGATGTCGGCCAGGCGCGAGGTGAAGTTACCCAGCACCAGCGAGCCGGAGTCCGCCGAGGTGACGTAGAACAGCAGGCCGGTGATGGTGGCGACCGAGGCGCTGAAGGTGAAGCCGGGGTATTGCGCCAGCAGGCTGTAGAAGCCGCGCTCCGGGAACTGCATCACTTCCTGAGCAAACTCGGCGTTGCCGTGGATGATCTGGTACAGCGCGCTGTTGCCGAAGATAGACAGCCACAGCAGGGTGAACACGAACGGTATGATCAGCGTGCCGACCACGAACTGGCGAATGGTGCGCCCGCGCGAGATGCGCGCCAGGAACAGGCCGACGAACGGCGACCACGCCACCCACCAGGCCCAGAAGAACAGCGTCCAATTGTTCATCCACTCCACCGGCCGATCGAAGGCGAAGCTGTTGAGCGTCATGCCCATAAAGCGATTGACGTAATCGCCGACGTTGAGCACCAGCGCGTTGAGCAGGAACTCGGTGTCGCCGAAGAACAGCACGAACAGGATCAGGCCCAGCGCCAGCAGCACGTTCAGCTCGGACAGGATGCGGATGCCCTTGTTGACGCCCGAAGTCACAGAGATGGTGGCCATGATCACCGACAGCAGGATCAGCGAGCCCTGCACCGTCAGGTTTTCCGGGATCTCGAACAACACCTTGAGGCCGTAGTTGAGCTGCACCACGCCGATGCCCAGCGTGGTGGCGATGCCGAAGATGGTGCCTAGCACCGCGGCGATGTCCACGCTGTGGCCGATCGGGCCGTTGATGCGCTTACCGAAGATCGGGTACAGCGCCGAGCGGATGGTCAGCGGCAGATTGTAGCGATAGCTGAAGTAGCCGAGGGCGATGCCCATCAGCGCATACATCGACCAGCCGGTCAGGCCGTAGTGGAACAGCGTCCAGACCATGGCCTGGCGCGCGGCCTCCAGCGTTTGCGCGTCGCCTTCCGGCGGCATCATGTACTGGGTCACCGGCTCGGCGACCGAAAAGAACATCAGGTCGATGCCGATGCCGGCGGCGAACAGCATCGCCGCCCAGCTCATCAGGCTGAACTCCGGCTTGGACTGCTCCGGCCCGAGCTTGATGGAACCGAAGCGCGAGGCGGCGATAAACACCACGAACACGATGTACAGCGTCGCCGCCAGCAGGTAGTACCAACCGAAGGTGGTCGACACCCAATTCAGCGTGCGGGTGATCCACTGCCCGGAGAAGTCGGTGAAAAAGATGGTCATCAGCGAGAAGGCCAGGATCAGCCCCGCCGAGGTGAAGAAAACCACAGGATTGAGGCGGTCCTGCTGCGGTTTGGAGGAGGTTTCGCGTGTTGTCATCGTCATCCTCTGAACTGAGTAAAATCGTGCCGCTCCGCATTTCGGGGCGCGTTGGCGCCGCCGGAAAACGGGCGAATGAAGGCGGCGACCATCCCCACCGGAATGGCCTGAGTAACGCCGCTTTCGCCTGTTGCCAAAGCACCGGAGCGCTTCGCGGCGGGAACCGCTTACAGCCACTGATTTTGGTCAGATTCGTTAATTACCTCACAAAAATCAGCCAGTTCCACAACCAGATAGTACAAATTTTTAACCAGGCGGCAATAAAATATATGCAATTTTTATTGAACGTTCAATCAAAAAAAAGTTTAATAGTCCGCATGATGACCTGAATCACGGGCGAAACGGCAGTGAAATTTGCCCGCTGAGATAAGGCCGAAGTCGGTTTTGTGAGAGTCGAAATATGCCAAAGGTAGGAATGCAGCCAATCAGAAGGCAGCAGTTGATTGATGCCACGCTCGCCGCGGTAAACGAAGTGGGAATGCATGACGCCACCATCGCGCAGATCGCGCGGCGGGCTGGCGTTTCCAACGGCATCATCAGCCATTATTTCAAGGACAAGAACGGCCTGCTGGAAGCCACGATGCGCTATCTGATCAGCCACCTGGGCGAGGCGGTGAAGCTGCGGTTGCAGGCGCTGACCGATAACAGCCCGGCGGCGCGGCTGCAGGCGATCGTCGCCGGCAACTTCGACGACAGCCAGATCAACAGCGCGGCGATGAAGACCTGGCTGGCCTTTTGGGCCAGCAGCCTGCACCAGCCGCAGCTCAACCGACTGCAACAGGTGAACGGCCGCCGGCTTTATTCCAACCTGTGCGCCGAGTTTCGCCGCGTCATGCCGCAGCCGCAGGCGCGGTTGGCGGCCAAGGGGCTGGCGGCGCTGATCGATGGGCTGTGGCTGCGCAGCGCGCTGCGCGGCTCCGCGTTCAATCAGGCGCAGGCGCTGGCGCTCACGACCGAATACATCACGTTCCAACTCCGGGGGCAAACGCCGCCCGGAGGATAACTCAAGGAGATCCTATGTCCCGTTTTGGCTTGCAGAAGCTCTATATTCATGGCGCCTATGTAGACAGCACCGCTGGAAAAACCTTCAACGCCATTAATCCGGCGAACGGCGAAGTTCTGGCTGAAGTCCAGTCCGCCGGCGCTGAAGACGTCGATCGTGCGGTGGCCAGCGCGGCCAGCGGGCAGAAGGTGTGGGCGGCGATGACGGCGATGGCGCGTTCGCGCATCCTGCGTCGCGCGGTGGATATTCTGCGCGAGCGCAACGATGAGCTGGCGGCGCTGGAAACGCTGGATACCGGTAAAGCGATGTCGGAAACCACCGCGGTGGACATCGTCACCGGCGCCGACGTGCTGGAGTACTACGCCGGCCTGATCCCGGCCATTGAAGGCGAGCAGATCCCGCTGCGCGATACCTCGTTCGTCTACACCCGCCGCGAACCGCTGGGCGTGGTGGCCGGCATCGGCGCCTGGAACTACCCGATTCAGATTGCGCTGTGGAAGTCCGCGCCGGCGCTGGCGGCGGGCAATGCGATGATTTTCAAACCGAGTGAAGTCACGTCGCTGACGGCGCTGAAGCTGGCGGAAATCTACACCGAAGCCGGCCTGCCGGACGGCGTGTTCAACGTGGTGACCGGCAGCGGGGCGGAAGTGGGGCAATATCTGACCGACCATCCGGGCATTGCCAAAGTCTCTTTCACCGGCGGGGTGAAAACCGGCAAGAAGGTGATGGCCAACGCGTCGGGTTCGACGCTGAAGGAAGTCACCATGGAGCTGGGCGGCAAGTCGCCGCTGATTATCTTCGACGACGCCGATCTGGATCGCGCCGCCGATATCGCCATGATGGCCAACTTCTACAGTTCCGGCCAGGTGTGCACCAACGGCACCCGCGTCTTTGTGCCGGCGGCGCTGCAGGCGCAGTTTGAGGCGAAAATTCTCGAGCGCGTGAAGCGCATTCGCCTCGGCGATCCGACCGATCCGCAAACCAACTTCGGGCCGCTGGTCAGCTTTGCGCACATGGAATCGGTGCTGCGCTTTATCGAGAGCGGCAAAAACAGCGGCGCGCGCCTGCTGTGCGGCGGCGAACGCGTCACCCACGGCGAATTCGGCAAGGGCGCTTACGTGGCGCCGACGGTATTCAGCGACTGCCGCGACGACATGGAAATCGTGCGCGAAGAGATCTTCGGGCCGGTGATGAGCATTCTCAGCTACCAGAGCGAAGAGGAAGTGGTGCGCCGTGCCAACGACACCACCTTCGGCCTGGCCGCGGGCGTGGTGACCCACGATCTGGCCCGCGCGCACCGCGTGATCCACCAGCTGGAAGCCGGCATTTGCTGGATCAACACCTGGGGCGAGTCGGCGGCGGAAATGCCGGTCGGCGGTTACAAGCAGTCCGGCGTCGGCCGCGAAAACGGCCTGACCACGCTGGAGCACTACACCCAGATCAAATCGGTGCAGGTTGAGCTGGGCGAATACGCCTCGGTATTTTAACTATCCCCGTCGTCTTTCGAGCCGCAGCCGGGTTGGCTGCGGCCGACACTCCCCGAGAGCCAAATACACCGCCTGTTGCGGATCCGCGTTTCGCGTTTTCGTCTCATGCAGGCCAATAAAGTAAGGAGATAATGAATGGAATTTGACTACATCATTATCGGTGCCGGTTCCGCCGGCAACGTGTTAGCCACCCGATTGACTGAAGACGCCGACGTCAGCGTCCTGCTGCTGGAAGCCGGCGGCCCGGATTACCGGATGGATTTCCGTACCCAGATGCCGGCCGCGCTGGCGTTTCCGCTGCAGGGCCGCCGCTATAACTGGGCGTATGAAACCGATCCTGAGCCGCACATGAACAACCGCCGGATGGAATGCGGCCGCGGCAAAGGTCTGGGCGGTTCGTCCCTGATCAACGGCATGTGTTACATTCGCGGCAACGCGATGGATTTCGACAACTGGGCCAAGGCGCCGGGTCTGGAAGACTGGACCTATCTGGACTGTCTGCCGTATTTCCGCAAGGCGGAAACGCGCGATATCGGCCCGAACGATTACCACGGCGGTGATGGCCCGGTGAGCGTCACCACGCCGAAGGCCGGTAACAACGAACTGTTCCACGCCATGGTGGAAGCCGGCGTGCAGGCGGGCTATCCGCGCACCGACGATCTGAACGGTTACCAGCAGGAAGGCTTCGGCCCGATGGATCGCACCGTGACGCCGAAGGGGCGCCGCGCCAGCACCGCCCGCGGTTATCTGGATCAGGCGCGTTCCCGGCCGAACCTGAAGATCGTCACCCATGCGCTGACCGACCATATCGTGTTCGACGGCAAGCGCGCAGTGGGCGTCAACTATCTGCAGGGCGACAGCAATCAGCTGACCCATGCCAAAGCGCGCCGCGAAGTGCTGCTGTGCGCCGGCGCCATCGCCTCGCCGCAAATTCTGCAGCGTTCGGGCGTCGGCCCGGCGGCGCTGCTGAAAAGTCTGGACATCAACGTGGTGCACGATCTGCCGGGGGTAGGGGAAAACCTGCAGGACCACCTGGAGATGTACCTGCAGTACGCCTGCAAGAAACCGGTGTCGCTGTACCCGGCGTTGCAATGGTTCAATCAGCCGAAGATCGGCGCGGAATGGCTGTTCAACGGCACCGGCGTCGGCGCCAGCAACCAGTTCGAGGCCGGTGGTTTCATCCGCAGCCGCGCAGAGTTTGCCTGGCCGAACATTCAGTATCACTTCCTGCCGGTGGCGATTAACTATAACGGCAGCAACGCGGTGAAAGAGCACGGCTTCCAGGCCCACGTCGGCTCGATGCGTTCGCCGAGCCGCGGCCGGGTGCAGGTGAAGTCGAAGGATCCGCGCCAGCACCCGAGCATTCTGTTCAACTACATGTCGACCGAACAGGATTGGCAGGAGTTCCGCGACGCTATCCGCATCACGCGCGAAATCATGGCGCAGCCGGCCCTGGACGAATACCGCGGCCGCGAGATCAGCCCAGGGCCGGAGGTGCAGACCGACGAGCAGCTGGACGCCTTCGTGCGTGAGCACGCCGAAACCGCCTTCCACCCGTCCTGCTCGTGCAAGATGGGCGAAGACGAGATGGCGGTGGTCGACGGCCAGGGCCGGGTGCACGGCATGGAAGGATTGCGGGTGGTGGATGCGTCAATCATGCCGCTGATCATCACCGGTAACCTGAACGCCACCACCATCATGATCGCCGAGAAGTTAGCCGACCGCATTCGCCAGCGCGCGCCGCTGCCGCGCAGCACTGCCGACTACTACGTCGCCGGCGATGCGCCGGTGCGCAAGCAGTAACCGACACGCCCTCTCGCCGTTGAGGGGGAGGGCCGCCGTAGCAAGCAACCCCTCTCCATATGCTCTTCCCCAAGGCGAGGGGGCAACTCTCTTTTATCCCTTATCCCATCATGCCGCCGGCAGCGAGATCGCCTGATCGAAACTGGTGGGCGTCGCCATGCGCCACATGCGAGCGTAGAACTCGCTTTTGATCTCCGGCTGCAGCAGCGCGCCCGGCTCCAGGTAATAATAGATATCGGCGTATACCTTGATCTCGGTCGGCGTGATGCGGCGCAGCATATGGTGCGAGGTCAGCTGCTCCGGGCGGCTGACGCCGGCCGCCGCCAGCATGTCCGCCAGCGCTTTCACCGTATTCTGATGGAAGTGGTAGACGCGTTCCGCCTTGTTCGGCACCACCAGCGCCTTTTGCCGCAGCGGATCTTGCGTCGCTACGCCGGTCGGGCAGTGGTTGGTGTGGCAGCTTTGCGACTGGATGCAGCCTACGGCGAACATAAAGCCGCGCGCCGAATTCACCCAGTCGGCGCCGAGCACCAGCACGCTGGCGATGTCAAAGGCGCTGATGATCTTGCCGCTGGCGCCAATCTTGATTTGGTCGCGCAGGCCGCAGCCCACCAGCGTGTTATGCACGAACAGCAGCCCTTCGCGCAGCGGCATGCCCATATAGTTGGAGAGTTCGAGCGGCGCGGCGCCAGTGCCGCCCTCCTTGCCGTCCACCACGATGAAATCCGGCAGGATGCGGGTGTGCAGCATCGCCTTGACGATGGCGACGAACTCCCACGGGTGGCCGATGCACAGCTTGAAACCGACCGGTTTGCCGCCTGACAGCTCGCGCAGCTGTTGGATAAATTGCATCATTTCCAGCGGGGTGGTGAAGGCGCTGTGCGAGGCCGGCGAGATGCAATCCACGCCTTCCGGCACGCCGCGGGTGGCGGCGATTTCCGCATCTACCTTCTTCGCCGGCAGAATGCCGCCGTGGCCGGGTTTAGCGCCCTGGCTGAGCTTGATTTCAATCATTTTCACCTGCGGGCTTTGCGCCTGTTCGGCAAAGCGGCGCGGATCGAAATGGCCGTCGGCGGTGCGGCAGCCGAAATAGCCGCTGCCCAGCTCCCACACCAGATCGCCGTTGTTTTCGCGGTGATAGCGGCTGATGCTGCCCTCACCGGTGTCGTGGTAGAAGTTACCCTTGGCCGCGCCGAGGTTGAGCGCGCGGATGGCGTTGGCGGAGAGTGCGCCGAAGCTCATGGCCGAAATGTTGAAGATCGACGCGGAGTAGGGCTGGCGGCAGTCGGCGCCGCCGATGGTGATACGGAAACTGGTTGGGTCGGCGGCTTCCACCGGCCGCATGGAGTGGCCGATGCACTCATAGCCGGTTTGGTAGACGTCCAGCAGGGTGCCGAACGGTTTGTCACCCATCTCGTTTTTCGCCCGGCGATACACCAGCGTGCGCTGGGTGCGCGAAAACGGGATCTCTTCATTATCCTGCTCGAGGAAATACTGGCGCAGTTCCGGACGGATGAACTCGAAGAAGAAGCGCAGGCGGCCGATGATCGGGTAGTTGCGGCAGATGGCGTGGCGCTGCTGCGTGAGATCGTAGATACCCAGTACCATCAGGCAACCGCAGGCCAGGGCCGGCAGCCAGAACCAGGGATGGTTGTGCATCATGATCAAGAAAACCAGGGTGAGCAAGATGCTCAGCACAAAGCAGGTATAGCGGCTGAATAAGGACGACTTCATAACATCTCCTGATGTTTATTTTAATCCACACGACATGACTCACGGATAATCCGTGTGCAAATCGTAACCAACAGGAGAGGATGTTGTGTGTCTGTTGCTGCTTTGTCGCCGGTTGTTACATTAATTTAACCTGGCGGAAGGGAGGGGTTGCCGCGCGGCGTACCGCGCAACAAGCCAAGATGTTTATTTGCCGGCGACGAAGATGGTGCTCATGCTGCGCAGCCGCAGCTTTTTCATCGCGCTGTATTTTTGCGAGAAGATGGTTTTCGGGTGCGTGCCGCGCTTTTCCGCAATGTGCAGCAGGCTGTCGCCGCGCAGCAGATTGAAGATCACGTCGCTTTCCGCCGGGCTAAGCTCGCGGGTTTTCTGCACTCTGATGCCGCCCGGTTCTTTGCTTTCCAGCAGCCGCTGGATTTTTTCCTGCAGCGAATAAAGCGGAATGCGGGTAGAGACCAATTCAACGGAAATCCCCAGGATCGACAGCAGTTTCACGACGCGCTCGTCGTCATAGAACACCAGCAGGCGCGTCTTGCTGTTGTATTGCTGGTGCAGGGACACCAGGCTTTCGATCACGTTGACGCTCTGTTCCAGGTTTTGCGAGGTGAAAATCAGCGCGATATCGTGCTTGGTGATCTTCTCTGCTTTAGCGCCGCCGTGCATGAAATCAGAAAACAGGCGGATATCGTAGGCGCCGTAATGTTTCTTCAGCAGCACCGACAGGCCAACATAGCTGTACTTACACTCACTAATCACAAGAACGTTGTTTTTAGACATAGGGCAAACACCAATACCGAGTTAAAAGTATTCAGCTGTAAGAAGCGAGTTCAAATCCTTGATGCTGGATTCCTTCCACAGCTTTCCCTGCAGTGCGTAATATGGCATTTCATCCAGCCATTTCTTGTGTTCGGGAGTTTCAACTCCTTCGATAATTACCTTGTAATGATTAAGGTAAAAGAAGCGCAGTAACGCGCGCATCAAGCCCTCGCCGCCGGACTTTTTCATAAAGTCCCAGAGCAGAAAACGATCGAGCTTAACGAAGCGGAACTGGCTGTTGTACAACGCGGAAAAACCCGCATAGCCAGAACCAAAATCATCGAGCCAAAATGAATAACTATTCAATGACGGATCGCCGTGCACGCGATCTTTCACCAGCCGGGTTGAATTCTCGCTGATCTCAAAATGAATACAGCGCAGGGCATTAATTCTTTCGGCAAAGTGACTATTCGCCAGCGATTGCAGGGAATAATCGTCAACATTCAAAGTGGCTATCACTTGGTTTTCATGAAACCAGTGTTTGTATTTATCGATCAGATTGATCTGATCCATCAAAATCTCAATCCGGGTGGCGCTGTCGGCGTGACGAAAGAACTGTTCAGGAGAAAAATGGGCATATTCGCTATTAAACGTAAAGCGAGACAGACATTCAACGGCCAGCAATTGTCCCGATTTCGCGAACATTGGCTGAAAAACATAATTAATGCCGTTATTTTTCTCTCTGAAAGAACCGCTCATTTCCCAATCCTTGGATTGATATTTAACTTGTTGATTTTAAATGATTAAAAAGAAAGTTACTCCAGGTTTATTGGTAAATTTCTTATTTAAAGCGTCAGGATGGCCGAAACGTGTCGACAGACCATTAAACGCGTAATTCGTGCCAAAGTCCAAACGTCGCAATCTGTTACTAAATGTAAATATTCGGGATAATATTCTGATTTTCAGGCCTTAACGCAAAATCTTGAACTCTGCAGCTTTCCCAAACACAGATTATTCCTATTCATATGAATCGTCAACATCGATCGATAGGTATCCGCCGATAGTTTATTCCTATCAAGAGGGGGCTTATGAATGTTTTAAACGATTTAACATTAAGAATATGCTTAGTCTATATTTCGTCCGGCAATGAGTTCATCGAGGCAACGCTCCTTTTCAGCAAGGGAGTGCTATCGCTGAGTGTATGCTCAGTGGCGGCAATATATATATAAGCCCGCCACTGAATCGATTATTTTATTGTTCTATGGAGCTGGAAATGAAAAAAGTATTATTGCCTTTGGCTGCCCTGGTATTGTCTGCAACTGCTTCCAACGCAATGGCAGCAAACGGCAACGTTAAATTCACCGGTGAAATTGTACAGTCCACCTGTAAAGTTGTTGATAAAGACCAGAATAAAGAAGTTTACCTGGGTAAATATCCTACCACCGCTTTCCCAACTGCCGGTTCTACCAGCGGTGCTAAAGCTTTCGATATCAGCCTGGAGAAATGTGAAGCGGGTAACTACACCCTGCGTTTCGACGGTAACACCCCAGCCGGCCACCCAGAGCTGTTGGCTGTAACTGGCGGCGCGACTGGCGTTGGCGTTGAAATTCTGGATAACAACGGTTCTACTCTGCCAATCTCTCAGGAAGTGGCTACCCCAGCTACCGTAACTGTTGCTGCTGATGGCGATAACCCAGGCGCTGCGACTTTCAACCTGCGCGCTCGTTACAAATCCTTCCAGGATCTGGTAACTGCCGGTCAGGCAAACTCTAACGCTACCTTCACCATCGAATACAAATAATTCGCTGGCAGGATAGATAGAGTTATTGGCCAAGGATGGCTAAATTTTGAGAGTTGAGACATTCCGATGAAAAAAATTCTGACTGGTATTTTATTCGCATTCTCTGTTAATGCCTTTGCCGGCATTCAGGTTGATGCGACGCGTGTCATCTATAACAGTGCAAGTAAATCCGCATCGCTCTCAATCAGCAATGACAGCGACGATACCTACATGGTGCAAACCTGGCTGGATACTGGCGATGCAAGCCAGATGCCTAAGAATTTGCCGATCGTGGTGACGCCACCCATTTTGAAGCTGGCTGCCAAGAAAGACGCCATTTTGCGTTTTATCTATTCCGGCAGCGGTTTGCCGCAGGACAGAGAATCTCTGCTCTGGGTCAACGTACAGGAAATTCCGCCAACGCCTAAGCAAGATAACGTGCTGCAGGTGGCGATCCGTACTCGTATCAAACTGTTCTATCGCCCGGATTCGTTGAAAACCAACCTGCAACAGCAGGCGGAAGCGCTGAAGTGGAAGCGCCAGGGCGGCAATTTAGTCGTGACTAACGATGGCCCGCTGTTCGTCACGCTGGGCGTCTTGAACCTGAAGAGCGGCGGCAAGAGCTGGAAAGTGAACGCCGACATGGTCAAGCCACACGACAGCCTGCGTATTTCCCTGCCTCAGGGGGCGCAATCAGCCAACAATATGTCGTTTACCTATATCAACGACTATGGCGGTCACACCGAGATTAAAAACGTCGCACTGAATTGATTTGAAGCACTTCAAGGAATGAAAGAAATGGCACACAAAAGAATAACAACCCTCGCGCCAAAACGTTTGGTGAAGCTGATTAATGGTGTAATTTATTTTTCTGCTGTGCCTTTTTCATTCTCACATATGGCCATGGCGGAGGAGCAGTTCAACACCTCCTTCATCCATGGCGATGACAATATCGCCCAGGTGGCGTCGTTGGCCAGCGGGGATGACATTCTGCCGGGTAAATATCCGTTTGATATCTATCTCAACGGGCAGCGTATCGATCACCGCGAAATCGAATTCAAGAAAGAATCCAAAGACTCTCCGGTAGCGCCGTGCCTGACGGCCGCGGACTATCAGGATTATGGCGTAAAGCTGCCCGGCGATCTGACCACCGCCGGTGCCGCGCAATGCTACGCATTGCCACAACAGATCTCCGGCGCCAAGCTGAGCTATGACGCCGCCGTACAGCGTATGGATCTGGAAGTGCCGCAGGTGTTTCTGATCCCGCGCCCGCAAGGTGCCATTTCGCCGAAAGTTTACGATCGCGGCATCAATGCCGGCTTTGTTAACTATAACTTTAGCGGCACTCATAACCGCTACGGCAACAACCAGAACGACAAGACTTCCGACTATTACTTCCTGAGCCTTAACAATGGCCTCAATATTGGCGATTGGCGCCTGCGCAACAACTCGACGTTGAACCAACAGTCGGGCGCCGGTACGCATTGGAAGAACATTTCCAGCTGGGCGGAAACGGACATCGTTTCTCTGCGCAGCCGTCTGGTGATCGGCCAGACCAACACCAATAACAATGTGTTCGACAGCATTCAGTTCCGCGGTGTGCAGATGTCCAGCGCCGACGACATGCTGCCGGAAAGCCAGCGCGGCTATGCGCCGGTGGTGCGCGGTGTGGCGACGACCAACGCGCGCGTTGAAGTGCGTCAGAACGGCTATACCATTTACAGCACCAACGTGCCGCCAGGGCCGTTTGCACTGACGGACATTTTCCCAAGCACCCTGAGCGGTAACCTGGACGTGACGGTTATCGAAGCCAACGGTTCGAGAACCTCTTTCGTCGTGCCGTTCTCCTCGGTGCCGAACATGCTGCGCGAAGGGATTTGGAACTATCAGCTGACCGCCGGTAAATACCACGACGGCACCAGCCGCTATCAGCCCAAGTTTGTCCAAGGCACCTTGTCGCATGGTATGGCGTATGACATCACGCCTTACGGTGGCGTGCTGGTGGCGGAAAACTACCGTTCAGCGGTCGTGGGCCTCGGTAAAAACCTGGGGAACTGGGGGGCTGTCTCTTTTGATATGTCCTATTCCGACACCAACCTGGTGAACGGCGATGACAAGCAGGGGGAGAGTTTCCGTTTCCTGTATTCCAAGTCGCTCAACGATTGGGGGACGGAATTCCGCATTGCCGGTTACCGTTACTCGACCTCCGGTTATTATGATTTCTCCGATGCGGTTGCCGAGCGCGAACGCTATGAGAACGGTTATTACCGTAACGATTACTACGATCAAAACGATCGCAACCTGGGCGTGCCGGACTGGGCGGAATCTCGCCGCCGCAGCTATTACACCAGCCGTTTCAACAACAAACGCCAGCGCGTTGAGCTGTCTGTCAACCAGCGCATCGCCGGTAATTCGACGCTGTACGCCAACCTCAGCAACCAGTCTTACTGGGGCGGATCCGGCGAAGACCGCACCGTACAAACCGGTTTTAACAGCAGCTATAAAAATATCAGCTATGGCGTCTTTTATCAGGACAGCCGCAGCAACTACGGCTATAAAGACCGCAGCGTCAACCTGACCGTATCGATTCCGTTCAGCTTCTTCAGCAAGGATTCGTCGGACATGACCGCCAGCTTCAACGCCGGCCACAGCAAGCAGAGCGGCAACACCTACAGCGCCGGCCTGAGCGGCACCGCGCTGGATGACAACCGCTTGAACTATGCGGTGCAAAGCGGCCATGATCGTTATTCGGGCCAAACCAGCTCGGCCAACGTCGGTTATCAGGGCAGCATGGGGACCATCAATGCCGGTTATAGCTACAGCAAAGATTATCAGCAGTCTTCGTTGGGCGTGGCGGGCGGTATCGTCGCACACTCCGGCGGCGTGACGTTGACCCAGCCGCTGCAGAATACGTTTGTGCTGGTGGAAGCCAAAGACGCCAAGGGCGTTCGTATCGAAAACCAACCCGGCGTCGCCATCGACCGCTTCGGTTACGCGGTGATGACCTCTGCGTCGCCATACCGCCATAACCGCGTGGCGTTGCGCACCGAAGATATCGGCAACGGCCTGGATATCCCGATGGCGGCAAGAGACGTGGTGCCGACTTACGGCGCAATCACCCGCGTGAAGTTTGAAACGCACACGGGCCAAAGCCTGTTGGTACACAGCAAGATGGCCGACGGCAGCGTACCGCCGATTGGCGCCAACGTCTTCAGTGCGGACGGCAAGAACAACGGTACTGTCGGTACCAACGGCGATATTTATATCTCAGGTGCCTCCGCAGGGGATCGTCTGCTGGTGAAATGGGGCAACGACGCGGGCGAAAGCTGCTCACTGGTGGTGCCGGAATTGAAAGCGGCGACCGAACAGTTGATGGGTTATCAGGAACTTTCGCTGACCTGCGGAAAACCGTAAAAGGAAAGGATATGTCTTCTTTGTTAAAGCATAAGAATCTCGGGTTGGCGGCTGGGCTGCTGGTCACGCTGGGCGCGTTTTCGCAGAGCAGCTATGCGCTGTCGTGTAAGCAGAACGGCAGCATTCGCCAGGATATCGTGCTGGATAAAGCCATCAAGGTGTCGACCGCCAATACCGCGCCGGGCGCGTTGCTGTGGCGTTCGCAGACCTTTACCTCGACCTTCCAATGTACGGATGACTGGAACAACCCGAAAGGGGAAAATGCCTACCTGTACTGGGATCCGCAGTCCCGGATGAGTCAGATCCATAATTCGATCGAAGTGGGTGTCACTTATCAGGGGATCGATGTCAAGCCGACTAAAGGCGCACGTCAGGACGTCGGTCCCGGCACGGAATGCCGTCGTTCGGGCAACCGCTGTTTGTCTCCGGCCAGATCGCTGACGGTAACCGTGTCTTACGCCATCTATATTAAAGCAACCGGCAAGGCGCCGCCGGCCGGCGGCAAGATCAACGACAACAACTCGTACTCGGTATTTCAGGTTGATGGCGTCGGCGGCTTGAACGGCACGCCGAACAGCAACTTTAACGCCTACATTTCCGGGCTGGGCAATATTCAGTTTATTTCCTGCAACCCGAAAATCACCGTGGTGGCCAACAACGGCTCGACGGTGAATTTCGGCACTATCCCGCGTCAGAATGCGGTGGTGGGCAAAATCGAGAAACAGGTGCCATTCTCGGTTGCCGCCAATATGTCCGATCCGACGACCGGACAGGACTGCCAGGGGGAGACGCTGCAGGCCAGCTTCAGCAGTACTTATCCGCTGCAGGATAACAGCGTGATCCTGCCGACCAGCGACAGCGGCTTCGGTATTTTGATCTCGCAGGCGGCGACGCCAAATACGCCGATCATGATGAACAGCCCGGTCGATCTGGGCCTGGTCAACGGCACCATCGTTGAAAAGAACTTTATGGCCAGCCTGAAATGGTTGAGCACCAACCCGAAAGTGGGGCCGTTCAGCGCATCGGCGAATATTGACGTCACCTTCAAATAATTCGGTGCCTGGTCAATAAAAGAAAGGGTTCAGTTCTCGCGAACTGAACCCTTTTTTGTGCCTTATACCGCGCTGATTAACGCAGCCCCATCCAGCTGGTGCAAACGCCTTCCGGCGGTTTGCCGGCGTACCAACGGGGCAGCGTGGGGGCATCATGGCGCGGTTCGGCCTGCATTTCTATCGGCTGCGCCGGCCATTCTGCGACGTCCCAGCGGGTGGTGCGGCGATACACTGCCGGGGTTTTGCCGAACTGTTTCTTGAAGGCGCGCGAGAACGAAGGCTGAGAGTCGAAATGGTATTGCAGGGCGATATCCAGGATCGGGCGTGGGGTGGAGCGCAACGCCTGCGCCGCCTGCGACAGGCGCCGCTCGCGGATATAGCTGCCGAGCGCGTGGCCGGTGGTGCTGCGGAACATGCGCTGCAGGTGCCATTTGGAGTAGCCCGACTTGGCGGCGACGTTATCCAGCAGCAGCGGCTGATCCAGATGAGTTTCAATCCAGTCTAGTAAATCGTGAATGATATTGACGCGATCCATGGTTTTAGTTCTCCCGCAAAAACGACATTCAGGTCACAGTGACTTAGCTTAATTATCCAAGAATATGCTTTGATAATAGGCGTGACTACGCCGTTACGCAAGGGTAAGCCGGGGATAAAAAGGTGGCCAAAAATGCTCTTTGAACGGCAGGGGAATAAAAGAAAGGCCGCATAAAGCGGCCTTTTCAGTAGGAAGTGACGGAAAATCAGTTAGTTTCCGGTTTCACTTCAATGTAGTTCAGACCCAGCACGCTGCTGGTGTAACCGCGGATCTTGTTGGTCATCTCGATATCGCCGTTCAGCTTGTGGCCGTAGGACGGGATGATCTCTTTCAGCTTGCTCTGCCATTCCGGCGTCGCCACTTTGTCTTTGAACACGGTTTCCATCAGGTGCAGCATGATTGGCGCAGCGGTGGAAGCGCCCGGCGAAGCGCCCAGCAGAGCGGCGATGCTGCCGTCTTCAGAGCTGACGACTTCGGTGCCGAACTGCAGCACGCCGCCTTTATCCGCGTCTTTCTTGATGATCTGTACGCGCTGGCCTGCGGTCCACAGCTTCCAGTCTTCCTGCTTGGCGTCCGGGAAGTACTCTTTCAATGCGGCGAAGCGATCGTCGTCGTTCATCATCAGCTGGCCGACCAGATATTTCACCAGATCGAAGTTATCCAGACCGACGTGGGTCATCGGCATCAGGTTCGAGGTGCTCAGCGAGTGCAGCAGATCAAACAGCGAACCGTTCTTCAGGAACTTGCTGGAGAAGGTGGCGAACGGCCCGAACAGCAGCACGCGCTTGCCGTCCAGCATGCGGGTATCCAGGTGCGGCACGGACATCGGCGGCGAACCTACGCTGGCCAGGCCATACACTTTGGCCAGGTGCTGGTTGGCGATCTCCGGGTTGGTGGTGACCAGGAACTGGCCGCCGACCGGGAAGCCGCCGTAACCGTCGGCCTCAGGGATGCCGGATTTCTGCAGCAGGGTCAGGGACGCGCCGCCTGCACCGATGAACACGAACTTGGCGTTAACGGTGGTTTCTTTACCGTCGCGGTTCAGATCGGCAACGGTTACGCTCCAGGTCTGGTCGGCGTTGCGCTTGATGTCGCGCACTTCGTGGCTCAGGTTCAGCTTGAACTTGTCGCTGGCGCTCAGTGCGTCAACCAACTGGTGGGTGATCACGCCGAAGTTAACGTCGGTGCCCAACGGCATGCGGGTCGCGGCGATTTTCTGCGCCGGATCGCGGCCGTTCATCACCAGTGGCGCCCACTGTTTGATTTGCGCAGGGTCTTCGGAGTATTCCATGCCGCGGAACAGGGTGCTGTGCTGCAGCGCCGCGTAGCGTTTACGCAGGAAGTTGACGTTGTCGTCGCCCCACACGAAGCTCATGTGCGGCACGCTGTTAATGAAGGATTTCGGATCTTTCAGGACATTGTTTTTCACCTGATAAGACCAGAACTGACGGGAGATTTCGAAAGACTCGTTGACCTTCACCGCCTTGCTGATGTCGATGGTGCCATCGGCTTTTTCCGGCGTGTAGTTCATTTCGCTGAAGGCGGAGTGGCCGGTACCGGCGTTGTTCCAGCCATTGGAGCTCTCTTCCGCCACGCCGTTCATGCGCTCGTACATGTCGATGGTCCAGGTCGGCTCCAGCTCATGCAGATAGGTACCCAAGGTGGCGCTCATGATGCCGCCGCCGATCAACACCACGTCGACGGTTTTATTCTTCTCTTCAGCCGCCGCCTGTTGCGTAACGCCAAACAGGCTGAGACTGAAAATCAGGACGAGTAATTTTCTCATTGAATTAAATCTCTTGTGTGTAAATTCTACTCATTGCAGGTGAAAGAATTTAGCGGGAGTTACCCTGGAAATAATGAAGCCGACCGCCCGGCGTGAGCCGATAGGCAGCAATAATGCCTTTTTGTTAATAGGGTTTTTAACGAAAAGTGAACTATTGCAGGCCGTCCGGATGCAAATTGATCGGTTCACGTTACTGGCGGGGTATTATTGTTTGCGAGAATGTTAAAAACTACTTTTGTAACTAAAAAAAATGAATATAAGCAAAAATAGGCCGGTTGCTGTCGCAGTAATAAACAAAGAGGGAAGAAAGGTCGTATAACCGCGTTATTTCCGGGGGTTAATTGTCGCGCAATTAAACGTTATTTCGTTATCACACAATAATTGCGGTTAAATTGCAAATACCTATCGGTAACCAATAATAAATGGCCGCCGTTGCGGGCGGCCATCGTGCAGAAGGCGGTTATTTGATGCCCATCGCATCGCGCATGGTGAAGAACAGATCGGTCTGATCGGTCAATCCCACCACGTTGGCGGCGTGCGGGCCGTAGGCCGCGACGCGCAATTGGGTGCCGGTGTGCCCCTGCGACTCTTCTTCCGAGTTGCCGTAGCTGAGGGTCATCGGCGCGCCGTCTTTGGTGGTCAGCATCTGGGTCAGGCCCGGCGCTTTGGCGTCGGCGGCGACGATCTGGCTGGCGTGCGCATGGTCGGCGGTGACGATCACCAGCGTGTTGCCGTCGGCGCGGGCGAAGGCCAGCGCTTTTTGCACCGCTTCGTCCAGATCGACGGTTTCACCAATCTGCCCGCACGGGTTAGCGGCGTGATCCTGCTTATCGATCGACGCGCCCTCTACCTGCAGGAAGAAGCCGTTCGGGTTATCTTTCAACAGCGCGATCGCTTTTTCGGTCATCGCCGCCAGCGTTGGCGTGGCCGCGGTGCGCGCCGGGTTGTTTTCGCAGGTTACCGCCGGCTTGTCGAGGTTGCCGTGATAGCTGGCTTTCGGCCCCAGCCAGCGCACCGGCATGTTGCCGTCGGCGAACAGACCCAGCAGAGGTTTTTGCTGGTTGGCCAGCGTAACGGCCTGCAGCTCATCCGCGTTGCTCACCCACTGGTAACCCTGCGCTGCCGCCTGATCTTTCAGCGATTTTCCTTGCCATTCGCCGCTTTTCGCCAGCTGGTTGAAGGACTTTGCGCCGCCGCCCAGCGTGACGTCGGCGCGGGTTTTCAGCAACTGCTCGGTGATGGAGCCGCGGCCACCGTTTTCCAGCGCGTTAGCGGCGCATTTCTCGCTGGTTTCCTCCGGGCCGTAGCATTTGCGCGAGGTGACGTGCGACACCAGCGCCGCCGGCGTAGCGTCTTGCAACTCGGCGGTGGAGACGTTGCCGGTGGCCTTGCCGGCCGCCTTGGCGATCTCCAGCAGCGTCGGCTGATCTTTGCCGTTCACGTCCACGCCGAGCGCGCCGTTATAGGTTTTCACCCCGGTGGCCCAGGCGGTGGCGGAGGCGGCGGAATCGGTCACGTAATCCGGCTTGTGGGTTTTCTTGTCCAGCGAGTAGTGGGTGTATTGCCCGGTCAGCGGCAGAGCGTCGATGCCCTTGAAGTAACCGCCTGCGCCTTCAGCGTAGTTGCGCGCGGCGGTGATCTCGGAATCCCCCATGCCGTCGCCGATCAGCAGAATCACGTTTTTCGCCGTTTTGTCCGACAGCGACGCCTTCAGCGCGGCGGTCTGATCGCCGGCCAGACGACGGGCGCCGCCCGGTTCGGCGAGGTTGCCGCGCGCGGCGCGCTCGGTCAGGCCATCGGCATTGGCCGAGGTTTCCGCCGCGATGGCGGAGGAACAGAGCAGGGCGGACAGCACGGCGCCGGCGATCAGAGATACAGCAGGTTGCATGGGGTAAGCTCCTTGTCGTAATACAACAATGTAAATAACATCAAATTGTTACGAAAGGAGAGTAGAGCAGAGGGATGACAATTTTATGACAATGAAAGACGGGACGGCCCGGCGGCCATCCCGTTTGACGATCAGGCCGCGCGCGCCGGGATAGCCAGCCCGCGCTGCACCGCCGGCCGCGCCAAACCGCGCTCCAGCCACTGCGCGACGCGCGGGAAACTGTCGAACGCCACCAGCTCGCGCGCCTCATAGAAGCCGATCAGGTTACGCACCCAGCCCAGCAGCGAGATATCGGCGATGGTGTAGTCCGCGCCCATGATCCAGTCGCGGCCTTCAAGGCGCGTTTCCAATACGCCGAGCAGGCGTTTCGATTCATTCTTGTAACGCTCCAGCGGCCGCTTGTCTTCATATTCGCGCCCGGCGAATTTGTGGAAGAAACCGAGCTGGCCGAACATTGGGCCGACGGCGGCCATCTGGAAGAACACCCACTGAATGGTCTCATAACGCTGCGCCGGATCCTGCGGCAGGAAACGGCCGCTCTTTTCCGCCAGGTAGAGCAGAATGGCGCCGGATTCGAACAGCGGCAGCGGCCGGCCGCCGGGGCCGTCGGGATCGATGATCGCCGGGATCTTGCCGTTCGGGTTCAGCGCCAGGAATTCCGGCGTCCAGGTCTCGTTGTTGCCGATGTCGATCAGGTGCGCTTCATAAGGCAGGCCGATCTCTTCCAGCATGATGGACACTTTGACGCCGTTCGGCGTCGGCAGAGAGTAGAGCTGCAGCCGTTCCGGGTGCTGAGCCGGCCAGCGTTTGACGATCGGGAATTGGGTGGAATCGAGCATGGAAACTCCTCGGGTTGGCGGGGTCGTTTAAGCGTACCCCTTGAGTATTGCAGTAAAACTACCCCGCCGCCGGGTTACACCGTGAGGTCAAAATGTGCGGCCAGCGCTTTTTTACCGGCGGGGGTCAGCTGTAGTTCGCGACTGTCGAGCCGGCGGACGATCCAGCCGCGTTGGATAAAGGCGGCTAACAGCGCGGCGCCCAGCGCGCCACCGAGGTGAGAGCGGCGTTCGCTCCAGTCCAGGCAGCCGCAGGCGAAGCGGCGGCGGGTGGGAGCGGGGGAGCAATCGACGCCCAGCCGCGCCAGCGCGGCCTGACCGATGTCGCTTAACCGGTAGTCTTCTTCGCCGGTCAGCCAGTTCAGCGCATGCAGCCGATCGTGCAGCTTCACCGCCACCTCGCCCGCCATATGGTCGTAACAGGTGCGAGCATATTGCAGCGAGGTGGGCGTGCTGCTTTTCACCGACGGGCGCGGCGCGCCCGCCAGCGCCATCAGCCCCTCCAGCGCTGCGGCCACCGGTTGCCCGGCCAGCCGAAAATAGCGATAGCGCCCCTGTTTGACGCAGGCAATCAGCCGCTGCTCCAGCAGCTTCGCCAGATGTGCGCTGGCGGTAGACGGGGCGACCTCGACCGCCGCGCTGAGCTCGGTGGCGGTGTAGGCGCGCCCGTCCATCAACAGGCACAGCATGCGCGCCCGGGTGCGGTCGGCGATGGCGGCGCTCAGCGCCGCTAAACGATCTTCTATCTCGATGTTATGCATACTTCGAGGTTAGACGAAGTATGACGGCGCGTCCATCGCTAGCCTGTGGCTATCGCATTCTGGTGCTGTGCGCCCGTGTCCGCTGGATATTGATGAGCGGGCGCTGAAATCGGTGCAGTGGCGCCGTTCGCTCAATGCGCGCGTGCCGGAATTTTACCGTTGAGAGGAGACGAGGATGATTGCCGTGATGTTTGAACTGCAGGCTGCCGACGGGCAGCGCGATACCTATCTGACGTTGGCGGCGGGGCTGAAGCCGCTGCTGGCGCAGATCGACGGATTCATTTCCATCGAGCGCTTTCAAAGCCTGGCCGATCCTGCGCGCCTGCTGTCGCTCTCCTTCTGGCGCGACGAAACGGCGGTGCAGCAGTGGCGCAATCTCGAGCAGCACCGGGCGGCGCAGGCGCGCGGCCGTGGCGAGGTGCTGGCGCAGTATCGCCTGCGGGTGGCGGAGGTGGTGCGGGACTACGGGCTGGAGAGTCGCGACCAGGCGCCGCAGGATAGCCGTTGTTATCACCGTACCTGAGAAAAAGCCCGCCGCCGGCGGGCTTTCACCGGCTATTTCGCCTCGCTGCCCACCTTCATCGCCCCGGCGTAGCTGGCGCCCATCCCCCAGGCGGCGCCGTGGTCGCGAGCGATCTGCAATACGCCCCCCGCCGTGGCTTTACGGCTCCAGTCCTGCTGCCATTCCAGCATCAACGCTACCCAGTTGATGGGCGTGGCGCCCGCCTGAACCAGACGCTGCATGGCGTTGTTTTGGCTGTCTGGCGTAATGTCGCCGGTGACGTCCGACAGGATATAAACCTCATACCCCTCGCCCAGGGCGGACAGCGCCGGCAACATCACGCAACTGGCGGTCCACAGCCCGCCGATGATGATTTTCTTGCGGCCGGATTGTTTGATCAGATCCACCACGCGCCGATCCTGCCAGACGTTGATGGCGGTGCGGTCGTACACCTGCAGGTCCGGGCGTGCCTGCGTCACCTGCTGGAATACCGGCCCGGCGAAGCTTTTGGCGTTGGCCGAGGCCAGAATGGTCGGCACGTTGAACACCTTGGCGGCCTTGGCGATGCCGGCGGCGTTATTCACCAGATTGGTTTGATCGATAGAGGAAATGGTCATGCCGAACATGTCCTGCAGATCGACCAACAGCAACAGGCTGTTGTCGGCGGTCAGCGGCTGCACATAACCCGCCTGGCGGCTATCGGCGGCGGGGGATTGCGCCAGCGCGGCGACGGGGGCGGTGGCGGTGGCGGCGCTCAGGCCGAGCATCAGGGCGAACAGGGTCTTTTTCATTATTAACTCCATTATTATCAGTAGATTAAATTCACTTACCACTCAGGGAAGCGGTTGGATAAAGTCTACTTAGGTTGTTGGGGTTAATAATCTGTGTTTTATTGAATTTATAATTAACTATCAGGACATAATATGGACGTGCTACTGACGATGCGCGCCTTTCGCCGCGTGGTTGAGCGCAACAGTTTCTATAAGGCGGCGGAGGATCTGGCGATCACCCCGGCGGCGTTGAGCAAGCAGATTAAGCAGTTGGAAAGCCGGCTGGGGACGCTGTTGCTCGTGCGCACCACCCGCAGCATGAGCCTGACCGAAGCCGGGCAGATCTATTACCAGGAAGCCTGTCGGTTGCTCGGCGAGTTCGACGCGCTGGAACAGACGGTTGCCGCCAGCGCGCAGCAGGTCTCCGGCACGCTGCGGGTCAATGCGCCGCTCTCATTCGGCCTGACGGTGCTGTCGCCGCTGTTGCCGCTGTTTATGCAACGTTACCCGCAGTTGCAGGTGGAACTGACGCTGGACGACAGGGTATTGGACGTAGTGGCGGCTGGTTTCGATATTTCCTTGCGCATTCGCCGACGGCTGCCGGACTCTTCCCTCAGCGCCCGGGCGCTGGGTGAAGTGCACCAGCGAATTTGCGCCGCGCCCGGCTATTTGGCGCAGCACGGCATGCCGCAAACGCCGAATGAATTACAGCGACACAGCTGTCTGGCCTATTCCCTGGCGGAAAGGCCGGGGCAGTGGCAGTTCACCGCCGGCGAGGAGAGCCTGAGCGTGGCGTTCACTCCCCGGTTGATCGCCAACAACAGCCTGATGCTGCGGGATATGTTGGTGGCGGGATTGGGCATCGGTTCGCTGCCGTCGTTCGTGGCGGATCCCGAGATCGCCGCCGGCAGGCTGGTGCGGCTGTTCCCTGAACAGATTGCCGACGTGCATCAGGTCTTCGCGGTTTACCCGACGCGCCGGCATGTGCAGCAGAAAGTGAGTTTATTCACCGAGTTTGTGCGAGAACAGGGATTGATGACGGCGAATTGACAACGGCGTACGGTTGTCATATTCATTAGCTATGAAAAAATCCTACCGCTCATTCGCGCTAATTATTATCACCCTTCTCCAAAGGGTGGGGTAGCGCGTGTGTCGCCAATAAAAACCCGCCGGCAGGCGGGTTTTTTTATCCCCCCTCCGGCAATGACCGGAGAACGTTATGTAAACCCATCCTGCAACCCGTTTACACTGAGCGAAACGGAGTTTGAGCGCCTGGCACAGTACTTTTTTCCCGGCGGAAGAAGAAGGGATGGCCGTCTTGCGTTATGGCGAACGGGACTGAAAACCGGCGCCATGACGGCGCCGGCAACAGGGTTACGCTTTGGCGTTAAACGCAGCGTGGAATGCGACTTCCGCGCACGGCAGCGCGCCCTGGAAGGCGATGGCGCGGAAGTAGTCTTGCGGCACGCCCGGCAGGGTCAGCGCGTCCTGCGCCTGGAAGCCGAAACGGCCGTAATAGTTTGGCTCGCCCAGCACTACGCAGCCTGCGGCGCCGCGTTCCTGCAGCTCGGCCAGCAGTTGGCGAATAAGCCGGCTGCCGATCCCCCGGTTCTGACAGGCCGGTAGCACCGATACCGGCGCCAGCCCGTACCAACCGACGGCGCCGTTGCTGAGCACGACCGGTGAGACGGACGCGTGCCCGAGCGGTGTGCCATTGTGCTCGGCGACCAGCGACAGGGTGAGGGCTCCTGCCGCGCGTAGCGCATTGACGATAAACTGCTCGGTGTGGCTGCTGTGTTCGGCGTGCAGGAATGCGGCGGCGGTCAGGGTGGCGATGGCGCCGACGTCGGCCGGCGTTTCGTGGCGTAACGTGATGTTCATGGTTGTATCCTGATTCAATAAGGCTGAGCCGACCGGGCTGGCTGCCCGGCCGGTATCGATGATTAACGGTTATCCAGCTGCGCACGCACGGCCTTGAGCCCGGCGAAGGTGACGCGATAAGGGCGCCCCTGGCGAGAGAGGATCAGGCGTTTGGTTTTGAGCTTGGTGAAAACGGCCAGCGAGCAGTCGGCCAGGCCGAGCCCTTCGCGGGTGTAGCATTCGACGTGGGTGACGCGACCGGCGTCGTTGCGGGTGAAGGCGATATAGCCGCCTTTGGCCAACACGTGCAGCACGCGTTGTTCCGCTTTGGAAATGTTCATGTTGGGAGATCCTGTAATAACCCCAGATACGCGCATCCCCGCGCAAACGCGCGTCGGATACGTCAGAGTCCCTCGCCATGCGGCAAGGAAGCGACTATCGGGTGGTTACAATCTCCAACATACAGGCCTCGGGCAGTGAAAAACGCCAGGGCGGCGTTTCAGCGCAGTTAATGTAGCCAATGGCCGGTTGGCTGTCAATTTGCCGGCGACGCGGGCCGCCGGCGCAAGGCCAATCAGAAAGGCTTGGTCGGCAGGTATTTGCCGTCCAGGGTGATCACCGCGCGTTCGCCGCCGTCCGGATCGGCGACCTTCTTGATATCCAGCTTGAAGTTGATGGCGCTGATGATGCCGTCGCCAAACTGCTCGTGCACCAGCGCTTTCAGCGTGGAGCCGTAGACCTGCAGCATTTCATAGAAACGATAAATGGTCGGGTCGGTCGGCACGCCGCCGGGAATGCTGCCGCGCAGCGGGATGGTTTGCAGCAGCTGCACCGCTTCTTCATCCAGCCCCAGCTTGGCCGCCACGGTGCGCGCTGCCGGTTCCGGCAGCGCATGCTGCCCCAGCAGAGCGGCGGTGACAAACGCCAGGCTGAAGCCGGTGCCCTCGGCCAGCGCTTCGAACGTCAGATTAAGGCGGATCTTGGCGGCCATGATGGTGTCGGTGAGCGCTTCGCGCGGGGCGGCGTTATGCAGAGAGTGTGTCATATTGGCTCCTTTTGTTGGCTTAAAAACGGGCGATCGCCGGGGTGGCGGTCACCTCGGAATGGGTGGCGAGCGGCACGAAGCGGCGGGTTTCGCCGTCCAGCGCCTCGATAGCGCCGCTGGCGATGTCATAGACCCAGCCGTGCAGCGTCAGGCGGCCCTGATCCAGCGCCAGGGCGACGGAAGGGTGCGTTTTGATGTTGTTGAGCTGGGCGATGACGTTCTCGCGCACCATCGACGCGACCCGGGCCTCGTCGGAGACATGCGGATAAGCCTGATTGACCGCCTTGGCGGAATCGGCGTAACGCAGCCAGCCGGCGACCGTCGGCAGGTGATCCAGACATTGACAGGTGGCGATGGCGGTCATCGCGCCGCAGTCGGAATGGCCGCAGATCACGATATCTTCCACGCCCAGCGCGGCGACCGCGTACTCGACCGAGGCGGTCACCCCGCCGGGTTCGGGGCCGAAAGAAGGCACGATGTTACCGGCATTGCGGATCACGAACAGATCGCCCGGCTCGCGCTGGGTGACCAGCTCCGGCACCAGGCGGCTGTCGGAACACGAGATAAACAGGGTGCGCGGATTTTGGCGGGTCGCCAGCCGCTGAAACAGCGCCGTGCGTTCAACAAAGGCTTCGCGCTGGAACTTCAGGAAACCCTCAATCACCTCTTTCATTGTTTTTCTCCCTGGGGGGTAAGCGATGACGGCATGATGAACGCTTCTGGCTATAGGGTCTAAGACCCATTTATAATGATGGCTATAGGTATTACTAATAGTTGGGGCGCTATGCTGTTGCGACATATCCGTTATTTTCTGGCCGTGGCCGAACAGGGCAATTTCACCCGCGCCGCTGAAGCGCTGCACGTCTCGCAACCGACCTTGTCGCAGCAGATCAAACAGCTGGAGGATGCGCTGGGAGCGCCGCTGTTCGATCGCAGCGGCAGAAGGGTGCAGCTGACCGACGCCGGTGAGGCCTGGATGCGCTATGCGCGGCTGGCGCTGCAGGATCTGGACGCCGGCGCGCGGGCGATCCATGACGTGGCGACGCTGGCGCGCGGCCATCTGCGGCTGGCGATGACGCCGACGTTCACCGCCTATCTGGTGGGGCCGGCGATCGATGCGTTCTACCGCCGCTATCCGGGGATTACGCTGAGCATTGAGGAGATGGCGCAAGAGCGGATCGAGGCGTTGCTGGCGCAGGATAGGTTGGATCTGGGGATTGCCTTCGAGATGGCGCAGTCGGCGGAGGTGGAAGCCACGCCGTTGTTCAGCGAGACGCTGGAACTGATGGTCGGCGCCGATCATCCCCTGGCTGCGCGGCGTCGGCCGCTGACGCTGGCGGAGTGGCGACATCTGCCGCTGGCCTTGCTGAGCGGCGATTTTGCCACGCGCCAGTTTATCGATCGCTACTGCACGCAGCTCGGTTTCCGGCCGCTGGTGGCGGTGGAGGCCAATGCGCTGGGTGCCATCGTCGAGATCGTGCGGCGGGGGCAGCTCGCCACGCTGTTGCCGGCCGCCATTGCGCGTGAGAACCGGCAGTTGAAAAAGGTGGCGCTGGCCAACGCCATGCCGGCCCGGCAGGCGGTGTTGCTGCAGCGCCAAGGCGCTTACCGCAGCGCCGCAGCGCAGGCGTTTATTGCCGTATTGCAGCAACAGGGCGTTACGCCAACGCCCCCCAGCGCTGCATCATCCCCAGCAGATGCACCAGTCCGAAACCGAGGCAAATCAGCGAGCTGACGACGATGAAGCGTTGGCTGCGGCCGGTATCGCGCAGGGCGAAAGGGCCGGCGACGCCGCGCAGCAGGTAGATAAAGGTGATGATAAACAGCGCGGGCCGCAGAAGCGGCAGCGGCGCGATCAGGCCCGCACCGGATAGCGCATACAGCGCCCAAATAAACAGCACCAGCGCGATACCGGCGGTGACGACGGCCGGGAACTTTTTACCCGCTTCCGCCGCCTTAATGAAGCGATCGCCGGCGCCGCACAGCCGATAGCCGCGCGGCCCGGCGGCGATCACCCAAATATGCAGCAGGGCGGCGATGGCGCTCAGCGCGGCGCCGATCAGCAGCGCGGTGTTATAGAGGTGTGGCATGGTTCAGCATCCTTGTCCTAAATCAGTCTGGTATCAAGCGTAGACCAGAATGGGTAAGTCAGGCCCGGGGGAGCTCAACGGCCGACATTTGCAGCGCGTTTTCAGGCACCACGCGGGCCTGCGCATCGATAAATGCCAGCTGCACCGGCAGCCCGCTGTGTTTATCCACCAGTTGAACGTGGGGGGTGTCATGCAGAATATGCCGGTGGCCCCATGCCATCAGCGCAACCAGGATGGGCCCCAGGCTGCGTCCCTTGTCCGTCAAGACATATTCATGTCGCTCACGCTCGCCCGGCTCCCGGTAAGCGCGTTTGGCCAACAGTTCTTGTTCTACCATGGCATTCAGACGGTTGCTCAACGCCTGGCGCGAAGCGCCGATATTCTCGCGCAGCTCTTCAAAACGGCGAACGCCGTAGAATGATTCGCGCAGGATCAGCAACGTCCAGCGATCGCCAAGCAGGTCCGCGGCCTGCGCCAGCCCGCACAGGGCAAGAGAAACGGTAGGGAGATCGGGAGATTTTGACATGGGCATTTTCCTTCGCTAGTCTAAGTCTTGCTTTTAGACTTATCTATATTCAAGGAGAGTATAATGCCATTTGTTAATGTGCAAACGGTGAAAGGCATGCTGGATGAACGGCAAAAAAGCGAATTGCTGTCCCGCATTACCGATCTGTTGGTGGAGATAGAAGGGCGAGGCGATCCGGCGTTCAGGCAGTCGGTTTGGGTCAGAATCGATGAACATGCGCCCGAACAATGGAGCCTGGGCGGCGTGCAGCCGACGGCGGCGATGATTGCCGCGAAGTTCCCGCCGCGTTAATTCAACTATGCTGCCTGCGAAAAGGATAGGATGCCGCAGGCGCTCAAAATGTCACCGAAACTTCCCGCGATCTCTGCACCCCGTTGTGGCATAATGCGCGCCAAATCACATTCCCTATGTATAAAGAGCGAGCGCTGTGTTAAGCACTAACAACATCACCATGCAGTTCGGCAGCAAGCCGTTGTTTGAAAACATCTCTGTCAAATTCGGCGGCGGCAACCGTTACGGCCTGATCGGCGCCAACGGCTGCGGCAAGTCCACCTTTATGAAAATCCTCGGCGGCGATCTGGCGCCGAGCGGCGGCAACGTGTTCCTCGATCCGAACGAGCGCCTGGGTAAACTGCGTCAGGATCAGTTCGCCTTCGAGCAGTACAGCGTGCTGGACACCGTGATCATGGGCCACACCGAACTGTGGGCGGTGAAGGAAGAGCGCGACCGCATCTACGCCATGGCGGAGATGAGCGAAGAAGACGGCTATAAAGTGGCCGATCTGGAAGTGGCCTACGGCGAAATGGACGGCTACAGCGCCGAAGCGCGCGCCGGCGAACTGTTGCTCGGCGTGGGTATTCCGGTGGAGCAGCACTACGGCCCGATGAGCGAAATCGCGCCGGGCTGGAAGCTGCGCGTGTTGCTGGCGCAGGCGCTGTTCTCCGATCCGGAAATCCTGCTGCTCGACGAACCGACCAACAACCTGGACATCGACACCATTCGCTGGCTGGAAAACGTGCTCAACGAGCGCAACAGCACCATGATCATCATTTCGCACGACCGTCACTTCCTGAACATGGTCTGCACCCACATGGCGGATCTGGACTACGGCGAACTGCGCGTTTATCCGGGCAACTACGACGAATACATGACCGCCGCCACCCAGGCGCGCGAGCGTCTGCTGGCGGACAACGCCAAGAAGAAGGCGCAGATCAGCGAGCTGCAATCGTTCGTCAGCCGCTTCAGCGCCAACGCCTCCAAATCCAAGCAGGCCACTTCCCGCGCCCGCCAGATCGACAAGATCCAACTGGAAGAGGTGAAAGCCTCCAGCCGCCAGAACCCGTTCATCCGCTTCGAGCAGGACAAGAAGCTGTTCCGTAACGCGCTGGAAGTGGAAGCGCTCACCAAGGGCTTCGACGAAGGCCCGCTGTTCAGCAAGCTGAACCTGATGGTGGAAGTGGGCGAGAAGGTCGCGGTGCTGGGCGCCAACGGCATCGGTAAAACCACCCTGCTGAAAACGCTGGTGGGCGACGCGCAGCCGGACAGCGGCACCGTCAAGTGGTCAGAAAACGCCCGTATCGGTTACTACGCGCAGGATCACGAATACGAGTTCGACGACACCCTGAGCGTGTTCGACTGGATGAGCCAGTGGAAGCAGGAAAAAGACGACGAGCAGGCGGTGCGCAGCGTGCTGGGCCGTCTGCTGTTCAGCCAGGACGACATCAAGAAAAAAGTGAAGGTGCTGTCCGGTGGTGAGAAGGGCCGCATGCTGTTCGGCAAGCTGATGATGCAGCGCCCGAATATTCTGGTGATGGACGAACCGACCAACCACCTGGATATGGAATCCATCGAATCGCTGAACATGGCGCTGGAGATGTACGAAGGCACGCTGATCTTCGTCTCCCACGACCGTGAGTTCGTCAGCTCGCTGGCGACGCGCATTCTGGAAATCACCCCGAACAAGGTGATCGACTTTACCGGCAACTACGAAGACTATCTGCGCAGCCAGGGTATCGTGTAACCCTCGCGGCAACGCATCAGGGCGGGAATTATCCCGCCCTTTTTTTTATCCGTCATTCCCCGCCGCACACCTCGCAGTGCAGATCCTTCGGCAGTTTCATCTCGCGGAACTGCATGCTCATTGCATCGAACATCAACAGCTTGCCGCGCAGCGGCTGACCGTAGTCGGCCAGCAGCTTGATGGCTTCCATCGCCTGCAGAGTGCCGATAGTGCCGACCAGCGGCGCCATCACGCCCGCCTCGACGCAGGTGAGGGCGCTGTCGCCGAACAGCCGGCTCAGGCAGCGGTAGCAGGGCTCGCCCGGCTGATAGGTGAACACGCTGAGCTGGCCTTCCATGCGGATCGCCGCGCCGGAAACCAGCGGTTTGCGCTGTGCGTGGCACAGGCGGTTCAGCGCGTCGCGCGCCGCCACGTTGTCGGTGCAGTCCAGCACCAGATCGCAGGCGGCGATCTCTGCTGCGACCGCGTCATCTTCCAGACGACCGTCGATGGCATCGATGCGGATATGCGGATTGATGGCGCTCAGTTCCTGCCTGGCGGAGGCGACTTTGCTCTGGCCGATGCGATCGTCGCGGTGCAGGATCTGGCGCTGCAGGTTGGAGAGCGAGACGGTGTCGAAATCCACCAGCACCAGATGGCCGACGCCGGCCGCCGCCAGATATGGCGCGGCGGCGCAGCCCAGCCCGCCCAGTCCGGCGATCAGCACGCGGGCGGCCTTCAGTTTCTCCTGGCCGTCGAAGTCAAAGCCGCGCAGCACGATCTGGCGGTTGTAGCGCAGCGCTTCGGCGTCGGTCAATTCCGGCAGCATGTTCAGCTCCTCAGCAGGGCGTTGAACGGCTCGATCTCCACCGTTTCACCCGCCGCCACCGAACCGCGTTCGCGCTCCAGCACGATGAAACAGTTGCCCTGGCTGTAGGAGCTGAAGACGTGCGAGCCCTGGTGGCCGGTGGTGCTCACCTCCAGTTCGCCCGCGGCGTTGCTGCTGAACACGCCGCGCTGAAAATCGAGGCGGCCCGGCGATTTCTTCAGCGGCGTCAGCGCGCGGGCGCGCAGGCGCGGCGGCAGGCGCCAGTCGCTGTGGCCGGCCAGCTTCGCCAGCAGCGGTTGCACCAGCTGGTAGAAGGTCAGGGCGGCGGAAACCGGGTTGCCCGGCAGGCCGCAGAACCAGGTGTGTCCCAGTTTGCCGAAGGCGAACGGTTTGCCGGGTTTGATCGCCAGCTTCCAGAAGCTGACCTGGCCCAGTTCGTCGAGCATCTGTTTGGTGTAGTCGGCCTCGCCGACCGAGACGCCGCCGCTGCTGATCACTACGTCGGCCTGGCTGTCCGCTTGTTCGAAGGCGGCGCGCAGCGCATCGCGATCGTCGCGGATAATGCCGAGATCGAGCACTTCACAGCCCATCTGCTCCAGCATCAGGCGCACCGCGAAGCGGTTGGTGTCGTAGATCTGGCCTGCCTGCAGCGGCTGGCCGACCGGCTGCAGTTCGTCGCCGGTGGAGAACACCGCGACCTTCAGCTTACGCATCACCTGCACTTCGGCGACGCCGAGCGAAGCCAGCAGCGGCAGCTGCGCGGCGCCCAGCTTCACGCCGGCCGGCAACACGCTGGCGCCTTGGCGAATGTCTTCACCCGCTAAACGGATATTCTGGCCGGCTTCTACCGGGGCGGTAAAACGCACGCCCTGGTCGCTCACTTCGGCCTGCTCTTGCATGACAACCGCTTCCGCCCCGGCCGGGATCGGCGCGCCGGTCATGATGCGCACGCAGCTGTTGGCCGGCCATTGGCCGTCGAACGGCGCGCCGGCGAAGGCTTTCCCGGCGACCGGCAACGGCGCATTGGCCGCCAGATCGGCGAGGCGTACCGCATAGCCGTCCATCGCCGAGTTGGCGAACGGCGGCACGTCGAGCGGTGAGACCACCGGTGCGGCGGTGATGCGGCCGGCGGCGGCGGTCAGCGCGACGGATTCGGTCTGTTGCAGCGGGGCGATCTGCCCGAGCATTTTTTCCAGCGCTTGCTCCAGGGAGATGAGATCGGAAGTATGGCAATGATCCATAAGGGGAACTCCGTAATCAGGGTGCGCAATGATAGCGACAAAGTGCGGCTATTATGGCAGAGAACGCCGGGGGGGAGAACGGGGTATGCCCGCCATCTTTCGCACTGCGCCGGAAGCGTGAACGGGTATAAACTGCGTAAAACAGAGGAGGATCATGATGCATAAACAGGTTATCGAGTTCTGGTTCGACGAGATCGAACCGGTGATGTGGTTCAAAAAGGACGATGATTTCGATCGTCTGCTGCATAGCCGCTTCGGCGAAATCTGGCGGGCGGCGGCGGCGGGGGAACTGGCGCACTGGCGCGACACCATCGAAGGGCGCCTGGCGGAGGTGATCGTGCTCGATCAGTTCAGCCGTAACCTGTTTCGCGGCACGCCGCAGTCGTTCGCCTGCGACGGCATGGCGCTGGTCCTGGCGCAGGAGGCGATCCGCAGCGGCGAGTGCGAACGGCTGAGCCGTGAGCAGCGCGGTTTCCTTTATCTGCCGTTCATGCATTCGGAATCACCGCTGATCCACCAGCAGGCGCTGGTGTTATATACCGAGCTTAATAACGGCGACCAGCTGGAGTTCGAGCTACGGCATAAGGCGATCATCGATCGTTTCGGCCGCTACCCGCATCGCAACGCAATATTGGGGCGCATCAGCACGCCGGAAGAAGAGGCCTTTTTACGGCAGCCCGGCTCGGGTTTTTAATCGTCGGATCATCTGCGCCCGGCCGGGGAAAAAACAGCAGGTCGGGCGCCACAATAAGCGTGACTCAGCGCGAACGTTTATTTCATTACGCCATGCCGCTATTTCCTCTCGCGAAATTACCAATAATCCCAGCCGCACTGTCAGCGGTTTGCCGCTTTTTATAACCTGCTGTTTTTATTCCAATAAGCTATTTCAAGGTGCGAAATGGTCTAAGCGCGCTACGCTAAAAGCGGGACGTGGACGTTATGCTGTACTTCCACTGTAGGACTAAATAGAGTCGAAAAAGACTGAATAATAATGATACCGCGCTCAGCTTATTCGCTGCGCAACGGCGGGATTAACACAGGGTGTCAGGCAAATGAGCAAACCAGTGATTGCCATTCATGGCGGCGCGGGCGCAATTACCCGGGCGGCGCTGAGTGCGGAAAAAGAACGGCAGTATATCCAGGCGCTGTCCGAGATCGTGGCCGCCGGGCAGGCGGTACTGGCGCAGGGCGGCAGCGCGCTGGACGCGGTGACCGAAGCGGTGCGGCTGCTGGAGGAATGCCCGCTGTTCAACGCCGGCAAAGGCTCGGTGTTTACCCATCAGGGCACCCACGAACTGGACGCCTGCGTGATGGACGGCCGCACCTGCGACGCCGGCGCTGTCGCCGGCGTCAGCCATATCCGCAACCCGGTGCTGGCGGCGCGTGCGGTGCTGGAAAACAGTGAGCACGTGCTGTTTGCCGCCGAAGGCGCCGAGAAGTTTGCCGCCGCCCACGGCCTGGAAATGGTTACTCCCGACTTCTTCTTTACCCAGGAACGCTTTGATCAGTTGCACCGTGCCCAGGCGGAGCAGGGGCGGGTCTTGCTCGATCACGACGGCGCGGCGCAGGCCGGCGAACCGCTCGATCCCGATCGCAAATTCGGCACCGTCGGCGCGGTGGCGCTGGATGCGCTGGGCAACCTCGCCGCCGCCACTTCCACCGGTGGCATGACCAACAAGCAGGCCGGGCGGGTAGGCGACACGCCGATCATCGGCGCCGGTTGCTATGCCAACAACGCCACGGTGGCGGTCTCCAGCACCGGCACCGGCGAAATCTTCATGCGCGGCGTGGCGGCCTATGACGTCTCCGCCCTGATCGAATACGGCGGCCTCAGCCTGCAAGAGGCCAGCGATCGGGTGGTGATGGAGAAGCTGCCGGCGCTGGGCGGCAGCGGCGGCATGATCGCCGTCGATCGCCACGGCAATATCGCGCTGCCGTTCAACAGCGAGGGGATGTACCGCGGTTTTGGCTATGTCGGCGATGCGCCGTCCGTCGGGATTTATCGCTAAGCGTTCACCGGGAGGGTGTATGACCGACGTTTCATTTCGGCCCGTTGGCGATGGGTTGTCATTGCCGCCGCAGCGTGTGCTGTCGGTGCGCGATCTGAGCATCAGTTTTCCTCAATCGGAAGGTGCCGTGGAAGCGGTGCGCAACCTGTCGTTCGAGCTCGATCGCAGCGAGACGCTGGCGATCGTCGGCGAGTCCGGCTCCGGCAAATCGGTGACTTCACTGGGGCTGATGCGGCTGGTGGAGCAGGGCGGCGGGCGCATCGTCGGCGGCGCCATGACGCTGCGCCGGCGCGACGGCGCGCTGCTCGATCTGGCGCGCGCCTCGCAGAGCACGCTGCGCACGGTGCGCGGCGCCGACATGGCGATGATCTTCCAGGAACCGATGACCTCGCTCAACCCGGTGTTTCCGGTCGGCGAGCAGATCGCCGAATCGCTGCGTTTGCATCAGGGCATGGATCACCGCAGCGCGCGCCAGGAGGCGCTGCGCATGCTCGATCTGGTGCGTATTCCGGAGGCTAAAGAGGTGTTGGGGCGCTACCCGCACCAGCTTTCCGGCGGCATGCGCCAGCGGGTGATGATCGCCATGGCGCTCTCCTGCAAGCCGGCGCTGTTGATCGCCGATGAGCCCACCACCGCCCTCGACGTCACCATTCAGGCGCAGATCCTGCAGCTGATCCGCGTGCTGCAACAGGAGATGCAGATGGGGGTGATCTTCATCACTCACGACATGGGCGTGGTGGCGGAGATCGCTGACCGGGTGCTGGTGATGCGCCGCGGTGAGCAGGTGGAGCAAAATCGGGTGCGCGAGCTGTTTGCCACGCCGCAGCAGGCCTATACCCGGGCGCTGTTGGCGGCGGTGCCGAAGCTGGGGGCGATGGCCGATCGGCCGCTGCCAGCAAAGTTTCCGCTGCCGGGTGGCGAGGGCGATGAAGCACCGCAGGATAACGTGCCGTTAAACGCCGCGCCGATCCTGCGGGTGGAGCATCTGGTCACGCGTTTTGATCTGCGCGGCGGGCTGTTCAATCGGGTCACTCGCCGGGTGCACGCGGTGGAAAACGTCAGTTTCGATCTTTACCCCGGCGAGACGCTGGGGCTGGTGGGCGAGTCCGGCTGCGGCAAGTCCACCACCGGGCGCTCTTTGCTGAAGCTGGTGGACAGCCAGAGCGGCACCATCACCTTCGCCGGGCGGCGAATCGATCGGTTGAAGGGAGCGGCGCTGCAGCACCTGCGGCGCGATATTCAGTTCATTTTTCAAGATCCTTACGCCTCGCTCGATCCGCGCCTGACGGTCGGTTTCTCCATCATGGAGCCGCTGCTGGTGCACAACGTGATGCGCGGCCGTGAGGCGGAACGGCGGGTGGCCTGGCTGCTGGAACGCGTCGGCCTGTTGCCGGAACATGCGCGCCGCTACCCGCACGAATTTTCCGGCGGCCAGCGCCAGCGCATCTGCATCGCGCGCGCGCTGGCGCTGAACCCGAAAGTGGTGATCGCCGATGAGGCGGTCTCGGCGCTGGACGTGTCGATTCAGGCGCAGATCGTCAATCTGTTGCTCGATCTGCAGCGCGAATTCGGCATCGCTTTCTTGTTCATTTCGCACGACATGGCGGTGGTGGAGCGGATCAGCCACCGGGTGGCGGTGATGTACCTCGGGCAGATCGTCGAGATCGGCCCGCGGCAGGCGGTGTTCGACAATCCGCAGCATCCCTACACCCGCAAGCTGATGGCGGCGGTGCCGGTGGCCGATCCCGCTCACGCCCACAAACGGCAGCCGCTGCCGGCCGATGAGATCCCCAGCCCGGTGCGCGCGCTGGGCGATGAACCCGTTACCGCACCGCTGGTGCAGGTTGGCGCCGGGCACTTTGTCGCCCGCCACCCGATCGCCGGTGCTTTTTAAAGACCTCAGGAGAGACAAGCGACATGAAGCACACATTCAAACGCAATGCGCTGTTGGCCGCCGTACTGCTGGCGGCGGGAACCGGCCCGGTCTGGGCGGCGAAGGACGCGGTGATCGCCGTGGCCTCCAACTTCACCACCCTCGATCCTTACGACGCCAACGACACGCTGTCGCAGGCGGTGGCCAAGTCTTTCTATCAGGGGCTGTTCGGCTTTGATAAGGACATGAAGCTGGTGAACGTGCTTGCGGACAGCTATGAGGTCAGCAAAGACGGCCTGACCTACACCGTCAAACTGCGCCAGGGCATTAAATTCCACGACGGCACCGCGTTCAACGCCGAGGCGGTGAAAGTCAACCTCGACCGCGCCAGCAACCCGGACAGCCACCTCAAGCGCTACAACCTGTTCAAGATGATCGACAAAACCGAGGCGGTGGACGCCAATACGGTGAAGATCGTGCTGAAGGCGCCGTTCTCGGCGTTCGTCAACAATCTGGCGCACCCGGCGGCGGCGATCATCTCGCCGGCGGCGCTGAAACAATACGGCAAGGAGATCGGTTTCCACCCGGTCGGCACCGGGCCGTATCAGTTCGTGACCTGGAACCAGACCGATTTCGTCAAGGTGAAGAAGTTCGACGGCTACTGGCAGCCGGGGCTGCCGAAGCTCGACAGCATCACCTGGCGCCCGGTGGTGGATAACAACACCCGCGCGGCGATGCTGCAGACCGGCGAGGCGACCTTCGCCTTCCCGATCCCTTACGAGCAGGCCAAGGTGCTGGAAGGCAACGCCAAGCTGGACGTGGTGGCCGCGCCGTCGATCCTGCAGCGTTACATCAGCATGAACGTCACCCAAAAGCCGTTCGACAACCCGAAGGTGCGCCAGGCGCTGAACTACGCCATCAACAAGGACGCGCTGATCAAGGTGGCGTTCGCCGGTTACGCGGTGCCGGCGGAAGGGCCGGTGCCGCCGGCGATCGATTTCGCCGCCCGCTATAAGCCGTGGCCGTACGATCCGGCCAAGGCGCGCGAGCTGCTGAAAGAGGCCGGCTACCCGAACGGCTTCACCACCACGCTGTGGTCTTCCCACAACCACAGCACCGCGCAGAAAGTGCTGCAGTTCACCCAACAGCAGCTGGCGCAGGTGGGGGTGAAAGTGACGGTGACGGCGATGGATGCCGGGCAGCGCGCGGCGCAGGTGGAGAGCGTCGGGGTGAAAGACACCGGCGTGCGGCTGTTCTACACCGGCTGGTCGGCCTCGACCGGGGAAGCGGACTGGGCGCTGTCGCCGCTGTTCTCCACTCAGGCGGCGCCGCCGAAGCAGTTCAACACCGCGTTCTACAGCAATCCGCAGGTGGACAAGGATCTGACCGACGCGCTGGCGACCACCGATCGCGCCGAGAAGCAGAAACTGTATCAGGACGCGCAGGATCGCATCTGGGCCGACGCGCCCTGGATCTTCCTGGCGACCGAACGTCTGTTGTCGGCCAACAGCAAACAGCTGAGCGGTTTCTACGTGATGCCGGATACCTCGTTCAACTTTGATAACGCCGATCTGAAATAAGGCGCCCATCCCCGCCCGTGGCCACGCGGCTGCGGGCGGGGGAAGGAATGAGATGCTCAATTATTTTCTGAAACGACTGCTGGGCCTGATCCCGACGCTGCTGATCGTGGCGGTGCTGGTGTTCCTGTTCGTCCACCTGCTGCCGGGCGATCCGGCGCGGCTGGCGGCGGGGCCGGAGGCCGACGAGGCGGTGGTACAGCTGGTGCGCAAGGATTTGGGGCTGGATAAGCCGCTGCCGCAGCAGTTCGCGCACTTTTTCGTCAACGCGCTGCGGGGCGACTTCGGCACCTCGATGGTGTCCAAGCGCCCGGTGAGCGAAGAGATCGCCTCGCGCTTTCTGCCGACCTTCTGGCTGACCGTCACCAGCATGCTGTGGGCGGTGGCGTTCGGCCTGGCGATCGGCGTGGTGTCGGCGGTGTGGCGCAATCGCTGGCCGGATCGCCTCGGCATGACGCTGGCGGTGTCGGGGATCTCGTTTCCGGCCTTTGCGCTCGGCATGCTGCTGATGCAGGTGTTCTCGGTCGAGCTGGGGTGGCTGCCGACGGTGGGCGCCGACAGCTGGCGGCACTACATTCTGCCTTCGGTAACCCTGGGGGCGGCGGTGGCGGCGGTGATGGCGCGCTTCACCCGCGCTTCGTTCGTCGAGGTGCTGCAGGAGGACTACATGCGCACCGCCCGCGCCAAGGGCGTGCGGGAAAGCGTGGTGGTGATGAAACACGGCCTGCGTAACGCGATGATCCCGGTGGTGACCATGATGGGGCTGCAGTTCGGCTTCCTGCTCGGCGGTTCGATCGTGGTGGAGAAGGTGTTCAACTGGCCGGGGCTGGGGCGCTTGCTGGTGGACTCGGTGGAGATGCGCGATTACCCGGTGATCCAGGCCGAGGTGCTGCTGTTCTCGCTGGAGTTCATCCTGATCAACCTGCTGGTGGATATGCTGTACGCGGCGATCAACCCGGCGATTCGTTACCAATGAGGATGCGGCATGATTAAGCATTGGCGGCGCAACGCTGCACTGAAGGCGATGCCGCTTATTGACCCCAACGCGGTACGCACGCCGTGGGGTGAGTTTTGGCGGCGTTTTCGCCGCCAGCGGGCGGCGCTGGTCGCCGGTCTGTTGGTGCTGCTGCTGATCGCGGCGGCGCTGCTGGCGCCTTATCTGGCGCCGTTCGATGCGGAAAACTATTTCGATTACGATCGGCTGAACGAGGGGCCTTCGCTGATGCACTGGCTGGGTGTGGATTCCCTCGGGCGCGATATCTTCAGCCGCATCCTGATGGGCACGCGCATTTCGCTGGCGGCCGGGGTGTTCTCGGTGCTGGCGGGCGGGGCGATCGGCACCCTGCTGGGGCTGCTGGCCGGCTACTATGAGGGCTGGTGGGATCGCCTCACCATGCGCGTCTGCGACGTGCTGTTCGCGTTTCCCGGCATTCTGCTGGCGATCGGCGTGGTGGCGATCATGGGCAGCGGCATGGCCAACGTGATCGTCGCGGTGGCGATCTTCAGCATTCCGGCCTTTGCTCGCCTGGTGCGCGGCAACACGCTGGTGCTGAAGCACCTGACCTATATCGAGTCGGCGCGCAGCATCGGCGCCTCGGACTGGACCATCATTCTGCGGCATATTCTGCCGGGCACGTTGTCGTCGATCGTAGTCTATTTCACCCTGCGCATCGGCACCTCGATCATCACCGCCGCCAGCCTGTCGTTTTTGGGTCTGGGCGCCCAGCCGCCGACGCCGGAGTGGGGGGCGATGCTCAACGAAGCGCGCGCCGATATGGTGATCGCGCCGCACGTGGCGATCTTCCCCAGCCTGGCGATATTCATCACCGTGCTGGCGTTCAACCTGTTGGGGGACGGATTGCGCGACGCGCTGGATCCGAAGCTGAAGGGGTGAGGGTATCGCTGAATTGGCATACCCCTGTTTTACGAGTATAATTGATGAAAATTTGACCCGTGTATGTTACAGGGATGAGGAATGGATATGGCAAATAACAATGTGACGAAAAAGACAGTCAACGTAACCATCGATCGCGATCTTTTCCAGCGCGCAAAATCCCTGGGCGTCAATGTGTCATCCGTATTGACGGACGCATTGAGCGTTCGTGTCAGGGACATTGAGATTCAACAGTGGCGCGAGCAAAATCGTGCGGCGTTAGAAGAACTTAATCGTATCACTGAAGAAAATGGTTTGTTGTCTGATGAATATCGGACATTTTAAATATGCAGTTTACCGTATATGACAATACATATCCGGCATCAGCCTATCCCTACTTACTGGACGTTCAAAGCGATCTTATTGATGCCCTCTCGACCCGGTTAATGATCCCTCTTTATGCTTTGGATAACGTCAGGGTTAAAATTTCTGCACGCTTATGCCCGGAGATTGAGGTAAACGGCGAAAAGTTTCTCGTTATGACGCATGAGATGGCTGCCGTACGTATTTCACAGCTCGGGAAGGCCGTTGGTAATGCCAATGAGCACAGGAATCAAATTAAAGCTGCCATCGATTTTCTGATTGATGGCTTTTGAAGAAATCCGGGCGGTTTAACCGCCCGGATTTTTTTATCAGCGGAACAGGTGCTCGGCGTGGAAGCGCAGGTGATCTTCCACGAAGGTGGCGATGGTGAAGTAGCTGTGATCGTACCCCGGCTGAATGCGCAGCGTCAGCGGCCAGTCGCGCTGGCGCGCCAGTTCGGCCAGCCGCGCCGGCTGCAGCTGATCGGCCAGGAACTGGTCGTCGTCGCCCTGATCGATAAGGACCGGCATTTTCTCCGCGCCGCTGGCCAGCAGATGGCAGCTGTCGTACTGCAGCCACTGGCTTTCGTCGCTGCCCAGATAGGCAGTGAAGGCTTTGCGGCCCCACGGCACCTGGCACGGGTTGACGATCGGCGCGAAGGCCGATACCGAGCGGAAGCGCTGCGGATTGCGAAACGCCATCATCAGCGCGCCGTGGCCGCCCATCGAGTGGCCGAAGATCGACTGACGATCGCTGACGCTGAAGTGCTGTGCGATCAGCGCCGGCAGTTCGGCGCTGATGTAGTCGTACATGCGGAAGTGACGATCCCACGGCGCCTGGGTGGCGTTCAGGTAGAATCCGGCGCCCTGGCCCAGATCGTAGCCTTCATCGTTCGGCACCTCGTCGCCGCGCGGGCTGGTGTCCGGCATCACCAGCACCAGGCCCAGCTCGGCGGCGATGCGCTGCGCGCCGGCTTTCAACGTGAAGTTCTCGTCGTTGCAGGTCAGCCCCGACAGCCAGTACAGCACCGGCGGCGGGTTATCATCGCGCGGCGGCGGCAGGTAGATGCTGAATGTCATGTTGCAATTCAGGCTCTGCGCCGCGTGGCGATAACGCTGTTGCCAGCCGCCGAACATGCGGTGCTCTTCGAGAAGTTCCAATGACAACGTCATCTCTGCCTCCTGGCTTATTGGTCGAAGTGGATG
The DNA here is from genome assembly GCF_052166845.1 of Serratia sp. CY71090. Classification (NCBI taxonomy): domain Bacteria; kingdom Pseudomonadati; phylum Pseudomonadota; class Gammaproteobacteria; order Enterobacterales; family Yersiniaceae; genus Serratia; species Serratia sp. CY71090. Next base: position 56,316 of record NZ_JBJNOA010000003.1, on the reverse strand, counting down.
ACGGTGCGGATCGATTTGCCTTCGTGCATCAAATCGAACGCTTCGTTGATCTGCTCCAGCCCCATGGTGTGGGTGATAAAGTCGTTCAGCGCGAATTCGCCGTCCAGATAGCGCTCGACGATGCCCGGCAGCTGCGAACGGCCCTTGACGCCGCCGAATGCCGAGCCGCGCCAGACGCGGCCGGTGACCAGCTGGAACGGCCGGGTCGAGATCTCTTCGCCGGCGCCCGCGACGCCGATGATCACCGATTCCCCCCAGCCCTTGTGGCAGCATTCCAGCGCGGAACGCATCACGTTGACGTTGCCGATGCACTCGAAGGAGAAGTCGACGCCGCCGTCGGTCAGCTCGACGATCACCTCCTGAATCGGTTTGTCATAGTCTTTCGGGTTGATCAGATCGGTAGCGCCCAGCTTGCGCGCCAGATCGAACTTGCTGGTGTTGATGTCGATGCCGATGATGCGGCCTGCGCCGGCCATCTGCGCGCCGATGATCGCCGACAGGCCGATGCCGCCCAGGCCGAAGATCGCCACGGTGTCGCCCGGTTGCACTTTGGCGGTGTTGATCACCGCGCCCATGCCGGTAGTGACGCCGCAGCCCAGCAGGCACACTTCCTCCAGCGGCGCTTCCTTGTTGATTTTCGCCAGTGAAATTTCCGGCACCACGGTGTATTCGGAGAAGGTGGAGGTGCCCATGTAGTGGAAGATCGGCTTGCCGTCCTTGAAGAAGCGGGTGGTGCCGTCCGGCATCAGGCCTTTACCCTGAGTGGCGCGGATCGCCTGGCACAGGTTGGTCTTGCCGGATTTACAGAATTTGCACTCGCCGCATTCCGGGGTATAGAGCGGGATCACGTGGTCGCCGACCGCCACGCTGGTGACGCCTTCACCGACCGCTTCCACCACGCCGCCGCCCTCATGGCCGAGGATCGCCGGGAACACGCCTTCCGGATCTTTGCCGGACAGGGTGTAGGCGTCGGTATGGCAGACGCCGGTAGCGACGATCCGCACCAGCACTTCGCCTTTTTGCGGTGGCATCAGATCGACTTCCTCAATCTTCAGCGGCTGGTTCGGGCCCCAGGCAACGGCGGCGCGGGTTTTGATCATCTCCATCATAGTCTCCTCAGTGGTTTTCTTTTAAATCAGGCGATATCGCTAACGTCTGATAAATCGTTGGGGGTGCTTTCATCAACAGCGGCGGTTTCCGTCTGTTCAATAATCAATTCTTTCAGCGCGCGCACGTTCGGCCCGAACGCGTCGCGGCGCCACAGCAGCCAGGTGGCGGTGTCGGCCACGTCCGGCGGCAGGGTGTGAACCCGAACCCGCTCATGGCCCGGCAGCAGGCTGAGCACCGAATGAGGGATCATCGCCAGCCCGGCGCCGCTGGCGACGCAGGCCAGCATGGCGTGATAGGACTGGATCTCCATGATCTGCCCCGGCCGCGCGCCTTCGCGCTTGAACCAGGCCTCCAGCCGCAGGCGGTAGGAGCAGCTGGCGCGAAAGGCGAACAGCGTCTCGCCGTTGGCGTCTTTGGCGCTGTGGATCGGCGCGTGATCGAGACAGGAGATCACCACCATATGTTCAGGATAGGCGATACAGCCGTTCAACTCGTCATAAGGCACCGGGCCGTCGACCAGCGCCGCCGCCAGCGTGCCGGCGCGCACCCGATCGGCGATTTCGCCGGAGGTGCCGGTGGTCAGCGACAGTGAAACCTGCGAGAAGCGCTGGTGGTAAGCCGCCAGCAGCGAGGGCAGGCGGGTGGCGGCGGTGCTCTCCATCGAGCCGAGAGCGAAGTTGCCCGCCGGTTCGCCTGCATGGGTGATGCTCATCGCCTCGTCGCTCAGCGCCAGGATGCGGTTGGCGTAGCACAGAAAGTTATGGCCCATCGGCGACAGGCGCAGGCGCTGTTTTTCGCGGATAAACAGATCGGCGCCCAGCTCCTGCTCGAGCTGGCGCAGCCGGGTGGTCAGATTCGACGGCACGCGGTGCAGCTGCTCGGCGGCGCGGGCGACCGAGCCGGTTTCCGCTACGCAGCAGAACATGCGAAGCTGGGTCAGATCCATAATGTTCTCGTTTCGTGATGAACTTGATTAGTATTATTCAGTTTTTGTGAGTTTAATACTGCGGCATGATACTGGCAACTTTCTTTTAACCTTTTGGATGCCGATATGGCTTTACGTATTGCCTTGAGCGGGTTTGCCGCGCTGATCGTGGCGATGGGCATTGGCCGCTTCGCTTTCACCCCTCAGGTGCCGCTGATGATCGCGGAACATCAGTTCAGCCTGACCGGTGCCGGGCTGGTGGCGGCGATCAACTATTTGGGCTACCTGTGCGGCGCCTACGACGCGATGCGCGCCACGCGCCACGTCGAGCGGCGCCTGTGGCTGGGCGTATGGGGCGCGATGGCGCTGACGCTACTGTCGGCGCTGGCGCAGGATGAATGGACGCACGGTGCGCTGCGCTTCGTCATCGGCTGGGCCAGCGGCTGGGCGATGGTGCTGGTGGCGGCCTGGACCAACGAGCGGTTGGCGCACTATGGCCGGCCGGCGCTGAGCGCGGCGGTGTTCGCCGGACCGGGCGCCGGCATCTTTCTCAGCGGCATGCTGGCGGTGGGCATCAACGCGCTGGGGCTGACGGCGGCGCAGGCCTGGTTGGTGTATGGCGGGCTGGCGCTGGTGCTGGTCGGGGGGATTAGCGCCTTTCTGCCGCGCAGCGGCGAGCTGCATCGCCCGGACGTGGCCCCGGAGCCGCTGCTGCTGACGCCGGCGCTCAAACGCCTGGTGTGGAGCTACAGCCTGGCCGGCTTCGGCTATATCCTGCCGGCGACCTTTTTGTCGCAGATGGCGGCGGCGCGCTTTCCCGCCAGCCTGTTCGCGCAGTTCGTCTGGCCGGTGTTCGGCGGTGCGGCGGTGCTGGGGATTGTCATCGGCATTCTGACCCGCCATCGGCTGACCACTCAGACCCGGCTGGCGATCACGCTGTGGATACAGGCGCTCGGCGTACTGAGCGCCGAAGTGGTGCCGGGCGTGGCCGGCCTGGCGCTTGGGGCGTTGCTGACCGGCGGCGGTTTCCTCTGCGTGGTGCAGCTTGCTCTTCAGCACGGGCGTGAGCTGGCGCCGCGTCATGCGCGTTACATGGCCGGACTGTTGACCACCGGTTATGCGATCGGCCAACTGGTCGGGCCGATGCTGTCGGCGCTGTCGACCGCCTTGACCCATCGGCTGGAGCCGGCGCTGTATGTGGCGGTGGCGGCGCTGTTGGCGGCCGGAGGGCTGGTGGTGAATACCCCGGCGCGGCGGTTGGCGCAAAAAACGGCGACTCGGTGATTAAAATCCATACAAAACGCATGGAAACCCGCAGCCGGCCTGATTGTGCTAAATGCGAATATTTCACCTGCGGATGAAGCACTATCGCTGGATAATCGCCGCGCTCTCATCTACAGTGGGGGCAAAATCTTGACCGGGTTCACGTTATCCACCACGAAAACTCTGCCGTCACGAGAGCAAGCAATTCGCCGGCCGCACGCCCTATCAGGCCGCCGGCGGGTTCCGTCCGCAGGAGAACAAATACATGACATCATTAAGTAAAGAAGCCGCGCTGGTGCATGCGGCACTGGAAGAGCGTGGTCTGGAGACACCGCTGCGCGGGGAAGTGCTGGATCGCGAAACGCGCAAGCGTCGCATCAAAGAGCACATGACCGAAATCATGCAGCTGCTGAATCTCGATCTGTCCGATGACAGCCTGGCGGAAACGCCGCATCGCATCGCCAAAATGTATGTCGACGAGATCTTCTCCGGGCTGGACTACGCCAACTTCCCGAAAATCACCGTCATCGAGAACAAGATGAAGGTGGATGAGATGGTGACGGTGCGCGATATCACGCTGACCAGCACCTGTGAACACCACTTCGTGACCATCGACGGCAAGGCTACCGTGGCCTATATCCCGAAAGACTCGGTGATCGGCCTGTCGAAGATCAACCGCATCGTGCAGTTCTTCTCCCAGCGTCCGCAGGTGCAAGAGCGCCTGACCCAGCAGATCCTGGTGGCGCTGCAGACCCTACTCGGCACCAATAACGTGGCGGTATCGATCGATGCGGTCCATTATTGTGTCAAGGCGCGCGGTATTCGCGACGCGACCAGCGCCACCACCACCACCTCGCTGGGGGGGCTGTTCAAGTCCAGCCAGAATACCCGCCAGGAGTTCCTGCGTGCGGTGCGTCATCACCAGGGGTGATGGCGTTGCGGGGCGACCCGCAAGACGACAACAGGCGCCTGCGGGCGCCTTTTTCATGAGCGGAAGACAGCGATAAAAAATGAACAGTCATCCTCTGCCGCGCATTGCCACGCTGGACTGCGTGCGCGGCATCGCCATCCTCGGCATTTTATTGCTGAACATCAGCGCCTTCGGCTTGCCGAAGGCCGCCTACCTCAATCCGGCCTATCTGGGGATGCCGTCATCGCGCGATGCCTGGACCTGGGCGCTGCTGGATATCTTCGCCCAGGCCAAGTTCCTGGCGATGTTCGCGCTGCTGTTCGGCGCCGGGCTGCAAATGCTGCTGCGGCGCGGCAAAAGCTGGATCCGCGCGCGGCTGTCGTGGCTGGTGTTGTTCGGCCTCGCGCACGCCATCTTCCTGTGGGACGGCGACATTCTGCTGGCCTACGGGCTGATCGGCCTGGTGTGCTGGCGCATGATCCGCGAGGCCAAAGAAACCTTCCAACTGCTGAAAACCGGCGTCGTGCTGTACCTGATTGGCGTGGCGGTACTGCTGCTGCTCGGTTTTGTCTCGCACGGTGAGCCGGGCAGCTTCTGGCAGCCGGGCGTGGCGGAGTTGCAGTACGAGAAGTTTTGGAAGCTGCAGGGCGGTTTCGAAGCCTGGCGCAGCCGCGCCGATCTGCTCTCGTCCAGCCTGCTGGCCATCGGCGCGCAGTATGGCTGGGAGCTGGCGGGGCTGATGCTGTTCGGCGCCGGGCTGATGCGCAGCGGCTGGCTGCGCGGCAGCTATTCCTCCGGCTATTACCTGCGGCAGGCGGCGTGGCTGCTGCCGCTTTCGGTGCTGATCCAACTGCCGGCGGTGGCGCTGCAATGGCAGGTGCACTGGGACTATCGCTGGAGCGGTTTCCTGCTGCAGGTGCCGCGCGAGCTGGGCGCCCCGCTGCAGGCGATGGGCTATCTGGCGCTATGTTACGGTTTCTGGCCCGCGCTGTCGCGCCTGCGCATCGCTCGCTGGCTGACCCTGGTGGGGCGTATGGCGTTAAGCAACTACCTGCTGCAAACGCTGATCTGCACCACGCTGTTTTATCGTTTCGGCCTCTATGAGCAGTTTGACCGGCTTCAGCTGTTGGCGTTTGTGCCGCTGGTCTGGTTGGTCAACCTGGTCTTTTCCGCACTGTGGCTGCGTTACTTCGAGCAGGGGCCGATGGAATGGCTGTGGCGCAAACTGACGCAGTTGGCCGCCGGTGAAGCGGAAGCCAAAGCGCTGAAGTGAGCGCCCGTCGGCAGGTTAAAAAAATGTATGTAAACGTTTTCTTTCCTGTGACGTAATTCACGCAGAGCAGCGTGCCAATCGGGGTAGGATAGCGCCACCGGCCACTACCCCGATTTCAGGATCCCGCATGCCTCCAGTTCATCCGATCACCATTCGCGACGTGGCGAAACGCGCCGGGGTCTCCGTGGCGACCGTCTCCCGCGTGCTGAACCACAGCGCGCTGACCAGCAAAGAGACGCGCGAGCAGGTGCTGCAGGCGGTGGCGGATCTGGGCTATCGCCCCAATGCCAACGCGCAGGCGTTGGCGACCCAAAGCAGCGATACGTTGGGCGTGGTGGTGATGGACGTCTCCGATCCGTTCTTCGGCGCGCTGGTGAAAGCGGTAGACACGGTAGCGCAGAAACACCACAAGTATCTGCTGATCGGCAACAGCTATCATCAGGCGGACAAAGAGCGCCACGCGATCGAAGTGCTGATCCGCCAGCGCTGTAACGCCCTGATTGTTCACGCCAAAGCCCTGAGCGACGCCGAGCTGATCGGTTTTCTGGAGCAGGTACCGGGCATGGTGCTGATCAACCGGATTATCCCCGGCTATGAGCCGCGTTGCGTCGGGCTGGATAACGTCTGCGGCGCAGAAATGGCGATGCGTCTTTTGCTGTCGCAGGGCCACCGGCGCATCGGCTATCTGGGCTCCAATCACCCGATCGAAGACGGGCCGCTGCGCCAGCAGGGCTATGCGCAGGCGATGGCCGCCGCCGGGCTGGCCACGCCCGACAACTGGCGTGCCTACGGTTCGCCGGATCTGCAGGGCGGCGAGACGGCGATGGTCGAGCTGCTGGGGCGCAACTTACAGCTGAGCGCGGTGTTCGCCTACAACGACGCTATGGCCGCCGGCGCTATGGCGGTGTTGAAAGAAAACGGTATCACGGTGCCGCAGCATTTCTCGCTGATCGGCTTCGACGACATCCCCATCGCGCGTTATACCAGCCCCAAACTCACCACGGTGCGCTACCCGATCGTCTCGATGGCCACGCTGGCGACCGAGCTGGCATTGCAGGGCGCAGCAGGCCTGGCGGAGCCGCAGGCCGCTCACCTGTTCATGCCGACGCTGGTGCAGCGCCATTCTGTCGCCCCCTGGCAAAGTGAGGCGACGGTCACTCTCTGACGATTTAATCTTGTGTAACCGTTTTCAATCTGTGAGAAAATTCACAGAATATTAACATCGCGCCGTCTATGCTCTAGGCGTTTTCCGGCGCAAAGGCCCTTGCCGCTGCAACCTTTATCTCGCGCTGACACAGCATTTCTCGGAAATAACAAGATCCACGGACGACAGGTGTTGAGTGGAAATCGCCAGGCCTGGGGTGTACGCACTGCCGGTGACCATTGGCTCAAAGACGAGTAATACCCTACACAGAACCGGAGACTGACAATGAATAAGAAGGTTTTCACCCTGGCCGCCATGGCCGCTGCCATGATGTTTGGCGCCGCAGCCCATGCTGATACCCGTATTGGCGTCACGATTTACAAATACGACGACAACTTCATGTCGGTGGTGCGTAAGGCGATCGAGAAAGACGCCAAGGCTTCACCGGACGTTACCCTGCTGATGAATGATTCGCAGAACGACCAGTCCAAGCAGAACGATCAGATCGACGTGCTGCTGGCCAAGGGCGTGAAAGCGCTGGCGATCAACCTGGTCGACCCGGCCGCGGCGCCGGTGGTTATCGATAAGGCGCGCGCAAACGATATCCCGGTGGTGTTCTACAACAAAGAACCTTCCCGCAAGGCGCTGGACAGCTATGACAAGGCATATTACGTCGGCACCGACTCCAAAGAATCCGGCGTGATCCAGGGCGAACTGATCGCCAAACACTGGCAAGCCAACCCGGCCTGGGATCTGAATAAAGACGGCCAGATCCAGTTCGTGCTGCTGAAGGGCGAGCCGGGCCACCCGGATGCCGAAGCGCGCACCACCTACGTGGTGAAAACGCTGAACGAAAAAGGCATCAAGACCCAGCAGCTGCAGATGGATACCGCGATGTGGGATACCGCGCAGGCGAAAGACAAGATGGATGCCTGGCTCTCCGGCCCGAACGCCAACAAGATCGAAGTGGTGATCGCCAACAACGACGCCATGGCGATGGGCGCGGTGGAAGCGCTGAAAGCGCACAACAAGACCAGTATTCCGGTGTTCGGCGTCGATGCGCTGCCTGAAGCGCTGGCGCTGGTGAAATCCGGCGCGATGGCGGGCACGGTGCTGAACGACGCCGACAACCAGGCGAAGGCCACCTTCGAGCTGGCGAAAAACCTGGCGGCGGGCAAGCCGGCCACCGAAGGCACCCAATATAAAATCGAAAATAAAGTCGTGCGTATTCCTTACGTCGGCGTAGATAAAGACAACCTGTCTCAGTTTGTTAAATAAGAATTGAGATCCCGCTAAGACCCCGCCTGCGGCGCCAACACCAGGGATACCGCCGGCGGGGATGTTTACGACTGCAAGATCGTTAAGCCAGGTGTATTTATGGCCGATAGCTCACGCGAATTTTTGCTGGAAATGACGGATATCTGTAAGTCATTTCCCGGCGTCAAAGCCTTGGACAATGTCAATTTACGCGTCCGTCCGCACTCGATTCACGCCCTGATGGGGGAGAATGGCGCGGGGAAATCGACGTTGTTGAAATGCCTGTTCGGCATTTACAAAAAAGACAGCGGCAGCATTGTATTTCAGGGCCGGGAAATCGATTTCAAGAGCTCGAAGGAAGCGCTGGAACACGGCGTTTCGATGGTGCATCAGGAGCTGAACCTGGTGCTGCAACGCACCGTGATGGACAACATGTGGCTGGGGCGCTACCCGACCAAAGGCCTGTTCGTCGATCAGGACAAGATGTTCAAAGACACTCAGGCGATCTTCGACGAGCTGGATATTGACATCAACCCGCGCGAAAAGGTGGGCAACCTGTCGGTGTCGCAGATGCAGATGATCGAGATTGCCAAGGCGTTTTCCTACGACGCCAAGATCGTCATCATGGATGAACCGACCTCTTCGCTGACGGAGAAAGAGGTCAATCACCTGTTCACCATCATCCGCAAGCTGAAAGAGCGCGGCTGCGGCATCGTCTATATCTCGCACAAGATGGAAGAGATCTTCCAGCTGTGCGACGAGATAACGGTGCTGCGCGACGGCCAGTGGATCGCCACCCAGCCGCTGGAAGGGCTGGATATGGACAAGATCATCGCCATGATGGTCGGCCGCTCGCTGAGCCAGCGTTTCCCCGACAGGCAGAACACGCCGGGTGAGGTGATCCTCGAGGTGAAGAACCTGACATCGCTGCGCCAGCCTTCGATCCGCGATGTTTCCTTCGATCTGCACCAGGGCGAGATCCTCGGCATCGCCGGGCTGGTGGGCGCCAAGCGCACCGATATCGTCGAGACGCTGTTCGGCATTCGTGAAAAGGTGGCGGGCACCATCAAGCTGCACGGCAAGGCGATCGACAACCACAGCGCCAACGAAGCGATCAACCACGGCTTTGCGCTGGTGACCGAAGAGCGGCGATCCACCGGGATTTACGCCTACCTCGACGTGGGTTTCAACTCGCTGATCTCCAATATCCGCAATTATAAAAACAAGCTCGGCCTGCTGGATAACGCGCGGATGAAGAGCGACACCCAATGGGTGATCGACGCCATGCGGGTGAAAACGCCGGGGCATCACACCCATATCGGTTCGCTGTCCGGCGGCAACCAACAGAAGGTGATCATCGGCCGCTGGCTGCTGACGCAGCCGGAGATCCTGATGCTGGATGAACCGACGCGCGGCATTGACGTGGGCGCCAAGTTCGAGATCTATCAGCTGATGACCGAGCTGGCGAAAAAGGGCAAGGGGATCATTATCGTCTCGTCCGAAATGCCGGAGCTGTTGGGGATCACCGACCGCATTTTGGTGATGAGCAACGGCCAGGTTGCGGGCATCGTTAATACCAAGCAGACCTCGCAGAATGAAATCTTACGTCTCGCCTCCCTGCACCTTTAAGGATTCGAATTATGAACGCGCTAAATAAAAAAACCTTATTTACCTATTTCAAGGAAGGCGGCATTTACGTGGTGTTGCTGGTGCTGTTGGCTATCATCATCATTCAGGACCCGACTTTCCTCAGCCTGATGAACCTGAGCAATATCCTGACGCAGTCTTCGGTGCGCATCATCATCGCGCTGGGCGTGGCGGGGCTGATCGTTACCCAAGGCACCGACCTGTCCGCCGGGCGGCAGGTGGGGTTGGCGGCGGTGGTGGCGGCCACGCTGCTGCAATCGATGGATAACGTCAACAAGGTGTTCCCGCACATGGAAACCTGGTCGATTCCCCTGGTCATCCTGCTGGTATGTGCGGTCGGCGCGGTGATCGGCCTGGTTAACGGCCTGATTATCGCCTATCTCAACGTGACGCCGTTCATCACCACCTTGGGCACCATGATCATCGTCTACGGCATCAACTCGCTGTATTACGATTCGGTCGGCGCGTCGCCGGTCGCGGGCTTTGATCCGAAGTTTTCCACCTTTGCCCAAGGCTTCTTGCGCTTCGGCGACTTTAAGCTGTCGTACATTACCTTTTACGCGCTGATTGCCATCATTTTCGTCTGGATCCTGTGGACCAAGACCCGCTTCGGCAAGAACATCTTCGCCATCGGCGGCAACCCGGAAGCGGCCAAGGTCTCCGGCGTTAACGTACCGCTGAACCTGATCATGATCTATGCGCTGTCCGGCGTGTTCTACGCCTTCGGCGGCCTGCTGGAAGCGGGGCGTATCGGCAGCGCCACCAATAACCTCGGCTTTATGTATGAGCTGGACGCCATCGCCGCCTGCGTGGTGGGGGGCGTATCCTTCGCCGGCGGCGTGGGTACGGTGTGGGGCGTGGTGACAGGGGTGATCATCTTTACCGTCATCAACTACGGCCTGACCTATATCGGCATCAACCCGTACTGGCAGTACATCATCAAGGGCAGCATCATCATCTTCGCCGTGGCGCTGGACTCGTTGAAATACGCCAAGAAGAAGTAGAGCTACCGCAGCACAGACGACAAGGCCGGCAAAATATGCCGGCCTTTCTTTTTGGGGCATTACCCGTCAGGGCTGTTTGGCTTTCTGCTTCTCTTCTTTCAGCTTGTGCTCCAGCTCAACCAACTGTTCCGGCGAGACGGCGGGATAGCCCTGGGCGTCTTCCGGCACGGTGTGCATGGCGGAGATCGGGATCAGCGGGCCGAGGAAGCGCGGTTCACGCTTGAGGATGTACAGATCGGTCAGCGCGCCCAGGCGGGCGAAGATCTCGCGGGCGCGCACCGTCATCATGTCCTTCGGCGACGGCACCGCGTAACACTGCGCCTGAATGCCCATGTGCAGGGCGATGAACAGTGCGCGCTCGCAGTGGAAGCGCTGGGTGATGATGATGAAATCGTTGGTGTCGAACACCTTGCGGGTGCGCACGATGGAATCCAGGGTGCGGAAACCGGCGTAATCCAGCACGATATCGCTCGGCGCCACGCCGGCGGCAATCAGATCGCGCCGCATGGTCATCGGTTCGTTATAGCTTTGCTGGGCGTTGTCGCCGCTCAGCAGCAGGTATTTCACCTTGCCGCTGTTATAGGCGTTGATCGCTCCCTGAATGCGGTAACGGTAATACTGGTTGATCACCCCGGTGCGATAATACTTGGCGGTGCCGAGCACCACGCCGACCTGGCGATGCGGCAATTCCTGCAGTTCGTCGTAGACGTAAGGTGCGGTTTTCCAACTGATCCAGCGATCGAGCGCAATAGCCGAACCCATCAACACCGCAATGATGATGAACAGGCTGATGATCAGGCGTTTCCACATGTTGTTGCCTTACGCGCGCCGGGCTGAAAAAGATGGATCAAGGCTACTTTACCTGACCGACCGACGCAAGACGCGAACCGCCTGAAGCACGCGCGCCGCCGCATTTTTCGGCGGTTTTGCCGCACAAAAAAGCCCGGCGGAGCCGGGCTGGGTCATTTCAGCTCACCATTCAGAACGAGGTGCGCTTGTAGCTGCGGTACTGCGGCCGCCAGAAGTTGTGCTCGATGGCTTTCGACAGCGCATCTTCGGAGGTGACGATCGCCACGCCCTGCAGCTGGGCGGCTTTACCCACTTCCATGGCGATGCACTTCGACACGCCCTGAATATCGTCGATATTCGGCAGCAGCGCGCCGTGGCCGTCGGTAGCCAGCGGCGAACAGTCCGCCAGTGCGCGGCTGGCGGCCATCAGCATGGCGTCGGTGACGCGAGTGGCGCCGGAGGCCAGCACGCCCAGACCGATCCCCGGGAAGATGTAGGAGTTATTGCACTGGGCGATCGGGTACAGCTGCTCTTTGTAGCTTACCGGCGCGAACGGGCTGCCGGTCGCCACCAGGGCGGCGCCGTCGGTCCAGTTGATGATGTCTTCCGGGCGGGCTTCCACGCGCGAGGTCGGGTTGGACAGCGGCATCACGATAGGGCGTTCGCAGTGCTTGTGCATCTCGCGGATCAGCTCTTCGGTAAACAGCCCCGGCTGGCCGGACACGCCGATCAGAATGGTCGGCTTGGCGTTGCGCACCACGTCCAGCAGCGAGATGGCGTCGCTGGCGGTTTCCCAGCCGGCCAGGTTGTCGCTCTTCTGCACCAGCTTGCTCTGGAAATCGAGTAGGTTCGGCAGTTTGTCGGTCAGCAGGCCGAAACGGTCGACCATGAACACGCGGGCGCGCGCTTCGTCTTCGCTCAACCCTTCGGACTTCATCTGCGCGATGATCTGCTCGGCGATGCCGCAGCCCGCGGAACCGGCGCCGAGGAAGGTGACGGTTTGATCGCGCAGCTGGCTGCCGGCGGCGCGGCTGGCGGCGATCAGGCTGCCGAGGGTGACCGCGGCGGTGCCCTGAATGTCATCGTTGAAGCAGCAGATCTCGTCGCGGTAGCGGTTCAGCAGCGGGGTGGCGTTGTTCTGCGCGAAGTCTTCGAACTGCAGCAGCACGTTCGGCCAGCGGCGTTTGACCGCCTGAATAAACTCTTCGACGAAGGCGTGGTACTCCTCGCCGGAGATGCGCGGATGGCGCCAGCCCATGTACAGCGGATCGTTGAGGCGCTGCGGGTTGTTGGTGCCGACGTCCAGCACCACCGGCAGCGTGTAGGCCGGGCTGATGCCGCCGCAGGCGGTGTACAGCGACAGCTTGCCAATTGGAATCCCCATGCCGCCGATGCCCTGATCGCCCAGGCCGAGAATGCGCTCGCCGTCGGTGACCACGATCACCTTGACGTTCTGCTTGGTGGCGTTTTGCAGCATGTCATCGATGCGATCGCGGTTCGGGTAGGAGATGAACAGCCCGCGCGCGCGGCGGTAGATATCGGAGAAGTGTTCGCAGGCCTCGCCGACGGTCGGGGTGTAGATGATCGGCATCATCTCGCTCAGGTGCGAGTCCAGCAGGCGATAGAACAGGGTTTCGTTGGTGTCCTGGATGTTGCGCAGATAGATATGCTTATCGTTATCGTTCTTGAAATCCTGATACTGACGGTAGGCGCGTTCCACCTGTTCTTCGATGGTCTCCACCGCTTCCGGCAGCAGGCCGTGCAGGTTGAAGTGGCTACGTTCTTCCTCGGTGAAAGCGCTGCCTTTGTTCAGCAGCGGAAATTCCAGCAGAATCGGGCCGGCGTAAGGGATATAGAGCGGGCGTTTGCTTTCGTATTCTAGTTCCATCAGTTTTACTCTTCACGTATCAGATAACTTTATTGCCGACGATCCTAAGAGATAAAGAGAAGATGTACAGCATTTGTTGCCAGATGATGAACCAGGTTGGCGTAATTATCGACAATCAAATGATTTTTTAACTAAAGAAAGTGTCTCTGGCGGCGTCGGGGCATTGTATTTGGCGGGCGGGGCTGTTAACGGCGGAACCGGATGGCCCCGCCGTGGCGCGCTTAGAAAGCGGCGCGGCTGACGTTCTGGCAGCCCAGCGCCGCCAGGGTAGCGCGGGTGGCGTCCCACTGGCTGAGGATCGCCTTCTGCGGCTCGGCCAACACGGCGCGGCGGATGTTCAGGCAATCGCCGCCGGAGAGGTTCAGCAGGATCAGCGCAGCCTGCAGCGGCGGCAGGCTCGGGTTGAAGGCGGCGTTTTCTGCATAGCGGCCGGCGTAGAGGCTGCCGTCCTGCGTTTCCAGCGCTACGCCGCTGTGGGCGTTGCTGTACGGAGCATGGCTCTGATTGGCCGCCGCCAGCGCCGCCTGCGCCAGCGCATCGTCCAGCGCCAGCCGGTGGCCGTGATCGACCTTGTCCATCAGCAGCGAAGCGATATCCAGATCTTTCGGGCCGAAGGCGTCCGGCAGATAGTCCGCCAGCGTGGTCGGCGCGCGGCCCGGCAGACGGATCTGCAGCTCGCCGCCGCTGTTCAGTTCATTCATAAACTGGCGGCAATGGCCGCACGGCGTGTAGTTGACGGTGACCGAGGCCAGCGCCGGCTCGCCGCGCAGCCAGGCATGGGTAACCGCGCACTGCTCTGCATGCACGGTTTGCTGCAGCGGCGCGCCGCTGAACTCCATATTGGCGCCGAAATAGAGGTTGCCGCTTTGCCCGCGCGCGATGGCGCCGACGTGAAAGTGCGATATCGGGGTTAACGAGCAGGCCGCCGCCAGCGGCAGCAGCGCGAATGCCAGCGCATCATCGTCCAGCCCGCAGCCTGTGCGGATCGCCGCCGCTTGCTCGGCCGTGAACATCGCCGGAAAGTCTGGCGCGTCCAGATAGGGCCGCAGGGCGGATTGCAGTGTCGCGGGCAGTGCGCTGAAAGCGGTGTGAAAACGCGGATGCATAGAAAGTCTCTCTACGGGTTAACGGGATAACATTCTAGGCAGGCCAGAGATATTAAAGTGTGATTAATGTCTCTTAATTGATGAAATTAATGCAATGAAATACATAAATGCGAGACGTATCGCAAGTTTCACCCTATTCAGCCGAACAGGCGCAGCAGCACCGGGAACAGGAACGGTGCCAGCAGCGAGGTGATGATGCCGCAGATCACCAACGCCAGCGAGCCGAAAGCGCCTTCCTGGTAGTCCATCTCGGCGCAGCGTGCGGTGCCCAGCGCGTGGGATGCCGTGCCCATCGCCAGGCCGCGCGCCGAGTGGGTGGTGATTTTCAACAGGTTGAACAGCGTATGGCCGAACACGGCGCCAAGGATACCGACGAAAATGACGCAGACTGCGCTGATCGCCGGAATGCCGCCGAGCGAGTCCGCGACGGCCATGGCGATCGGCGTAGTGACCGATTTCGGCAGGATAGAGGCGGCGATTTCCGGCGTGGCGCCCAGCCACAGGGCGATGGCGCCGCCGCTGATCATGGCGGTCAGGCTGCCGATGAAGCACACCGCGATAATCGACTTCCAGCGCGCGCGGATCTGGTGCAGCTGCTCATAGAGCGGGAAGGCCAGCGCGACGACCGCCGGCTGCAGCAGATCGTTGAGGATTTTGCTGCCCTGAAAGTAGCGTTCATAGGGAATACCGGTGAGCAGCAGCAGCGGGATGATCACCGCCATGGACACCAGCAGCGGGTTGAGCAGCGGCATATTCAGCTTGCGCGCCAGCCAGCGCGCGGCGAAATAGACCGCCAGCGTCAGCGGCAACGACCACCAGATTTCATGGATCATGAATTGTCCTCCGTGTCGTCGGGCTTGCCGGCGATGCGGCGCTCGCGATGAAAATAGTGTGAGGTATAGCCGACCACCACCAACACCATCAGCGTGCTGATGAGGCAAGAGATAACCAGCGGGCCCAGATGCGCGACGATCTGGTCGTAGTATTTCATCACCCCGACGCCGATCGGCACGAACAGCAGTACCATATAGCGGATCAGCAAATGGCAGCCGGGTTTAACCCATTTGGCCGGCATAATCTGGGTAGAGAGCAGGGCGAACAGCAGCAGCATGCCAATGATGCTGCCGGGAATGGCGAACGGCAGCAGCGCCGCCACCGCGTTGCCGACGAACAGACACAGGTAGATAAGGAGCAGGGCCCTCAGGTATTTCCAGCACAGTGTGAGCACGTTGGCCATTGTCTTTTCCCGTTTAACTGATGTATTCATCATACAATTAAACTGTGAGCCATGCCACAGATCGCACTATGAATTCTCGCTATGCCCGCCATGCGCGATCGGCGGGTTGACAGCCCGGAATGGCCGCTACGCGCGGATTCAGCGCGCGTCTTCGGCGGTTGCCGCAGCCTGTTCTGCCAGCCGATGGCCAAGGAAGAAAAACAGCAGGCTAAGCAGCGCGCAAACGATCAACATCACGAACATCAACGGCGGCGCGGCATAGCTGAGCAACATACCGCTCAGAACCGGGTTGATGGCGCCGCCCAGCGCGCTGAGGTTTTGTACTCCATAGTAACTGCCTTTCAGGTGCGGCGGCGCAATGAAGTCGATGAACATGTATTCCACCGGGATAACGATGATTTCACCGAGGGTAAACACCGCCATCGCCGCCAGCCACAGCCAGACCGCCTGGCCAGCCGCCATGAAACCGTGCAGCCCGACGATGAAAAACAGCGTGCCCAGCACCAGCCAGCGCAGCATGTTTTCCTGGCGCATGCCGCGGCTGATCAGGTATTGCAGGGCGATGACGATGCCGGCGTTGACGATCATCACCAACCCAATGATTTTGTAGGCGAACTCGGCGCTGGAGACGGTGATCAGATACTGTGACAGATAGCCGGTGAACTGACCGAACACCACGGCGCCCAGGGTGCTGCCGAGGGTGAAGTAGATAAGCCGCCGATCGTTTCGCAAGATAGTCACCGTCTGGCGGAAGTTGGGGAGTGCCGCCGGTGCGGCGGCGGTTGTTGTCGGGCGCTGTTCCCGGCCGCGCAAGCGCAGGCTTAGCGCCGTCACCGTCGCCAGCGCCAACCCGCCCGACAGGTAAAACGGCAGCAGCGGGCTAAGCCCGGCCACCAGCACGCCGAGCGCAGAGCCGATCGCCCAGCCGACGTTGACCAGCGTGTAGTTGATTGAGAAAGCCTTGATGCGCTGCTCGACCGGCAGCCAGTCGGCGAAGCAGGCCTTTATGGTGATGCTTAACACCGAATAACAGGTATGCAGGATCGCCAGCACCACGATCACGCCGCCGGGGCGCGGGATCCAGGGAATGGCGAAGAAACTCAGCGCGAACAATAAAATCGACAGCAGGATCAGGCGGTTTTTGCTGAATTTGTCCACCAGATAGCCGCCGTACAGGCTGGCGATGATGCCGAGGGTCAGGCTGACGCCCAGGATCACGCCCACGCTCTTCGGCAGCAGATGGAAATGTTCGGTGAGGTAGATGGTGATGAACGGCAGCGTCACGCCGCGGCCGATGGTCAACACCAGCGAACTGGCCAGCAGTACGTTGATCAGCGGGGGGAATCCCTTCATTCGAGGCCTGTCTATGCATACAGTTATTGGGCGATGCAGATAACATAGCGCATTTTGGCGAGGACGGAAGGGGAAAGCCGATAATTAGTTTAAAAACAGAGGCTGCGTCGCCAGCCTCGTCAAAAACAGCATTATTTACCGTGTTCGGCCTGCAGCGTGGCGAACCACGGCTGAACGAAATCGCTGCTGGTGCCCCAGCCGGGGATGATCTTCGCCAGCCCGGCGACGTTGACCGGCCCCGGTTGCGCCAGCAGCAGCGCCTGCGGAATGACCGCCGCTTTGAACTGATAGCTGTCCGGCGTGCTTTCCCCGGCGATCTTGTTGGCCACCAGGCGCAGGTTGACCGCGCCGATCAGCTTCGGATCCACCGCCACGCTGACCTGCCATGGGCTGCCGGCCTCGCGCATCAGCTGCAAATCCTGGTTGGAGATATCGATGCTGTACAGTTTGATTTCGGTGCGGCCGTTCTCTTTCAACGCCTTGTAAGCGCCCTGGGTGAAAGCGTCCCAGGTGCCCCAGATGGCGTCAATCTTGCCTTTCGGGTATTTCGCCAGTATCGCACCCACTTTATTGGCGGTATCTCCCTGCACGTCGGATGAAACCGCGCCAATCGATTCCAGCTCATGAATGCCCGGATGCTGTTTCAGCAACTGCTGGTAAGCGGCCTGGCGGCGCTCCATCGGCGGGAAGCCCGCCACCCAGAGTTTGATGATGTTGGCCTGCCCGTTGAAATCCTTCACCAACTGGCCGAACGAGGCGTTAGCCAGCGAAGCGTCGTCCTGCTGCGAGACGGTGACGCCGGGAACGCGGCCGCTGACGTCGGTATCGAAAGCCGCGACGGCGATACCGGCCGCCGCGATGCGCTTGACCAGGTCGGTGGAATAGGGGGCTCGCCCCTGCGAGAGAATGATGCCGTCATATTTCTGGCTGATAGCCTGGTTGACGAAGTCCTGAAAACGCGCGTCGTCGCCGTTGCTGAGGAAGGTGTCCACCTTGAAGCCCAGCTTGCGCCCTTCCTGAATGGCGCCCGCCAAAAATTGCGTGGTGTTGTCGTCGGATCCGAGGTTGCGGATCACCGCGATGCGCACCGGCCCCTGATGTTGAGCGATGGCGGCCGGCACGGCGGCGTTTTCCGCCGCCTGCAGCGGCAGGGCGGCCAGCAGACTGAGGGCGAGCAGCGAAGTCTTGAGGTTTTTCATTATTATAGGCTCCAAAAAAGCAGGGAAACGATCCCGGTGAAGGTCTGTTATAGCAGTCTTTCTGTCTGGACGTCTATTTTGGGTTTCGGAGCATCATAGCCGGATGCGGCGGGCAGGGGAATCAGGGCGGTTATGACTTTTTCTTCATGCTTATAACGTGGGGGTTGGGGCAATAAAAAAGGGCCGAGCAAGCTCGACCCTCCCTATGCCACGCATCTGCGCGATTACTTGACCTGCATGCCAGGCTGCGCGCCGCTGTCCGGGCTCAGCAGGAAGATCTCTTTCCCGCCTGGGCCTGCCGCCATCACCATGCCTTCTGACACGCCGAAGCGCATTTTGCGCGGCGCCAGGTTGGCGACCATGATGGTCAGACGGCCTTCCAGCGCTTTCGGGTCCGGGTAAGCGGAGCGAATGCCGGAGAAGATTTGGCGCGATTCGCCGCCCAGATCCAGCTGTAGTTTCAGCAGCTTGTCGGAGCCCTCGACAAAGTCGGCGCTCTTGATCAGGGCGATGCGCATGTCCACCTTGGCGAAGTCGTCGAAGGTGATGGTTTCCTGAATGGGATCATCGGCCAATGGACCGGTCACCGGCTTGGCGGCGGCCATGTCTTCCTTCGAGGCATTGACCATCTCGTTGACCTTGTCCAGATCGATGCGGTTGAACAGCGCTTTGAACGCGTTCACCTGATGGCCCAGCAGCGGCTGCGGGATCGCGTCCCAGCTGAGCTCGGCGTTGAGGAACGCTTCGGCGCGTTCGGTCAGCGAAGGCAGCACCGGCTTCAGGTAAGTCATCAACACGCGGAACAGGTTAATGCCCATCGAGCAGATGGCCTGCAGATCGGCGTCGCGGCCTTCTTCCTTCGCCACTACCCACGGTGCCTGCTCATCCACATAACGGTTGGCCAGATCGGCCAGCGCCATGATTTCGCGGATCGCGCGGCTGAACTCGCGGCCGGCGTAGGCTTCGGCGATGCTCTGCGCCGCGTCGACGAAGGTCTGGTACAGCGCCGGATCGGCCAGGCTGTCGGCCAGCTTGCCGCCGAAGCGCTTGTTGATAAAGCCGGCGTTGCGTGACGCCAGGTTCACCACCTTGTTGACGATGTCGGCGTTCACGCGCTGCACGAAGTCTTCCAGATTGAGATCGATGTCATCAATGCGTGAAGAGAGCTTGGCGGCGTAGTAATAACGCAGGCAGTCGGCGTCCAGATGCTGCAGGTAGGTGCCGGCCTTGATGAAGGTGCCGCGCGATTTTGACATCTTGGCGCCGTTCACCGTCACGTAGCCGTGCACGAACAGGTTGGTCGGTTTGCGGAAGTTGCTGCCTTCCAGCATCGCCGGCCAGAACAGGCTGTGGAAGTAGACGATGTCCTTGCCGATAAAGTGATACAGCTCGGTGGTGGAGTCTTTGCGCCAGAACGCGTCGAAGTCCAGATCGCCGCGCTTGTCGCACAGGTTCTTGAAGGAACCCATGTAGCCGATCGGCGCGTCCAGCCAGACGTAGAAGTATTTGCCCGGCGCATCCGGGATTTCGAAGCCGAAGTAAGGCGCATCGCGGGAGATGTCCCACTGCTGCAGACCGGATTCGAACCACTCCTGCATCTTGTTCGCCACCTGCTCCTGCAGCGCGCCGGAGCGCGTCCACGCCTGCAGCATTTCGCTGAAGGCCGGCAGATCGAAGAAGAAGTGCTCCGAGTCTCGCATCACCGGCGTCGCGCCGGAAACGACGGACTTCGGATCGATCAGTTCCGTCGGGCTGTAGGTGGCGCCGCACACTTCGCAGTTGTCGCCGTACTGATCCGGCGATTTGCATTTCGGGCAGGTGCCTTTCACGAAACGGTCCGGCAGGAACATGCCTTTCTCCGGATCGTACAGCTGAGAAATGGTGCGGTTCTTGATAAACCCGTTTTCTTTCAGGCGGCTGTAAATCAGGGTGGACAGCTCACGGTTTTCATCGCTATGGGTCGAATGATAGTTGTCATAGCTGATGCCAAAGCCGGCGAAATCCTGTTGGTGCTCCTGGCTCATCTCCGCGATCATTTCTTCCGGTTTCACACCCAGTTGCTGCGCTTTCAGCATGATCGGCGTGCCGTGCGCGTCGTCCGCGCAGATGAAATGCACTTCGTGGCCGCGCATTCGTTGGTAACGCACCCAGATATCCGCCTGGATGTGCTCGAGCATGTGGCCGAGATGGATGGAACCATTTGCGTACGGTAGCGCGCACGTCACCAATAATTTTTTCGCGACTTGAGCCATAGTGAGAACTTGCTTTCTGTAATGAATAAAAGGGCCTTCGATGTTAACCGATCGCGCTCTTCGCTGCTAGGGCGGTTTCTTACAGGTTATACGCGCCAGCTACCGGGCAGTTCTGATATGCTTAGCCGGAAGCGACTCATTCAAAATCAAGGAGCCGGGATGAACGCAAAATCCCCTGAGCAGACCAACCCCGAAGTTCTGCGCGCCCTGGTGACCGGTGTACTGGCCGCCTTTGAACACCCGACGTTGAAAAACAACCTGACTGCGCTGAAGGCTATTCATCACTGCGCATTATTGGACGACGTACTGCATATCGAACTGACGATGCCGTTTGCCTGGCAGAGCGGTTTTGAAGCGCTGCAGGCGAGCGTCGGCCCTGAGCTGTTGCGCGTGACCGGCGCCGCCGCCATCGACTGGAAGCTGAAACACGATATCACGACGCTGAAACGCGCCAACGGCCAGGCCGGGATCAAAGGCGTGCGCAACATCATCGCCGTCAGCTCCGGCAAAGGCGGGGTGGGGAAATCCAGCACTGCCGTCAACCTGGCGTTGGCGCTGGCCGCCGAAGGCGCCAAGGTCGGCATTCTGGATGCCGACATTTATGGCCCATCGATCCCCAATATGCTGGGCACCGAACATGAGCGGCCGACTTCGCCGGACGGGCAGCACATGGCGCCGATCATGGCGCACGGCCTGGCGACCAACTCCATCGGTTATCTGGTGACCGACGACAACGCCATGGTGTGGCGCGGCCCGATGGCCAGCAAGGCGCTGATGCAGCTGCTGCAGGATACGCTGTGGCCGGATCTGGATTATCTGGTGCTGGACATGCCGCCGGGCACCGGCGACATCCAGCTGACGCTGTCGCAGAACATTCCGGTGACCGGCGCGCTGGTGGTCACCACGCCGCAGGATATCGCCCTGCTGGATGCCGCCAAGGGCATCGTGATGTTCGAGAAAGTGCATGTGCCGGTGCTGGGCATCGTGGAAAATATGAGCGTGCACATCTGCAGTAACTGCGGCCACCATGAGCCGATCTTTGGCACCGGCGGCGCCGAGAAGTTGGTGCAGAAATATAACAGCCGTCTGCTGGGGCAGATGCCGCTGCATATCTCGCTGCGCGAAGACCTGGATCGCGGTACGCCGACGGTGATCAGCCGTCCGGACAGCGAATTCGCCGACATGTATCGTCAACTGGCCGGCCGTGTGGCGGCGCAGATGTATTGGCAGGGTGAAGCGATCCCGACGGAGATTGCCTTCCGCGCGCTGTAATCTGTTTGCGGCAGTGAAAGAACCCGGCTTAAGCGCCGGGTTTTTTTATCGGATAGGGGTAGGTTGTGCAGGTCGGCACGGGTATAAGGGCGTTCGATCTGCGCCAGCGTTTTGGCGATATGCTCCAACAATCCCTGGGTGGGGGCCGGCTGCCGCTGCCCCATCAGCGCCAACGGCAAGGCCAGCGCGATGGCGAAGTGTGACCAGGAGAGATGCGGGCGCGTTTTGCTCCGCTGCAACCGCAGGAACAGGGCGCTGGCCAGGTAGCCTAAAATCAGCCCGCTGATCACCTCGGATACCGAATGCACGCGAATTTCCAGCCGCGAAACGCCGATGGCGAAAGGCAATATCCACCCGGTCAGCAAAGCGATGCTACGTATCGGGTGGGAAAATCGGCCGGTCAACGTCCACAGCAGTGGCGGCCAGATGCTGGCCGCGAGGGCGGAATGACCGCTGAATCCGGTGAAATCATAGCGCTCGCTGCCGATGCCCCAGCCCATAAAGGCCAGTTTGGACAGGCAGACCACCCCGCCGGTGAACCCGAAGATCAGCGCCCACTGCCAACCCGCCGCGCGGGTGGCGGGAGACATGAGCAGCAATAAAAACAGAATCAGCGCGCAGGGCAGCAGCAACATGCTGTCGCCGAAAAAAGTCAGAAAATACCAATCCAGCACATCAATCTCCGATGAAAGGGGGGCGGGGAGCAAAAGTCAGCGCCGGGGAGTGTAACCCGTTACGGTGCGTTGCCCTAGCCGCGAGATTCTTAAAATGCCGCGTGCCCGTGGCGTGGTAGCCCGAATTCGCCCGCCGCCGCGCAATATACAGTGGCGCAATCCCCGGCGACTCCCTATAATTGTCGCGTTTTAGTTCCCCCCTTCACACTATGAAATCAGGTCTTTAATTTTATGACTGACAATCCGCATCAGTGCGTCATTATTGGTATAGCTGGCGCATCTGCCTCCGGAAAAAGCCTTATCGCCAGCACGTTGTACCGCGAACTCCGCGAGCAAGTCGGCGATGAGCACATCGGCGTTATTCCAGAAGACAGTTACTATAAAGACCAGACTCACCTGACCATGGAAGAACGGGTCAAAACCAACTATGACCACCCGAGCGCCATGGATCACAACCTGCTGTTCCAGCATCTGCAGATGCTGAAGGCCGGTAAGGCGATCGAGCTGCCGCTGTACAGCTACACCGAACACACGCGCAAGAAAGAAACCGTCCACCTGGAACCTAAAAAAGTGATCATTCTGGAAGGGATCTTGCTGCTGACGGATATCCGTTTGCGCCAGGAGATGAACTTCTCGATCTTCGTCGACACGCCGCTGGATATCTGCCTGATGCGCCGCATGAAGCGCGACGTCAACGAGCGCGGCCGCTCGATGGATTCGGTGATGGCGCAATACCAGAAGACCGTGCGCCCGATGTTCCTGCAGTTTATCGAACCTTCCAAACAATACGCCGATATCATCGTTCCGCGCGGCGGCAAAAACCGCATCGCGATCGATATTCTGAAAGCCAAAATCAGCCAATTCTTTGAATAATGCCGCTTAATGGCCGGAAATGCGCATTTCCGGCCGACGGCCAACTATTTGCACCCTGGCGTAGACCTTTCGCCCGTTGTGTGGCAATTTTTGTTTAGTTACGCGTTTTGATGGAGAAGAAAGACATGAGACTGTGCGACCGCGATATAGAAGCCTGGCTGGATAGCGAGAAACTGGTGATTTCGCCGCGCCCGCCGCTCGAACGCATCAACGGGGCCACAGTAGATGTCCGTTTGGGCAATCAGTTCCGCGTGTTCCGCGGTCATACCGCGCCGTTTATCGATCTCAGCGGGCCGAAAGATGAAGTCAGCGCCGCTCTGGATCGCGTGATGAGCGACGAGATTGTCCTGCCGGAAGGCGAGGCGTTCTTCCTTCATCCCGGCGAACTGGCCCTGGCGGTGACGTTCGAATCCGTGACGCTGCCGAACGATCTCGTGGGTTGGCTCGACGGCCGTTCTTCTCTGGCGCGTCTGGGGCTGATGGTTCACGTCACCGCGCACCGGATCGATCCGGGCTGGCACGGGCGCATCGTGCTGGAGTTTTACAACTCCGGCAAGCTGCCGCTGGCGCTGCGGCCGGGGATGCTGATTGGCGCCTTGAGCTTTGAGCCGTTGTCCGGCCCGGCGGCCCGGCCATATAACAGCCGGCAGGACGCAAAATATCGCGATCAGCAGGGCGCAGTAGCCAGTCGAATCGACAAGGACTAACGGCGCGAGATGCACCGTCGGTGTGGCGCTGACAAGAGGGTGGCATGAGAAGATTACTGACGACATTGGCGATTTTACTGGTGGTCGTGGTAGCGGGAATGTCCGCGCTGGTACTGCTGGTCAATCCGAATGATTTTCGCGGTTACATGGTCAAAAAGGTCGAGCAGAAGAGCGGCTACCAGCTAACGCTTGAAGGCGACCTGCGTTGGCATATCTGGCCGCAGCTCAGTATTTTGGCCGGGCGCATGACGCTGACCGCGCCGGGCGCGAAGGCGCCGGTGGTGAGCGCGGAAAACATGCGCCTTGACGTCAAACTGTTGCCGCTGCTGTCGCATCAGCTGTTTGTGAAACAGGTGATGTTGAAAAATGCCGTCATTCGCCTCACGCCCGACAGTGAAGAGCACTCGCAAGTGGACGCCCCGATTGCGCCGGCCGGCAGCGGCGCTGATGCGGCAGACACGGCCTGGAAGTTCGACATCGATAACTTGCGCGTCGTGGACAGCTTGCTGATTTGGCAGCGCGCCGACAACGCGCAAATCAATGTCCGGGACATCAATCTTACCCTGCAGCAAACGGAGAAACGGCAGGCGCAGCTGGACATTTCCAGCCGGGTCAACCGCGATCAGCGCGACCTGGCCTTCAGCATGGCGGCCGATATCGATCTGCAGCAGTTCCCGCACCAGATCGGCGCCAAGGTGACCCAGTTCAATTACCAATTGGCGGGAGCGGATATTCCGAACGGTGGTATTCAAGGCGAGGGGAATGCTCAGGTGGTCTATCAACAGACGCCGGCGCAAATTGCCGTCACCCAGCTGAACGTCAGCGCCAATAACAGCCAGTTGACCGGCGATATCAGCGCCAGCCTGGGAGCGGTGCCCGGCTATGTGGTGAACCTGAATTCGGCTAATCTCGATCTCGACGCGCTTTCCGGTTGGCAATCCAGCACCAATACCGCCGAACAGCCCGCCGTGACCGCCGCGCCGGTGATCGCCAGCCAGGTCGACGATCGGCAGCAGAACCTGGAAGCGCTGCGCGATTTCAATGCACAGTTGAATCTGCAGGCGGCGCAGTTGACCTACCGCGGTATGAACGTTACCCAGTTAGCCGTCGCGGCAGATAATCAACGCGGCCTGCTGACGCTGCATAAACTTGCCGGGCAATTGGCCGGCGGTGATTTCTCCTTGCCGGGATCGCTCGACGCACGCGGCAATAAACCGGTGATAAACGTGCAGCCGACCCTGAACCAGGTTGAGCTCGGCGCGGTGCTCAAAGCCTTCGAGATGCCACAGATGCTGACCGGAAAATTCAGCATGAAAGGGGATTTGACCGGCGATCGTCTTTCTTCAGAGTCATTTGAGCACCGTTGGAGCGGTACGGCGCAGCTGGCGATGCAGGATGCGCAGCTGCACGGCCTGAACATTCAGCAATTGATCCAACAGGCGGTGGCGCGCAACGATAACAGCGTGCGCGGGCAAGATAGCTATCAGCGCTATACCGAAGTCAAAAGCGTCTCGGCGCGGGCCAGCCTGAGCCAAGGCACTGTCAAGCTCAGCAGCCTGACGGCGGATTCGCCGTTGCTGGCGCTGACCGGCGCCGGCAGTATCGATATGCCGGGAAAACAGTGCGATATGGCGCTTAATGTGCGCGTCACTGGCGGTTGGCAAGGGCGCGGCGAACTGATCGAGCAACTGCAAAAAACGCCGATCCCGCTGCGGGTCTATGGGCCTTGGCAACAGCTGAATTACCAACTGCAGGTCGATCAGGTGCTGCGTAAAACGCTGCACGATCGGGCCAAAGATGCGCTGAACAAATGGGCTGAAAAGAACAAGGATTCACGCGAGGGTCAGGATCTGAAAAAGCTGCTCGACAAGCTGTAATCCCTCCTGACGCGGGCCGTCTTGCGGCCCGCGTCAGTATCGACGTTTCCCGCGATAATTTCCCTCCGTTACCTTGATGAAGGTCATGAAGACCCGCGCTCAATTTGTGCAGAGTAAGGGCGCATTCTGCTATGACTATGCGCCTAAGCGCGAAAAAATGACGAGTTGAGGAAACATGATAGAGCTTCTTATTGGCGCGGCGGTGGCGGCGGGCGTGGGCCGTTACATCATCAAAGGGTATTCCGCCACGGGCGTCTTGATGGTGGGAGGGCTGCTGCTGCTTGGCATCAGCGCCCTGATGGGGAAAACGCTGTTGCCGTCCGGCGCCGCATCTACCGGCTGGCGCGCGACCGATATGATCGAGTACGTCAAGATTTTGCTGATGAGCCGCGGCGGCGATCTGGGCATGATGATCATGATGCTGTGCGGTTTCGCCGCCTATATGACGCATATCGGCGCCAACGACGTGGTCGTCAAGCTGGCCTCGCGCCCATTGCAGATGATCAATTCGCCTTATCTGCTGATGGTGGCGGCCTATTTTGTCGCTTGCCTGATGTCATTGGCGGTCTCTTCCGCTACTGGACTTGGCGTATTGCTGATGGCGACGCTGTTCCCATTGATGGTGAACGTTGGCATTAGCCGCGGCGCCGCTGCGGCCATTTGCGCTTCGCCGGCGGCGATTATCCTGGCGCCGACTTCCGGCGACGTGGTACTGGCAGCCAAGGCGGCGGAAATGCCGCTGGTGGACTTCGCGTTCAAAACCACGCTGCCTATCTCGATTGCCGCCATCGTCTGCATGGCCGTAGCGCACTTTTTCTGGCAGCGTTATCTCGATAAGAAGAGTGATGAACAGCACCACATCATGGACGTCAGCGAGATCAAAACCCATGCGCCGGGGTTCTACGCGATATTGCCGTTTACGCCGATCCTCGGCGTGCTGATCTTCGACGGTAAATGGGGGCCGGAACTGCACATTATTACCGTGCTGGTAGGGTGCATACTGTTGGCGGCAGCGATCGAGTTTGTGCGCAGCTTCAGCGCCAAACAGGTATTCAGCGGCCTGGAAGTGGCGTATCGCGGTATGGCGGACGCTTTCGCCAGCGTGGTGATGCTGTTGGTGGCCGCGGGTGTCTTCGCGCAAGGGTTGAGCACCGTCGGCTTTATCAGCGGGTTGATCGGGTTGGCGCAGTCGTTCGGTACCGGCGGTTTGATCATGATGCTGGTGTTGGTGGTGATCACCATGCTGGCGGCCATGACAACCGGCTCCGGCAATGCGCCGTTCTATGCGTTTGTCGAACTGATCCCGAAACTGGCGGCACAGATGGGCGTGAATCCTGCCTATCTGGTGATCCCGATGCTGCAGGCCTCGAATCTCGGCCGTACGCTGTCGCCGGTTTCCGGCGTGGTGGTGGCGGTCTCCGGCATGGCGAAAATCTCGCCGTTTGATGTGGTGAAGCGTACTTCAGTGCCGGTAATTGTCGGGTTGGTGGTGGTGATTGTGGCGACGGAGCTGCTGGTTCCCCAGTAAAGGAAGGCCGGGCGATGCCCGGCCTCGATGTTAAACCTCGTACTCCTCCGGTGGAGGAGGCGGGGTGATCTTCACTTTCAAGATGCGGTGGCTGTTGACCTCCAATGGTTCGAACAGGTAGTCACCGATCTTGATTTGTTCTCCTTCTTGCGGCACGCGCTGGCTGTGTTCCATCAACAGCCCCGCCAGCGTATGGTATTCGCGCTTTTCTTCCAGCGGCATCGGCAGGTACAACACCAGATCTTCCAGCGGCATATAGCCGTTGGCGATCCAGCTGCCGTCCTCGTTTTGCTGAATGTCGTGGCGTGCGTCCACCTCTTCACCGGCCTCCGGCAGGTTGCCGGCGATGGTTTCCATCACGTCCGTCAGGGTGACGACGCCTTCGACGGAGCCGAACTCATCGACCACGAAGGCGAAGTGCGTCTGCGCCTGGCGGAATTGCTCCAGGGCGCTTAACAGCGTGAGCTGCTCCGGGAAGATCAACGGTTGGCGTATCAGCGCACGCAGATCCAGCGGCGCCTGCGCCAGTTGCTGTTTGAGAACGTCGATGGTGTGGATCACGCCCAGCGGTTCGTCGCTGGCGCTGCTTTCCACCACCACGATGCGCGTGTGCTGATTACGTTCCAGCAACTGCGTCAGCTTTTCCTGCGGATCGTTCAGCTCAAGGTATTCGACGTCGTGACGCGAGGTCATGATGCTACTGACCGTGCGCTGCGCCATGCCGAGTACGCGTTCGATCATGCGCCGCTCTTGCTGATTGAAGATCTCGCCGTTTTCGCTGTCGCTGTCCGCCAGCAGGTTGGCGGAATGGCTGTCGACTTCCGCTTCTTCATGTTTGCCGCTCAGCATGCGCAGCACCGCTTCGGCGGTGCGTTCACGTAGTGGCCGCACCTTCGACAGGAAGCGACGGCGGTTGAACTGCGCCAGCTGGTTCAGCGCCTCGATCATGACCGAGAAGCCGATCGCCGCGTAGAGGTAGCCTTTAGGAATGTGATAGCCGAAACCCTCCGCCACCAGGCTAAAGCCAATCATCAGCAGGAAACTCAGGCACAGGATAACGATAGTCGGGTGCGCGTTGACGAAGCGCGTCAGCGGTTTGCTGGCCAGCAGCATCAGACCGATGGCGATACAGACCGCGATCATCATCACCGCCAGGTGATCGACCATCCCCACCGCGGTGATCACCGAGTCGAGCGAGAAAACGGCGTCCAGCACCACGATCTGCGCCACGACCGGCCAGAAACGTGCGCCTTTGCGCGCGCCGTGCTGCTCTTCGTCCTTGCCTTCCAGCCGCTCATTGAGCTCCATGGTGGCTTTGAACAGCAGGAATATCCCGCCGACCAGCATGATCAGATCGCGGCCGCTGAAGGGGTGCTCCGCGACGATGAACATCGGTTTGGTCAGCGTCGCCAGCCACGAGATGGAGGCGAGCAGCGCCAGACGCATGACCAGCGCCAGCAATAAACCGACGACACGGGCCTTATCTCTTTGTTGTTTTGGTAATTTGTCCGCCAGAATGGCGATGAAGACAAGGTTGTCTATACCCAGCACGATTTCCAGCACGACCAAAGTGGCCAGGCCGGCCCAAATTGTTGGATCAGCGATCCATTCCATACGCCCAATTTCACCTGTAAGTTCTACGGCTTATGCCGCACGGGAATGATGGGCGTTGAGGCGGCAAAATTCAACTTTAATCGGGTGGATGTGGTTCAGAACAGGAGGATTACCATAAACATCGATCGGCGCCGAGCGGCCAAAGGAATCAAGGGCCTGGGGAGCAAATATCTACCGGGATGCCATGCGCTCAGAAAAGAAACGCCTTATTAAATTTATTTAAATCAAAACATTAAAACAATTTTCTTTGACTATGATTCTTATCGGTATGCGGCACGAGTAGTCTTATTCTGAAAACGTCTGACTGGGGGGATCTAAGGCTTGTATCACTTAGACATTAGTATAAGAATCTTAGTCATATAACGACAGTAACTAACATTGTTTGGTTATAAAGGCACCGTTTTTTTTATTTTTTTGTGAACAGCATGACAGTTCAAACGAAGAATGAGTGCCGCTTTGCATAAAAATTGCCTGGCTCATGCAATGACGTGGGGGGATACGCCATTAACAGTACTTTGGTAGCTGCAAGCCAAGGGCGGTAGCGTGCCCGATTGAATCCCCTTGTTCACGCTGCACAGATGAATGCAGCGCTACGATGAATTGGAATGAAAATGCAAACAAGACTTAAGGCAGTGATCCCCGTTGCGGGCTTGGGAACCCGTATGTTGCCGGCGACCAAGGCTATCCCTAAAGAAATGTTGCCCGTGGTCGATAAGCCTTTAATCCAGTACATTGTTGCTGAATGCGTGGCGGCGGGGATTAAAGATATCGTATTGGTCACGCATTCATCGAAAAACGCGATTGAAAACCATTTTGACACTTCGTTTGAGCTGGAGGCGATGCTCGAAGCGCGTGTGAAGCGCCAGCTCCTGAGCGAAGTGCAAAGCATTTGTCCGCCGGACGTTACCGTGATGCAGGTGCGTCAGGGACAGGCGAAAGGGTTGGGGCATGCGGTGCTGTGCGCCAAACCTATGGTAGGTGATTCTCCTTTCGTGGTGCTGCTTCCGGATGTTTTGCTGGATGATTCTACGGCGGATCTGCGCAAAGAAAATCTGGCTAAAATGATCCAACGTTTTGGCGATACGGGTTACAGCCAAATCATGGTTGAACCTGTGCCGGAACAAGATGTGTCCAAATACGGTGTGGTAGATTGCGCAGGTGCGACGATCGCAGCGGGAGAAAGCGCACCGATGACGGCGGTGGTTGAGAAGCCGGCCCGCGAGGATGCCCCTTCCAACCTGGCTGTCGTCGGCCGGTATGTGCTTGCCGCCGATATTTGGCCGTTACTTGAGAAAACCCCTCCCGGCGCGGGTGATGAGATTCAACTGACCGATGCGATTGCGATGCTGATGGATGAACAAACGGTGGAAGCGTTCCATATGAGCGGTAAGTCCCATGATTGTGGTGACAAGCTTGGCTATATGAAGGCGTTTGTGCAGTATGGGGTGCGTCACGGTTCCGAAGGCGAAAACTTCACCCGCTGGTTGAAGCAGACGTTGGGAAAGTAACAGGCTGTCGCCACTGCGGCTGAAAGCGATCACGAGATTGAATGAGGTCTACCATGACGAAGTTGAAAGCGGTTATTCCCGTTGCCGGATTGGGCATGCGTATGCTGCCGGCGACCAAAGCGATTCCGAAAGAGATGTTGCCAATCGTTGATAAACCGTTGATTCAATACATTGTCAACGAATGCGTCGCGGCGGGGATTAAAGAGATCATCCTGGTGACGCATTCTTCCAAGAACGCCATTGAAAACCATTTCGATACCTCATTCGAGCTGGAGGCGATGCTGGAGGCACGCGTGAAACGGCAACTGCTGGATGAGGTACAGTCGATAACGCCAAAAGGCGTAACGCTGATGCACATTCGCCAGGGGCAGCCAAAAGGACTGGGACATGCCGTTCTCTGCGCTAAACCGTTGGTCGGTGATTCTCCATTTGTCGTTCTGTTGCCGGACATCTTGCTGGATGACGCAAAGGCCGATTTGAAGAAAGACAACCTGTCACACATGATTGCGCGCTTTGAGCAGACCGGTCTGAGCCAGGTTTTGGTGCAAAAGGCAGACGAACACGTGCTGCATGATTATTCCGTGGTTGAGTGTGAGGCCAGCAATCTGAAACCTGGCGAAAGTGCCCGTATCACATCGATTATTGAAAAACCGGCACCGGAAACCAAGTTGGAATCCAACTACTCTGCGGTAGGGCGCTATGTCTTGTCTGCCGATATTTGGCCGCTGCTGGAGACCACGGAACCGGGAGCCTGGGGGCGTATTCAACTGACCGATGCGATTGCAGAATTGTTGAAACGCAAACCGGTCGAGGCGACAGAGCTGGTGGGTGAATCGTTCAACTGCGGTGAAAAACTGGGTTACCTTCGCGCTTTTGTCACTTATGGGTTGCGTCACCCAACCCAAGGCAAAGCTTTCCGTGAATGGGCTGAACGGCTTTCATTATAAATACGTTTGGCTGGAACGTTGTGCCCAGGCATAGCGCTTTCCAAAATCACCTCTCTCTGTGCGTATTGAGGTAATCGTGCGCTATTGCGAGGTAATTGTGTAATAATGCTTTTAGGCCATTTCCAGCATAGCGTATTGGGATTCAACGTGGGCTCAATGAAAGTTTAATCAGTATTGAAACCCATCGACAAATTCTTTTCCGAGTACAACGGCCTGTGCCAGGGTTGGCCGGGAGGGCTCAGTACAGCAAACTTTTTACTTTGATAGTGATGATAATTCGATGGCAAATAAACAGTGGAAACTGATACCGCTCTTGGTATCGATCAGTGTAATCAGCGGTTGTACAATCGTGCCTGGTTCTCACCTTTCAACTAGTGGGAAAGAGGTTGTAAAACAGCAAGATAGTGATTTCGATATCGACAATCTGGTTAATGTCTATCCAATGACGCCTGGTTTGGTTGAGAAAATGAGACCTAAACCCGTTGTCGCGCAACCAAACTCGTCCTTAGAGCGTGAATTGCAAAATTACGAATACCGGATTGGTATCGGCGACGTGTTAATGGTGACTGTCTGGGATCACCCTGAACTGACTACACCGGCGGGGCAATATCGCAGTGCCAGCGATACGGGTAACTGGGTGAATTCGGACGGTACAATTTTTTATCCGTATATCGGTAAGATAAAAGTTGCCGGTAAAACGATGAGCCAAGTCAGAAATGAGATCGCAGGACGATTGGCGCAATACATCGAAAGCCCACAGGTTGATGTGAGTATCGCCGCTTTCCGCTCTCAAAAAGCGTATGTGACGGGGGAAGTAGCAAAGTCGGGACAGCAACCGATCACGAACGTTCCCCTTACTGTGATGGATGCAATCAATGCGGCTGGCGGGCTTTCAGAAAATGCAGACTGGCGTAATGTCATTCTGACACATAATGGAAAAGAACAGCGAATCTCTTTGCAAGCCTTGATGCAAAGGGGGGATTTGACGCAAAACCACCTACTTTATCCGGGCGACATCCTCTACATTCCCCGTAATGACGATTTAAAAGTTTTCGTTATGGGGGAAGTGAAAAAACAGACTACGTTGAAAATGGATCGCAGCGGTATGACACTAACGGAAGCATTAGGTAATGCTGAAGGAATGGATCAGAACTTTGCCGATGCGACGGGGGTGTTTGTCATTAGACCATTACGTGGTATGGAAGGTAAAAAGCTGGCCAATATCTACCAACTTAATGCGTCTGATGCTACTGCGATGGTAATGGGGACTGAGTTTCACCTTCAGCCATATGACATTGTATACGTAACTACCGTACCGATTGCTCGTTGGAACCGCGTCGTCAGCCAATTGTTACCGACTATCGTTGGTTTCAACAACCTGACCGAAGGTACACAGCGTATTCATAATTGGTAGTTAAGGTAAAAGATGATGTTTGATTCTATTCTGGTCGTTTGCGTCGGCAACATATGCCGTTCTCCTACAGGAGAACGGCTGTTGAAGGAAAAACTGCCACATAAGAAAATTGCCTCTGCCGGGATTTCTGCCTTGGTTGGCAAGCCTGCTGATGCTCAGGCTGCAGAAGTGGCTAGAAAGCATGATTTATCATTGGATAATCACCAAGCACAACAGCTGACAGCTGCATTGTGCCGTGAATATGATCTGATATTAGTCATGGAAAAGGGACATGTTGATGCTGTCTGCAGGCTAGCCCCTGAAGTCAGAGGCAAAACAATGCTATTTGCCCATTGGCTGGGTCAACAAGATATCCCAGATCCTTATCGCAAAAGTTCTGAGGCTTTTGAATTCGTCTATAGCCTACTAGCTGAAGGTGCTCAGAAGTGGGCGCTAGCATTAAATCGCTAAACAGAGATTACAATGATTGATAAAAACCGAACGAGTTCCTTGGCAAGTAAGGAAAATGACGAGATCGATTTTGGACGGCTGTTAGGGACGCTAGTCGATCACAAATGGTTAATTGTTAGCATTACATCATTATTTGCCGTCATCGGCATTATATATAGTCTTTTTGCGACACCTATATACCAGGCTGATGCAACTGTTCAGGTCGAGCAAAACGAAGGTAATATGCTGGTAAGTAACCTGTCCCAAATGTTGCCTAACTCTTTGCCAGCATCATCTACAGAGATTGAACTGATTTCCTCTCGCATGATCGTGGGGAAAACTGTCGAAGATCTCCATTTAGATACTGTCGTCACTCAGAAATATTTTCCGATTTTTGGCCGCGGTTGGGCAAGGCTCATGGGTAATAAACCGGGGCAGGTTGCCTTATCCAGGCTCACTGTAGCTGAGCCTCTAGTCGAGAGTGCTATCGAGCTGGAAGTTATTGATGATCAAAACTACGTCGTTACCGTAGATAAAGATAAAATCTTTCAAGGCAAAGTTGGGCGCTTGGAGAATGCAAGCGGCGTTTCTATGTTGGTTAGCGAAATCTCAGCGAAGCCAGGAACAGTGTTTAATGTCAAAAAGCTCACAACGCTGGCAGCAACGGTACAACTTCTTGACGATCTTACAGTAGAAGACAAAGGTAAGGACACGGGGGTTCTTTCACTCACCCTGATGGGGGATGATCCTGTTCTAATCAAAAGAATTATTGAAAGTATCAGCAATAATTACTTGATCCAAAATGTTGAGCGAAAATCAGAAGAAGCGGCCAAAAGCCTTGCTTTTTTGAAGGAACAATTACCGCAGGTTCGCGATTCTTTAAATACGGCTGAAGACAAATTAAACAGTTTCCGCCAAGCGAACGATTCTGTTGATCTGTCTTTGGAAGCAAAGTCTGTTCTTGATACTATTGTCGGGGTTGAGGCTCAGCTTAATGAGTTGACTTTCAAAGAGTCTGAAATTTCGAAATTATACACAAAAGAGCACCCTGCTTATCGTGCTTTATTGGAAAAAAGAGCAACCCTGCAAAAGGAAAAAGATAAGTTAAACCAGCGAGTCAGTAAGATGCCGCAAACACAGCAGGAGATCTTGCGCTTAACTCGTGATGTTGATGCTGGTAAAGAGATTTACATGCAGTTGCTCAACCGTCAACAAGAGCTTTCGATAACGAAAGCGAGCACCGTGGGTAATGTCAGAATCATTGATACCGCTGTCACTCAACCGAAACCGGTTAAGCCGAAGAAGACGTTAATCGTTATCATCTTTACGTTGCTTGGCGGGATCGCTTCCGTTGCCGTAGTACTGCTGAAAAGCGTTCTGCACCGAGGTATTGAAAGCCCAGAACAGCTGGAAGACCAAGGCATCAACGTTTATGCAAGTATTCCGTTGTCTGAGTGGCAACAGAAAAAAGACATAGAGACGTTGATGCGCGGCAATAAAAAAACCAACACGCGTTCAAAAACGTTGTTGGCCGTTGGGAACCCTGCGGATTTGGCGATCGAGGCAGTACGAAGCTTAAGAACCAGTTTGCATTTCGCTATGCTCGAAGCTAAAAATAATGTTCTGATGGTCTGTGGTGCAAGCCCAAATATTGGTAAAACTTTCGTCAGCATCAACTTGGCCGCGGTCATTGCTCAGGCTGGGCAACGTGTTTTAGTCATTGATGCTGATATGCGTAAGGGCTATTCACACTCATTGTTGAATACCGATTGGCATAATGGTTTATCTGATATCTTATCTGCTCAGACCACGATGGCTAACAGTGTCCGCAAAACAGAAATTGAAAACCTGGATTTTATTCCGCGTGGACAGATACCGCCAAATCCTTCAGAGTTGCTCATGGGGGCACGCTTCAATGAGCTGATTGATTGGGCGAGTAAGAATTATGATATCGTGATGATTGATACGCCACCTATTCTAGCAGTTACTGATGCCGCTATTATAGGGCACAGGGCGGGGACTAGTCTGATGATCGCACGTTTCGCATCCAACACGGTCAAAGAAATAGAGGTGAGTATTCGCCGCTTTAATCAAAATGGCATCGATGTTAAAGGCGTTATTCTGAATGCTGTTGAGAAACGGGCCAGCAGCTACTATGGTGATTATGGCTACTATCAATATGAGTATCGTTCAAACGATAAAGCATAGTTGTTAGCAACACATCAGTGCCATACCGGGAAACCGGTATGGCATATGTTCATATATTTGCTATTTGTAATAAGAAAAATGGATGTAATCGGCAAATATATGCATTTATAAATACATTCGATTTGTTTTTTTAAATTTGTCTTCATTTTGAATGATTTTTGATTACCATTCAGACGACAGTCAAATGTTTACATAGAATATTTAAGGTGTATAAGAAATGAAGATAATGATGATCAATACACTTTATCATCCTTATAAGGTTGGAGGCGCAGAGGTATCTGTGCAGTTATTAGCTGAAAAACTCGCTAATATGGGGCATACAGTAAGTGTTGTTACATTGCATAACAAATCCGAACGAGAATGTAAAACCATTAATAATGTAATGGTCACTTATTTGCCTCTCAGTAATGTCTATTGGCCATATGGCGGAGAGAACGTGTCGCCATGGAAGAAAATAGTATGGCATGCAAAAGATCAGTACAATTTCTCAATGAAGCATGCGGTGAAAGAGGAAATAAAAAACTTTCTTCCAGACGTTGTGCATACTAATAACCTGGGCGGTTTTTCAATTTCTGCGTGGGATGCGGTGAAAGAGTGTAAGGTGAAACTGGTTCATACCGCGAGAGATTACTATCTCTTTCATCCTAACTCGACCTTGTTCAAACATGGCAAGGTGATGAGTACGTCAGAATTGAGTGTGAGGTTTTTCTCATTTTTTAAAAAGTGGAAGAGCAAAGCCGTTTTCAGTTTTGTTGGAATCAGTCGTTATATTTCTGATTTGCATACTACAAACGGATTTTTTAATGAAGATAGATGTTCGGTTATCTATAATCCGATAGAACCGCTTCGCTTTGAAGATAGAGAAAGTTCAACTTTTAGAGTCGGATTTATAGGTCGCCTTACTAGCGATAAAGGATTCGATGAATACTGTCGCCTTGCAGATGAATATAAGAATAGGGCAGATGTCAAGTTTTATGCGGCAGGTAGGTTTAATGGCGATGAAGGTAATGCCATGAAAATTTTGGCGGAAAAGTCAAATGTTGAACTGCTTGGTTTTATTGCGGTAGAAGAATTTATGGCAAATGTTGATGCAGTTATACTGCCAACAAAATGGAATGAACCATTTGGGCGTTCAGTTGCGGAGTGTGCGCTTTCTGGGAAGATTGTCTATACTAATTTCATGGGGGGAATTTCAGAAATAGCTGCCATGAGTAGTAATGTTAGGCCGCTAAACTCTTTCAAAGTTGAAGATACACGCACGCACAAAGAACGCAGCGTCGTGGAGAGTTTTGATATTGATAATATCGCGAAACGATATGTAGAGGTTTACAATAACTAAAATGAACACATCAACCTCAAAGATATTTATATTTTTTATTCTGACGTACCTGGCATTAGCTTCATTAAATGGGCTGGTTACAATTTTTGCTTATAATACTACTCGTTTGATCTTACTCTATAAAGATTTCTTCTCGATAGTATTTCCGTTGTTGATGATTTTCTTTTTTGTTGCAAATGGATATAAGGCAGGTAGGCAGTTCACCACATTGATGCTAACGCTTTTAGCGATTTGTTTTTTTATCCTTTCATATATTTTGGCGACCTTACTCTTTTCAAAATTTGATATGACAAGGATTGCTATACAGTTTCGAGTTGAACTCTTCGCAATTTCGGCAATATTGATCGCAGCGTTAGCGAGTATGTTTAGCACTGAAGAGAAAAAAAACATAGTATCTGTTTTTATTAAGTTTTATATTATTTTTTGTTCGATTAATGCGTTAGCCACTATTGCTGAGTTCTTCTCGGCAGAGCTTATTTTCCAGGTTCTGGGGTTCAATCCTGGCCCGATGTTAACCGCGTTTGGTAAAGACAATGGCCTTGTTTTACGCACTACAGATGGTTATTTAAGAGCTCTGGGTTTATTGACAACACCTTTCAGCCTCAGTGAATATCTTTTCTTTGGCCTCGCTCTTGCCTCATTTGTTTCAGTCAAGCGAAGAGCGCTATTTACATTCTTAATGATCGCAGGCATTCTTTGCTCTACATCAAAAACAGCTTTCGTGATGATGGTAATTTATGTTCTTTATATGATTATTAATAGACTTGTCTCGAATCAGAGAGCGTTGAGATTCATTACTTGGATTACTGTTGTTGTTTCCATTGTTTTTTTCCTTTCCGTTACTAACACATTTATATATGAAGTGTTTTCTTCAAAGGAAAATACATACGCCGAAAACAGTATTTTCTTGCGTATTCTTTATATTGAGCAAGTGTTAGATTCAGCCTACTCTATTTACTTTGGCTCTGGTTATGCTGTGAACGGTAGTGGTATGGTTGGGGTTGAAGATAATACAACGGCGATTCCGCTAGACAGTTTGTACATTTACCTTCTCTCAAATTATGGATTTGTTGGCGTACTGGTATTTGTTTTCGGTGCTTTTTTACTGTTGGTTAGTTTGTATAAGAAGACATCTACCGTATTACCACACGGTGTCTATTTGTACTGGTTGATATCATTGCTAACAAACTTTGCCTATAATAATCCATTTACCAACTATCCTGGTTATATATTCCCGATAATAATAACTGCGCTTTTAGTTTCACTTAAACCGGAAGAATACTCCGATGAGGAGGGCAGTGCTAATCCAGTTTATACAAAAGTGAGTTAACGATTGTGATCTATGTTAATGGCCGTTTTTTAACGCAAGAGGTGACAGGCGTTCAACGCTTTGCTATTCAAATCTTACTTAATTTGATTAAGATCCGAGATGATATTGTTGTGCTTTGCCCTAAAACTACGCCAGATAATGAGATTACTAAGGCGTTTAATATAAAGAGAATCGGGCGCCTATCCGGACAGTTATGGGAGCAAACAGAGTTATTTCTCTTTATGGTGCGAAATGGAAATGTGCTTTTAAGTTTTTGTAATACCGCTCCAATAGGGTTCTTTAACAATATCATTGTTCATCATGATATAACTTATCGAGTTTATCCCAAAAGTTACTCACTAGGTTTTAGATTTTTTTATAGAATTTTTTCACCGTGGCTTTTAAAAAGAGGGAAAAAAATCATTACTGTCAGTGATTTTTCTCGAAATGAAATAGAGCGGGCCTACGGAATTGAGAATATTGATGTTGTCAATAATGCAGCTACTGAGGTTTTCTTTCCACGCAAAATTACTGAGCCAGACAATCCATATATTCTATGTGTATCTTCTCCAAGCGTTCATAAGAATTTTAAACTGATAATTGATAGTTTTGAAAAAATAAATAATAGTTTAGGTTTGGAGTTAAAAATTGTCGGTGCATCGAATAGAAATTTTTCAACAGTTACCTATTCTGCAGTGAGTAATAATTCATATATAAAGTACTATGGCCGAGTTACTGATGAGGAACTGGCAGTGCTTTATTCAGGAGCCTTTGCTTTCGTTTTCCCATCCCTCTATGAAGGTTTCGGAATTCCATTGCTTGAGGCTCAATCTTGCGGTTGTCCTGTTATTGCATCTAATACAGCATCAATGCCGGAAGTGTTGAACGATAGTGCGCTTTATTTTTCACCAACTTGTTCTGAAAGTTTAATTTCACAGATAGAGAAACTATACCATGATGGTGGTTTAAGGGATTCACTGATTAAACGAGGTTTTGAAAACGCTAAGCGATTTAATTGGTTGGCGTCGGCTAATAAAATAAATAATATACTTGAAGGCTACGCAAAAGATAAGCCCTGGAGTGATTAGTGAAAATATTGCATGTCGCCGAAACAATAAAGGGTGGTGTTGCGACAATCATGCGACAACTGGTTATGGAACAGCAAGATACTGAAGATGAGGTATTATGCATTGTTCCGAGACAACAGTTATCTGAACTGGTTGGTGTTAGAGAACATGTGCTTTCTCCATTCAATAGAACTGGAAGAAATACCATGTCATTATTTTTGCTTCTGTTTTGTTTTCTGCGAGTTGTTTTAAATAAAAAACCGGATGTAATTCATTTACACAGTAGTTTTGCTGGCTTTTTATGCCGTTTGGCTTTGCCTATAATATTTGTTTTTTATCACCCCAAAGTGATTTACTGTCCGCATGCCTTTGCTTTCTTAATGGATATTCCTGTTTATAAAAAGCGAGTCTACGCATTTATTGAGCGCATGCTAGAGAAAGTGACGGATAAAACTATTTGTGTCAGTGAATATGAATATAGGGAAGCCATAAAATGGGGGCTTAATCCAGAGCGTTTAGTCATTATCTATAATGGTGTTCAAGATCCTTTGATAGTAACGCAAAAAAGCCCTTATAAATACGCGAATAAAAAGAATATTCTCTTTGTTGGACGGACGGATCACCAGAAAGGTTTTGATCACGTTCTAAATATAACCAATTTGCTTTCTCAGAATGAGGATATACATATCACTGTGATCGGAGACTATGTTATAGAGTATAAGAGTCTTCCTGTATATGGTGAAAAAATAACGTACATAGGCTGGTTGAAGTATGAAGATATTGCACCTTATTTTTTCCATGCAACAGTCTTACTGATGCCAAGTCGTTGGGAGGCCTTCGGCCTTGTTGCCGTAGAGGCGCAAAGTTACGGTTTACCCGTTCTGGCTTTTGAACGAGGTTCACTGCCAGAAATTATTATAAATGGTGTCACAGGTTTTTTAGTTGATTATGGGGATATAAAAGGTTTTTCTACCGTTATTTGCGATAAAAATTTGGATTTTTGGAAAACGATGAGCGAAAGAAGTTATGATAATTACAGTAAAAACTTCAAAAGCTGTTTTATGACACAGAAAGTAAGTTCACTTTATCGTGAAGTTATAAAATAAATATCTAGCTTATCTAATTCATATGAAATTAATTTGACTCGCTGTTCGGTAATTACCTGTCTCTATAACGTGTTGAATTTTATAAAATAGTATTCGGGATGCATAATGAAAAAAACAAATGTTTTTTTTGGCGATTTTACGACAAAACTAATGCTAGCATTGTCAGATATTTTCTTTTTTAACATATCGGTCTATCTTTCGTATTTCATTCTTTACAAATTATTTGATGGGTTAAATAATTATATACCTCAGGATGAGTTTTTTATTCGTTCTGTTGCGCAGTTTGTTATATCTGTAGTGTGTGTTCTTTGGTTCTGGACAAGGCTTAGACACTACACATATAGAAAGCCATTTTGGTTTGAGCTCAAGGAAGTTCTCAGAACGCTAGTTATTTTTGCTGTTCTTGATTTAGCTCTAGTTGCATTTTCTAAGTGGAACTTTTCTCGTTCAGTTTGGGTGTTATCATGGATGTTGATAATTATTTTAGTGCCGTTGGGGAGAGCATTAACAAAAAAAATCCTTAACAAGATGGGGTTGTGGAAAAAACAAACCATAATCATTGGCTCGGGAAGAAATGCCTTTGAAGCCTATGCAGCATTGCAAAGTGAAGAAGTTCTTGGATTTGAAGTTGTTGCCTTTGTGTGTACGGATAAACCATGCGAAGATAATTATTTTGGCATCCCGGTCATTAATTCGGAAGAAGAGCTGTGGCGTTGTGTCAATGTTGAGAGTACGCAATTTATCGTCGCACTTGAATTTGAACAACATGCGCTACGTGATTGGTGGTTGAAAGATCTGGCTAAGCATAATTGTCGGTCGGTTTCTGTTATCCCAACTCTTCGTGGTGTTCCTCTTTATGGCACCGATATGTCATTTATTTTTAGTCATGAAGTAATGATTCTGCGGGTAAGCAATAATTTAGCCAAGCGTTCATCACGCTTCATTAAGCGCACATTTGATATTATTGGCTCATCTCTTATTTTGGTTGCACTTTCTCCCGTGTTGATTTTCTTGACTTACAAAGTTTCAAGAGATGGTGGTCGTCCTATTTATGGGCATGAGAGAGTGGGGCACAATGGAAAGAAATTTAAATGCTTAAAGTTCAGATCGATGGTTCTAAATTCTCAGGAAGTACTTGCAGATTTATTGGAGCGAGATCCTGAGGCCAGAGAAGAATGGAATAAAGACTTTAAATTGAAAAACGACCCACGTATTACAAAGATTGGCGCTTTTATTAGAAAGACAAGCCTGGATGAGTTACCTCAATTGTGGAATGTACTTCGTGGTGAAATGAGTCTAGTTGGCCCAAGACCGGTTATTGAAAAAGAATTGGAACGTTATGCAGGTGATGTCGATTACTACTTCATGGCGAAGCCAGGAATGACAGGATTGTGGCAGGTCAGTGGCCGTAATGATATTGATTATGACACGCGCGTGTATTTTGATGCATGGTACGTTAAGAATTGGGCGCTTTGGAATGACATTGCGATTCTATTTAAAACTATAGGTGTTGTATTAAAGCGTGATGGCGCATACTAACTTTATAATAGTTTATTTTATGGGAATGGATAATGAGAATCGCACTCGATAGCCGATTTATGCAAAAGGTTAGTCAAGGGACTGGAACGTACACAATAGAATTGGCGAATAACTTGGTTTCGTGCATAAATCGCGATGATAAGTTATTGCTTCTGGCGGACGATCCTGCCATTGTTTTAACTAAGCAGGCTGGGCAACCTTTCTTAAATGATAATCGTGTAGAAATAAAGAAGTTGATATCAGGTTGGACGCCTATGAACCTTCTCGGCGGATTTGCACTTGCTGAATGGCGCAATAAATGCGATCTCTTGCATACAAATTATTTATCACCCTTGGTTACAACCAGAAGTACGAAACATGTTGTGACTGTTCATGATGTCATGTTCCGTACGCACAAACAGTACTTCAATCCTAAGTTGACTAAAGGATTGGAAATTTTCACGCCGCCTAGTTTAAAAAAAGCAGATCATATAATTGCAGTTTCTCATTATACGAAAGATGAGATAATCAAGAACTTCGGTGTTAATGAAAATAAAATTACGGTTGTGCACGAAGCTGCGAGCAAGCAGTTCCACGTGAAAGATAAAGTAAAATCTAATGATGTAATCGCTAGTCTGGGTGTGACTAAGCCATATTTTCTTTTTGTCGGGCGGTTTGCCGCGATTAAGAATATTGATAGTGTTATTGCTGCATTCGAGAGACTTGCCGATGCTGATGTGCAGTTAGTTTTGGTTGGAGGGTTCGATCCGGCATTTCCTAATCCTGCCTTGGAAAATAAAATATTTAATAACCCGGATAAAATAAAAGTCCTTCGAGGTGTCTCGAATGAGGACCTTGTTCATTTGTATAACAACACGCTTTGCCTGGTATTTCCAAGTTTTGCCGAGGGATTTGGTTTGCCTATTCTAGAAGCGATGTCTTGCGGGGCCCCTGTCATCACCTCTACCGCAGGTTCCTGCCCGGAAATAGCTGGTGATGCAGCATTATTGGTTAATCCAAATGACCTTTCTCAGTTAGTTAGTGCTATGGAGAATGTTTTTAATGATGCTCAGTTACGTGCCTCTTTGTCAGAAAAAGGTTTAAGAAGAGCTGATACTTTCAGTTGGCAGCGATGCGCAACGGAGACTTACTCTGTTTATGAAAATATCATAGGAAAGTTTTGATATGAAAGTTATTACGGCTATCGGCAAAGATTTCGATTCGTTATGTGATCGGTTGTCTAAAGAAATAATTAAAGAATTTTCCCCTGATGTTATTATTGGTGTTGCCACTGGTGGACGCTATGTCGCTGAGGAAATTGGGAAAAAAATTAATGTTCCGCTTGTTATAATAAAAAGGCAGCGAAATTCTACTAAGAAGAAGTCCAAGTTCAGAATGGCTTCTTTTTTGCCTTTCCTCCCAAGGCCGATAAATGACTTATTGAGAATAGCGGAAATAAAATTCAACGAACGTAAGTTCAGAAAATCCGGAAGAATATTGTCAGTAGGAGCTGTGGCGCATATCTCCGGCGACTTGGAACACCTGCGAAAAGGTAAGAGAATTCTAATTGTTGATGATGCCGTTGATAGTGGTGGTACGTTTATTGATTGCATCAATTTTCTCCAACCGTATCTTTCATCGGATTCGGTCGTTAAAACTGCTGCGTTAAATGTCACAT
This sequence comes from Serratia sp. CY71090, assembly GCF_052166845.1. NCBI lineage: Bacteria > Pseudomonadati > Pseudomonadota > Gammaproteobacteria > Enterobacterales > Yersiniaceae > Serratia > Serratia sp. CY71090. Next base: position 12,891 of record NZ_JBJNOA010000003.1, on the reverse strand, counting down.
TTGACGAGCCTGCTTTTATTCCAGATTTTTATCTTTATAAGGGCTATCTTATTCGTTATCCCTGGGCTAGTGATGTTAGGAGAAAAGGTTGAAATCCGTATATGATCTTGATGGCACACTTGTGCCATTTAACACTTTTAAAGTATGGGTTGTTCTGTCTTTTTTCATCTCTATTTTTTTCCTTAGATGGTATTTTTTATTCTCTATTATTAAATTCGCCATATGCAGGAAAATTGGGAGAATGGATCGCGTTGGATTTAAGGTGGCTTTATTAGCGATTCAGCAACGCACCAAGTTTTGGCCCTATGTCGGTAAGAAGTACGGAAAATGGTTGGCCCGCCATTCTCTCCGAAAGGATTTGCTCGTTCTAGGTGATAATTCGACTAAGTGCTTGGCAACTGCAGCGCCGGATATTTATGTGTCCTCTTTCTCTCAGGAAGTTAATGATTTTGATGTCACTATATGTGCACATTTTTGCCACTCAGGTGAATTTGTCGAAACATTAAATGTAGTGAAGCTTAAATTCGTTCGGGAGCAATTTTCTGAGGAACCAGATCTTTTCTTTACTGATCATTATGATGATATCCCGTTAGCTATGGCTGCTAAGTTTACCTATATTGTTTCTCCATCAATAAAGTCCGAGAGATTATTTTCCGACATGCTCAATGCAGGGCGTTATACGATAGTATAACGGTACTATTTTAAAAATGATAAAAGCGAGACTGTGTTTATCGTCTCGCTTTTTTTTCGGCTTTAAACCACCTCCAAAGGAGGTTATTTTTCATTTGGTTTAATGCGGATTTACTCGTTGCCGAATGTTATCACTGGCGTGTCTGCGCTAACCGCTGGTTGACTTTTTTGCGTTGGGTCTTCAATAACGAGAGCCGTAATTTTCTGCGAAGATGGTTTACTACTCGTCATGAGCGACATTATTCTTCCCGTTGTGGAATTCCTTCCCTCCTGCGTATCATTCTTTTTCCAACTAACCCTGGCTTCTTTTTTTCCATTGCTAAAGATTAAATTCACTTTACCATCGGTTGTCACATTGTAATTTTTTACCGAGTAATTTTTTATTAAATCGGCAATTTTCTCGTATGACTCCATGCTTGGCTTTTTACTCCCATTTTTCCTGAGCAATCCAAATCTATGCTCTATATTTTGGTTGTTATCACCATCATCGCTTAAGTCATACCACCAAACTCCTTTTATATATCCCCTGGCTTTTGCAAGAAGAGTATATTTGACAACATATTGGGCTACATAGTCCTCGCTGTACCCAAATTTCCCCGCATTGGTTGGTACGCCAATTTCAGTGATGTAAATAGGGACCTCTTTGCCTACGAGCCTCTTCAATTCTTCTTGATACCCATCGATTTTTTCAATGTTTCCTTCCGGGGTAGTCAGCGATTTATCACTGGATTTAAAGCTATACGGATGTATTGATATCCCATCTATATAATTGAGCATGCCCAGCTTTATCAAGTCATCGGACCATTTTAATCCATCGTTTCCTAAAGGATCGAAGGAGCCTGCAAGCACGATAGCTCCGGGGTCTGCCCTCTTTATCGCTATAGAGGCCTGCTTGATGAGTTTGTAGTAGACCTGAGCTGGAGGAGGGGCTGGTGATTTATTATGCGTGCCGGTGCCAACACTCCACTCATTCCAGATCTCATAATACTTGACCTTTCCTTTAAATCTTTTTGCTGTCCAGTATGCATAATTTGCATAAGCTGCGATAGATTCATCGTTGCTGGCATATCCACTTTTATCATAGAGATCATTGCCATAGGCTAGAACGGCAATGGGGTTCATACCATAGTTTTTATTTGCAACTAAGAGAGACTTATCTACACGTATAAGTTTATCTACAGGTTGATAGGTGCCTTTCTGTTGTTCAACTAACCCCCAAAGGTAATCATCACGAAAGGAATTAAAACCATAGTTACTTATCAAGTTCAAATAATGATCTTGCTCTTCTGGATACCAGCGTAGGTGTGTGTTAATGCCAATCTCGAAGGCATAACCGATTTTCAGAGGCAGGGTGGCAAGAAGTGTGCCGAGTATAAATTTGAGAGAGAAGGGGGGCAGTTTCATGAACGTCATCGTCTTATCTCGCTGAGGTCAGTGTGAAAATAATAGATTGGTTTTACAGGTATTTTTACGCTTTCAAGCGCGAAAGTAACTAAGGTTATTCCTAATGTTAGCTAAGCAATCACTCGTTAACTAAATGCAGGAAAGATTAGTATCAATCTGCGCTATTAGGATTATTTTTATATTTTCTTTCTCATCTTGACATCATTGAATTTAGATACTTTCTTTGTATGTATCTACTGCTTTAACCATAGGAGTATTGAAACTGACGACTCATTGATTTTCATGCATTTTTGTTTTGCTTGTTCTTGCTTTGTTCTTCAGCGGCAAATTGCTGTCTGTAACGTTTTTTGAATGGCTTCTCTAGGAGAATACACATGTCATCTCTTGTCTCACAGCAGACTGGTGCTGCGCTTTACTATGCTGTTCTTGGTAAAGCAGCATCCGCGGCGACGTTCGATAGTGCCGGGCAACTTCTTGAAAATGGTGGAACTTCAGCGCAATATGTCGCTCAGATTCTCTCTTCCAGTGCAGGTCAGGCGTTATATAGCGGGAAGAGTACTAGCGATATTGTGAGTGCGATATATACCAACGTTTATGGCTCAGCACCTAGCGCCGGTGTTTTAGCTGCTTTGCTTGCTGGAGGGCAGCCCGCGGCAAATATCGTTGGCGGTTTAGTCAGTGATCTCTTAAATTACAATGGCTTTGATTCAACCATACTTTCTCAACAAACTGCATTTGATAATAAAATCGATGCCGTATTGTATCCTTCGGCGAATACTGCAGCCGCGGCCGGTAATGGCGCTTCTGATGTATTAGCGATCTACTATGTTCTTGGGTCCGTGCAATCAGCTGCGGGTGTCAACTATTGGGGGGCGGCAATTAATGATGGTTCCAGAACATTCTCCGTCGCCGCTCAGAGTTTTGTTAATGAGCGCAGTTATATTAACACTTTGAGTAATCAGGATTTTATTACCAAGCTCTTTACTCAAGGTTTTAAACGGCCGCCAGATAGCACCGAGTTAAATACTTACTTGACGGAACTGCAAGGCGGAGCAACGCGTGGTGATGTTATTGTTGATTTCATCAACTCGTTGCGTGGCAGTGTCAGCAGCTCTGATGCCGCCGCTAAACAGGCGTTTACACTGGCAACAACTGCTTACACTGCTGGCAGCTTACCTGGCTTGAATTACCAGGAACAGGCTGCTGCTGTGTTCCTGGCCGTGCCGGAGCGCGGCATTGACGCCGTAGGTTTGGATAGCTGGAGCAAGTATCTGGCATCTGGCGCGGCATATACTAAGTTTATTACCAGTGCATTAGCTTCTGATGAATTCCAGCGGAAAGGCGCACAGCTGACTGGTGATAACTTTATCCAACATGTTTACACCGCTGTTCACGGTACTGCAGCTACGCCGGCTCAGCTGGCGCTTTACAGTGCTTTGGGGACTGATAAATCGGTTATTACCCAAGCCATCATTAATGACCTGCGGACTTCAACGGCTACTGACGCGGTTACTGTCACTCAGCAGCACGCATTTGAGTTTGATATCGGTACCAGCCTGTTGTACAAAACCGCGGCTAGCCTGACGACTACAGCCGCCGGTGGTAACGCTACGGGTACTGTGAACACCGGTATTTCTCATCAAATCAGCAACGCCGAAACAGCGGTACTGACGAATGTCCAACTGAACGCCAATGCCGCCAGCACCGTGAACCTGAAGTTCGCCGACCATCTGGCGAATCTGACTATCAACGGCACCAGCGCAGCAACGGTCAACCTGTCTGACAACGGCGTTAATCCAGGCGTAGATATCACCGTCAATAACGGCAACGTCATCCTGAATGCCAGTTCGGGTGCGGATGACGTAGTCGTCACATCGACGGCAAACATTGCGGCCGGCACGGCGCAGTTTAACCTTGGTGCCGGCAACGATAGCCTGCACTGGGCAGGGAACGGCGTTTCCGGCGGAGCTAACACCGTCGCCAACACCGTCAAGGCTGACGGCGGCACGGGGACGGACTCCATTTCCGCCAACTTCATCACCAAAACCGTGGTGACCAACCAAAACGCCTTGGGCATTCGCTCCAGTACTGTTTCGAGTAATGCCAACAACTTCTCGAACTTTGAGAAGATCGACCTGACCGGCTATATCGGCAAGTCTGTCGGCACTTTGACTACTACGCCGGCGATTGGGTCACCGACCACCACAACCGTTACTACGCCGAACAACACCTTTGACTTTGGCTTGACCAACGGAACGTCCACGGTGGAAGGGACTAACGGCGGCACGGTTACGCAGAACGCGGCGGCCACCAATCTGGGCACGCAAGGATTTGTGATCTCCGGGTTGGCTAACGTCAACGTCATCAACGCCGCCGGCGGCAACGCTGCGCAGCTGGAAGTGAAAGGAGACGCCACTTCAGCCAGTACGCTGAACTTCACTTTCGTGCAGAACGCCACCGATCACTTCAACATCAACTTTGATGCGGTGAGTTCCGCCAACGTGAATGCTGGCGCCATCACTCTGAACAGCAGCAGCAGCCTGATTGGCGGTACTCCGTTGAGCACGGTGAACGTGGCTTCAGGCGGTACAGGTAGCTTTGACAACATTCTGTCATTGGCCGGCACCAATGCGCAGGTTCAGACCATCAACGTGACCGGTGATCACGCGCTGGATCTGACCCTGGGCAGCGGTTTCAGCAACGTGCGTGATATCAATGCGTCCACCAATACCGCTGGGCTGAATCTCGACTCCAGCCATGGCGGTACCGGTGACGGTATCATCATTCAGTTGCTGAACATTCTGCCGCTGAGCGTCATTACCACCAACCTGTTGGCGCCGGTGCTGTCGGCGTTGGGCCTGAACGGCTACCAATTGACCGTAGAAGGTTCCAGTGCTGCCGATACCCTGGGCGTGATTGGCAACACCACGCTGACCGGTGGCGCAGGTGCCAACATCTATGACATCAAGGCGAGTAACACGCAGGCGGGTGTGACCATCAAGGACTTTAGCAGCCTCAAAGACAAGATTGTCGATGTTAACCATGGCGGTCTGACTATCTCCAATGACGCCAGCGGCACGGCGGTTGCGGACTACGGCACTCGTTCCGCAGACACATTGGATGCGCTGTTGGGGACGCTGGTGGGCGGTTTGACCAACGGCGTTATCGGCCTGCTGGGCGGCATTCTCGGTCTGGACAGCAGCAACTCGCTGACGTCGAAAGTGGGTGTGGCATCCGTAGTATTCAGCGGTGGCGGTAATACTGCCAGCTCTTATGTGATTATCGACAACAACGATAACCATGCGCTGGATCTCAACGATACCGTGGTATACCTGACCGGGCAGAACCACCAGCAATTGGTGGATACTCTGCACTACGCGTAAGTAGGGGTTCCAGTGGGAAATAATTCCCATTGAAACTGTTAGCCAATAAATAATACGGGGTGTGTGAACACCCCGTATTCTTTGAATTTTGTGAACCACGTCATTATCTCTGGTTTATTCCCTTTCGTACTAAACTCGCTTTGCCCTGTCTACTATTTACCCTACTGTTTTCATTTGTTTTTTTCTGTGGTTCGTGAGGCGATTTTTTTTGCTTACGGCCTTGCTGATATCCGCTTTCTCTACCTATAGTTAGAAAAAGTATCTGCAGTCTCGAGCATGTCTGGGGTGGGGGTTCTTTAGGATTTATTTTATTTTTTCCCTTTTTAGGATTTTCCTTATAAGAGTCCAATGCGGATTTTGACTGACAGTGCACATGATGTAAGGGCAGAAAGTGAATCAATTTATACCGCGCAATGAAATTGCGGATGTTATACGGACTCGCAGTAAGGTTTTTTGGACCGTTGGCATATTTACCGCATTTATTAATTTATTAATGCTAGTTCCTTCTATCTATATGCTCCAGGTTTATGACCGGGTGCTTCCTTCTCGTAATGAAATCACGCTGTTAATGCTGACGCTGATCATGCTGGGCATGTTCGGCATGATGTCGCTGTTGGAATACGTGCGCAGCATGGTGGTGATCCGTATCGGCAGTCAGCTGGATATGCGTCTCAACACGCGAGTCTACACTGCGGCCTACGAGGCGAATCTGAAAAACGGTTCGTCTGACGCCGGCCAGATGCTGAGCGACTTGACCAATCTGCGCCAATTCCTTACCGGCAGCGCGCTGTTCGCCTTCTTTGATGCGCCGTGGTTTCCGATCTATCTGTTGGTGATATTCCTCTTTAACCCTTGGTTGGGGCTTTTCGCCCTGGTCGGTGCACTGTTGCTGATCGCATTGGCGGTGATCAACGAAATGGTGTCGAAAAAGCCGCTGGCGGAGGCCAGCAAGCTGTCGATTATGTCCGGTACGCTGGCCAGCACCAATCTGCGAAATGCCGAAGTGATCGAGGCTTTGGGGATGTTGCCTAACCTGAAACGCCGGTGGTTCGGTCTGCACCAGCGGTTTTTGAACAGTCAGCGCATCGCCAGCGAACGCGCATCGCGGGTCACATCGATCACCAAGTTTGTGCGCATGTCGCTGCAATCGCTGGTGCTGGGGCTGGGGGGCTGGCTGGCGATCGATGGGCACATTACGCCCGGTATGATGATCGCCGGCTCCATTTTGATGGGGCGAACGCTGGCGCCGATTGAGCAGGTTATTAACGTCTGGAAGAGCTACAGCGCGGCGAAGCTTTCTTATGGCCGGTTGGTCAAGCTGCTGGAAACGCACCCGCAACGTGGTACCGGTATGTCCTTGCCGCGTCCGGAAGGGGTACTCGCAGTAGAAGGCGTTACCGCCACGCCGCCGGGCTCCAAAGGCGATGCGGTATTGCATAACGTGAGTTTTGCCATCCAGCCCGGTGACGTGCTGGGGATCATTGGCCCGAGTGCGTCGGGGAAATCGACGCTGGCGCGTTTGCTGGTCGGCATTTGGCCGGTCAGTGAAGGGATTGTTCGGTTGGATAATGCCGACATCTATCAGTGGAACAAGGATGAATTGGGGCCGTATATCGGCTATCTGCCGCAGGACATTGAGCTGTTTGCCGGGACTATCGCCGAGAATATCGCTCGCTTTAACGATATCGACTCAGAGAAAGTCATTGAAGCCGCTAAGCTGGCCGGTGTGCACGAACTGATCCTGCGTTTCCCTAACGGCTACGATTCGGTGCTCGGCAACGGCGGCGCTGGGTTATCCGGTGGACAGAAACAGCGTATCGGCCTGGCGCGCGCCTTGTACGGCGATCCTTCGCTGGTGGTATTGGATGAGCCTAACTCCAATCTGGATGATGCGGGCGAGAAAGCGTTGAACCAGGCGATTATGTTCCTCAAGCAACGTAATAAAACGGTGGTTCTGATTACCCATCGCACCAATTTGCTGTCGATGACCAGCAAGTTGTTGCTGTTGGTGAATGGCAACGTCAACGCGTTCGGCCCGACTCAACAAGTGCTTCAGGCGTTGGCCAATGCGCAAAAAGCCCAGACGCAACAGCCTCAGCAAGCGGTGAGGGCGGTAAATTCTGAGCCGGATGAAGGCAACATCCCAAAAACGCAAATTAATTAAGCCGTGAATTGCCTGATGGCTTTATTGCCATCCGCAGTTTAAAGGAGTTGGTATGTCGACGCATATTGGCGAGCCGCAAGACTCGTATATTGAAGAGATCCCGCAGGACGAACGGCGGTTTACCCGGATGGGCTGGCTGGTAGTGGGAATTGGTCTGTTCGGATTTCTGGCCTGGGCAGCGTTCGCCCCTCTGGATAAAGGGGTGGCATCACCGGGATCGGTAACCGTTTCCGGCAACCGCAAAACGGTGCAGGCCCCGGCCAGCGGCATCATCAAGAACATCGCGGTGAAAGACGGCGACAAGGTGAAAGCCGGTGAGGTTCTGGTGCAATTGAGCCAGGTGCAGGCACAGGCTCAGGTTGATTCGCTGCGCGATCAGTACTACACCACGCTGGCCACTGAAGGGCGTTTACTGGCTGAACGCGATGGTCTGAGCAAGGTCACTTTTTCCCCTGTTTTCACCCAGGTTAAGGATCAGCCGCGCGTGGCCGAAATCATCGCGTTGCAAACGCAGCTGTTCGCCTCTCGCCGCCAGGGGCTGCAAAGTGAAATTGACGGTTATAAGCAGTCGATGGATGGGATCCGCTTCCAGTTGAAAGGCCTGCAGGATTCGCGCGCCAACAAGCAGATCCAACTTTCCAGCCTGCGTGAGCAGATGAACAGCATGAAGCAACTGGCGGCGGACGGTTATTTGCCGCGCAACCGTTATCTGGAGGTCCAGCGCCAGTTCGCTGAGGTGAACAGCAGCATCGATGAAACCATCGGGCGGATTGGTCAATTGCAAAAGCAGCTGCAGGAATCTCAGCAGCGTATCGATCAGCGCTTCGCCGACTATCAGCGCGAGGTCAGGACGCAACTGGCGCAAACCCAAATGGACGCCAGCGAGTTCCGCAACAAGCTGCAAATGGCCGACTTCGATCTGGGCAACACCGCCATCACCTCACCGGTGGATGGCACCGTGGTCGGATTGAATATTTTCACTCAGGGGGGCGTCGTGGGAGCGGGTGACCACCTGATGGACGTTGTACCCAGCCAGGCGACGCTGGTGGTGGATTCTCGCCTGAAAGTCGATTTGATCGACAAGGTGTACAACGGGTTGCCGGTGGATCTGATGTTTACCGCCTTCAACCAAAACAAAACCCCGAAAATTCCGGGGACGGTCACGCTGGTTTCCGCCGACCGCCTGGTCGACAAAGCCAATGGAGAACCTTACTACCAGATGCAGGTCACGGTCTCGCCGGAGGGCATGAAGATGCTCAGTGGCGAGGACATCAAGCCGGGGATGCCGGTCGAGGTGTTCGTGAAAACGGGCTCACGCTCGCTGCTGAGTTATCTGTTTAAACCTATTTTGGATCGCGCTCATACTTCATTAACCGAGGAATAATTTTGATTCAATCAAAACGACAGGCTGCCGGTCTGGTTATCGGCACCCTTTTGTTTGCGATATCTGCGCCGGTTTATTCGATAGGGATTTTAGACGCATATTCGCTGGCATTAGAGAAGGACCCGACTTTCCGGGCGGCTATAAAAGAGAAAGAGGCGGGAGATGAAAACGAAAACATCGGCAGGGCGGGGCTGCTGCCGAAGGTATCGCTGAACTATCAGAATTCGCCGCGCAACTGGCAGACGCAAAAGTACCCGCAGAGCGACTTTTTCGGCAACGTGTCGGAGGTCACCCGGCGGCAGCAATATCGCAGTTATTCCAGTTCGATCACGCTGACGCAGCCGCTATTCGACTATGAAGCGTACGCGCGCTACAAAGCCGGTGTGGCACAGACGATGATGTCGGACGAGCGCTATCGCGGCAAGTTGCTGGATCTCGCTGTTAGGGTGATTAACGCCTATGTCGAAGTCGCCTATTCCAAGGATCAAATCGCGTTGGCCGAAGCGCAAAAGGCGGCTTACAAGGAACAGCTGACCTTGAACGATCGCCTGATGAGCGCGGGTGAAGGCACCATTACCGACGTATCGGAAACCCAGGCGCGCTACAGCCTGGCCGAAGCGCAGGTAATTGAAGCGCGCGACGCGCTGGACGCCGCACAGCGCGAGCTGGAAGTGATTATCGGTATGCCGCTGAACCAACTGGATGAATTGCAGGTTTTGCGGCCGGGCAAGTTCAAGGTGGCACCGCTGATCCCGTCCAGGTTCGAAGATTGGCAGAAGATCGCGCTGGAGAACAACCCGGTGCTGGCCGCGTCGCGTCATGGCGTGGATGCCGCCAAGTATGATGTCGAAAGGAATCGTGCGGGCTTTATGCCGCAGGTGCAGCTGTATGCTTCGCATTCGGAAAACGACTCCAGCAGCGATAATACGGTTAACCAGAAATACCGTACCGACAGCATCGGCGTGCAGGTCAGCATGCCTATTTATTCCGGCGGCGGCGTTTCGGCGTCGACCCGGCAGGCGGCGGCGCGCTATGGCCAGGCGATGTATGAAATGGATGCACAGACGGGCACCACGCTCAACGATCTGCGCAAGCAATACAATTTGTGCATCAGCAGCCGCGCCAAGGTAGCGGCCTATGAATTGGCGGTACAATCGGCTACTACACAGGTGACGGCGACTCGGCAGAGCGTGCTGGCCGGGCAACGCGTCAACGTCGATGTGCTCAACGCCGAACAGCAGCTCTATAGCGCCCAACGCGATCTGGCCTCCGCCAAGTACGCCTACATCAAATCATGGATCACCTTGCTGAGCGACTCCGGTACGTTGGATGAAAAAGACGTTATGCGGGTCGCGCAGTATTTTGCCCGCAGTCGTTAGCAACATATTCACTATGAGCATTAATCTGAAAGAGCAGCGCTATGCTGCTCTTTTTTCGTTAATACGTTATGTTATCGGCAGGTTGTTCCTCCTGTGTTTTTACTCGTCGGGTTTATTTCTGAACATCATTCCTGTAAAGGGCTGTAGGTTAGAGGAATTGATACTTTTAGCAAAAACGCGGCGATGGGTTGATGATCGTATGAATTTTAGAATGATGACGTCAGTGACGTGTAGCGTCTTCGTTTAGGAAAGATGGCGGAGTAAAGGGTAGATAATGTCCAAATTAATCCCTGTGGTTATGGCCGGCGGTGCTGGGAGCCGTCTGTGGCCGATGTCGCGAGAATCGTTCCCTAAACAGTTTCTTTCTATTGATGACAGTGGGATGAGCCTGCTGCAACAGACGTTACAGCGCTTGTCGGGGCTGGGCGGTATTGAAATTGCCGCTCCTTTGGTCATTTGCAATGAGGAACATCGTTTTTTGGTTGCCGAGCAATTGCGTGAAATCGGACAATTAGCGACCAATATCATTTTAGAGCCCGTAGGGCGCAATACTGCGCCGGCAGTGGCGTTAGCCGCTCATCTTGCAGCGGAAGAAGACGAAGACAGCATGCTCTTGGTGCTGGCTGCAGATCATCTGATCACGAAGGTCGATAATTTTCACGCGGCGATCCAGACGGCTATCTCGTTTGCAGGCAATAACCATCTGGTCACGTTTGGCATTATTCCGGAACATCCGGAAACCGGGTACGGCTACATCAAACGCGGCAGTCACCTGTCCAATGATTGTTTCAAGGTTGATGCATTCGTGGAAAAACCACGTTTGGAGAAAGCGATCGAATACCTCGCCAGCGGAGATTATAGTTGGAACAGCGGTATGTTCATGTTCAAGACCGCCAAGTTCTTACAGGAATTGCGGCAGTTCAGCCCCGACATCTTTAGCACAACCCAGCAGTCTGTGGGTAAGAGCCAACGCGACATGAATTTTATCCGGGTTGAGCAAGACATCTTCAAACACTGCCCAAGTGATTCCATCGACTATGCGGTGATGGAAAAAACGCGTGATGCCGTAGTGATTCCCATTGATGCCGGCTGGAGCGACGTCGGCTCTTGGTCTTCATTGTGGAACGTTTCCGAAAAAGATCCGTTGGGCAATGTCAATGTGGGTGACGTTATTTCGATCGACTCCAGTGACAATTACATCTCTTCGGAGTCTGCGTTGGTGGCAACCATTGGGTTGGAAAACCTGATCGTGGTCAACACCACTGACGCCTTGCTGATCGCTCACAAGGATAAAGTACAGGATGTAAGGAAAGTGGTTGATGAGCTTAAAAAGCGCAATCTTCATCATTTTCGCCAACATTCCACCGCCTACCGGCCCTGGGGAAAGATTTGCGACATCGACAGCGGCACGCACTTCCAGGTGAAGAAAATCATTGTGCGGCCAGGGGAGGGGTTGTCGGTGCAACGCCATCTCCACCGTGCCGAACATTGGATCGTTGTGAGTGGGACAGCAAGAGTTAACGTTGATGATCAAGAGTTCTTCTTGTCGGAAAATCAGTCTACCTTCATTCCTGCAGGCAGTGTCCATACGCTAGAAAACCCGGGAAAAATCGATTTGGAAATGATCGAGGTCAGGTCGGGGCGCTATCTGGAAGAAGATGATATTGAGCGTTTGCAAGATCGCTATGGCAGAATTTAACAGGGTTTGGTAATGCAAAAATTGACGTGTTTTAAAGCTTATGACATCCGGGGAAAGCTGGGCGAAGAGCTGAATGAGGACATCGCGTATCGTATTGGACGTGCCTATGGCGAGTTTTTGAAGCCCAAACGGATCGTGTTGGGCTGCGATGTGCGGTTGACCAGTGAAAGCCTGAAACTGGCGCTGGCGAAAGGTTTACAGGATTCTGGCACTGATGTGATAGACATCGGTTTAACCGGTACCGAAGAAATCTATTTCGCCACAACCTATTTAAAAACCGATGGTGGCGTGGAAGTGACCGCCAGCCATAATCCTATCGATTACAATGGCATGAAGTTAGTGCGCGAAGGCTCTCGCCCAATCAGCGGCGATACCGGGCTACGAGCGATTCAAGAACTGGCGGAGAAAAATCACTTTCAGGCGCCGGCAGCAACGCGCGGTAGCTATGTCCGCCAGGACGTATTGGGGGCTTATGTAGAGCACATACTGTCTTACGTCGACGTGAAAAACTTCAAGCCGTTGAAGCTGGTGCTCAACTCGGGCAACGGTGCGGCAGGGCATGTGATTGATGCCATCGAGGCGCAACTCAAGGCGCGGGGCGTGCCGTTGGAGTTTATCAAGGTGCATCACCAGCCGGACGGGGCTTTCCCTAACGGTATTCCCAACCCTTTGCTGCCTGAATGTCGCGCGGATACCGCCGATGCGGTGCGTGAGCATGGCGCTGATATGGGGATCGCGTTCGACGGCGATTTCGATCGCTGCTTCCTGTTCGATGAAAAAGGCGATTT